>NZ_JBBPBZ010000002.1:2772500-3372500 GCF_038070105.1 Methylocystis sp. IM3 | reverse complement strand
TTCGCCGGCCGTCGTCGAGGAAATGTCGGTGCAGGGCGCGACCAATGGCGTCGTCGTCTCGGAAATCGAGGACGGCTCCGCCGCGCAGCAGCTCAACCTGCAGCGCGGTGACGTAGTGCTCGCCGTCAACGACCAGAAAGTCGAGACGACGCGCGATCTGGATCGGGCGGCGGCGTCGCGCGCCTATTACTGGAAGATCACCATCGCCCGCGGCGGGCAGGTTTTCACGACAGTCGTCGGCGGCTGACGTGTGTGGCGTCGCGATCCTTGTCACGACGGTCGATTCCGACGAGAAGGCGCGGGCCATCGCCCGCGCGGTCCTCGAAGCGCGGCTTGCGGCCTGCGTGCAGATTTCGCGCATCACCAGCCACTACCGCTGGCGGGACGAGCTCTGCGAGGGGGAGGAATTCCTGCTGCAGATGAAGCACCGGGTCGAAGATTATCCGGCGCTGTCGGCGCTTGTCCGCCGCCTGCACGGCTATGAGACGCCGGAAATCCTTCGCGTGGACGTGGCTGAAGCGGATTCGGCCTATGTCCGATGGCTCGACGAATCGACGCGGCGCGACTGAGCTGCCGCTTTTGGAACAGAGAGAGGAAAATGACGGCGCCTACGGATTATCTGATCGACCGCCGCCGCCTGCGGCGCAAGCTCAGCTGGTGGCGCATGGCCGCCATCGCCGCGGCGGGTTTCGCCCTAGTCGTCCTCGTCTCGCGGCTTACGGGCGCGGATTCCGCCGACAAGCTAACGCCCCATATCGCCCGCCTGTCCCTCCAGGGGATGATTCTCGGCGACAAGGACACGATCGAGCTGGTCAAGAAGATCGGCGAATCGAGCCAGGCCAAGGCTGTAATCGTCGCGATCGACAGCCCCGGCGGCACGACGACCGGGGCAGAGAAACTCTATGGCGAGTTGCGGCGGCTCAATGAGAAAAAGCCGGTCGTTGCGGTCGTGGGCGCGCTGGCGGCCTCGGGCGCCTATATCGCCGCCATGGCGGCCGACACGATCGTCGCGCAGGAGAATTCGCTGGTCGGGTCGATCGGCGTGCTGTTCCAGTTTCCCAATTTCTACAAGCTGCTCGATACGGTGGGCGTGAAGGTCGAGGAGGTGAAATCCACCCCGCTCAAGGCCTCTCCCAATGGTTTCGAGCCGACGAGCGAAGTCGCTCGGGCGGCGATTGCGAGCCTCGTCGCCGATTCCTACACCTGGTTCAAGGACTTGGTGAAGGAGCGGCGGCGTCTCGACGACGCGGGCCTCGCCAGGGTCGCGGATGGCCGCGTCTTCACCGCGCGGCAAGGCCTGCCCCTGAAACTCGTCGACGTGCTGGGCGGGGAGCGCGAGGCGATCGCCTGGCTCGAGGCCAACAAGGGCGTCGCCAAGGGGCTGCCCGTGCGTGACTGGAAGAAGCAGGCGAGCATGGAGCGCCTCGGCCTGGTTGAGAGTGCGGCGACCGCAGCGAAGGTCTTCGGGCTCGACACGCTTGCCGCCGCTCTCGACCAGGCCGTGACGGCGGAAAGGCGCGGCAGTCTTGACGGTCTATTGGCGATTTGGCAGGGTTTCGACGCGCGTTGAATCGGGCGCAAGACGTTTTGCTGCAACTAGATAGATGGGCCGGGGATGATCAAGTCGGAACTTATACAGCGCATCGCGCGTCGCAACAGCCATCTCTACCAGCGTGACGTCGAAACGATTGTCAGCACAATCCTCGATGAAATCACGGCGGCGCTCGCGCGCGGCGATCGGGTCGAGCTGCGCGGTTTCGGCGCTTTTTCCGTCAAGAAGCGGGACGCCCGGACGGGGCGCAATCCGCGCACCGGCGCGCAGGTCTCTGTGCAGGAGAAATCCGTGCCCTTCTTCAAGACGGGCAAGGAAATGCGCGAGCGGCTGAACGAAAACTACCAGGGCTGAGCCGGGTTTGCCGCGCGCCGCACGGGCGCGCGGATGAGGGGACGCCGGGCTCTCGCGGCCAACGCGCGGTCGTTACATTCCGGCGCGTTCGCCGGCCATCGGGGAAGAGCTCATGAAGGCCTTACTGCGCATCATCATTTTTGTTCCGCTAGCGTTGATCCTCCTGTTTTTTTCCATGGCCAATCGCGCGCCTGTGAAGATCGGGCTCGATCCATTCGCGGGGGGCGACGCCGCCGCGCCCTCGATCGAGGCGCCGATGTTCATGGTGGTGCTCGCCGCCATGGCGATCGGGGTTCTCGCGGGCGGCGTAACGTCGTGGCTCGGTCATATGTCGGTCCGCCGCGCCGCCAAGGTGGCGCGCGCCGAAGCCAAGAAGACGAGGCTCGAAGTCGAGAAACTCCGCCAGCAGGCCCTTGCCCAACTGCCCGCCGATGCGAATGCGAAGGGCGGCAAGCGCTGATCCGGTCGGTGGGGAAATCGAGAAGGAAATCGAAAATCCTGCCACCCGGCCGCTTGAAAAACGTCGCGGGCGCCGATAAGAGAAAGCCGCGCGACTGAACGTCGCGCATGCCGCAATAGCTCAGCTGGTAGAGCACATCATTCGTAATGATGGGGTCGGGGGTTCGAATCCCTCTTGCGGCACCACGAACTCCACGAACGATCGCGCCCTCTGCGCTCGGCGGATTGTGGCGACGCGGTCATCGCCGAAGCGACCAAATTGGGAGCGGGCGGCGGCCGGAGGCGCTGCGGGCTTTCCGTATGTGTGACGCGCGTATTTGGGGCGTCAGGCAAGTGTCCACGCCCATAGGTTGAGACTTTGCCGCGCGGCTGCCATATAAATTGGCAAACAGGCGATCATTCCGCCGCGCATCTATTTTCTTCGCAGCTGAAAACGGACGCGGCGGCAGGCAGTTTCAGCTTGGGATGTTGTCGTGCCAGCAACAAGATACGCAAAATTTTTTTCTCTCTCGGGACGTGAGAGGCGGATCCTGGGGATGGCGTTCGTCTTGATGCCGATTTTCTGGCTGGCGTTGCAGGTTCTTGGATTCAAGAGCTTCATGCGCTGGTTCATCGGGGCCCCTTCGCCTGGGCTGGCGCCGGTTTCCCATGACGACGTCGTGAAGATCGCCCGTCTCGTCAACACGGCGGCTTTCCACCTTTTCGGATCCGACAATTGCCTGATCCGATCCTTGTATCTGGCCTGGCTGTTGCGCCGTCTCGGCGTCATGTGCGAGTTGCGGATCGGCACGCGATTGGCCCCCGGCCGCCTCATGGGCCACGCCTGGATCGAAGTCGCGGGCGTCCCCGTGAACGATGCGGCGGATGTCGGCAAGCATTACGCTGTTTTCGAAAAATCTTTCACGTGAGGTCGTTTCGGCAATGAGCGCCATAGCTGGCGTCGTGCAATTCGACGGCGCTCCCGTCGAGGCGGCGGCGGTCGAAAAGATGACGACTGCGATGGCCCTGCGTGGGCCCGATGGATGCGCGCAGCGCGTCGAGGGATCGGTTGGTCTCGGGCACTGCATGCTGCGGACGACGCCCGAGTCTCTTCACGAATCGCAGCCGCTGACGAATGAAGATGAAAGCCTCGTCCTGGTCATGGACGGCCGTGTCGATAATCGTGAGGATCTGACGCGGGAGCTCATGTGGCGGGGCGTCGTGTTGCGCGGCGATACGGATGCAGAGCTGGTATTGCGGGCTTACGAGACATGGGGCGAGGAATGCCCTCACTGGATTATCGGCGAGTTCGTCTTTTTCGTCTGGGATTCGCGGCGAAGGCATTTGTTCGGCGCGCGGGACGCGGCGGGCGCGCGGCACTTTTATTATCATGAGGGCGCGCGCTGGTTTGCTTTCGCGTCGGAGATCAAGGGCCTGTTGGCGCTTGGGCGCATCGACGCCCGGCTGAATGACTCGCGGGTCGTCGATTTCATCGCGCCCGAGTTCGATCGGGACGACGAAATCGGAACCTTCTATCGCAATATCAAGCGGCTGCCGGCCGGACACGCGATCAAGGTCGCCGCGGAAGGCGCGGTAAGCTGGCGGTACTGGGATCCCGGCAACCTCCCGGCGGTCTCCTTTGCGTCGCTCGACGAATGCGCGGAAGCATTTCTCGAACAGCTCCGCGTGGCCGTGAAATGCCGCTTGAGAAGCATAGGGCCCATCGGCGCGGCGCTGAGCGGCGGACTCGACTCCACATCGATTGTCTGCCTCATCAGCAAGGAATTCAGAGGGCGTCTCAGCGAGCCTCTGCGAACATTCTCCCTCATCCGCGACGATCGGGAAAACTGTCTGGACTGGCCCTGCATAAGAAGCGTCATCGAGAGGGACGACTGGATAGACGCGGAGATTCTGACTTCCAGCCTGTCAGGCGAGACGTGCCGCGCGTTTCTGGCCGCCGGCTGCGCGGCGGATGAGCCCTTCGCGCTCACTCATGGATTGGTGGCGCATTTGATCTACGGAGCGGCGAGCGCCAAGGGCTGCAGGGTCGCTTTAGACGGCATGGCGGGCGATCTGCTGTTTTACGGCTATGAGGGAAGCCTGAACGCCGTCCTTCAGGAGAGATCGTTTGGGTCTCTCCCGGCCATCTTTCGCGCCCACGTCCGGCATGGGGTCGGCGGGGTGTCGGCCCTCCGGCAAGCGGCGCGTCAGGGACTGGCCGCCCTGACCCCTGAATCTATTCGAAACTTCTATCGGGAATCGCGAGATCAGCGCGCCCTGCTGCGGGGCGGCGCCGCTTGCTCCTATACAGAGGTCACGAGAGGCGCGCTGGCGACGAAATACGCACTGCGCCGCGAGGCTGCGGCGAAGGCGCGGAACCGGGGCGATCAGGCGCACCACGCGCGATACTTCACTTCCGGCCTTCTGTCCTTTGCGCATGAGGTCTACGGGGAAATCGCGTTCTCGAAAGGGGTGGAGCCCCGCAGTCCGTTTTCCGACCGCAGAATGATCGAATTTGCAGTGAGAATGCCGGTTGAATCAAAACTATACGCCGAGTGGTACAAGCGCCTCCTGCGGCGGAGCATGGACAGTATACTTCCTGAGGAGGTTCTGTGGAGGAGGAGCATAAACGGCAATCCAGGCTGGAAATTTCATCATACACTGTTTCAGATGATGGTTGACGTTTATCCTCAAATCTGTGACCTTCGCCGGGACAATTTGGCTAGGTGGGTAAGTTTCGTTGAGTCTGCCGGGGGCGTTGACGACGAGCAGTTGCTCGAGCGGTTCGGCCTCGGCGCGTTGAGCGTTTGGTTGACGGAGCGCGAATTCAGAGGCGGCTGATCCCGCCTGCATTTCTGATCGCGTCTGCCTTAAGGAGAGACCTATGGACCAGAAAAATATTGAGCCGTCGCAGGCGGACGCTGACCGGAAAACCTATGCGCGTCCGGAATTGACTGTCTATGGGACCGTGAAGAAACTGGTCCAATCCGGCTGCTCGGGCCGCAGAGAGAATCACGAGCATCCCGGCCCGAACCGCGCTAGGCCTTGAGTCGCGCCTGCTCAGAGATCGGGAGCTGAAACAGAAAGGTTTCGCGGCGGATCCGACATCCGTTGTGGGTCGCTCTTTTTCGGTTGCCGATTTCCCTCGAAGCATGTGGATGACGGCTCGCGTGCGGGACTCGGGTTCGGAGAGCGGTGTGGGGGTTTCCGATTTCACGATTTTGGCGCCGCGCCAACAGGGGCGCGAATTGGACCCGCCTTTCTATGAGTGGGTTTTTCCGGACGGAAGCCGCGCCGCGCAATTTTACCGCATGCCGTCCGGCTATCTCCTGCGCTTTCCCGGTCTGGCGGATTTCGAGGTGGCGGAGGAGGGCTCCCGCATCTCCTGTTTTCCCGCGCCGGGCGTCGATGACGCGACCCCGCACCACCTGTTCCAAAGTCAGGTTCTTCCAGTCCTGCTGGGGAATCGGGGGCGCTATGTGTTTCACGGCGGCGCCGTCGAAATCGGGGAGTCGGCGGTTGTGTTTCTCGGCCAGTCGGGGCGCGGCAAATCGACGTTGGTGGCCAGCTTCGCAAGCAGCGGGCATCGCCTCCTCGTCGATGACGGATTGATGCTCGAGCCTTGCGACGATGGGTTCCAGGTGGCGCCTGGCCATCCGTCCGTTCGCCTCTGGAGCGACAGCGAAAAAATCCTGTCGAAAAGCGGCGTCGAGCGCGCCGCGGCATTGCATTTCACGACAAAGACCCGGTTTCTGGCCGGATCCGGACTCGCCTATTGCGATCAGCCCCGGCCCTTGCGCGTCGCCTATTTTCTGGGGGACGGCGGCGCGCAAGAGACTGTCTTCCGCAAACTCACCAAAGCCGAAACCCTCATGGGCTGGGCGAAGAATTCTTTCCTGCTCGACGTGGAGGACCCCGCCATCGTCGCCAGCCACTTCAAACGGATAGCAGCTCTGACAGATGCGCTCGTCGGTTACGAACTCGATTATCCGCGGCGGCTCGATGAACTCGGGCGGGTGCGAAAGGCCATCGTCGAGCATGCGACATCCGAGGGAGCGACCTCATGAACTCGGTCGATAATCTGGTCATTTCTCCCGATATCCTGGTTCAGGAGGTCGGAGAGGAAATCGTCCTTCTGGATCTGAGAAATGGAACCTATTACGGCCTCAACCAGGTCGGCGCCTGCATGTTCCGATGCATCAGGGATGGAAAGGCGCTCGAAGAGGCTCGCGAGAGCCTGTTGGACGAATTCGAGGTGGCGCCGGATGAGCTCGACCGCGATATCGCGCAATTGGTGGAAGAGCTGCTGGCCCGTCGTCTGTTGTGGATGAAGGACGCATAATGCGCCGACTCCGGGGTCTGCCGGCGGTCGGGCGGGCTTTGGACGACCCGGAGGCGTTGGCGTCCTTCGCGGGCTGGTTCGGCCGGTCGGATGAATGCGCCGTGGCCGAGCCTGGGGACAATCGCGCGGAGCTCTCCGGCTAGGCCGTGCGCCTCCTCGACCTGCCAAAGTCTCCGTAAAACTTCGCGGCCCTGGAGATTTCCAATTTGAGCGACGCGCCCGCCGCCGCCACTGTTCTCGACGCGTTACGTCAGATTGCGCGCTTCTGGCGATTGCTCGTCGCCGAAGTGGGAGCGCGTCGCCTCTTTATCGCCAGCGCCCTGGCTTTGAGTTCGGGCCTGAGCGAAGGCGCGGCGCTGCTTTTTCTGGTTCCGCTGATCCAGTCGCTCGATCCCGCCGGCGGGCCGACGCAGGGACCGATGACCTGGCTGCCGCATTGGCTGCAACGTCTCGGCGTGCAGCTCAATCTCACCAGCGTATTGGCGATCTTCATCGCCGTGGCGGCGGCCCGTTCGCTGCTCAATCGCCGGAGCGACCTTTACCTCACCAACTTGCGCCTGAATTTTCTGAGCGAAACGCGCGTCCGTCTTTATTCGGCGATCGCACACGCCAACTGGTCCTTTTTGCGCCGGCTTCGGCCTGCGGATTTGCTGGCCGCTCTCACCGCCGAGACCGATCGCCTCGACACGGCGGTGTATTACGCGCTGCAAATGCCGAGCCGCATGTTGCTCATCGGCGCGCATATCGCCGCAGCTTGCGTGATCGCCCCCGTCTTGACCCTTGCTGCGCTCGCAGTCGGTTTCTCCCTTGTCTGGATTGCGCGGGGCAGGCTGAGCGAAAGTCTGCGCCTCGGCGAAGCGCTGACGACCGCCTATCAGGACTACCAGCATGCGGTCTCCGAGTTTCTCGCCGGGCTGAAGATCGCCAAAAGCTATGTCGCCGAAGAGCAATATGTCTCGGCCTTCGCCACAACCGTCGACGAGATAAGGCGAAATTTCCTGTCTTTCGTCAAAAGCCAGGGCAACGCCCGGACGATGCAAGAGATCGCCGGCGCCTGTGCGGTCGCGGTTTTCCTCGGCGTCAGCGCCGGCGCGTTTCACATGCCGGTGGCGCAGGTTCTGGTGCTGGCTCTGATCTTCTACCGGCTCCTGCCCCTGGTGCAGTCTCTACAGCAGGCGGCGCAGGAGCTCTTGCACGTCGCGCCCGCCGCCCAGACCATTCTGGCGCTCTTGAGGGACTGCTCAGCGGCGCGCGAAACGCCGCATGGCGAGCCGCAGCAGGCGTTCAACCTCGAGAGAGAGATACGCTTCGACAAGGTCTCCTTCGCGCATGCGGCAAACGCGCCAGAGGCGTTGCGCGACGTCACCCTGCGCCTGCCGAAAGGCGCACTGACTGTCCTGACCGGCTCTTCTGGAGCCGGCAAGAGCACGCTTCTCGATTTGCTGGCCGGGCTCCTGTCCCCCACGGAGGGCAAAATCCGCATCGACGACCGGGAGCTGACAGGCGAACTGGCGCAGCTATGGCGGCAATCCATCGCTTATGTCGCGCAGGATCCCTTTCTGTTTCACTCCACCATTCGGGCGAATTTGTCGATCGCCAAACCCCATGCAAGTCAGTCCGAACTGCGCGAGGCGCTGACGCTGGCCGGAGCGGCGGGGTTTGTCGATGCGCTGCCCGAGGGGCTCGAGACGATCGTCGGCGATCGCGGAACGCGGTTTTCCGGCGGCGAAAGGCAAAGACTGGCCCTCGCGCGCGCTCTTCTCCGTCGCCCCGCTCTCCTGATCCTCGATGAACCGACAAGTTCGCTGGACGAGGCGAACGAGCGAATGGTTCTGGAAGGGATAGAGGCGCTCGTCGGTCGGGTGACGATGGTCCTCGTGACCCATCGCCCCGCGCGCGTCGGCGCCGCCTGCCAGGTCCTGCGACTTGAACAAGGGCGCTTGATCGCGCCGGCGTGACGCAGGGAGGACGGGCGCGGCTACGACTGTTCCCCCGCCTGATCTTTTGGCTTTAGATCGGGAGCATTATTTTTCAGCTCCGATCCGCGTCCCCGAATTGAAAAAGCGCGGGAAACGTTCTCTTCAATCGCTTCGCGACCGTGTTCACGATGCGATGCACATAAAGCCACGCCAGCCAGTTCGGTTCGACGTGGGCATACATTTCGCGCATATATTCGACGGGAGGAAAAAGAATTTGTATCAGAAAACGTAGCTTGTCCCCTGCGCCCGGGATCGCCGCGAAATTTGCAGAATACTGATCCAGCGGCGAAGCGGCGAGATAAGTCGAGATAACATCATTTGCGCCCGTTTTCCGCCGCCGCTCCACGATCTCGCGTGACGGCCCGCTTCCGAAATACGCCCTCGCCTTTTCGAGCGCCTCGAGGCAATTGTTGAGCAAGCGCTTTTCCTCGACGAGATCGAAGAAGGCGTCGTAATCGGCGCTTTCCCAGTTCTTGCAGATCAGGCTCATATCATAAAACCATATGAGACGATCGCCGTCGTAGTATTCAACCCCATCCACAAAATAGGGGCATTCCTTGTGTTCGGCTCGATGCATGCAGGCGATAGCCAGCGCGTGCATATCGCCAGGTCCAATTGCGTGGGGGCTCAAAGCTGGTAGAGGAGAGGCGGCGCGGACCAGTTCATCATAAGAAAACAGTCTGGAAAGCACCTGGGCATTGCTGATCCGCCAATGGAGGTCGATTTCATGCGCGCCAAGGCCCGCGTCCTCGATCGCATACTCTATGGCGTTGCTGACGAGATCGCCGCGCGCGCAGGCCGTGCGGCGGAAACCCAGCGATTCGAGCGCCTCGCAGCTTTGCTCTTTCGCGTGAAGCGGGATGAGCGCGTCCGTGTCGCCTCTCCTCCTCATGAAGGGCGCGGGATAGGCGCTGTAAGCGAGCGCGGTTCCCTTGAAAAGAATGGGGCGTACGCCGATCTCGGCGAGGCGGTCCAGGAGGCTCCCCAGAATTTCCTTATGGCGCATTTCCCACATCGCCTGGCCGACAGCCGCCTCTCTGCATGCGTCCAGAATGGATGGGGGCCAGCCCAGCTCGCGGAATGTCCCATTGGTCAGATGCTGGTGAAGTAATGCCTGAACCCCATGATACGCGCTCCGTTCGAGAAAGAGGCTCGTGAATGCGTCATTTCCATCCGCCGGCCAGGTCGGGCGTTCGCCGCGCAACAGGGCGCAAATGATGGTTTCGGCTTCAGGCATTCAGCGCAAGTCTTGCATCGTCGATTGAGCCACTTTCGTTCGCCGGCATGAAAACGTGCGCGCGGTTGCGGTCGAGAGGAGACATGGTGTCTCAAAAGGACGCGGCCGACAATCCCGTGGTCCGAAACGCCCGCTGGTGGGCGGCAGAAGAGCCTTCAGGTTCGAGAGCGAGGTATCAGGCTGCGTTTTGCGCCAATGCATCGCGCCGCCGCCGGCGTTCCTGACGCGTCCTGCCTTGCGTGTGAGCTTCGCCGCCGCCGGGCGCCTTGATCAGGAGCGCGCACGCAAAGGCAAAGACTGACAGCAGAGCGTTCGTGCGAAGCGGATAGTCCATGAGCGAGTGGCCGAGAAAGAGAAAAATGACGATCATGGCCGCATCCTGCAAATAGACGTCGATAACGGGCCGGTTGATCGCCGTCCAGACCTTGCGCGCGCGCGTGACGAGCCAGACAATAAATACGCATAGGAGCATGAGGCCCGCCATGCCTGTTTCCAGCGCCAGTTCGAGCAGGTCATTATGCGCGTGGTTCGCATAGACGCCGCTGAACATGTCTCGCGGCTTTTCGAACATCTGGTAGGCGGAGACAAAAGAGCCCAGGCCGGATCCGACGGGCATGAAAGCCTTGGTCGCAAAAAAGGTCACTCTGGCGAAGACCGGCCGCTCATCGGAAAGCGGATCGGCGCCAAATCGGTCGAAAACGCCCTGGATCGACGACCAGCCTACGAAGAAGAATGCGACCAGCGCGAGCATGATGAAGGCGGCGGCGACGGGGAGCCAGTGTCGTCGCCCGAGGCTTTCCGACTCGGCGCCGTCGAATTCTGCGTGGGGAGAGGGGCGTATCGCCGCCAGGATGGGGAGCGCGCCCAAACCGAGAAACAGGAGCAGGACGCCGGCGCGCGACCTGACGACCAGCTCGACGGAAACGAGCGCGACAAGGGCGAACGCCGATCCGGCCATGGTGACGATGGTCTGGTGGTCGATCCGGTCTTGATCCAGTCGAACGGCGTCGTAGGACGCGAGAAGCCAGGCCGTCGCGAATGCGGCTCCGCAATAAAGCAGAGCGCCAAGATGATTGCGGTTGACAAAAAATCCGACGGGCGACGGATCGCGCAAATCGACGTTGTAGAAGCGAAACGGACTATCGACGCCCTGCGCCGCCTGCAAGAGAGCGACGAATGCGCTCAGCACGGCAAATGCGACCAGCAGCAGACTCAACAGGCGGCATTCCCTCCAGTCGAGGGTCAAGACTGCGAGAAAAAGGGTCAGCGGCGGAAGCAAAGAGAGCATCGAGAGCCAAGTCTCCTGGCCGGATAGGCTGATGGCGGCCCAGTCGGGGGAGCGGCCAAGCAGCGTATACGTGGAGACCAGCGCCTCCCGTCCTGGAAGCTGTGTCCAGATGAGGGGGGGCAGCGGTATGAGCTGAATGAGCGGAAGCGCGAGTATGGCCGCGCAAAACGCCAGCGACCAACGCATCTCCCGTGTTGTCGGCAAATTGCATAGCCGCCAGCCGGCCAGGAGGAGCAGCGGCACGGCGCAAAGCTGAAGCAGCGCGTCCTGAAGGGAGGCGTGCTTCGTCGGGCCGCCAAGGACGAGGCTTGCGAGAAAACAGGCGAAGGTGAGGTAAAAAAACACCTGTCGTCGTCCAGTCAAATTGCCGGGCGACGACAGGGGCAAAATGGTTCGACCATTTATTGCAGCGATTCCGCCTTACTGGCTGGCGCCAGCCGGCGGCGTGACGCCAGCCGGCGGGATGAAAGTGGAATAGGAGTGCTGCTGGGTCGCCAAGGCGGCCGCGATGCCGCCGCCGACGCCGGCGATGCCGCCCACGAGAAGCCCGCAGGCTGCGACATTGTCCCCAACGCCGCAGCAACGCGGATCGACAGAGTCCCGGCACACGTCCTCCGGGCTCTCGCCGCGGCCGGTCAGCTGCGCCCGGAACGAACAGGGCGACTGCTTCGCGACGGTCGCGAGCGCGCCGCCCGGGATGGTGACGCTGCATCCGTCAGAATACACGAGCTTGGCCGTAGCCTTTTTGCCAACCTTGATCTTGTCGCCAGGAGCGAGGTCGATCGATTTATCAAACTTTGCGAAGCCTGCGCCGTGGTTGACGAGGACATCGCCCTTGATATCGCTCAGGGCGGCGGCATGCGCCGTGCTGCTTGCAAGAAGTGCAACCATAAGAACTTTGAGAGTTTTCATCAATACGCTCCTTCAGGCGATCGCCTAGGATAATCCGCCAGCTTTGGCTGTATTCAAATGACCGACCCTATCTTCAGCGGTAACCCAGGGCGGCCGCTCCCGCAAGCAAAGCCGTGACCATTCAATCAATTTTTCCCTTGAATCGTTGCGATTCGGCAACAGTCCCGAGAGAAGTTGATTAATGGCATACTAATGTTTCGGATCGACTGGCCACATCAAAATCTCGCCTGAAGTGATCGCGCCTATTGCCTCTGGTCGTGACGAGGATTTCTTTTTTTTTGCTTCTGCGATAACCGTAAGTAACTGCGGCCCGTATGGCTTAGCTTACGGTTTGACAAGGTGCTCCATGGATTCCCAAGCGCAAGAGGATTTTTTCCTGAAGCCAATTAGATTGCTGTTAATATTCATATTCGCGAGCGGCTTCGCCATTGGCGTCAGCGGCTGCAATGGGGTTCCGGAGGGGGACGGTGGTTTTTCTTCACAGGAACGGCAGCCGTCGAGTTCGGAAGCGGCCGCTGCGAAGGTCGCAAACAGATATGTTTCCGCAACAACGCCTGGCAGCTCCACCTATCTGATCGGTCCGCAGGACGTGCTCGAGGTCACTGTCTTCAAGGCGCCGGATCTTTCCAGGACCGTTCCGGTCGCCGATGACGGCACCATAAATCTGCCCTTGATTGGGCAGACGATGGCGAGCGGCAAAAGTCCGTCTGCGTTGGAACGGGACATACAGAAGCGTCTGGACGCCGGCTACATGCGTTCGCCGCAAGTCACCGTTTCAATCAAGGAATACAACAGTCAAAGATTGACGGTCGAAGGAGCGGTCAAAAATCCGGGCGTCTTCCCCATGCGCGGGAGCGATACGCTCGAACAGGCGATCGCCAGGGCGGGCGGGGTGGAGCGCTCTACGTCTTCAGATAGTGTAGTGGTCTTCAGAATCGCCGAGGGACAGAGGACGATGATACGCTATGACCTCGGCGATATTCGCAACGGGACGGTCGAGGATCCGCCAGTCGTTCCCGGCGACGTCATCGTCGTCGAGGATTCCACCACGAAAACAGGCTTGAACCTCGTCCTCAAAGTTTTGCCGATCGCAGGTTACGCGGTTCCATTCATTTAACGGCTGGCGGACGCCGCCCAAGGGATAAGTTGATGGCCGACAGAGAGCTGCCTGTTCAGATTGACGCCCAAGGAAAAGGCTCGATGATGCAAAGTCCGGCCAACTGGCCGGGCGGCTACGCCTACCCCGAAGCGGGCGGTTACCTCGGCGAGCCGTCGGAAGACTCCAAGATCGATCTGCGAGAGATCATCGGCGTTCTTCTGAAGCGGAAGCGACTGATCGGGATTGCAGTAGCCTCATGTCTCGCGCTTGGCGGTTTGTGGGTGTTTTTGCAAAAGCCGCTCTACACGGCGTCAATCAGGCTGCAGATCGACAAGAACGCCTCGACCATCCTCAAAAATGGCGCGGAAGACGTCGAGCGCAATGAAGATTACATGGGAACGGAACTGGAGCTGCTGAAGGGACGCAGTCTCGCCGAGCGGGTTGCGTCTCGGCTTCATCTTGGCAAGGAGGCCGGGGTCCAGGCAGGTTCCGCAAAAGAGCGCTCAGACCGGGATCGGGCTGCGGCGGATAGTGTGCTCGGCGGCGTTTCCGTCAAGCCCGTGGCCGGGACGCGCCTGGTGGATATTTTGTACACCGACGGCGATCCGAGCCGCGCGCAAACGACCGCCAATGCGTATGGCGACGCCTATGTCGCCTCGCACCTTGATAAGCGGTTTCAGGCAAACGCTTATGCGAAGTCCTTTCTGGAGGATCAGGTCAAGCAGCTGAAGTTGCGTCTCGAGGAAGCGGAGAAGGCGATGATCGCCTTTGCCGAAAAGGAGCAGATCGTCGTCACCACGGACAAGGAGTCGGTGGCGGAAAGCAATCTTGCCGCCGCGAACGCTGCGCTTGGCACGATCATCGCGGACCGCATGAAGAACGAACAATTGTGGCGCCAGGCGGAAAGCTCCGGCGGCATCGACCTCCCGCAATTGCTCACCAACCAGGCCATTCAGGAGCTGCGGGGCCGACGGGGGCAACTGGTCGCGGAGTATCAGGAAAAGTCGCAGACCTTCCGGCCTAACTATCCCGAAATGATGCAATTGAGCGGCAAGATCAAGGAGGTCGAACATCAGATCGGCGTCGAGGTCAAAACCGTAAAATCATCCCTGAAGGCCGCCTATGAGGGCGCGCTCAATCAGGAAAATCAGATGAAGGAGAGGATCGAAAAGCTGCGGCAGGAGACCCTCGATCTTCAAAAAAGAAGCGTCCAGTACAACCTCCTGAAAAGGGAGGTGGACAGCACCCGCGCTCTGTACGAGAACCTCTTGCAGCGCTACAAGGAAGTGGACGTCGCGAGCGGCATCGGGACAAACAACGTCTTCATAGTCGAGAGGGCGTTGCTTCCGAGCAGCCCGAGCTCGCCGAACAGGCCAAAAGCGATGTTGATCGCTCTGGCTCTCGGGCTCGTGATTGGCGTCGGAGGCGCTTTCGCGCTGGAGCATATTGACGACGTCGTCCACGATCCGGCAGAGGCCGAAAGGGTTTGCGGTCTGACGTTGCATGGCGTCATTCCGAAACCCGCGAGCGGCAAGTTGTTCGAAGACGAATGCCTCGATCTTCGCTCCGCCGTCTCGGAAGCGTTCCGATCCACGTGCACCTCGCTTCAGTTTTCAACCGAAGCCGGCGTGCCCAAGACGCTTGTCGTCACCAGTTCCGGACCCGGCGAGGGCAAATCGAGCGTCGCGTTCAGCCTGGCGAACAAATTCTGCGCCCTGGGGCTACGCGTGCTCGTGATCGACGCCGATTTGCGCAAGCCGTCCTTGCACCAGAAGGCGCACCTCGACAACAATATCGGGCTGAGCAACTATCTCACCCATAACTGCGAACTTGGCGAAGCGATCAGGCAACTCGAAGGAACCGCCGACCTGCATATCATGTCAGCGGGTCCGACGCCGCCCAATCCGGTTGAATTGCTCAATGGGGCGCGCTTTGCTTCCCTGATTTCGTCCAGCGGCGAAGTATTCGACATGGTGATTATCGACGGGCCGCCGGTCATGGGAATGGCTGATGCGCTCGTGCTCGGCAATATCGCAAAAGCGACTGTTTTCATCATCGCTGCAGGGCAAGGGCGCGTCGGGTTGATCCGCAATGCCCTCAAGAGGCTGAAGCGCGCGCGGGTAACGCCTCTCGGCATTATTGTGACCAAATACGATCCCAAAAAGGCGGGCTTCGGAGGTGGTTACGGTTACGGTTACGGCTATGGCTATGGGTACGGATATGGTTACGGCTATGGCTATGGCTCCGAACCGGAGCAGATAGAAGGCGCGGGCGAAACCGGGATGCATGAACGCGGCAAGGACTCGACGGATGACGGCTCCGCCGCCGCGTGAGGGCGAGCTTCAAGCAATCCGGGCGGCGTTGTCGTTGCTTTCCGCCCCGCCGCGGGGGCGTCACGTGCGCCAGTCGCCGCTGCCGGATGGCGTGGACACGTTGATCAAGGTGGCTGTCGATTTCGAAACCGCTGAGGCGCTGTCACAAGGCCTTCAACGCACCCCTGGACACCTCATGGACGCCGCTTCCTTCTTCATCGAACAAATATTGCTCGCTCCCGGTGTCGATAGCTATCGCGCGCTCGGGGCCACCCGGGAAAGTCCGACGCCTCATCTGAGACAGAACTTCGTCCATCTGTGCAAATGGGCTCATTCAGAGGAAAGAGAAGGCTTTGCAGGGCCGGCCTATCTCGTCAGGATCACGCAGGCCTGGAACAACGTCAAAACGCCGGCGCGACGCGCGGCGTACGATCAGTCTCTGGATGCTCGCCTTGCCGAGGAGGCGTATCATCGCGAGCGCGATGTGAAGCGGGGGAGAAGCGCCGAAGCCGAGAAGACGATTTTTCGCGAAGGCTCGCTCGCGCAATCACGTCGGCACACGCCCGCCCGATCGCATAAACGCCCGGGCCTTATCGGGCGCCTCCTCGCCTTCGCGTTCAACGTGAAATTCTGACGCGTTCCCATGTTTGACCGCGACTGGCGACTGAAAAAACAAGGGTTGCGCCGCGCGCCCGCGCTCGTCCTTGGTTTTTTCGCTTTCGGCCTCATCCTGTGCTGGCTCATTTTCACACATAGTTTCGCGGCTTATTTCGCGCGAGTCGCGCCCGATTGGGCTCTGTGGCTCGACGCCCGGCAGGCGACGGCCTTATATTCCATCGCCGATGCGCAAATTAATCCCGACGCGCGACCGGATGCTCCACAAGCGCCGAGACATCCGCAAAAAAAAATCGAAGAACTGAGAAAGCAAGCTGAATTAGCGTTGCTGGCCGATCCGCTGAGCGGCAAAAATTACCGGCTGCTAGGTCAGCTTGCCGAACTGCAGGGATCTCGCAAACTTGCCGCTTCAGCAATGGTTGCGGCAGCCCGGCATTCTCTGCATGAGGGATATGCGGCGTTCTGGCTGATGACCAGGGCTCTCGAGAACAAGAATTTTCCGTCTTCCGCCTACTACGCCGACGTATTACTGCGCTCGGGGACCGTCCTCCCTGATTACGTCATGCCGCCGCTCGCCAGGATGCTGGAAAGCAAGGGAGCAGGCGAACAGGAGGTTGTGAAGCTTCTGGCGCAAAATCCGCCTTGGCGCCCCGTCTTTTTCGGATTGATTTACAACAACCTCTCGGATGCATCCGTGCCATTGAAGCTTCTCATGGATCTCAGAGAGACCGCGGCGCCCGCCAACGTCAAGGAGCTCAATGCCTACCAATGGTTCCTGATCAACAAGAGATTTGTCGAGCTCGCCTATTATGTCTGGCTTCAGTTCCTGCCTCCGGAGGATCTGGAGCATGCTGGATTTCTGTTCAATGGAGACTTTGAGAAGAAGCCGTCGGGCTCGCCTTTCGACTGGCAGGTTCCTCCGGTCGCCAATGTCACGGTGGATTTCGTGGCTAAATCCGAAAAGGACGCCGATCGCGCACTACTGGTCGGGTTCAGTTCCGGGAGAGCGGAATTCCCCGGAATTTCTCAGATTACAATGCTGACCCCAGGGCGTTACAAACTCAAAGGCTCTTACAAGAGCGATCTCGACGGACCGCGCGGCGTCATGTGGATGGTGTCTTGCGCCGACAACAAAATCCTCGGTCAAAGCCGGCACACAACGGGGCTGACCGAGGATTGGGCGCAGTTCGAATTCGCATTCTCTGTGCCTGAAAAGGGCTGCCCGGTGCAATCACTGCGGCTGGGGCTCGCCGCGCGTTCGCCGTCGGAGGAGCTTCTTTCGGGCGAAATATGGTTCGATAAATTGAGTATTGCGTCGGATTGAAGAGACGCAGCCTTTTCGTTGCGCCCGCCGCCTCCGCCTAGCTGAAAATGCCTCTCCTGAGGGCGCTGCGCGCAACGCCGAAAACCTTGCCCAACCCGGAGGAGGAGTCCGCTTTCGACGGACCGCCGCCATGCGCGCGCGCTGGCATGTCTTGATGCGCGCGTGAGGCCGCATAGCTTCCCGGATGCGTCGCCCCGGCGGGCGGGCGGACAGACGAGGGGTCCACATTTTCGAGGATGGCGTAGGGACGCAGATAAACGAGCTGCTCGGCTTCCTCGGCGCCCACCCATTTTTCGGCCGCCGCTCGGCCAGCGGCGAGGTCGGGCCGCCGACGACGCACGCCATGAGCATCGGACGCGAGGATATGAACAAGGCCTTCATCGAGCATGCGCTCGCCCCAATACTTGGGTCTGGCGCCGAAGGCGCCCGTGAGGGAGCCCGAGGTCACCTGCATCCAGACGCCGGCGCGGAACAGGCGGACAAAGGTCTCGTAATGCGCTTCGATCCACCGCAGCCTTTCTGGATGAGTGAGCACGGGCACATAACCCGCCGCGAGCAGGTCGAAGAAGAAGGCGTCGATTCTCGGAGGCGCGACATGGTGCGGCGGCTCGACAAGGACATATCTTGTGTCGGCAAGAGACAGAATAGTCGAGTTGCGCAGGCCGCCCACCATGTCGGGGACCATGTGCGCGTCCGCCCCTGTGACAAGCGTCAGCTCGATCCCCGCTTCGTCGATTTCCCGTTGGAGTTCAACCACAGCGGCCCGTATTTGAGGGCCGGTGTTATTATAGACGCCGGGAAAGATGTGAGGCGTGCAGGCCTGGACGACAACGCCTTCCGATGAGGCGATCCTGGCCATTTCAAGCGACAGAGCGAGATCCGCGGCGCCATCGTCAATGCCCGGCAAAATATGGGAATGTAAATCAATCACTGCTGTTCTCGCTCATGACAAAATTCCAGTGCAAAAGCACCTTTCCAATTTGGTTTTTATAAGGCGCGCCCGTGATTTGCAGCTACTTTGCAAGGCTGAAGCCATGCTCGCAAACGCTGGTCTCGCGCTTTTGCGGCGGGGTGGCGCTGTGACAAGGGAAAAGCTTCATGACCTGATCGCAGCCAGCCCGGTTATCCTCTGGTTCGGCGTCGGCGCGGCGGGCTCGCTATCACGGGTCGTCGAGCTTCTCGGCGCTGAGGCCAACCCTTTCCTGATCGGCTCCCAACTCGCGAACGTCGCATTTCTCCTTGTCGCCATTGCCCTGCTGGCGCTTCGAATTCCGCCGGTCAAAAAACAGCAGGGCGCTGGCCCGGTGCTGGCGGGCGTCATTGGATGCCTCGTTCCGTTCGTGGTTGTCTTATTGCCCCAGAGGGCGCTGCCGTCGGGGATTCTGACAGCGCTGTCCGCCCTGGGATTGCTCGGCGCGGCGCTTTCGATCTGCGTGCTGTTCTGGCTGGGTCGTTCATTCAGTATCTTGCCGCAGGCACGAAAGCTCGTGACCAAAGGTCCCTACCGCTTTGTTCGTCACCCGCTTTATCTGGCCGAATTTCTGATTGTCGCAAGCCGGGCATCCGAACTGGCGCAGCCTTGGCCGCTTGTGGCCTTTGCATTTGCGGTCGGTTGCCAGCTTCCTCGCATGCGCTACGAGGAACGCATTCTGGCCGAGGCGTTTCCGGATTACAGGGACTATGCGCGCCGGACGGCGCGATTGATCCCCTGCGTCTACTGAAAAAATCCGCAGAAATCGCCCGCTCTCGTCCGCTCTCGCCTGCGCTCGCGGAGCCTCAGGACGTCTTCGCCGGACTATTGCTCTTGGGCCCGTCGGCGCGGGAAGGCGAGAAGGTCGTTTCGCGCCACCGCACTGCGTTTTGGACGGTGCTCTGATTTTGCTTTTCTCCCGTCAGCGCGACCAGAAGGGTGCTGAAGACGATGCGTAAATCGAGGGCCAAGGACGCGTGCCGAATGTACCATATGTCGAGCGCGTCTTTTTCCTCGGGACCGATGGCCGTTCCGCCGTTGATCTGGGCCCAGCCGGTAATGCCCGGCCGCACCAGCAATCGCGTGCGCGGGTCCTTTGGCTGGTCGTGCGGCAAGAGCGGGCGCGGGCCGATCAAGGACATGTCGCCAACGAGCACACTATAAAGCTGAGGAATTTCATCCAACCGGATTGATCTGATCAGGCGGCCGATCTTCGAAAGTCGCTGCTCTTCTGGAATGGGCCGACCCGAACCGTCGAATGGCGCATGATAGGTGCGAAATTTGTAGAGAAGAAACTTGCGTCCGTGTCTGCCGACGCGCTGCTGCCAGAACAGCACTGGCGCGCCGACGTCGAAATACGTCAGCGCAGCGACAATGGCGGTCATCGGGAGAAGCGCCGCGAGCAACGCGCTGGCGCCGACGATGTCGATCACACGCTTGATTTCGAAATATTCTCCGACTTCATCCGCTTCCTCCTCGTCGAAAACCGGGACAGCCGGCTGCGCCTGGAGGTTCAGAGCCTCGGATATTTTGAGAAAGGCGAGATTCCGCGCCTCGCAACGGCTTTCGACATAATTCGTGAGTTCTTGCGACAGGGGCGCCGAGTCGGATAGCCAGACTTCGTCGATTGCAACGCCGTGCACGAGATACTCCTGCACGATTTCTTCGATGTCAGCGGCGTTGCCGACGATTTTCACGCCGCTGATCTTGCGCCCCATGGTGGAGGCGCGCCAATCCAGCGCGGCCACGACGATCGTCGTCCTCGGTCGCTGGCAATCGATCAGCCGGATCGCCGCAGCCGCGAAATGATCGACGCCGATGATGAGAATCCGTCGGTAATCCGGAGCGTGGGGCGCGGGTTCGGGATGACGCGCCTGATCTCTGGCCATCGTGCGCGCCGCCAATCGCGTCGCCATCAGTCCACTCGCCAGCACGAGGCCGTAAATCAGGGGCGTGGAGCGCGGCACATCCTCCAGCCGGGTGAAGGTAAAAGCGACAATCCCGCTCAACGCCACGGAGCAGGCGACCGCCGCAAGGAGGTTGGCGGCCTCCCTGATCGAGAAGAAACGGCTGATGCTGTCGCTGATGCGAAAAAACAGGAAGCTGCACAGTGACAGAACAATTGCGATGCCGGCGAATTTGTAGGTCTCCGGGACGCCCGGCTGGCTGCCGATAGCGAGCAGGGCGGGATCTCGAAGAGCGAGTGCAATGAAAGGAGCCACGATGGCCCAAAAGACATCCGCAGGATCAAGGCGCAGACGATACCTGTCCCGCGACGTAGGCGAAGCCAATCGCATATATTGAAGCTTCCCTATTTCTGGAAATAATGACGGCTATTGTAATCAGGTAACAGGTCCTTCGCAACCGCAATCGCTCCTTCGTCAGGCCAAGGTCTGGCCAGCTTCGGATAAGGGGCGGTTTTATCTCGGTCTTCTCCAGTGCGGTTGGCGATCTGATGAAACGTCTTCTCAATAGCGAAGATAAAGCTTCGGACTCGCACAATCGGACATTCCCGCGCCTTTCAGCAGCAGGAAGGAGTTGGGCCGCAACGTGGTAAACGGAGCGCTCGACTGATCGAAGATGGCCTTTCCCCCGACTCTGGACCGCCCCGATGCCAAAGTACATACCGAGCGCCAACCCGTTTCTCGTCGCCGCCGCCGCGCTGAGCGGCGTTTTCCTCGCCGTCCATATCTATCTGCATCTCGGCGACTACACCGCCGAGCGCGGCGTCGTCGCCTTTTTGCAGATCGTCGGGATTTCCAGCGCCTTCGGCGCGATGGTGCTGCTTGTTCTGGAAACCGCGCGGAATGCTGTGGAGAAGATTTTCCCGAGGGATTGAAACAAAAATTGCGCACTCGACCGTGTGTAAGGATTTGGGAGCAAAAATCGGCGCATTGTCGAGGGCGGCAGGGTCAGCGCCGCGCCCGTCGCGGCTGGAGATTTTCCAAGAGGCCGTCGCATGCAGAGGATGTGCGCGTTTCTTGTCGCCTTGATCCTGGCGGAGGCCGGCATGGCGTCGCCTGGCCCCGTCCACGCCGCCCGGCTCGGTTACTCGCGGGCCTATTGTCTCAGTGAGACGCTCCCGGCGGTCGAGGCGGTGTCCGCCTGCACGGCGGCGCTCCAGAAGCTGAAGAACAATGCGGTCGTTCTCCTGCGTCGCGGCGCCGCCTTCGGCGAACTCGGAGCTTTCGACTACGCCATTGGCGACTTCAGCCGGGCGATCCGGCTCGCGCCGGATCATGCGCTCGCCCTGCGCTTGCGCGGCCTGGCGTATGAAATGCGGGGCCGCATGCAGGAGAGCCTCGCCGATTATCGGCGCCTCCAGGATCTCGGGCGCTCCGATTCCGAGATCGAGGCGGCCATCCGCCGCATCGCGCTGACCGTCGCTCCCATTCCCGCCGTCGAGTCTGCCGCCGCGCCGCGCGCGCCCGAGCCGTCGCCGGCGGCGCCGGCGGAACCCGTCATGGAGATTGAGGCCCCGCCGCCTGGTTCAGCCATTCCGGGGCTCGCTCTGCCGGCCGCGGGCCTGATCCTGGCGGGCGCGGCTCTCGTCGCCTGGCGGGTCCGCCGCCGGAACACCGAAATCGCAGTCTGACCAGACTGTCACCGCGCCTCTTTTCGCGCCGCGTCTCCGCATTGACCCTGCCGGACCGTCGCCTATCTGCCGCGAGGGCCAAAAGGCGCGCAAAACGCGCGAAATCGGCGCCGTGGGGGGCGACGGAGGCGACCATGACGCAGCGATCCACCCGATTGTTGTCCCTGGCGGTCGCGCTGACTCTTGCGACGGGCGTCGGGTCTGCGGTCGCGCAGGGCGCGGCGCCCCCAACGTCCGGCTCCGCGGGGGCGGGACCCACAGGGGACGCAAGCGCCGGCGGCGCCGCGGCCGGCCGATCGGGCGCCGACAGAAGCGCCGGTGGAACAGGGGCCGCCGCCGGCGCTGGCGGGAGGATCGGCAATTTCGGGTCCGGCCTCGATCGCGGCGTGGGCAGTGGAGCGGGGAGCACCGGCATGCGGGGCCCCGCGAAATAGACCGGGGCGGCAGGCCCGCGCGCTCTGCGCGTTTCGATGTGCGGCCACGCACATCGGGGCGCGGCTCCCAACGCTAGCTTGCGGTCGTGAAGTCAATCACGGAGGCGAATGTGTCAGACATCTTCTATTCCCTCGCAGACCGCGAATCCGCGCGCCGTCAGTTCCGAATCTCTCTCTTTATGGTGATCGCCCTGGCGGCAGGCGCCGTTCTCGCTGGATTGGTCACGCCGGCGGCGCCGGCCAAGGATGCGGTCGCATTGGATGCGGTCGCACTGGATGATGGCGCGGCTTTCACGGGGCGCCTCGTTGCAACCGGCGATCGCTGACGCGGGCGTCCCAGGCGCAGGGGCGCATGCCGGCGCCGCGTCCTATTCCATCTCGAGAGCGGCCTCGATGGCGACAGGCCGCTAAGCCGGATCGTTAAGCGTTCCTTCGTTCGATTACTAAATTTTTACCCATTTCAAACTTTGCTTTGGGTTACGCCCCCCTTGTCCCAATGAAAGCGATTTCGGCGCGCAATTTCGCGCGACAGGGCCGCAGCGCGGCAAGCGCCGAAGAGGGCGTTCCTGCAAAGACGAAGAAGTCAGTTGCGAGAAGCTGAGGAGGCCGCATGTCGCACGCCTATTTGATCGAGATCGAGCAGGATACGGTGGGGCTGATCGTTCGCGAAGCGGAGGGCTACCGCTTTTATGCGACCAGACGCTCGTTGAGCGTGCTTCAAAGCGATGTTTTTGGCACGGCCAGGGAAGCCCGCGACGCGATCGTTGCGTTGCATGGCCGGGCGGATGCGATGCGCGCGAGCATGACTCCGCTCACCCCGCTTTCTGCGGCGGAATGAATTTCTCAAAAGGAAAAACGAAGGAGTTTCGTCATGCCGCAATCGGCGGACAGGAAATGTGTCGAAAAACGCGAGCGTCAGGCGCGCGATCGCCTGCTGCGCCATTATCGGGACATCGGCGCCCCGGCGATCGCCGCGGCGCTCGATGTCGTCAGAGCCGTGCAAGAGTCCTGCGCTGAAGATCCCGCAGGTGAGCTGCGGGACTCAACGCGAGGATTTCCTCGCCGGGACGATCACGCCGCCTGAGGGGCGGCGCCTCGACGATCAGCGAAGGGGCGGCGCATATTGAATGCCGCCCATCGTCCACAGCTGGTTGAGGCCGCGCGCGATGCCGAGCTTTGATTTCCTGCCGACGTTCCGCTCCAGCGACTCGCCATAATTGCCGACGCTCTTCACGATGTTGACGGCCCAGTCGGGCGAGAGGCCGAGATGCTTGCCGATATCGCCTTCGGCCCCGACGAAGCGACGAACCTGCGGCTTCTGCGACTTTTTGGCTTCTTCGACATTGGCGCTGTTGATGCCGAGCTCCTCGGCGTTCAGCATGGCGAAATTGACCCATTTCACCAGATTCAGCCACTGATCGTCGCCCTGGCGTACGACCGGGCCGAGCGGCTCCTTGGAAATGATGTCCGCCAGAATGATGTGGTCGTTGGGCTTCTTCAGCTCGAGCCGGTTGGCGTGGAGCTGCGAGACGTCGCTCGAGATCACATTGCACTGGCCGGACTCATAAGCCTTGAGAATATCGGGAAGAAGCTCGAAACGCACCGCCTCGAACTTCATGTGGTTCTGTTTGAAATAGTCCTCGACATTGGCTTCCGTCGTGGTGCCGGCCTTCACGCAGACCTTGGCGCCGTCGAGCTCCAGGGCGGAGGTCGCCTTGCGGCTCTTGGGAATCAGGAAGCCCTGGCCGTCGTAATAGGTCACGCCGGCGAAGACGAGGCCCTGCTCGACCTCATTGGAGAAAGCCCAGGTCGAATTGCGCGACAGCAGATCGAACTTGCCGGACTTCAGGGCCTCGAAGCGCTCGTCCGCCCCCACCGGCACGAATTGCACCTTGGACGAGTCGCCGAAGATCGCCGCCGCGACGGCGCGGCAGAAATCAACGTCGAAGCCCGACCACTTGCCCTTGTCGTCGGCGATCGAGAAACCGGCGATCCCATTGCTCACGCCGCAGATCAATGCGCCGCGCTGCTTCACCGTATCGAGAGTGGAAGCCTGCGCGGCGGCGGCGAGCAGGCAGAAGGAGGCCGTCACCAGGGGAAGCAACGCGCGGACGCGCTTGTGCAAAAGTCGCATAACGACCTCTTTTGAACGTTGGAAACGATGAAAACTTCAGAGATCCGCCGCCTGCTTGACGACGATCTTGGTTCCGATCGGAACGCGATTGTAGAGATCCGTCACGTCGCCGTTGACCAGGCGGAAACAGCCAGACGAAACGGCGTGGCCGATCGTTTGCGGCTGGTTCGTGCCATGGATGCGGTAGACCGTCTGGCCGATGTAGAGCGCACGCGCGCCCATCGGGTTGCCGGGCCCGCCGGCCATGAAACGCGGCAGATAGGGCTGGCGCTGGATCATCTCCGGCGGCGGGCGCCAGTCGGGCCATTCCTGCTTGCGGGTGATCTTGTGCATGCCCGCCCACTGGAAGCCCTCGCGGCCGACGCCAATGCCATAGCGGATCGCGCGATTGTCGCCCTGCACGAGATAGAGATAGCGGTCCGCCGTATGGACCACGATGGTGCCGGGGGCTTCCGTGGTGCGGAAAAAGACGACTTGCCGCTCGTAGGGCCCGGAGAGCGTCTCCTCTTCCGGGCTCGGCTCGTAGCCCGGCTGATCGTCGATCTGCATTTCATCCTGCTGGGGACTGGCGGTCGCGGCGGCGCCGAAGCCCAGCAGAAACAGCGCCGAGGACGCAAAGATCAGGCGCAGGGCCGTATGTGCAATTCCCATCATTGACCTCTTGCGGGACGGGAGATGACTGAAAGGACGCGACGCCGAGCCCTCGGAACTCAAGAGCAGCGGATGTAGACCATCGTGCCGTAACGGGTCGAGTTGTCGGGGCTCACCCATTTTACGGTAAAGGAATTGTCATTGATTGTGACAATTTCGCGGTCGGTCGGAAGAGCCGCCGGACCCGGCGGGCCGAGATAGGTGACGCCGCTCGGGCTGCCCTTGAGCACCAGCTCCGAAACCTGCGCCTCGTCGGCGAGATGCATCATAACGCCGCCCGCCGGGCCGGGCTTGATCGTATAGGCGTTGTTGCACTGGCGTCGCGCCTCGGCTTCAGTGCGGGGGCGGTCGCTGTCGCGGTGATAGGCGGCGACGCCCCAGCGGCCGACCAGGGAGCTCGCCGGGATGGTCGACGGAATAGCCGGAACGCCCTGAGCGACGCCGGGATCGGCGGTCTGGGGCGAGTTGCAGGACGCGAGCGGCCAGGCCGCCATTCCGATCGTCATGAAAAGAAGCAGCGGACGCAAGTCAAAAACGCGCATGAGGATACCTCGGGACTTCGGCATTGACGCTCGACCAACCAAACACACGCGCCGCAAGCGCGTAAAGCCATAGCATAGCTAAAGAACTGTCGAAGAGGCAAATGTGGTGAACAGGCCGTTGCGTGGCGGCGGTCCGACCGGAGCGATAAAATTAAAACGCCGGCCCGAGGGCCGGCGTTTGGCTGCTCGAAGCAGGATAGCGGCTTATTGCACGCCGGCGCGGATCGAGAACTTGCCGTTGGCGCAGGTCACTTCGCCGTTGTAGACGCGGGCGTTCTCGTTCGGCTTGCCGGTCCAGACGCAGTCCTTCTTGTCGTCGGTGCGGTCGACGAGCTTCACCGTGTAGGCGCCGCCGGCCACCGTGCCGTCGAGCTTGTAGGTGAGCACCGAGCCGTTATCGAGCTGGAGGTCGGCCTTGCCGGCCACCTTGTCGCCCTGAACGTTGAGCGTCCAGGTGCCATTGGCGCGCTTGATGCCCGAGGTGGCGATTTCGGTCACGTTCCAGGAATCGGCGAGGGCCGGGACGCTCATGGCGACGACCGCGGCGGCGGCGGTCAAAGCAAGCTTGATCATTTGTTTCGCTCCCATAGATTTTGGCTGATGAGCGGCAAGTCGGCCGCAGGGAGACTGAGGCAAAATCGAAATGCGGCCATCCAGCCTTCCCAGTTCTGCTCATGCGACGAGCGCGAACAGCGGCACATGGCACGAAGATTCATGCAAGGTCAAATGATTTTGCCTCGAAAGTGGCCGAGCCGCCTTTCGACGAGACAAGGATTTCCCGCGATGACGGACAAATGGCGAGTGGTCGACGATTATGTCGCGGACTGGCTCATCCCGCCTGCCGAGCGGCTTCAGGAGACGCTCGACGCCAACGGACGCGCGGGGCTTCCTGCAATCGACGTTTCGGCCCCGCAAGGAAAATTCCTCTATCTCATCGCCGCGGCGACGGGCGCAGGCCGCATTCTCGAGATCGGAACCCTCGGCGGCTATTCCACCATCTGGTTCGCGCGTGCGCTCGGCGCGGGCGGGAGGATCGTGACGATCGACGTCGATCCGCGCCATGCCGAGGTGGCGCGCGCCAATATTCAGCGGGAGGGGGTGGCCGACAGGGTCGACCTGCGCGTCGGCGCCGCGCTCAGCGTCCTGCCGGGGCTCGAAGCCGAAGGCGTCGCGCCTTTCGATCTTTCCTTCATCGACGCCGACAAGGCGAACAATGCTTCCTATTTCAAGTGGGCGTTGCGGCTTTCCCGGCCCGGCGCGCTCATCATCGTCGACAATGTCGTGCGCGAGGGCGCCGTCGCGGATGCGCAAACGAGGGAGGACGGCGCGCTTGGCGCTCGGGCGCTCTTCGACGCCGTCGCCGCCGAACCGCGCGTGAGCGCCACAGTCATTCAGACGGTCGGCGCGAAAGGCTGGGACGGCTTTCTGATTGCCCGAGTAAAATGACGCAGCGCCCCCCGCGCGTTGCTCTCGCGGGGGCGGTTCCGGGCCAGTGTCCCGGCACGGTCCCGACGCGGGCGTCAGACCCCGGCGGGACGCTTGCCCACGGGACGGATCTGGGCGCCGTCGGCGCCGTAGAAGGCGGCGTCGACGCGGCGGCCGGCGTCGTCGTAGCGCCAGGCGATGCGGGCGGCGCCCACGTCCTTGCGAACGGTCGGCTTGCCTTCCGCGTTGAAATAGGCCTCCTCGACCTGATTGCCCTGGGCGTCATAGGCGCGCGCGACGCGCTCGGCGCCGACGCCCTTGCGTTTGATCGGCCGACCCTTGGCGTCGAAATACATTTCCATCACCTCGACGCGGTCCTTCTGCGCCGCGTCGGGATACAGGCGCTCGGCCGAGGCGCTCAGCCGGATCGCGCCTTCGACGGGAGCGGTCAGCTTGCCATTCTGCGAGCAGCGGCGCTCGCGTGAGGAGAGGCGGGCGACGGCCTTGACCGGCTTTCGCGCCCGCGCGGGTTTCTTGTCCATGATCCCATGTCACCTAAACGCGCTCCAGCCGGCCGCGAACTTGGCCGTTTCGGGCCGTGCGGCCCGGCTTTGGATTCGATGATCAAAGCGCAAACTTTCTGGAGACTTTGTCCAACGCCAGACCTTTCGCCCGCGCAGGCGGGCGAGGTCGTTCGACGCCGCTATAGCGCGGCCGGCTTCAGACCAGGGCGGGAGGGGCGCGGGAGCCAAGCGGCGGCGTCGCCGCCTCTGAGCCCGACAAGGCGTGTTCGAAGGCAAGCCGCGCTTCGATATAAGTCAGCGGCGGCGGCGTCTCGCCCACGAAGGGGGAGGGGGCCGTCGCGCCGCCGAGGGACACGCAATGAATGACGCAGCAGGCGTCGCCATGTCGCGTGGGCCGGATCGGCGCTCCAGGCGCGCCGCCGAGCGGGCCGGCGCTCTTGCCGAGGCAGATGGCGTCCGAAAACAGCGCCGAGCCGCGGGCGCTGGTGACGGCGCCCGCCGCGATCCCTTGCAGGATGAGCAGATAGGCCACGAGCAGCGTCGCCGCCGTCGAGCCGAAATGCCCTCTCCTGTCGTTTCTCGGGATCATAACGGGTGGAAGCTAGTCATTGACCCTGTCAAGGTCAATGGCGCAGCAGCCCAAAGATTGATCACGGCCGCCATTCGGCCGGCTCGGCCACGGCGCCCTCTGAAGCGCGGGACGCATCTATGGCGGCCCCCAGAGCGCGCAGGGCCTCGGGGACGCCCGCGCCCGTGGCGGCGGAGAGGGCGAGAAGGGGGCCGCGCGCCTCGGCCGGCGGGCCGGCGCTGGAGATGGCCCGCTTGAGACGTTCGCGCTGCTTCTTCAGATGGTCGGGATCGACCGCGTCGATCTTGGAGAGGGCGACGATCTCGGTTTTCTCGTCGAGCCCCGCGCCATAGGCCGAAAGCTCGCCGCGCACGGTCTTGTAGTCCTTGCCCGCATGTTCGCCGGTGGCGTCGACGAGATGCAGCAGGACCCGGCACCGCTCGACATGGCCGAGAAACCGGTCGCCGAGGCCGTGGCCCTCATGGGCGCCCTCGATCAGGCCCGGAATATCGGCGAGCACGAATTCCCGCCCGTCGCTGCGCACGACGCCCAGGCCGGGATGCAGCGTGGTGAAGGGGTAGTCGGCGATTTTGGGCTTGGCCGCCGTGACGCTCGCCAGAAACGTCGATTTGCCGGCGTTGGGCAGCCCGACGAGGCCGGCGTCGGCGATGAGCTTCAACCGCAGGATGAGGGTGCGCTCCTCGCCCGGCAGGCCCGGGTTGGCGCGGCGCGGGGCGCGATTGGTCGAGGTGGTGAAATGGGCGTTGCCGAAGCCGCCGTTGCCGCCCTTGCAGATCACGATGCGCTGGCCCACCTCGGTGAGGTCGGCGATCAGCGTCTCGCCGTCCTCCTCGAAAATCTGGGTGCCGACCGGCACTTTCAGCACAGCATCGGCGCCGCGCCCGCCGGCGCGATTCTTCCCCATGCCATGCATGCCGGTCTTGGCCTTGAAATGCTGCTGGTAGCGATAGTCGATGAGCGTGTTCAGGCCCTCGACGCATTCGGCCACGACGTCGCCGCCGCGGCCGCCGTCGCCGCCGTCCGGCCCGCCGAATTCGATGAATTTCTCGCGCCGGAAGGAGACGCAGCCCGCCCCGCCATCGCCGGAGCGCACATAGACTTTGGCCTGATCCAGGAATTTCATGACTGGCTCACGTTGACGTGAATTTGGGGCGCCGGGCGCCGAAGGCGGTATGGGCCGCGCCGCGCGAGAGCCGCGTGCGCAGCGCCTTCAGCGGCCGGCCGCGCGCCGGCGCCTCGATCTCCACGTCGCCGAGGCTCACGAAGCCGAGCTTCTCCTGCACGCGGCGCGAGGCGACGTTTCCGGGCAGGGCGTCGCAGACGATCTCGCCGAGCGAGGAGACGCCGAAGATCATATCGACGAAGACCCGCGCTGCTTCCGTCATCAGGCCCTGGCCCCAGAATTCGCGTCCCAGCCAATAGCCCAGATGCGCCGTTCCGCGAAAATTGGAGCCATGCGCGCCAATGACGCCGATCGGGTCGTTCGGCTGCCGTTTGAAGGCCAGCGCCAGCACGAGCCCCCCGCCCGACTCGTTCTCGGCGCGAGCGCGGCGAATGAACTGCTCCGCGTCGCGCAGATTGTAGGGATGCGGAATATTGGCCGTCTGCGCGGCGACCTCCGGGTCGCCGGCGCGGAGCGTAATGGCCTCCGCGTCCGCCATGCGCGGCCAGCGCAGCCACATCCGCTCGGTTTCCAGCCTGAAAACGTCGTCGTGGGTAATCTCGGGAAACATAAAGGGCTCCAAGCGAAAGACCGAACCGGCCCCGGATGCGACAAAGGGGGAAGCGGCGGCCGCTCCCCCCTATCGGCCCAGTTGGACCTTTTCCGGACATTCGCTCTGGAGCCCTGGGCTCCTTGCGGGGTCTCGAGACGACCTGTCCGCCGGGGAAATGGCCGGCGGCGGGTCGCTTGCGATCCGTCCGCCTTACTCTGCGGCCTGTGCGGCCGGGACGACGACCGAGACGCTGGAGCGTCCGCGGCTCGAGTGAAACTCGACGACGCCGTCGACGAGGGCAAAGAGCGTGTGATCCTTGCCCATGCCGATGTTGCGGCCGGGATGCCACTTGGTCCCGCGCTGGCGAATGATGATATTGCCGGCCACGACGGACTCGCCGCCGAATTTCTTGACGCCGAGGCGCCGGCCGTCCGAGTCGCGGCCGTTGCGCGACGAGCCGCCCGCTTTCTTGTGAGCCATTGTCCTGCTCCGTGTCGTTCTTGTCCGGCGGCCCGTGCCGACCGCCCGTTTCTACGGCGGCCCCGAGCGCCGCCTGAAAATCCGTTGCTTAGATCGCGAGAATCTTGACGAGCGTCAAGTCCTGACGATGCCCGCGCTTGCGCTTGGAGTTCTGGCGGCGGCGCTTCTTGAAGGCGATCGACTTGGCGCTGCGCGCCTGGCCGACGATTTCCGCCGACACCGTGGCGCCCGCGACCGTGGGAGCGCCGATCTTGGGGGAGTCGCCCCCGATCATCAGCACCTCGTCGAAGGTGACCTTGTCGCCCGGCGCGCCTTCGAGCGCCATGACGGTGATAATGTCTCCGGCGGACACGCTATATTGCTTGCCGCCGGTTTTGATGACTGCGAACATCTTTTTTTCCTGTGTTCGGATCCGGCGCTCGCCTGTTCGAGCATAGCGCGGTGGCGCTGTGCGGGCGGGCCGGCTTCTTGCAGTTGGACCGGTTGCGCTTCGCTTCAAAATGAAAAAAGCGGCGAGACCGCCGCGACGAAGCAAAATACGCCTAGCGCGTCGGCCCGGCCTTGTCAATGGCGCGGGCCGCGTCGGCTCAATAGCAGTTCGCGGCCTTCATCTGAACGAGCCAGCTCATGCAGGCCGCCTGGGCGCGATTGGCGCGGGCCGCGCGGCGCTGGGCCCGCCAATAGGCGTAATCCTCGTCGTCCCAGTCGCCATCGTCGGGATAGCCCTGGCCATACCCGCCCCCATAGCCTCTCGGGCCGCCCCATCCGCCACCGCCGTAGCTCTGCTGCTCGACGACGCAGGTGTTGTAGGCGTTGGCGAGGGTCATGCAGACCGCCACATTGGGCCCGCCCGCCTTGGCAGGCTGAGCGGCGATAAGGGCGCCGATGGCGCCGGCGAAGAAGAGAGTGCGGATTGCAGGCATCGGGTCCCCGGTCGCGGCGCAGCTGGCGCCGTCGGCTTGTCTAACGTCCCTTGTCTGAAGAACATCTGAACGTCACCAGCCGGCGACGCGGCGGCAGGCGGAGGAGCCGCCGTCGAATTCATAATGGTCGCCGCAGGCGAAGGCGACCGGCGGCTCGCCCGTCTGCTCGAACATGTCGTAGCCCTGTTTGAGATTGTGCCAGAAGCCCGCCCATTGCGCATAACCGCCGCCGCCGCTGACGAAGGCGAGCCAGCCGCCGCCATTCCCCGTCTCGCGCGCAAGATTGGCCTCCGTCATGCGAAAGGGAAAGATATGCACCGGGATTTCCTTCTGCCCGGCGCGCAGGGCCGCTTCGACGAAGCCGTAGATTTCCTCGATCCCGCGGTCGGTCATGGCGAAACAGCCGACCGACTTGCAGGCGCCATGCACCATGACGAGCCCGCCCGTGCGGCCGTTCTGCCGGTCGAAGGCGTTGGGATAGCCGACATTGAAGGCGCGGTAATAATTGGAGTGCGGATTGAGCTGCTTGGCCGAGACGCTGTAGAAGCCCTCGGGCGACTGGTAGTCCGCCTCCTTGATCTTGGGGCCGAGCCGGCCCGACCATTTGCAGATCGGGAAGGTCTTGTAGAGCGCATAGCGGCCGTTCTTCTTCAGCCACAGCTCCAGTTGCCCCTCCTGCTTGAAAATGCGCACGAAGACGGGGTCGCCCATGCCGAATTTCGGCGGCGGCGGCTGGAAGGCGTCCTCCGGCGCCGGCCGCAGGGCCGGCTCCTGCAGGCGGGCGAGTTGAACCCCGTCCGGCGCGGCGGCCGGCGCCGCGGCGGCCCCCGCAGGCGTCTGGGCGGCCGAATCGCTCGCGGGCGCGAGGGCGGCCAGCTTGCCGAGATCGGCGGGGCGGGCCGGGGGCGTCGGCACATCGGCGTAAAGCGGCGCGGGCGCCGCTGCGCCGGCGGGGGGCGCGGTCTCGGGCGCCGGCTGCGCCGCCTGCGGCCATTGCGGAAAAGACCAGGACGAGGCCGGAGGCTGCTGGGCCGGCTGCGGCGGCGGGGGAGCGGGGGCCGGCGGCTCGGCCGGGGCCGGGGCCTCCAGCGCGGCGAGGTCGCGCGGGCGGACGGGCGGCAGCGGCGTTTCTCCCGAGGCATTGGCCAAGGGCGTTTCCGCGTTGCGCAGTTCCACTGGGCGGACCGGCGGGGGCGGCGGGAAAGAGACAGAGCCCTCGACGCCCCCGCCATCGAGACCGGCGGCCGGGGCTTGGGGCGCGGCGCCGGCGGGCGCCACGGCGGCGAGGGCCTGCGGCGCGGCCGGTTGCGGGGCCAATCCGGTGAGCGGCGGAGCCGCCGGCGCTTGCGGCGCGGGCGGGGCGGCGTCGGCCGTGGAGACGGATGAGGGCGGGAGGCCGCGGCGCAGGCCTGTCACGATGGCGCCGCCGGCCGGATGGGGCGCGCCGAGGGCGACGACCCTGGCGGCGCCGGGACCGCGCGCCTTGCCGGCTCCGGGCATGAAACGCAGCGCCGCAACGCCGAGGCCGAAAGCGGCGACGGCGAGCGCGGCGAAGAGAAGATGCGTGAGGCGCGGCTTCATGAGCGGGCGTTTCGTTCCTCTCGACGCAGAGCCTGAGACAGGGGCGCCCTCCCGTCAATGTCCCTCGAAAGAGACGAGGGTGCGCACCGGCACGCCGAGCGCCTCGATCTTTCTCGCGCCGCCGAGGTCTGGCAGGTCGATGACGAAACAGGCGGCGATCACCTCAGCCCCCATCTTCTGTAACAGCCGGATCGCGCCCGTCGCCGTGCCGCCCGTGGCGATCAGATCGTCCACGAGGATGACGCGCTCGCCCGGCGCGACGGCGTCGACATGCATCTCCATCTCGTCGGTCCCATACTCCAGCTCATAGGCGATCGACACAGTCTCATGCGGCAATTTGCCTTTTTTGCGAATCGGAATGAACCCCGAGGACAGCTGATGGGCGACGGCGCCGCCCAGAATGAAGCCGCGCGCCTCCATGCCGGCGACCTTCTCGATCTTCGCGCCGGCCCAGGGCTGAACCAGCTCGTCCACCGCCTTGCGAAAGGCCCTCGCGTCGCCGAGCAGCGTCGTGATGTCGCGAAAGAGTATGCCTTCTTTCGGGTAATCCGGAATCGTGCGGATGCTGGCGCGAAGCGGCATCTGTGAACCCTTGGGTGCGTGTTACGGCATCCTCAACCTTAAGTTGAGATCGCGCTGGCGCGCGCAGGCAAGCTGCATACACTGCAACCGGGCCAAACACCAAGGTTGTCGCCAGATGCGTCGCGTTCTCCTCATCTGTCTCGCGCTTTTCCCTCTTGCCGCGCCCGCGCAGCCCCTGCCGCAAGCGTCCCCTGGCGCCGCCCTGCCGGGAGCCGTTCCGCCCGGCCAGCCCTATGGCGCCGGTCCCCGCCAAGGGGCGGGGCAGGGCGCCGGACAGGCGGCGGCCTGGGGTCCTCAGGGCTATGGCGGCTGTTACGGGTGCAGCTATTCGGGCGATTACTATGGCTACTATGGCGCGAATATCGGCGCGCGCCGTCCCGCGCCGCCTCTGCGATTGCAGGGCCAGTGGCGCAACGGCTGGTGGTATTACTGACGCCCGCCTATTTGCTCGCGGCGTTGAGGCGCGCCATCACCGCATCCAGTTTCTCCAGCAAGACCGGGTCGCGCGCCTCGGGCGCCGTGAGAATCGCATTATCCAGCGCCCGGTCCGAGCCAATGGGGCAGGGCTCGTGCTCGGCGGGGAAATCCTTCAGCACGCGCGCCACGAGCCGCGCGGCGGCGGCGGAGTTCTTGCGCACGATGTCGATCACCGATGCGACGTCGACGTGATCGTGGTCGGGGTGCCAGCAGTCGAAATCCGTGACCATGGCGATGGTCGCATAGGAAATTTCCGCCTCGCGGGCGAGCTTCGCCTCCGGCATCGCGGTCATGCCGATGAGATCGAAGCCTGCGGCCTTGTAGTGGAGCGATTCGGCGTAGGTCGAGAACTGCGGACCCTCCATGCAGACGTATGTGCCGCCCTCCGCGATCTCGATCCCCTCTGCGCGGGCCGCCGCCGCGATGCGCTTCGAAAGCTTCGGCGCGATCGGATGCGCCATCGACACATGCGCCACGCAGCCGTCGCCAAAAAAGGAGGACTGGCGGGCGAATGTGCGGTCCACGAACTGGTCGACGAGCACGAAAAGCCCCGGAAAGAACTGCGATTTGAACGAGCCGCAAGCCGAGACGGAGATGATGTCGGTCACGCCCGCGCGTTTCATCGCGTCGATATTGGCGCGGTAGTTGATCGACGAGGGCGACAGTCGGTGGCCGCGTCCGTGGCGCGGCAGAAACACCGCTTTCGTGCCGCCGATCTCGCCGAAGACCAGTTCGTCCGACGGCTCGCCCCAGGGGGTCGACACCCGCGCGCGCCGCACATTCTCGGCCCCCGGAAGGTCATAAACGCCCGAGCCGCCGATAATGCCCACAACCGCGCGCGTCATGCGCCTCTCCCGTTGAAAGAAAAGGCGCGAACGCCCGAAGCGCGCAACTTAGCCGCCGGCGGGCGAGAAGCAAAGGCGATGCGGTTATATGGCGCCCGACAGATTTTGAATCGCTAAAATGCCGCAGGCTGATTCTCTGTTCCGCCGCTCGGCGGAGGACCACGGCCGCCGTGAAAAGGCCAGAGGGCGCGGGCCACGGAAAGAACCCGGTTCGCGACTGGGAAATCAGCGGAATCGGACCGGCCAGACGCGGCGCAGGTCGGATGCTTCCCTCATCCTTTCCACCCGTTCCGCGACGGGCTCGCGCGGGAGCGCGATTGAAAACGATGAGCCCGACAGGGTTGCGCCGCAAAATCCGCTGTGTTAGGGGACCCTCGCCTTGGGACTGGGGCGTTGCCGCCTTCAGTTCCTTGCCCCTGCAGCATCCGTCGCTTCTAGGCTGACCGCGGAAAACGCGCGCGCATTCTCTGCGCCGTGGCCGGCGTTTGGAACGGCGGGAATTTGACGAGCGATCCAAGTGGCTCAAGACGGAGTTTCGCTTTCCGGCGTCGCAGGACGCTACGCCTCCGCCCTTTACGAACTGGCGTCGGAGAAGCGCGCCACGGACGAGGTCGCCGCAGCCCTCGCCGCGTTCCAGGGCCTCATGAATGAAAGCCCAGACCTGAAGCGCCTGGTGAAGAGCCCGGTGTTCTCGGCGCAGGAGCAGGTCAAGGCGCTCGACGCGCTTCTCGGCAAGGCCGGCATTTCCGGCATCGCCGCCAATTTCATCCGGCTGGTCGCCTCCAAGCGCCGCCTCTTCGTCCTTCCGGACATGATCGCCGCCTATCAGGGGCTGCACGACAAGGCCAAGGGCCTCGTGCGCGCCGACGTGACCGTCGCCGCCCCGCTGCGCCCCGATCATGAATCGGCGCTGCGCCAGGCGCTCGCCGCGGTCACCGGCGGCAAGTCGGTCAGCCTCAACGTTCGCACGGATCCGTCGGTCATCGGCGGCATCATCGTGAAACTCGGTTCGCGCATGGTCGACGCTTCCGTTCGCACCAAGCTCAACTCAATCCGCACACGCATGAAAGAGGTCGGCTGATGGATATCCGCGCCGCAGAAATTTCCGCGATCCTCAAGAACGAGATCGCCAACTTCGGCAATGAGGCCGAGGTCACCGAGGTCGGCCAGGTCCTGTCCGTCGGCGACGGCATCGCTCGCGTCTACGGGCTCGACAATGTGCAGGCCGGCGAGACGGTCGAATTCGAGAACGGCGTGCGCGGCATGGCGTTGAACCTCGAAAGCGACAACGTCGGCATCGTCATTTTCGGCTCCGACCGCGACATCAAGGAAGGCCAGACGGTCAAGCGCACGGGCGCCATCGTTGACGTGCCGGTCGGCAAGGAGCTTCTCGGCCGCGTCGTCGACGCGCTCGGCAATCCGATCGATGGCAAGGGCCCGATCAAGGCGACCAAGCGCGCCCGCGTCGACGTCAAGGCGCCTGGCATCATTCCGCGCAAGTCGGTGCACGAGCCGATGGCCACGGGCCTCAAGGCCGTCGACGCGCTGATCCCGATCGGCCGCGGCCAGCGCGAGCTCATCATCGGCGATCGCCAGACCGGCAAGACCGCCATCGCGCTCGACACGATCCTCAATCAGAAGTCGCTGAACGTCGAAGGCGCGCCGGAGAGCCAGAAGCTCTACTGCGTCTATGTCGCCGTCGGCCAGAAGCGTTCGACCGTCGCGCAGTTCGTGAAGGTGCTCGAGGAGCGCGGCGCGCTCGAATATTCGATCATCGTCGCCGCCACGGCGTCCGATCCGGCCCCGATGCAGTTCCTGGCGCCCTTCGCCGGCTGCGCCATGGGCGAGTATTTCCGCGACAACGGCATGCACGCGGTCATCATCTACGACGACCTTTCCAAGCAGGCCGTCGCCTATCGCCAGATGTCGCTGCTGCTGCGCCGTCCGCCGGGCCGCGAAGCCTATCCGGGCGACGTCTTCTACCTGCACTCGCGCCTTCTCGAGCGCGCCGCCAAGCTCAATGACGAGCGCGGCGCGGGCTCGCTGACGGCGCTGCCGGTCATCGAGACGCAGGCCAACGACGTGTCGGCCTATATTCCGACCAACGTGATTTCGATCACCGACGGCCAGATCTTCCTGGAGACCGATCTGTTCTACCAGGGCATCCGCCCGGCGGTGAACGTCGGCCTCTCGGTGTCGCGCGTCGGCTCCTCGGCGCAGACCAAGGCGACGAAGAAGGTCGCCGGCAAGATCAAGGGCGAGCTCGCCCAGTATCGTGAGATGGCGGCCTTCGCCCAGTTCGGCTCCGACCTCGACGCGGTGACGCAGCGTCTGCTCAATCGCGGCGCGCGCCTGACCGAACTGCTGAAGCAGCCGCAGTTCTCGCCGCTGAAGATGGAAGAGCAGACCTGCGTGATTTACGCCGGCGTCAACGGCTATCTCGATCCGCTGCCGGTCAATCGCGTGAAGGCCTTCGAAGACGGCTTGCTCGCGCTGCTGCGCTCGCAGCACGCCGACATCCTTGAGAGCATCCGCTCGACGAAGGATCTCCCGGCCGAGACGGAAGCGAAGCTCAAGAGCGTCGTCGAAACCTTCGCGAAGTCCTTCGCGTAAAGCACTCGTGCCCTCTCCCCGCCCGCGGGGAGAGGGGGAAGCGCCTCCCGGAGGCGAACCCTTTAGACAAGAAGCACGCTCATGCCCTCGTTGAAGGATCTTCGTAACCGCATCTCCTCCGTCAAGGCGACGCAGAAGATCACCAAGGCCATGCAGATGGTCGCGGCGGCCAAATTGCGCCGCGCGCAGACGGCGGCCGAGGCCGCCCGTCCCTATGCCGAGCGCATGGAATCGGTGCTCGCCAATCTCGCCGCCGGCGTCACCACCGGCGGCCCGCAGCTTCTGGCCGGCAACGGCCGGAACGATGTGCATCTGCTGGTCGTCGCCACCGCCGAGCGTGGTCTCTGCGGCGCATTCAATTCCTCGATCGTGCGCCTCGCCCGCGACCACGCCCAGCGCCTCCAGGGTCAGGGCAAGACGGTCAAGATTCTCTGCGTCGGCAAGAAGGGCTACGACCAGCTTCGCCGTCAATTCGAGAAGGAGATCATCGAACTCATCGAGTTGCGCGGTCTGAAGCAGATCGGCTTCGAGAACGCCGACGAGATCGGCAAGAAGATCATCGCCATGTTCGAGGCCGGCGAATTCGACGTCGCCACGCTCTTCTTCTCGAGGTTCAAGTCGGTCATCGCGCAGATCCCCACGGCGCAGCAGCTCATCCCGGCGCAGATCGCCGCCAATGAGAACGCGCCCGCGCAGGAAGGCCCGCAGCCGACCTATGAACATGAGCCCGGCCAGGACGAGATCCTCTCGACCCTTCTGCCGCGCAACATTTCGGTCCAGGTGTTCCGCGCGCTGCTCGAGAACGCCGCTTCCGAACAGGGCGCGCGCATGAGCGCGATGGACAACGCCACGCGCAACGCCGGCGACATGATCCGCAAGCAGACGACCCTCTACAACCGGTCGCGGCAGGCGATGATCACCAAGGAACTCATCGAAATCATCTCGGGCGCCGAAGCGCTCTGATCGTTAAAATAGACGAGGACGTAACATGGCCGCCAACAAGCCCACGGGCCGCATCACCCAAGTCATCGGCGCCGTCGTCGACGTGAAGTTCGACGGCCACCTGCCCGAGATTCTCAACGCGCTCGAGACCACCAACCAGGGCCAGCGCCTGGTGCTCGAGGTCGCCCAGCATCTCGGCGAGAACTCCGTTCGCACCATCGCCATGGACACCTCCGAGGGCCTGACCCGCGGCCAGGAAGTCACCGACACCGGCGCGCCGATCTCGGTTCCGGTCGGCGAGGAGCTGCTCGGCCGCATCATCAACGTCATCGGCGAGCCGGTCGACGAAGCCGGCCCGGTGAAGTCGAGCGGCGTTCGCGCGATCCATCAGCCGGCCCCGTCCTACGCCGAACAGGCGACGGAAGCGCAGATTCTCGAGACGGGCATCAAGGTCGTCGACCTGCTCGCGCCTTACGCCAAGGGCGGCAAGATCGGCCTGTTCGGCGGCGCGGGCGTCGGCAAGACCGTGCTGATCATGGAGCTCATCAACAACGTCGCCAAGGCGCACGGCGGTTACTCCGTCTTCGCCGGCGTCGGCGAGCGCACGCGCGAAGGCAACGACCTCTATCACGAGATGATCGAGGGCGGCGTCAACAAGAAGGGCGGCGGCGCCGGCTCGAAATGCGCGCTGGTTTATGGCCAGATGAACGAGCCGCCGGGCGCCCGCGCCCGCGTCGCGCTCACCGGCCTCACCGTCGCCGAGGAGTTCCGCGACAAGGGCCAGGACGTGCTGTTCTTCGTCGACAACATCTTCCGCTTCACCCAGGCGGGCTCGGAAGTGTCGGCGCTTCTCGGCCGCATCCCCTCGGCGGTGGGCTATCAGCCGACGCTCGCGACCGACATGGGCGCGCTGCAGGAGCGCATCACGACGACGACCAAGGGCTCGATCACCTCGGTGCAGGCGATTTACGTGCCGGCCGACGACTTGACCGACCCGGCCCCGGCCACCTCCTTCGCCCATCTCGACGCGACGACCGTTCTGTCGCGCTCCATCGCCGAGAAGGGCATCTATCCGGCGGTCGATCCGCTCGACTCGACGTCGCGCATGCTCTCCCCGGCGATCGTCGGCGAAGAGCATTACGACGTGGCCCGCAAGGTGCAGTCGACGCTGCAGCGCTACAAGTCGCTGCAGGACATCATCGCGATCCTGGGTATGGACGAGCTCTCGGAAGAGGACAAGCTGGTCGTCGCCCGCGCCCGCAAGATCGAGCGCTTCCTGTCACAGCCCTTCCACGTCGCCGAAGTCTTCACCGGCTCGCCGGGCAAGCTCGTCGCGCTGGCGGACACCATCAAGGGCTTCAAGGGCCTGGTGAACGGCGACTACGACCACCTGCCGGAAGCCGCCTTCTACATGGTCGGCTCCATTGACGAGGCGATCGAAAAGGCCGCCAAGCTCGCCAAGGAAGCGGCGTAACGCGCTTCAAATCGCGAACATGGCCGGAAATTTCCGGCCGTGTTCCTCTGCGCGGCCGGGCGTGATCCCGGCCCTCGTGCGCCGAAACGCGGCGCCATCCCGCTACAGAACCTCCCCCGGAGACTGACATGCCCGCATTTCACTTCGAACTCGTCTCTCCCGAGAAGCTCCTGTTTTCGGGCGAGGTCGAAAGCGTCGTGGCGCCGGGCGCCGAGGGCCAGTTCACGGTCCTCAAGGACCATGCGCCGGTCATGACGACCCTGAAATCCGGCGTCGTCACCGTCGCGGGCGGCGACGGCAAGGTCGAAAAGCTCTTCGTGCGCGGCGGATTTGCGGATGTCAACGCGGCCGGCTTCACCATTCTCGCCGAGCTCGCCGTGTCGATCGCCGAGATCGACGTGGCCAGGCTCGACGCCGACATCAGGAACGCCCGCGAGGACGTCGCCGACGCCAGGTCAGACGAGACGCGTAGCGCCGCCAGCGAGAAGCTGGCCCAGCTCGAGGAGATGCGCGCCGCCGTCGCGGCGTAAACGCGCTGACGCTTGTCCACTTTCAACGCGCTCCGGCGGCCACGCCGGGGCGCGTTTGTCGTCCGGGGGCTGGAGTCTTCCGGGGCATTGAAAGGCCCGGTCAGTCGCAGGCAGGCCCCTCAGTTGTATCGGCAGGCCGCGCCAATTCCGCCTCAATCATGTCGCCATGCTGCGCCTCCGGCGCCAGTTCCTGGCGGCTCGCGGCAACGTCACGAATGGCGTCGCCGATTTCCGGATTGCGTACGATCAGGGACTGCAGGTCGTAGGCGTCGAGAACGAGCAGTTTGGTTGGCTCGACGGCCCGGACGTTCGCTGTGCGCAGCGTCTTGTGCAGAATCGCCATCTCTCCGAAAAACTGACCCGGCCCAAGTCGTGCAGGCTCGCGGGAAAGTTCGATCTCGACCTCGCCCTCGGCGATGAAATACATCGACTGCGCCAGATCGCCTCGCCGGACGATGAGCGTCCCCGCCGGAATCGACTGGGCGCTCAGATAACGCATGATTTCGGCGATCGCCGTCGCGCCGAGCGTCCGAAACAGAGGCACGCTCGCGACCATGCTCCAGGTGACCACGAATTCACGGCGGTGAATTTCCTCGGCGAAGGCGGTGGCCACGATGCCGACGGGCAAGCCCAGCATCACATACCCCAAAACCATTGTAACCGAGGCGATCATGCGTCCGGCGACGGTGACAGGGGTGACGTCGCCATAGCCGACGGTGGTGATGGTCACGATGGCCCACCACATGGCGGTGGGAATCGTGCCGAAAGCTTCCGGTTGGGCGTCCTGCTCGGCGATGTGGATGGCGCTCGCGGAGAAGAGAACGGCGCCAAACAGCAGGATGCCGGTCGCGACGAGCGCCTTGCGTTCGGCTTCCATGACGGCGACGAGGGTCCTGATGCCAGCCGAATAACGGGCGAGCTTGAAAAAGCGCAGGAGCCGCAGCAGGACCATCACCCGCAGGTCGGTGGCGATGAAGAGCGAAAGGTAGAAAGGCAAGATCGTGAGGAGATCGATGATCGCCGAGCCGGAAACGATGAAGGCAAGCCGCGCGGCGGTCGAGGTGCGATCGGTGTAGGGCGTATGGTCCGGGGCGGACCAGAGCCGCATCAGGTATTCGATGGTGAAAGCGACGACGGCAACATATTCGATCGCATGAAACAGTGGCCCGTATTTATGTCCATATTCGGGGACCGACTCTAGGACCACCGCGAAGACGGAGAAGGCGACGAGGACCACAAGGGTCCGATGAACGAACCGGGTCGCCCAGTCGTGCCCGCCCCCGTCGAGAATCAGATGCGTGCGGCGCCGAGTGCGATAATACCAGCCTCGTTTTTCCGCCGTCACTGCGCCGCCTTGCCTCTCAAGGCGTCTTCGACCGAGGCGAGGGCCTGATCGATCGCCGTCGCGTCGGGGCCGCCGGCCTGGGCGAGATCAGGCCGTCCGCCGCCGCCCTTCCCGCCGAGCGCGGCGCTCGCGACCCGGACGAACTCGACGGCGCTATATTTTTCGGTGAGGTCGTCGGTGACGCCCACGACGATCCCCGCCTTGCCGTCCGGCGAGGCGCTGGCGATGGCGACGATTCCGGAGCCGATGCTCTTCTTCGCGTCGTCGACGAGTGATTTCAGGTCCTTGGCGTCGATCCCTTCGACCGCGCGAGTCAGCAGCTTGACGCCCGCGACCTCACGCGCCTCCGGCCCGGCCCCGGCGCTCCCGCCGCCGCCCATGGCGAGCTTGCGCTTGGCGTCGGCAAGGTCGCGCTCCAGCCGCTTGCGCTCTTCCACCAGCTGCGCCAGCCGCGACGGCGCCTCTTCGACCGGGGCGCGCATCAGCGTGGCGATCTCCTGCAGCGCCCGGGACTGCGAGACCAGATAGGTTCGCGCGCCCTCGGCGGTGCGCGCCTCGATGCGGCGGACGCCCGAGGCGACCGCGCCCTCGCTGATGATGGTCAACAGCCCGATGTCGCCGGTGCGGCCCACATGGGTGCCGCCGCAGAGCTCCACGGAAAAGGCGTGACGCGAGCCGGGATCTGGGCGGCCCATGGAGACGACGCGAACCTCATCCCCGTATTTCTCGCCAAAAAGCGCGCGGGCGCCGGAGTCGATCGCTTCGTCCTGCGCCATTACCCGCGTGTCGACGGGGGCATTGTCCTGGATGATCTCATTGGCGAGCGTCTCCACCCGGCTCAGCTCCTCGGCGGTGAGGGGCTTTGGATGGGTGAAGTCGAAGCGCAGACGCTCGGGGGCGACGAGCGAACCCTTTTGCGAGACATGGTCGCCAAGAACCTGCCGCAACGCCTCGTGCAGGATATGCGTGGCCGAGTGATTGGCGCGCGTCGCCCTGCGACGGTCATGATCGACGTCGAGTTCGAGCGCGAGGCCCGGCGTGAGTTCGCCCTCCTCGAGGACGCCCTCATGGACGATGAGGTCGCCGAGCTTTTTCGATGTGTTGTCGACGCGGAAGCGCAGGCCCTTGCCGCGCATGACGCCGACGTCGCCCACCTGGCCGCCTGATTCCCCGTAAAACGGGGTCTGGTTGAGGATGACGGCGCCGCGCTGTCCCCGTTTCAGAGCGAAGGCTTCGGCGCCGTCGTGGACGAGCGCGGTGACGACGCCTTCGGATCTCTCGGTGTCATAGCCGAGAAATTCGGTCGCGCCGAGGCGCTCCTTGAGCGCAAACCACAGCGTTTCGGTCGCCGTTTCGCCGGATCCCGCCCAGGCCTTGCGGGCCTCGGCGCGTTGGCGATCCATGGCGGCGTTGAACGCCTCTTTGTCCACGGCGATGCCCCGCGGGCGCAAGGCGTCCTCGGTGAGATCGAGCGGGAAGCCATAGGTGTCATAGAGCTTGAAGGCCGTTTCGCCGGAGAATTTCCCGCCCGTGGCCAGCCCGGCGGTCTCTTCGTCGAGGATGGCGAGGCCGCGCGCGAGCGTGGCGCGGAATCGGGTCTCCTCGGTTTTCAGCGTATCGACGATCAGCGCCTGGGCGCGGACCAGTTCGGGATAGGCCTGCCCCATTTCGGCGATGAGGGTCGGCACAAGACGCCACATCAGCGGTTCCTGCGCCCCGAGAATTTGGGCATGGCGCATGGCGCGGCGCATGATCCGGCGCAGCACATAGCCGCGCCCTTCGTTGGAGGGCGTGACGCCGTCGGCCACCAGGAAGGAGGAGGCGCGCAGATGGTCGGCGATCACTCGGTGGCTGGCGGCCTGCGGCCCGTTGACCGAAGCGCCGGTCAATTCGGCGACCGCGCCCGTCAGCGCGCGGAAAAGGTCGATCTCGTAATTGGAAGTGACGCCCTGCATCAGGGCGGCGATGCGCTCGAGCCCCATGCCGGTGTCGATCGAGGGACGCGGCAGGGGCGCCCGCTGGCCCGGCGCGACCTGCTCGTATTGCATGAAGACGAGGTTCCAGAATTCGAGGAAGCGGTCGCCGTCCTCGTCGGGGCTGCCGGGCGGCCCGCCCGCGAGCGTCTCGCCCTGGTCGTAGAAGATTTCCGAACAGGGGCCACAGGGGCCGGTGTCGCCCATGCTCCAGAAATTGTCGGAGGAGGCGATGCGGATGATGCGGCTGTCATGGAAGCCCGCGATCTTTTTCCAAAGATCATAGGCCTCGTCGTCATCGTGGTAGACGGTGACGAGGAGGCGATCGACCGGGAGCTGGAATTCCTTGGTGATCAGGCTCCAGGCCAGTTCGATCGCGCCGTCCTTGAAATAGTCGCCGAAGGAGAAATTCCCCAGCATTTCGAAGAAGGTGTGGTGGCGCGCGGTGTAGCCGACATTGTCGAGGTCATTGTGCTTGCCGCCGGCGCGCACGCATTTCTGGGCGGAAGCCGCGCGCGCCTGATGGCGTTTCTCGACGCCCGTGAAGACATTCTTGAACTGCACCATGCCCGCATTTGTGAACATGAGGGTGGGGTCATTGTGCGGGACAAGCGGAGAGGACGCGACCTTCTCGTGGCCGTTGCGCACGAAATAGTCGAGGAATGCGGAGCGTATCTGGTTGACGCTGCTCATTTTGCGTCTCTCTGAAGGCGACCGGGGACGCCGGTCATATGGTGAAAACCTTGCCGGGCGGAAGGCCGCCCTGCGAAAGGCCGCGTCGCGGCTGGCCGGAAGAGAGCCCGCGCGCCGTCTGTCGCGGCCGGATATGCCAGTCCGGGAGCGTTTCGGCAATGAAAAAGGCCCGGCAAGCGGGCCTTCGATCATCGGTGCTGAAAGGGGCGCGGAATTATTCGCCGCCGTCGTCGTCGCCTGCGCCTGCGTCCAGAATTTTCTCGGCGATGAGGCCGGCGTTCTCGCGGATCGCCTGCTCGATGCGTCCGGCGATTTGGGGGTTCTGACGCAGAAAGCCCTTGGCGTTCTCCCGGCCCTGGCCGAGGCGCTGGCTGTCGTAGGAGAACCAGGCGCCGGATTTTTCGACGACGCCCGCCTTGACGCCGAGGTCGATGAGCTCACCGACCTTGGAGACGCCCTCGCCATACATGATGTCGAATTCGACCTGTTTGAAAGGCGGCGCGACCTTGTTCTTGACCACCTTGACGCGGGTCTGGTTTCCGATCGTTTCGTCGCGATCCTTGATGGCGCCGATGCGGCGGATGTCGAGGCGGACCGAGGCGTAGAATTTCAGCGCATTGCCGCCCGTCGTCGTCTCCGGCGAGCCGTACATCACGCCGATCTTCATGCGAATCTGGTTGATGAAGATCACGAGCGTATTGGAGCGGGCGATGGAGGCGGTGAGCTTGCGCAGCGCCTGGCTCATCAGACGCGCCTGAAGCCCCGGCTGCACCTCGCCCATCTCGCCCTCGATCTCCGCGCGCGGCGTGAGCGCGGCGACCGAGTCGATGACGAGCACGTCGACGGCGCCGGAACGCACCAGCGTGTCTGTAATCTCGAGCGCCTGCTCGCCCGTGTCGGGCTGGGAAATCAGAAGCTCGTCGAGATTGACGCCGAGCTTGCGGGCGTAAACCGGATCGAGCGCATGTTCAGCGTCGACGAAGGCGCAGACGCCGCCGGCCTTTTGCGCCTCGGCGACGACATGCAGCGTAAGCGTCGTCTTGCCCGAAGACTCGGGCCCGTAGATTTCGACGATGCGGCCGCGCGGCAGGCCGCCGACGCCCAATGCAATGTCGAGCCCGAGCGAGCCCGTCGAAATGGTCTCGATCTCGACCGCTTTCTGATTCTTGCCGAGCCGCATGATCGAGCCCTTGCCGAAGGCGCGCTCGATCTGCGACAGGGCGGCGTCAAGCGCCTTGGTCTTGTCCACGGACGTTCCTTCCACGAGGCGGAGATTGGCTTGGCTCACGGCTTGAAAATCCCTTCTGGCACGAATCGACGCACAGGGGCAACGGCTCGGGCTCTATTGTGCATGATTTGTTCCGCTCTCCAAGTTCTTTTTTCGTTCCCGCGGCGCCGGGTCGCTCGGGCGCGGAGGAGCCCTCCGGAAGTCGTCTGAAAATCAGTCTTCTTTATATCCGCAGCGCAGATACAGCGGCGCCTCGACGGCGCGCGCCGGGGGGGCGGCCCGCCAGGCGTCCTCCAGCGCCTTGTCCACAAGGTCGAGCGGATTGCGGCCCGTGTCCTCCTCGTATCGGCGCACCGCCGACCAGGTGGAGAGGAATCGGCGGAGATCGTCTTTCGATTCGGCGATTTTCGTCGTGAAGAGGGGAGCCTCGCGCTCGGCGAAAGGAAAGGGCAGGGTGCGATAGCCGCTGAAGTAATAGTGCGCGTTCTGGCCCCAGTAGCGGCCGAGGATCCCGCTCTTCAGCGTTTCGAGCACCGCGTCGAGCGGGGCGCGGCCGGTCCGGGGCCAGTCATAGGTCCAGGCGGCGAGAACGCCGCCAGGCTTCAGCGCGCGCCGCGCCAACGGATAGAATTCGCCCAAGTCGAACCAGTGCAGGGAGCAGGCGCAGGCGATGAGGTCGACCGCGCCGTCGAGTCCAGGGTCATCTTCGGCTGCGGCGAGGCGGTACTCGATATTGGGCCGGTCCGGGGCCAGCGCCAATTGCCGCGGGTCGCGTTCCGTGGCGAGCACGCGGCTGAAATGACGGGAAAGGCCAAGCGCGGCCTGACCGCTGCCGGTTCCGCAGTCCCAGGCGAGGCCCTGCGCGGGGGCGGCGCCGGCCAGCCAGGCGAAAAGCCCCTCGGGATATTCGGGGCGGAAGGCCTGATAGTCCGCCGCGTTCTGGCCGAAGACCAGGGATTGCCCGACATCCGCGCCCACTGTCCCTCCGAAATGGTCACCCGCGCCCCAAGCGGCGCGCTGGGGGGATGTGTCACATTCGCATGTCGAAGAGAAGCGCCTCCGCGTCGCTCACGCCCTCGAGGCGCAACTCGTCCCCGCCCGTCACGGCGAGGCCATCGCCCGCCGAGAGACGCGCGCCATTGGCCGTGAGTTCCCCGCGCGCCGCCTGCACCCAGGCGCCGCGGCCGGGCGCAAGGCGCAGCGACACATGTTCGCCCCCGCCAAGACGCGTTGCGTAGAGATCGACGTCGCGATGGATGGTGAGCGAGCCGTCCCGGCCGTCGCGGGAGGCGAGGAGGCGCAGCCGGCCGCGCATTTCGCCCGGCGGGAAGGCTTTCTGCTCGTATCCGGGCGCGAGGCCCTCGCGCTCGGGCAAAATCCAGATTTGCAGAAAATGTACGGGTTCGCGGTCTGAGGCGTTGTATTCGCTATGGCGCACGCCGGTTCCCGCCGTCATGCGCTGAGCCTCGCCGGGGCGCAGCACGCCGCCGCCGCCGGTGCTGTCCCGGTGCTCGAGCGCCCCCTCGAGGACGTAGGAGATGATCTCCATGTCGCGGTGCGGATGGGTCGGGAAGCCCGCGCCGGGCGCAACGCGATCCTCATTGATCACGCGCAGCGGGCCAAAACCCATATGCGCGGGATCGAAATAGTCCCCGAAGGAAAAGCTATGCCGGCTGTCGAGCCAGCCGAGCCTTGCGGCGCCGCGCGCCTCCGCCTTGCGGATCGAAAGCTGCATGTTCCGAGCCTCCCGTTCGAGTCGGAACATGGCCCCTCCGGCGCGCGCCGCCAACCCTTTCGACAGGCGCTTCAGTTTCCGGCAACCGGCCCGAGCCGGTGGCCGATGAGATAGACGGCTCCGTTCTCGTCGCCGGTGACGAGCAGCGCCCCGTCCGGCGTCTGCGCGACGACTCAGAGAAGGGCAAAGGACGCGCAGACCATCGGCCGCATGGGCTTCCTCCCCGTCGTCTCATTCGCGCTCGTAGAGGCGGATGTCGGCGATCGCGGCCGTTCCTTCATAATAGTTGGTGTGCGGATCGCCGATGATGAAAAAATCGGGATAGGCCGAGTCTTTCGGCCAGCTATGCGGGATTTCCAACAGGCCGAAGGGACCCTTGTAGGTAAACGAACGGTCGTAAGCGCCGTCATATTCCTCGCGCGTCTGATTGTAGTGCCAGATGGGATGGCCATCCTGGAGAAATGCGCGGCGAAAACGATAAGTCGCTTTCCCGGAGAAACGGAAATTGCCCTGGATTTCGAGCGTGTAGCCCGCACGATCGCGCTCGATCGCAAAACGATATCTTTCGCCGGGCAGGACCTCGGGCGTCAGCTGCGCGGCCGAGACCACTGGCGGAGCGGCGCGCGCGTCGCCGTAAGTCGTTCCGCATTCGCTTGCCGAGACGGGCTCGCTCTCGACCATGCCGCCCGGAGAAAAGAACAGGGCATTTACCGTGTTGTCCTGAGTGACATGATTTCCCGAGGGAGCGCAGAGCTGGAAGGAAGGCTTCTCCGCCATGGTGTAAGCGTCGATCGCGACTTTGCGGTGTGTATGAATGAAGACGTTGTTGCGGGGAAACGGGTCCGGGTAATCCACAATAGCCAGAAAGTAGAAGCCGTTCGTATTTTTGACGCCGAACCAGTCGGCATAGGGCTTCGCAATTTCGTTGCTCGGGCCAAACGCCCAGGGGTGGCGCGTCTTCGCCCCGTTTTCGGCGTAGCCGTTGACGCGCCCCAAATAGGCCCACTGGCCGTTGCGGCTGCCGCCGAAATCCAACCCCACAAGCGAATACTCGATGCGGTATTGGGTGGGAAGCGGATGCGTGGGGCGGATGATGATTCCCCCATGATGATCCGGCTCGCTCAGCAGCGCCGCCGGTTCGCCGTTGATGGCGACATTCGTCAATGACGGCGGATTTTTGGGCTTTCCAATTTTTTCCGGATCGCGCGCAGAGAGTTCCGCGGTCAGCCATCCGTCTTTTCCAAATCGGAATGTTTGTCGGTAGGTGTCGAAGGAGTCGAGCTGCCGGGTGAAGTCCGCGCCGCCGGTCGCATGAAAATAGTCGCCGTCGTCGTCGAAGGGGTCGGCCCTTCCCGGGGGCGTCCTTATCCAGGGCGCGGCTTCTCCGCCGATCGGACGCTCGAAATTTTCCTCGAAGATCAATCGCCAGCCAGTCCGCTCCCTTTCCTGCCCGTTACGCGCCAGCGCGTCCTTCGCGGGCAGGTTCAGTGAAAGAGCAAAGGCGGAAACGATCAGCGTCGCCGCGACGAGGAGGGGGGCCAAGTTTTCCAACCCATGACTTTGCGAGAACACGGAGAATTCGCCCGCAACTGACCTGCCAAACGGCGCCGAAATGAGGCGCGGTTCGTCGGCTGGGCGGTTTCATTGCGGCGCCCGCGAACCGGCAGCCTCCTCTCCTTGTTTCAGTTGCGTCGCGTCCGCGAGACGCCGCAGCCGGGGAGACGTGACATGAGCTGGATCATCTTGCTGTTTGCGGCGCTGTTCGAGATCGCCTGGGCGGTCTGGCTCAAAGCCGCCGGCGGTTTCACGCGGCTATGGCCCTCGATCGGCATACTCGCCGCCATGGGCGCGAGCGCTGGCCTGCTCGCGCTCGCGGTTCGCACGCTGCCAATTGGCTCCGCTTACGCCGTCTGGACGGGACTCGGCGCAGCCGGCACGGCGACGACGGGCATTTTCTGGTTCGGAGAGCCCGCGACGCCGCTGCGGCTGTGCAGCATCGCGCTCGTGGTGCTCGGCGTCGTCGGCCTGCGGCTAACGGAGTGAGGCGCCTTTCCCGTGCGCGGTCACGGCGCCGGCGCGAGATAGAGCGCTGCGAACATGACCGCCCCGCAGGCGAGGGCGCCGAGGAGAAGGGGCGTGAATTTTTGCGCGCCGTTCCTGCGCTGCGCATCGCAATGGGCCTGTGAGGCGCCGGCGCGGTTGAAGAGTCGATGCGCTGCGGCGCAGCCGCCAAGAGCACAGGCGGCGGCGACCGCGAGGGCGAGCAGGGCGGCAGGGGTCATTGCGCGTCTCCGATCCTTTGCCCCAAAAATGTCGCGCGCGAGCGCCGCGCCGTCAAATCCCGCGCGCGCCGCTCAAAGGCCGAGATCCGAGAGGCCGGGATGGTCCTTGGGGCGCGGCCCGAGCGGCCAGCGATATTTGCGTTCGGCCTCGCTGATCGGCTGATCGTTGATGCTCGCGAAACGCAGGCGCATCAGCCCGTTCTCGTCGAACTCCCAATTCTCGTTGCCATGCGAGCGGAACCAGCTTCCGGAATCGTCGCGCCATTCATAGGCGAAGCGCACGGCGATGCGATTGTCGTCGAAGGTCCAAAGCTCCTTGATGAGGCGGTAATCGAGCTCCCGCGCCCATTTGCGTTTGAGGAATTCGACGATCTCCGCGCGGCCGCGGGGGAATTCGGCGCGATTGCGCCAGCGGCTGTCGATCGTATAGGCAAGCGACACGCGTTCGGGATCGCGCGTGTTCCAGGCGTCTTCCGCCATGCGCACTTTCTGGATCGCGGCCTCGCGCGTGAAAGGGGGCAGTGGGGGCCGTTGCGTCTCGCTCATGAGGCAGTCTCCTTCGTCTGGCTGCTGCGAAAAGGCAGCGAGGCTTCCTGTTCGGCGATCATGTCGTCGAGCGCGCGCCGCTCGCGCCGGCAATAATCCGCGACGGCGGCGGCAAGATTTTCGTCGGCGAATTCATGCGCGGACCAGGTGACGACGGGCCGATAGCCGCGCGCGAGCTTGTGCTCGCCCTGCGCGCCCGCTTCGACGCGTTTATAGCCGTTCATGAGCGCATGTTCGATCGCCTGATAATAGCAGACCTCGAAATGCAGGAAGGGCCGCTCGACGCGCGCGCCCCAATTGCGGCCGTAAATAGCGTCGTCGCCCAGAAAGTTGATCGCGCCCGCAACATAGTCGCCGCCGACCCGCGCCATCACCAGCAGAATGCGATCCGCCATCGTCTCGCCGATCGCGTCGAAGAAGGCCCGCGTCAGATAGGGCCGCCCCCATTTGCGCGCGCCCGTGTCCATGTAGAAGGCGAAGAAAGCGTCCCAATGCGCGGGCGCAATCTCGCCGCCGGTGAGACGTTCGATGACGAGCCCCTCCTGCGCGTCCCGCCGCTCGCGGCGGATCGCCTTGCGCTTGCGCGCCGAGAGCGCGTCGAGAAAATCGTCGAAGTCTCGATAGCCTTCATTGACGAAATGAAACTGCTCCCCCGCGCGCAATATGAAGCCCGCCGCGCGCAGCGTCTCGGCGTCGGCGCGCGTCGGGAACGTCAAGTGGATCGAAGAGGCGCCGACGGCCTGCCGCAGGCCGCGCAGGGCCGCGATCAGGGCCGCCTGCGCGCCCGCAGGCGCGCCTTGCGCGACGAGGAGGCGGCGGCCGGTGACGGGGGTGAAGGGCGCCGCGACCTGCAGCTTGGGGTAATAGCGCCCGCCGGCGCGCTCATAGGCCTGCGCCCATCCCTGATCGAAGACATATTCGCCGAGACTGTGCGACTTGAGATAGGTCGGCGCGCAGGCGACGAGGCGCCCGCCCGCATCCTCGACCAGCACATGAAGGGGAGACCAGCCGCTGGCGCGGCCGACCGAGCCCGAGCGTTCCAGCGCATGAAGGAAGGCGTACGAGATGAAAGGATTGTGGCGCTCGCCGTCGTCGGGCGCCGTCGCGCGCGGATTGGCGCAGGCGTCCCAGGCCGCGGCGTCGACGCCGTCGAGAGACTGAACGAAGCGCGCCGTGAGAGAATCCGCCATGACCGCCGCTGTTTTTCGAGCCTCGTCAGTAGATAGGAAAGGCGCGGCACAGCGCCAGCACGTCGTCGCGCGTCGCGGCGATGAGCGAGCCATTTGAAGGATCGGCGACGACGCCGGCGATCCAGGCGCCAATCTGCCGGAATTCGGCGGCGCCGAAGCCGCGCGTGGTTCCGGCGTTGCTCGAAAGCCGCAGGCCGGAGGGCGCCTCCGGCGGGCGCGGATCGAAGGGGATAATGTTCTTGTTGACGGCGAGCCCCGCCGCCTCGAGCGCCCTTGCGGCGACGTCTCCCGTCACGCCTGTCGCGGAGAGATCGACGAGCATGAGCCCCATGTCCGTTCCGCCCGTCACGATGCGCAGGCCCGCCGCGTCGAGGGCGTGCGCGAGCGTGCGCGCATTGTCGAGAACGGCTTCGTTGTAAGCCCGAAATTCGGGGCGCAGCGCCTCGCCGAGGCAGGCCGCCTTGCCGGCGACGGCGTGCAGCATCACGGAGCCCTGAACGCCAGGAAAAATCCCTGCGTCGATGCGCTTCGAAAGGCTGTCGTCGTTCCACAGAACGAGCCCGCCGCGCGCGCCGCGCAGGGATTTGTAGGTCGTCGTGGTCACCACATGGGCGTGCGGGACGGGATCGGGATAAAGCCCCGTGGCGACGAGGCCGGCGACATGCGCCATGTCGACGAGAAGAAAGGCGCCGACCTCGTCGGCGATGGCGCGAAAGCCCGAAAAGTCGATCGTTCGCGGATAGGCGGAGCCGCCGGCCACGATCATGCGCGGCCGCGTCGCGCGGGCGAGATCGCGAACCTCGTCGAGGTCGATCCTTTCGGTGACGCGGTTCACGCCATAATGCGCAATCTTGTAATCGCGCCCGGTCAGCGTCGCGGGATGTCCGTGGCTGATATGGCCGCCCGCTGCGACATTCATCGAGAGAATGGGGTCGCCGAGGCGAAGAAGGCCTAGAAACACGCCGGCGTTGGCGTTGGAGCCCGAATGCGGCTGCACATTGGCGAAGCGGCAGCAAAAGAGTTTTCTGGCGCGCTCGATTGCGAGGCTCTCGATGGCGTCGGCGAATTCGGCGCCGCCGTAATAGCGGGCGAAAGCGGCGCCCTCGACGGTCTTGTTGGTGAGCACGGACCCCTGCGCCTCGAGCACGAGGCGCGAGACGATATTCTCCGAGGCGATGAGCTCGATCCCCTCGCGCTGGCGGGCGAGCTCGCCGTCGATGGCGCGCGCGAGTTCCGGATCGGCCTCGAGGCCGCGGGAGAAATAGCCGTCGGGAGGATTGGACATCGCGTTTCGAATCTCGCGGCTCCACTATCGAAAGGAGACTGTGCCGGCTCGCGCGCGTCTTCGCAAATCGTCTTCGCAAACGAGACCATCCGGCGCGACATGCGGCGCGGCCGGACGGCGGGCGCGCATGAGCTCCGCGCCTTGCGGAAGTCTATGTTAATATCTATAACATTCACATCGGCGCGCTCGACGGGCCGAGCATCAGACTGGAGCCACATATGAGCTGCGATCGTGATTCCCGAATGTCCGCCTCGCCCTGGGGCCGTCAGGGAGGGTGCGCGCATTGGAGGCCGTTCGAAGTCGCGGCCATCGTTCTCGGCTTCTTCATCTTCTGGCCGATCGGGCTCGCCCTGCTGTTCATGAAGCTGTGGGGCCGGAGCTTCGGCTATCGGGGCGACCTCTTCTCCTTCGCGGCCGAGCAGGGGGCCAAGGTCAGGGCGGCCTTCGACGACGTCTCGCGCGAGGCCGCGAGCGGCGGCTGGGCGGGTCCGTCCTTCATGCGCTCGACCGGCAATGTCGCCTTCGACGAATGGCGCGAGGGCGAGCTCGCCCGTCTGGAGGAGGAGCGCCGCAAGCTCGCCGAGGCGGAGCGCGACTTCGCCGAACATATCTCCGAGCTGCGCCGCGCGCGCGACCGCGAGGAATTCGATTCCTTCATGCGCGCCCGCAAGGGCGGCGCGGGGCGGTAAGCTTCCCTTCTCCCCTTTTGCGGCCGGCGGAAGCGCCGGCCGTTTTTTCTGTCTCCGACAGGCGGCTGATATTTCGCGGGTTAACTAAACTTTTCGACGCTCGCTTAACCAAGCGTCCGCCACCCTCGCGGCATGGTCCGCCGCGCCACGCTCCTCTTCCTTTCCGCCGCCGCGACGCTCGCGGGGTGCGCGGGGCCGTTCCGCCCGCAGCGGCCCGCCTGGCGCACGCAGGCTGAAAACGCCTGCATCGCGCAAAGACGCGTGCAGCCGTCCGACTTCATCGCGCTTGCGAGCGAGGTCGAGGGTCCAGGCGTCTGCGGCCTCACGAAGCCGTTCAAGGTGACGGCGCTTCAGGGCGGCGCGGTGGCTTTCAACGCGACCGCCACACTCGACTGCTCCATGGTCGCCGAGCTCGACCAATGGCTCGCCGACACCGTCCAGCCGGCCGCGCAGGCGCGGCTCGGCGCCCGCGTGGCGCGCATCGATTCAATGGGCTCCTACGCCTGCCGGGGTATGAACAACCAAAGCGGCGCGCAGCTGTCCGAACACGCCTTCGGCAATGCGCTCGACATCGGCGGCTTCGTGCTGGAGGACGGGCGTCAGATCACGCTCGTGCGGGACTGGTGGCGCGGCGACGAGCAGACGCGCGCCTTTCTGATGGATGTGCATCGAGGTTCGTGCGAACATTTCACCACCGTGCTGTCGCCGGGCTCGAACGCCTTCCATTACAATCATATACACGTCGATCTCGCCATGCACGGAAGGTCGGGCCGCTCGATCTGCAAGCCCGCCCCGCAAGAGACCCCGCCGCCGCCAGAAGAGTCCCCGCTGATCGCCATGCGCAATGCGCGGCCCGCCGCCGGCGAGGAGACCGACAATGACACGACCGGCCGGCCGCCGCGCGCCGCCTTCGACGGCGGCGACGGCTTCGGCCCGCTCGCCGCGCCCGAGGCGCCGCTGCCGCCGCGTCGGGACGATCCGGCGGCGGGCGACCCCGATCTGACCTCGTCGATCCGCAAGCGCTACTGAGATCCGGGCGCAAACTCGCCGCTCGCCTCCGCCCGCTTCGAACGCTTGTCGTAGATGCAAACGATGACGCGCGGCGCTTTTGCGTCCCTCGACACGCCTTTGGCGAGCGCGACGCCGTAAGTCTCGCTGCCGAAGGGATCGACCTCGATCGTTGCGCGATCGAGCCGGCCGGCCACAGCCGCTTCGCAACTCTTCCGGACGCTCGCGCGAAACTCCCGCCAGGCGTCGTCGCTCGCCGCCTGAGCTGGCGTCGCGCCAAACGACGCGATGAACCCGGCAAGGAGAAGAAGCGCACGCCTCATCTCCGGCCGCCCACGCTCATCAGCCGCAAGACGAGCCAGGCCGGCACGACGAAAACGGCGCCCGCCAGCACATAGCTGACAAGCTCCCGCACGGCGCCGAAGCCCAGGTGATAGATTCGGTCGAAGAAGGCCTGCACGCCGCGCAGAATGTCGATCGGCCGCAATTCCAGCCACATCAGCAGCGCGCCGACGACGAGAGAGATGAAAAAAAGGCGCACGGCGACGTTGATCGGCGAGCCGCCGAGAAAATTTTCGATCGCGTTCTTCGACGCCATGGATTGCGGTTCCGTTTCGGTTGGGTCGGGGAGAAAAGCAATGTGCCGCGCCGGGCGCGCGGGCTTGTCGAGATGCGGCCAATTGGCGAAGGGTCCGTCGTCCGTCATGCCGAGAAGGCCTTTTCGTCAATTCGGCGCTTCTTCCTTGAACAGTCTGAGTATGCGTCGCAGGAAGCGCTCGGTAAAGGAGAGCGCCCGCTCGAATTCCTGCTCGCCGGGCGCCAGCCCTTTCGCCGCCTCGGTTTTCAGTCTGGCGTTCTCGGCGCTCAGGCGCTCGATCTCCGCTTCGAGCGTCGCCCGCTCGTCGGCCCCGATCCGGCAGACGGCGACGCCGTCCTTGGTCGAGCACCAGGAGACCGCGCCGGTTTCGCGGTTCATCCGCAAAAAACCGCCGTCCACGGGCTGGAGGGTGAAGCGGTCGGGCTCGGGCGCGACGATCGCGGGCGTTTCCTCGGCATGCGCGGCGAAGGGCGCGAGAGCGATTGGCGCGAGCGCCAGCCGCAGCGTGACAGGAGGCATGGGAGCGCCTGGTCCTTGGCTAAGAGTGTCCCGCAGATGGGGGCGCGCGGCGCCTGCGTCAATGGCCAAGGACGCGAGGCTGCGCGCATGCGGCGACGACGCCCCGCTTGATCGCGCCTGCGCGCTCGGCCATAAATTGACTGCCGGACGCCAGACGGGTCACGGCGAAGATAGAGGCGCCAGAAGGGCTTCAGACAATGTCGCGTCCCCCGCTCAACTCTCCGTTCCTCCTCGGTTTCGACGAAATCGAACGCGCCCTCGACCGGGTGACGCGCAGCGGCACGGACGGCTATCCGCCCTACAATATCGAGCGACTTCCGCGCACCGAGAACGAGCCCGAGCGGCTGCGCATCACCCTGGCCGTCGCCGGCTTCACGCGCGACCAGCTCGATGTGTCGCTCGAGGAAAACCAGCTCGTCATCCGTGGCCGGCAGGTCGAGGAGCGCGAGCGGCATTTCCTCCACCGCGGCATCGCCGCGCGGCAGTTCCAGCGCGCCTTCCTGCTCGCCGACGGCATGCAGGTTCTGGGCGCCGATCTCGTCAACGGCCTGCTCTCGGTCGATCTCGTCCGGCCCGAGCCCGAGCGGGTGATCAAGAAGATCAACATCATCGCGCGAGACTGAGGCTTCGCGCCCTTGCGCCGCCGCGCGTCTCGGCGCGGCCTGTTCCCCATCGCCGCCCGCGCCATCTGTGGCGGACGCCACTCGAAACCGCCGGCGGGGGAGGTCCATGCACAAAGCCTTGTCCATGCTCGCGCTGTCTGGGGCGCTGGTGTGCGCGCTGGCGCGAGCGGACATCGACTGGTCACGGGTCGATGCGGCGATAGGCCGGGAGGGCGCCGTGATTGGAACGGTCCACCGATACGATCTGCCGCGGCCCGATCTGCAAGTTGCGCTCGACGGCGTCACGCTGGCGCCAGGCCTCGCGGGCGCCGGCTGGGCCGCCTTTCTCCAGGTCGGTCCCTACGCCATGATGCGCGGCGATCTCGTTGTCGCGCAGTCCGAGGCGCCTCGCGCCCTCGAGACGCTCGTCGCCAAAGGCGTGCGTGTTTCTGGCGCGCATAGCCATATGCTCCGCGCGCGCCCCGCGCCTGCGCATCTGCATGTGTCCGGCTACGGCGATCCGGCCGAAATGGCGCAGGCGCTGCGCGACGTGGCCCGGAGCAAGGCGCGAGACCCCGACCCGCCCGCGCCGACCTCGCCCGAACTCGCGCCGCAGGAGCTTGCGCAAATCGAGCTCGCCCTCGGCGCAAAGGGACGGATGGCGCTGGGCGCCTGGCGCTTCGTCATTCCGCGCGCCGAAGGCGTACGCGCGAGCGGCGTTCCGGCGCCGCCGGCGATGGGGATCGCCACGGCGCTGAACTTCCAGCTGCTCGGAGACGGGAGGGCCGCCGTCGCCGGCGAATTCGCGGCGCTCCCCGGTGAGATTGCGGCTCTGATCGAGGCGCTGCAATCGGGCGGCGTCGAGGTCGTGGCCCTGTGCGACCATATGCCGGACGACCAGCCCCGGCTGTTCTTCGTGCATGTGTGGGCGCTCGATGACGCCGTCCAGCTCGCCTATGCGCTGCGGCGCGGCCTCGAGGTTCTCGGCGCCGACGCCGCGTTCATTCCGCCGGCGCCCGCGCCGGCGCGGGCGCGGCCGGCGCCGTAAGCCTCGTCGCGGCGACGATGGCGACGATAGTGAGAGCATAGACCACGACCTGCATCTGCGACGGCTGGTCGGCGTAGCCGATGAGCGTATGCAGCACACGGCCAGGGATGCTCTTGTCCGACAAAATCCAGGACGTGTCCCACAGCGTATCGGACAGCGCCGTGACGGCTCCCGCCTGCTGGAGGAACGCCATGGCCTGCGCCGCCAGACCGGCCGCGAGCAGGGTGATGAGGGCGGTCGTGACGGCGAAGAGCCGTCGCGGCGGAATGGAAACGAGGCCGAAGAAGGTCGCGACGCTTGTGGCCGCGCCGAGGGCGAGTCCCGCCACGCCGCCGATCAGCACGCTGCCCGCCGACTCGCCGGAGGCCAGCACGCCATAGAGAAACAGCGCCACTTCCGACCCTTCGCGCAGCACGGCGAGGCCGACGACCGTGGCGAGAGCGAACAGCGTGCGGTCGCCGCGCGCCACCGCCCGCCCCACATCGGAGAGTTCCTGCGCCAGCTCGCGGCCATGGCGCGCCATCCAGATATTGTGCCAGGCGAGCATGACAACGGCGATCATCAGCACCGCCGCGTTGAAGAGTTCCTGCCCGCTGCCCGCGAAGGCGCGCGACAGCTCTTCCGCAAAGGCCGCGACGACCAGCGCCCCGAGAACGCCGCCGCCCACGCCGCCGGCGATGAAGCCGCGCGCGCCCGGCACGCCGCGCGTCACCGCCGCGACGATGCCAATGATGAGGCCTGCCTCGATGGCCTCGCGAAAGACGATGATGAGCGCGCCGAGCATTATTCCACGACCAATTCGCCCTTGGCGCTGTCCTCGTGGAATTCGCCAAAGAATTTATAGCGCCCCGGCTTCAGGGCGCGCAGCTGAAAGGTCGCCTCGCTATTGGCCGGGACCACCTTCTCGATGCGCAGCGGCTTCGACTCGAATTCTTCGGGCGTCCCGTCGAGATTCCTGACGACGAGCGTCGCCGCCTTGTCCGCGGGAATTTTCAGTTCGGCGGGATCGAATTTGTGATCCTTGATCATGAGCGTGTAGCTCTCGGCCGCCGCGGCGCCCGAAAAACACATCGCGAAAACGAAAACCGCCGCTCGCCTGTTCATGCCTGTCTCTTTTTCCAGCTTGACGCCTGTGCAAGGCAACGTAGGCGCCGGCGCCGCGAGCGTCAAAGGGGGAAGTCTGGATTGTTTCCAGATTGACGAGCGGCGCCTTGTCGCGCCGCCGTCTCAGCGTCCCGGCGCGTTGGATGCTAGCCGCCGGGATAGCCATGGCGGACTTTCGAGGCGCGCAGCAGCGCGGCCGCCTTGCCGTCCTGCCCCGCCGCGCAGGCCGCGGCGGCCTCGGAAATTTCGCCTTGAATCTGGCGATAGACGCCGGGGTCGACATGACCCATGGAGAGATCGTTCTCGATCACCGACCGATAGCGCGAAACCGGGCCGGCGCAGCCGGCGCCTTCCGGGCGCTCCAGGCTCGACGGCCGAGGCGGGCCGGGCGGGTCGATCACGGGCCGCGTCTGGCGCGGCGCGTTGCAGGCGGCGAGGGCGGTTGCGGCCAGGCCGGTGGCGAGAAGGCCCAAAAGGCGCATGTCTTCCTCCAGATCGAAAACGAGGGGCCCGGCGGTCATAAGATCGCGGGCCGGGCGCGGCAATGGCGCGCGGGCGGCCTTTGCAATTTGCCTCTTCGCATTTCCCCACTTGGCGGGCGCGGCTGGAGCCGCTATAAGGACCCAAACGTGGCGCGCGGCCGGAAGGCTCCGCGCCGCGACTGTTTTACGGCGCGCGTCCCTCGCGGACGGCGGCACAAGAAGAACCGGACAAGCAAATGGTCAATCCCTTTACCTTCCTCCAGGAAGTTCGCGCCGAGGCGAACAAGGTGACCTGGCCCACGCGCCGCGAAACGATGATCACGACCGGCCTCGTGATCCTCATGGTGCTGTTTGCGAGCCTGTTTTTCGTCGTCGTCGATTCGGCGCTGCGCTTCCTCGTCGGCCTGCTGTTGCGCGTCGGCCAGTAATTTTCATTCACGGAGCCGGACGCGCCCTCATGAGCATGCGCTGGTACATCGTCCACGCCTATTCCAACTTCGAAAAGAAGGTCGCGGAAGCGATCCGCGAGGGCGCCGCGCAGCGGGGCCTGACCGAGGCTTTCGAGGAAATTCTGGTGCCGACCGAGCAGGTCGTCGAAGTGCGTCGCGGGCGGAAGGTTTCGACGGAGCGCAAGTTCTTTCCCGGCTATGTGCTGGTGAAGTGCAATCTGACCGATCCTGTCTTCTCGCTGATCAAGAACACGCCCAAGGTCACTGGCTTCCTCGGCGCCGACAACAAGCCCATGCCCATCTCCGAAGAAGAGGCGATGCGCATCAAGGGGCAGGTGGCCGAGGGCGTCGAGCGCCCCAAGCCCACGATCAGCTTCGAGGTGGGCGAGACGGTGCGCGTCTCCGATGGCCCCTTCGCCTCGTTCAACGGCCTCGTCGAGGAAGTGGACGAAGCGCGCTCGCGCCTCAAGGTCGCCGTCTCGATCTTCGGCCGCCCGACGCCCGTGGAGCTCGAATTCGGGCAGGTCGAGAAGGTTTGAGGCTGTTCGGGGCCGTTCGATTGGGAGGGGGCTCGCGTTCTGCTCCCAAGCTCTCAAAGATATACCATAAAGCTTTGCCGTAGGAAGTCCGCGAGCGCTGGGGCCTCCATGAGCGTGCTGCTGAGCGAACGCGAGCAGCGCGTGCGCCGCGTCGAACAGCTTGCGCCGTTTCCGCCAGAGCGGCATTGAGGCTGATCTTTCGAATCCCGCTCGTCGGAGAGCGTCGCGAACGTCCGTTCTCCACGCTTGCGCTTTCCCGCGCCTTCCCCTAAAAGCGGCGCTTCACCGGACGGTCCTTCCGTCCGGGAAGACATACGTGGCGGACCCGCCCTGACGCCAGGGGAGAACGGGATCGGACCACGGACTGCAACCGGCGGAAGCGGGCGCTTTGTAAAGCGCCGCGCGCCGTCATTCGTTGGAGAAAGCACATGGCGAAGAAAATTGCCGGCTACATAAAGCTGCAAGTGCCGGCCGGCGCGGCGAACCCGTCGCCGCCGATTGGTCCCGCGCTCGGTCAGCGCGGCCTGAACATCATGGAGTTCTGCAAGGCGTTCAACGCCAAGACGGCGCAGATGGAGAAGGGGACGCCGATCCCCGTCATCATCACCGCCTATCAGGACCGCTCCTTCACCTTCGAGATGAAGCAGCCGCCGGTCTCCTTCTTCCTCAAGAAGGCGGTGGGCCTCAAGATCGGCAAGAAGCCGGCCTCCGGCTCCAAGACCCCTGGCCGTAACGTCGTCGGCAAGGTGACGAAGGCGCAGATTCGCGAGATCGCGGAAAAGAAGATGCCCGATCTCAACTGCGCGTCCGTCGAATCCGCAATGTCGATGATCGAAGGCTCGGCCCGCGCGATGGGCCTCCAGGTGGTGGAGTAAGACCATGGCGCATGTCGGAAAACGCATCAAGAAGGCCCGCGAGGGCATCGAGCGCACCAAGCTCTATCCGATCGACGAGGCGGTCAAGCTCGTGCGCAGCCGCGCCACGGCCAAGTTCGACGAGTCGGTCGAGATCGCCATGAATCTCGGCGTCGACCCCAAGCACGCGGACCAGATGGTGCGCGGCGTCGTCAATCTGCCGAACGGCACCGGCCGCGTCCTGCGCGTCGGCGTCTTCGCGCGCGGCGCCAAGGCGGACGAGGCCAAGGCGGCGGGCGCCGACGTCGTGGGCGCCGAGGATCTGGTCAACATCGTCCAGGGCGGCACGATCGAGTTCGACCGCTGCATCGCCACGCCGGACATGATGCCGCTCGTCGGCCGCCTCGGCAAGGTGCTCGGCCCGCGCGGCATGATGCCGAACCCGAAGGTCGGCACGGTGACGATGGACGTCGCCGGCGCGGTGAAGGCCTCGAAGGGCGGCGCGGTCGAGTTCCGCGTCGAGAAGGCCGGCATCATTCAGGGCACGGTCGGCAAAGCCTCTTTCGATGACGGCAAGCTCGTCGAGAACATCAAGGCTTTCGTCGACGCCGTCGCCAAGGCCAAGCCCGCGGGCGCCAAGGGCACCTACATCCAGCGCGTCTCCATCAGCTCGACCCAGGGTCCGGGCGTGAAGGTCGAGGTGGGCTCGCTCGGCGCCACCACGGCGTAAGGGGCCGAGAAGGCTCGAGATTTGGAGCCGGCGGGAAACCGCCGGCTTTTTTGTCCGATGAGAGAGTTCGGTTTTTGCGAGAAAGCACTCGTGGTTTCCTGTGCCGAAGTTGGATCTAGGTTCCCGGAGTGTTGACTCTGGGTGACCTCCACCATACGTTGGCGGTGTAGCCACAGAGTGAGTGAGCCATAGGCAACAGGGCTACCGTATCGGCGAAAGTCGGTCCCTCCGTGAGGGCGAAAGACGGTCTCACGCGGAATTATGTTCCAGAGATAGGCCCTGCGGGGCCTATTTTCGTTTGATGGATTGCTGAGGTCCCCGCGGCACGTGTTGCCCCAAAGCGGTTTTCTCTATCAGAGTGGCGAACTTAACAGGCGAAGCACGGTCCGCCATATTTCGTTTGATGTAGCTGCTTTCGACGCGCATGATAACGTCCGCCTCCGTGTTCCTAGCTTTCATTGTGCGGAAGAACACTAAGTAGGGCCCCTCGAAAGCGGGCATGGGGTTGTCTCGCAGTATGAAATAGTTAGCAGAATTCGACAAATAAACGGTCTTGCTCCCGAGCGTCGCGATGAGCCCCGGAAGCAATTTCGACAGTGCGTGACGCTCCAAGGAGAAAGCGCGCCGTTCATCACCGTGAATGTAATGCAAATCCGGGGTGTGGTGGGGCTTCACTTGCTCCGTGAAGCAGTGCAAACCAAAGCGGACGCCCACCACGCGCTCGCTGCCCCCAACTGCCAGGCTGAACCTGAACGGCCTCAGGTGATCGAGATCATAAACGACGCCTTGTATGGTCTTCGCTTTAAAAAACGCCATCTGAGCCTTGGCAATATCGATTTGGTCTTGGCGGTCACTTCGAACGCCGCCGGCGTCAGGATGGCGGGGAGGCTGGCAGGAGCGCCATGCTCCCAACCATAAGCTTGGCCTTTTCTGGTTGCAAACCCGCCCGCAGTGGTTCCCATCGTTCCCGTTATCGCGTCCCCTTGCCGCATGGGCCTATCCCAGGCGCTTTCCGCCTTGTAAGCGGGCGCGTCTGCCAATAGTTTGGCGGCCGCGAAATCTCGCGGCGACGAGACCCGGCCCGCCCCCGACGGGGCGCCGGGCGCTCGCGCTTTCCGCGCCGCCCGTTCTCTTTAGGAATCGCTGCATGTCCGTGCTGATCGACAAGAACACCAAAGTCATCACTCAAGGTTTCACCGGCAAGACCGCCACTTTCCACTCGGAGCAGGCGATCGCCTATGGGACCCGGATGGTCGGCGGCGTTTCTCCGGGCAAGGGCGGCTCGCAGCATCTGGGCCTCCCGGTCTTCGACACGGTCGCCGAAGCCCGCGCCAAGACCGGCGCCGAGGCCTCGGTCGTCTATGTGCCGCCGCCGGGCGCGGCCGACGCCATCTGCGAGGCGATCGACGCCGAAATCCCGCTGATCGTCTGCATCACCGAGGGCGTGCCGGTGCAGGACATGATCCGCGTCAAGCGCTCGCTCTCGGGCTCAAAGTCCCGCCTCATCGGGCCGAATTGCCCCGGCGTCGTCACGGCCGGAGAGAGCAAGATCGGCATCATGCCGGGCAATATCTTCTCGCGCGGTTCGGTCGGCGTCGTGTCGCGCTCCGGCACGCTGACCTATGAAGCCGTCTTTCAGACGAGCCGCGAGGGCCTCGGCCAGACCACGGCCGTCGGCATCGGCGGCGATCCGGTGAAGGGCACGGACTTCATCGAGGTTCTCGAGCTGTTCCTGGCCGACGAGGCGACGAAGTCGATCATCATGATCGGCGAGATCGGCGGCTCGGCCGAGGAGGAAGCGGCCCAATTCTTGAAGGACGAAGCCAAGCGCGGCCGCAAGAAGCCCATGGTGGGCTTCATCGCCGGCCGCACGGCCCCTCCCGGCCGCCGCATGGGCCATGCCGGCGCCATCATTTCCGGCGGCAAGGGCGATGCGGAGAGCAAGATTGCGGCGATGGAGGCGGCCGGTATCAGGGTTTCTCCCTCTCCGGCCCGCCTGGGCAAGACATTGGTCGAGGTGCTCAAAGGTTAGGCGTCGCCGCGCCCTTCTTTGCCGCCTCGGGGAGCTTAAATTAAGGGCGGCGCCGTATCCTGGCGGCGCCCTCAATCCAAGCCTTCGGCGGCGCGCGGCAAGATCTGCGGACGCGCCAAGGTCGGCTTCACGAGAAGCTTAGAAAATGGCGCGTCTTGAAACTGATGGCGTGGCCGGACCGGCGGCTCCCGGCGGCCCGCGTTCTGCGCAAAACCAGAACTTTGCAAGCACTTCCTTTCTCCAGGGCGCAAATGCGGCCTATCTCGAGGGGCTGCTCGACGCCTATGAGGCCGACCCGGCCTCGGTGAGCCCGGACTGGGCGGCGTTCTTTTCGGAAATGGGCGCCAGGCCCGGCGCGGCGCAGCACAATGGCTCCGCCAACGGCCCGTCCTGGGCGCGTGCGGACTGGCCGCCCGCGGCGCATGGCGAATGGGTAAGCGCGCTCGCCGGCGACGTCGCCGCGCCGGCCCCGCGGCCCGCTCCGGCCAAAGGCGTCCCGGTTCCGCCCCCGACGGTCGTGACAGCCGACGAAATCCGGCGTGCGACCCGCGATTCCGTGCGCGCGCTGATGATGATCCGCGCCTATCGCATGCGCGGCCATCTGCACGCCAATCTCGATCCGCTCGGCCTCGAGCAGCGCCACGACCATGGCGAACTGCATCCGGAGACCTACGGCTTCAAGGACGAGGACTACGACCGCAAGATCTTCATCGACGGCGTGCTCGGCCTGCAATACGCCAGCGTCTTCGAGATGGTCACGATCCTGCGCCGCACCTATTGCGGCTCGATCGGCTTCGAATTCATGCATATTTCCGCGCCGGAGGAGAAAGCCTGGCTGCAGGCGCGCATCGAAGGCCCCAAGAAGGAGATCGTCTTCACCGACGAGGGCAAGCGCGCGATCTTCAACAAGCTCGTCGAGGCGGAGGGGTTCGAGAAGTTTCTCGACGTCAAATATACGGGCACGAAGCGCTTCGGCCTCGACGGCGCGGAGTCCATCGTTCCGGCGCTGGAGCAGATCATCAAGCGCGGCGGCGCGCTCGGCGTCGAGGAAATGGTGCTCGGCATGGCCCATCGCGGCCGGCTCAACGTGCTCTGCCAGGTGATGGCCAAGCCGCATCGCGCGCTCTTCCACGAATTCAAGGGCGGCTCCTTCCTTCCCGACGAGGTCGAAGGATCGGGCGACGTGAAATATCACCTGGGCGCGTCGTCCGATCGCGAGTTCGACGGCAACAGGGTGCATTTGTCCCTCACCGCCAATCCCTCCCATCTCGAGATCGTCGACCCGGTGGTGCTCGGCAAGGTGCGCGCCAAGCAGGATCAGCATGGCGGCGACCGCCGCGTGGTGCTGCCGCTGCTCATCCATGGCGACGCCGCCTTCGCGGGCCAGGGCGTCGTCGCGGAATGTTTCGGCCTCTCGGGGCTCAAGGGCCATCGCACCGGCGGCTCGGTGCATTTCATCATCAACAATCAGATCGGCTTCACGACCTATCCGCGCTTCTCGCGCTCCTCGCCCTATCCCTCCGACGTGGCGAAGATGGTCGAGGCGCCGATCTTTCATGTGAATGGCGACGACCCGGAGGCGGTGGTCTTCGCGGCGCGCGTCGCGACCGAATTCCGCCAGCAGTTTCAGAAGCCTGTCGTCATCGACATGTGGTGCTACCGCCGCTTCGGCCACAATGAAGGCGACGAGCCGGGCTTCACCCAGCCGCTGATGTACAAAAAGATCCGCGCCCATCGCACGACGCTCGATCTCTATGCCGAGAAGCTCATCGCCGAGGGGCAGCTCAGCAAGGCCGACGTCGAGAAGATGAAGGACGCCTGGCGGGCGCGGCTCGAATCCGAATTCGAGGCGAGCCAGTCCTACAAGCCCAACAAGGCCGACTGGCTCGACGGCCGCTGGGCGGGCCTCAAGCCTGGCTATCAGGCCTCCGAGGACGAGCGCCGGGGCAAGACCGGCGCGCCGCTCGAATCCCTCAAGGAGATCGGCGCGAAGCTCACCACCGTGCCGCAAGATTTCCGGCTCCATCGCACGATCCAGCGCTTCCTCGACACCCGGAAAAGCGCAATCGAGGACGGCGTCGCGATCGACTGGGCGACGGCGGAGGCGCTCGCCTTCGGGACGCTGCTGGCTGAAGGCTACAATGTGCGTCTCTCCGGCCAGGACGTGGAGCGCGGCACCTTTTCGCAGCGCCACGCCGTGCTGATCGATCAGGAGACCGAGCGGCGCTACATTCCCTTCGACCATGTCGCGCCCCAGCAGGGACGCTTCGAGGTCATCAATTCGATGCTTTCCGAAGAAGCCGTGCTCGGCTTCGAATATGGCTATTCACTCGCGGAGCCGAATGCGCTCGTCCTGTGGGAGGCGCAGTTCGGCGATTTCGCCAATGGCGCGCAGGTCGTCTTCGACCAGTTCCTCTCGGCGGGCGAGCGCAAATGGCTGCGCATGTCGGGCCTCGTCTGCCTGCTGCCGCATGGCTACGAGGGGCAGGGGCCGGAACATTCCTCGGCGCGTCTCGAACGCTATCTGCAATTGTGCGCCGAAGACAACATGCAGGTCGCCAACTGCTCGACGCCGGCGAATTATTACCACATCCTGCGCCGCCAGCTTCACCGCAACATGCGCAAGCCGCTGGTGCTGATGACGCCGAAGTCGCTTCTGCGCAACAAGCGCTGCGTGTCGCGCCTCGGCGAGATGGGCATGGCCTCGAGCTTCCAGCGCCTTCTGCTCGACGACGCCGAGACGGCGACGCAGCCGCAGGCCGCGCTGAAGGGCGACGACCAGATCAGGCGCGTCATCCTCTGCTCGGGCAAGGTCTATTACGACCTCTTCGAGGAGCGCGAGAAGCGCGGGGTCGACGACGTCTATCTGCTGCGTGTCGAGCAGCTCTATCCCTTCCCGCTGAAGGGCCTCGTCACCGCCATGGCGCGCTTCAGGAACGCCGATGTCGTCTGGTGCCAGGAGGAGCCCAAGAACATGGGCGCCTGGTTCTTCGTCGAGCCTTATCTCGAATGGGTTCTGGGGCAGGTCGGCGGCCGGACGAAACGCGCGCGCTATGTCGGCCGCCCGGCCTCCGCCTCGACGGCGGCGGGCACCATGTCGAAGCATCTCGCACAGCTGAAGGCTTTCCTCGAAGAGGCCTTTGCGTCCTGACCCGAAGGCCGTTTTCCAAGAGAGACCGACAATGACCGAAATTCGCGTGCCCACCCTGGGCGAATCCGTCACCGAGGCGACGATCGGCCGCTGGTTCAAGAAACAGGGAGACGTCGTGCGCGCCGACGAGGCGCTCGCGGAGCTCGAAACCGACAAGGTGACGCTCGAGGTCAACGCGCCGGCGGCCGGCGTCCTCGCCGAGATCACAGTCAAGGAAGGCGAGACGGTGCAACCCGGCGCGCTGCTGGGCCAGATCACGCCCGGCGCGGGCGCGGCGGCCGCTGCGCCCGCGCCCGCGGCCAAACCCGCCCCGCTCGCCCCTGCGCCCGCCGCTGCCCCTGCGCCGCCGGCCGCTGCGCCGGCGCCCGCCGCGCCCTCGATGCCGCCTTCACCCGCAGCCGCCAAGATCGCGGCGGAGAAAGGCATCGACGTGTCGCAGATCGCGGGCTCGGGCAAACGCGGACAGGCGCTGAAATCCGACGTGATCGACTTCGCCGCCCGCGCGCCTTCTCCCGCCGCGCCAGCCCCGGCCGTCGAGGCGCCGCCGCCGGCGCCGCGCCCGCCCGCGCCGCAGGAGGACGCCGCGCGCGAGGAGCGCGTGAAGATGAGCCGCCTGCGCCAGACGATCGCGCGGCGCCTCAAGGAGGCGCAGAACGTCGCCGCCATGCTCACGACCTTCAACGAGGTCGACATGTCGGCCCTCATCGCCCAGCGCGCCAGATACAAGGAGCTGTTCGAGAAGAAGCACGGCGTGAAGCTCGGCTTCATGGGCTATTTCGTGAAGGCCTGCTGCCAGGCCCTGGAGGAGATCCCCGCCGTCAACGCCGAGATCGACGGGACCGACATCGTCTACAAGCACTTCTGCCACATTGGCGTGGCGGTCGGCACGGACAAGGGCCTTGTCGTGCCGGTGCTGCGCGACGCCGACCGCATGAGCGTCGCCGAGATCGAAAAGGGCATTGCGGCGCTGGGCAGGAAGGCGCGCGAGGGCACGCTCGACATCGCCGATCTGCAGGGCGGCACCTTCACCATCTCCAATGGCGGCGTCTATGGCTCGCTGATGTCGACCCCGATCCTCAACGCGCCTCAGTCCGGCATTCTCGGCATGCACAAGATCCAGGAGCGCCCGGTCGCGGTCGACGGCAAGGTCGAGATCCGGCCGATGATGTATCTCGCCCTCTCCTACGATCACCGCATCGTCGACGGCAAAGAGGCCGTGACCTTCCTCGTTCGCGTCAAGGAGACGCTCGAGGATCCGGGGCGGTTGGCGCTTGCGCTGTAAGCCGCGTGCAAAGCTTGGGCGCGGCTGAAGATTCGGCCGCCCCTCCTCTTTAAAAGCCGTTCAAAGCGCCACACATCTATCGGCAAGACGCGCTGCGAAGCAGGCGTCGAGGGCGGGTCTCGAACGGACGCCGAGGAGGAGCGAATGCACGTCAAACAAGCCATGGAACGCAAGGCGCCCCTGCTGACGCCGGAGCAGTTCGCCAATCTGGGCGATGGCATGATCGCCTATGTGAAGGCCATGCGGTCGGAGGATGTAAACCGCCTCTATCCGCAGGCGCCGCACATTCAGCCGGGCCTCACGATCTTCGCGCTGATCGGCGCCGATGGCGCGCCCATCGTGCTCGCGGATTCGGAGGAGGGCGCGATCGGCAATGCGCGCGAGAACGATCTGACCATGGTCAGCCTGCATTAGAGCCTGCTCCGCTCCGATTGTCTCTCGGAGCGGGGGCTCGCGACCGCCCCACAGCCCCTTTGCCGCGCCACCGAATTTCAGAAGCGTTTTTCCTGCGGCGGCCCGCGCCGCGCTCACTCTCCCGGACTCCAGCGCAAGACCGGCTTTCTCGCCGCCAGCGTCTCGTCGACCCGGCGCCTCGGCGCAAGATATGGCGCCTGATCGAAACGCGCCCTGTCGCCCTCCCGCGCGGATCTGGCGAGGTCGCGCAGGGTCGCGATGAAGAGATCGAGCGAGGCTTTCGATTCCGATTCCGTCGGCTCGATCAGCATGGCGCCGTGCACGACCAGCGGGAAATACATGGTCATGGGGTGGTAGCCTTCGTCGATCATCGCCTTGGCGAAGTCGAGCGTGGTCACGCCGGTGTCCTTCAGCCAGGCGTCGTCGAACAGGACTTCGTGCATGCAGGGACGGTCGCCGAAAGGCTGCGTCATCACATCGCGCAAACCGGCGCGCACGTAATTCGCCGCGAGCACCGCGTCCTTCGACGCCTCCGCGACGCCGTCTCCGCCATGGGCGACGAGATAGGCGAGCGCGCGCACGAACATGCCCATCTGTCCGTGAAAGGCGGCGAGGCGGCCGAAGCTCTGCGTCCCCGTCGCGTCTTCGACGAGGGTGAGACGGTCGCCCGCGCGGCGGATGAAGGGAACGGGCGCGAAGGCGGCGAGACGCTTCGAGAGCACGACGGGACCCGCGCCCGGCCCGCCGCCGCCATGCGGCGTCGAGAAGGTCTTGTGCAGATTGATGTGCATGGCGTCGACGCCGAAATCGCCGGGCCGCGCGACGCCGGCGATGGCGTTGAAATTGGCGCCGTCGCAGTAAAAGTAAGCGCCGGCCTCGTGCACGGCTTCCGCAATCTCGACGATGTCGCGCTCGAACAGGCCGCAGGTGTTGGGATTGGTGAGCATGATCGCCGCGACATCCGCGCCGAGCGCCTCACGCACCGCCGCGACGCGGACGGTCCCATCCGCCGCCGCCGGAACGATGCGCACCGAAAAGCCGAGCAAGGCGGCTGTCGCGGGATTGGTGCCATGCGCGGACTGGGGGATCAGCACCACCTTGCGCGTCTCGCCCTCGCCCTTCGCCGCAATGGCGGATTTGATCGCCATCATGCCGCAGAGCTCGCCATGGGCGCCCGCCTTCGGCGACAGGGCGATGGCCTGCATGTTCGTCAATGTCAGCAGCCAATCAGCGAGCGTCTCCATCAGCTCCAGCGCGCCCTGCACAGTCGAGACCGGCTGCAAGGGATGGATGTCCGCGAAGCCCTCGAGGCGGGCCATCTTCTCGTTGATCCGCGGATTGTGTTTCATCGTGCAGGAGCCGAGCGGATAGAGCCCTGCGTCGATCGAATAATTGCGGCGCGACAGCCGCACATAGTGGCGCATCGCCTCGGGCTCGGTGAGGCCCGGCAGGCCGATCGGGTCTTTTCGCGCGTGGCTTCCCAACCGCGACGCGACGGGCGGGGGCTCCTCCACGTCGACGCCGCTCACGTCGCAGCGGCCGCTCTCGAAGATGAGGGCTTCTTCCTGATCGAGCCCGCGATTGCCGGTGAAGGTGGCGCGGGGTTCTTCCATGGGGAGATGGGCGGGGCGGTCGAGCATCAGAGCGTTTCCTCGAGAGCGGCGACGAAGGCCGCGCGATCTTCCGACGTGTTCATTTCCGTGGAGGCGACGAGAAGCAGATCGTCGAGGCCGGCGCCGGGCAGCAGGCGCGAGACGGGCACGCCCGCGAGCACGCCTTTTGCGGCCAGTTTCTCGACCAGCGCCGCGGCGCCGCCCGGAACGCGCAGCGTGAACTCGTTGAAGAAGGTCTTGTTGAGAATCTCCACGCCTGCGACCGTCTCCAGCATGTCGGCGAGCGCCACGGCGTTGGCGTGATTGGCGCGCGCGAGCTTTGCAAGCCCCGCTTCGCCGAGCAGCGTCAGATGGATCGAGAAGGCGAGCGCGCAGAGGCCCGAATTGGTGCAGATGTTGGAGGTGGCCTTGTCGCGGCGGATATGCTGCTCGCGCGTCGAAAGCGTGAGCACGAAGGAGCGGCGTCCGTCGGCGTCGACGCTCTCGCCGGCAAGGCGTCCCGGCATCTGCCGCACATAGTCGTGACGCGTCGCGAACAGGCCGACGTAAGGGCCGCCGAAATTCAGCGCATTGCCGATCGACTGCCCCTCGCCGACGACGATGTCGGCGCCCATGGCGCCGGGCGGCGTGATCGCGCCGAGCGACACGGCTTCCGTGACGACGGCGACGAGCAGCGCGCCGTGACGATGGCAGGCTTCGGCGAGCGATGTGAGGTCGCGCAGATTGCCGAACACGTCGGGCGTCTGCACGACGACGCAGGACAGCGTGTCGTCGATCTGCGCCACGAGGTCTTCCGCGCCGAACGGGTCGGGCGCCATGTCGGCGACCTCGTCGTCGGCGAGACGCGAGATCGTGCGCACGACCTCGGCGTAGTGCGGATGCAGGCCGCCCGAGAGCAGCGCCCTGCGCCGCTTGGTCAGCCGATGCGCCATCAGCACGGCTTCGGCCGTGGCGGTCGAGCCGTCATACATGGAGGCGTTGGCGACCTCCATGCCCGTCAGCAGCGCGACCTGTGTCTGAAACTCGAAGAGATAGTGCAGCGTGCCCTGCGAAATCTCCGGCTGATAGGGCGTATAGCTCGTGAGAAACTCCGAGCGCTGGATCAGATGGTCGACGCTCGCCGGCACATGATGCCGATAGGCCCCGGCGCCGACGAAGAAGGGAACGCGCCCGGCGGGAACATTGCGCGCCGCAAGCCGCCGCAACAGGCGCTCGACTTCCATCTCCGATCTGTGCGGGGGCAGATCGAGCGGCGCCTTCAAAAGCGTCGAGGGGGGCGCGTCGGCGTAGAGCGCCTCGATGTCGGCGGCGCCAATGGCGGCGAGCATCGTCTGTCTGTCGGCGTCCGACAGCGGATGATAGCGCATCTTCTCTCGTTTCCTTGTTGGCCGGCTACAGGGTTTTCACGAAGCCCGCATAGGCGTCGGCGTCCATCAGACCTTCGGCTTCACTTGCAGACTCGACCTTCAGCTTCACGAGCCAGCCGCCCTGTAACGGATCCTCGTTGACGAGCGCCGGCTTCTCGGCGAGTTCGGGATTCACCTCGATCACCTCGCCGGAAATCGGCGCATAGACTTCGCTCGCGGCCTTCACGCTTTCGATGACGGCGAGCTCGGAGCCTTTGGAAACTTTCTTTCCGACCTTCGGCAGATCGACGAAGACAATGTCGCCGAGCTGTTGCTGGGCGTAATCGGTGATGCCGACGACCGCGGCGTCCCCTTCGAGGCGCAGATATTCATGATCCTTGGTGAAACGCAGGCCGGTCATGGGGCCTCCTTTCAGGCGCTGGGTTTGAAATAACGATGGGCGACAAAAGGCAGCGGCGCGACGTCGAGCGTAATGCGGTTGCCGCGCAGTTCGGTAACGACCTGCGCGCCCTTTCTGGCGTGCTTCGAGGCGACATAGCCCATGGCGATCGCCCGTTGCAGCGTGGGCGAGAAGCCGCCAGAGGTCACATGGCCCGCGAGCTCGCCGCTCGTCGACACCAGCATGGCGCCCTCGCGCACCGGGGCCTTCGACTCCGGCAGGAGCCCGACCCGCAATCGCGCCGGCCCGTCGCGCAGGGCGGCGCTGATGCGCGCGAAGCCGGGGAAGCCGCCGTCGGCGCGCCGCCGCTTGCCGATCGACCAGGCGAGGCCCGCCTCGACCGGATCGGTCGTCTCGTCGAGCTCGTGGCCATAGAGCGGCAGGCCCGCCTCCAGCCGAAGCGCGTCGCGCGCGCCGAGGCCGGCCGGCAAGACGCATTCATTGGCGAGGAGCGCCCTGACGAAGGTTTCTGCGTTTTCGGAAGGAACGGAAATCTCGAAGCCGTCCTCGCCCGTGTAGCCGCTTCGCGTGACGAAGACGCTCGCGGGACCTTCCTCGAAGGCGCGCCAGCGCATGAAGGGAAGGTCCTCGACGCCGGGGAGCAATGCGCCGAGGACCATGGCCGCGCGCGGCCCCTGAAGGGCGATCAGCGCGCGGTCCAATGGAAGGAGATCGAACTGCGGCAGCCGCTCGCGGATGAAGGCGAAATCCTGCGCCTTGCGCGAGGCGTTGACGACGAGAAGCAGCCGCTCCTCGGCGCCGGGGAGCCGCGTGACCATCAGGTCGTCGACAATGCCGCCCTTGTCGTTGAGAAGCTGCGTGTAGCGCATATGGCCGGGGGCGAGCGCCAGTAGATCTGCGGGAACGATGGATTCGAGCGCCTGCGCCGCGCCGGCGCCCGCAAGGATCGCCTGGCCCATGTGCGACACGTCGAAAAGACCCGCCTTCTGGCGCGTATGAAGCGTCTCGGACACGATGCCCGAGGCGTATTGCAGCGGCATGTCGTAGCCGGCGAAGGGCGCCATGCGCGCGCCGAGGCTGCGATGCAGCGCGTCGAGCGGCAGATGCGCCAGGGGGGCGGTAGGGTTGGGCTGAGCCGTCACGAGAGACTCTCCGGCGTTGGGCGTCAAGCGCAGCTTGCGGACTTCCCGCTCCCCACGCGCCCCCTCTGTCCGGTGACCTGAGAGATTTCCCCGCGCAGCCTTGGAGGCCTGCGGGTTACGCCCTTCGGTGGGCGAAGCGCCAAGGCGCCGCGCCGCTTTCCAGAGTCATTTACTTCACGCGGTCCTTTTGCCTGAGCGTTTCCGGGGCGGTTTCGCCTTCGGCGCCGGCGCGCTGACGCCGGTCTCTCCCGCGAGGAAGTCCACACGTCAAACATGTGCCTGTTCGCCGGAGGCGTCAACCCGTTCCCGCGCCGTTCCCGCGAGATTTGCGCCGGGGCGGGCGGCCCGGCTATGCTTTGGGCCTCTTCTCGCGCATGGATCGTGACGCCTCCCTGGCGCCCTGCGGTCCTCGAACTTTCCACCCGGGCGCTGCGGCGAATGTGGCAAGAACAACTCGATTATTTCTGGGATGGCCGGCGGCGTCTCGCCATCGGCGCCTTCGACGGCGTCGAGCGCGCGGCGCCGCTCGCGTCGCGGCCGGCGCTGACGGTCGTCTCGGCGCGCGACCCCGCCTTCGAGACCGACGCGACCCTCGCGGAGGTCATCGACGCGGCGCGATGGCGCGCGGGCGTGGTCATCTTCGACATTCCGCCGGAACATCGGTTCCTGCGTCTTTCCGGGGCGGACGGCGCGACGCTGACGCTCGTTCTCGGCGCCGAGCGGGATCTGCCGCCGGGGGCCGATTATCGCCTGCTGATGACGCTGCTGCCCGAGGGCAATGGGGGCGAGGGCGCGGTCTTTCGCGTCATGGCCCTGCCGGCGCGCGGCGACGTCGAACGCCTGGCGCGCGAGCAGACGGCGTCGGCGGGGCCGCGCCTCGTCTGGGCCTTCGGCCAGCGCCGCGCCTTCGAGCAGGGTGCGGACGGCGGGCTCGTCGCCCGCCTCACGCCCGCGCGCCGCGTCTTTCCCGCCTATCAGAGCCGGCTGCTGCTCGAGGCGCGCCCGCTCGAAACGGAGGCCGCTGCCGACACGCGCGAGGCGCCCTTCGCCATCATGCAGCATTGGGTGGCAGAGAACGGGGCGCCGCGCGTCTGCCTGCGCCTGCGCATCCCCGATTCGCTGGAGGAGAGCGCGACCCTCGTCGGACGCGCCTGCGTGGCCATAGCGCTCAATCAGCGCCGCCGCCTGCGGGGATGGATGCAGGAGCAGAAACAGGCCGGCGAGCCGATCATCGATCCGCTCGGCTTCGAGGACATCCGCCAGGCCACGGGCGAACCGACCGAACACCCCGACGCCGTCGAATCGCGTGACGCGGTCGTCGTCGCCAATCTTCTCAATCTGCTCCTCGATCCCGAATCGCCCGAGGCCGACGGGGTCGCCGTGCGGCGGGGGGTCGAACGCAACGGCGCCGGACTGGGCGAAACCATCGAGATCGACTTTTACGGCGCCTCGCTCGGCGACGATGTGGGGCTCGTCGCCCCCGTCGCGCGGCCGGGGGATCTGGGCGTCGCCCCGGTCGATCCGGGCGGCCCCCCCTTCGTGCGGCTCTTCCGCGTCGAGGCGGACGGCCTTGCGCCCCGCCGCCTCTCCGACGACGATCTCCTGCTCGACGAGCTGATGCGCCGCGCCGAGAGCGCCGGCGCGCGCATGAGCACGGGCGCCGCCGCCCGCGCCTTCGCGGAGCGCGCGGCGGGGCTCAAGGGCCGGCGCGAGAAGCTCGCCGCCGCGCTGAACGAGGCCCTCGCCCGCGCCGGGCTGCCGGCCCGTTTCTCCTCCGCCGGCCTCTGGGACGTGTTCGAGCCCCTGCAACAGGCGAGTTTCGCCGCGCTGGCGGGCGCCGCCGCGCCCGCGCTCGTCGAGGCCGCTGGCGGCTATGGCGCCTATGGCGCCGATCCCGCCGTGACGGCGCTCCTCGTCAGGGGCGGCCCGCTCGCGCAGCAGGCGCGGGACGGGCGGATCGGCGCCGAGGCGCGCGGGTCGCTGCCGCTCGTCGCACGCTACGCCGCCGCCTGCGGCGCCGAAGGCATGGCGCCGCCGGGCCTCGACCCTGCCGCCGAACTCGGGGTTTTGACCGCGCTCTCGCAGGAGGAAGAGGCGCTGGCGCTTCTCGCCGCGCGCATCGGCGTGACGGCCGATCCGCCGACGCGCCAGAGGGCGGCGCGGGCCGCCCGCGCGCTCATCGATATGGGGATCGTCGAGCGGGCGCTGGTCCACTTCGAAAAAGGCCGCGACGCGCAGAGCGCCTCGGCGCTCGCCGACTACCTCGCCGCCCGCCGCGCCGGCCGCTGGGTCTCGGCGACCTCTGCGCCCATGCTCGCCGCGCTCGTCGCGCGCGCCGGCGTCGAGCGCGAGGAGCAGGAGACCCGCGTCGCCGCCGGCATGACGGCCGCCGCCGCCGCGCCGCCGCCCGCGCCGCCGGCCACGCCGGAGAAGCCGAAGGGATTCTTCCGGCGCCTGTTTGGCGGCTGAGCGCCTTCGTCACTTGGTCAGCGCGGGCCTGTCGCGATAAAGGGCCGGAAAGAGGCGGCGAAGAGTCTCGATCTTCGGAAGGTCGTTGAAGACGACATAAGGCGCCTGCGGGTGCTCCGTCAGATAGTCCTGATGATAGGCCTCGGCCGGATAGAAACGCGCCAGCGGCTCGATGCTGGTGACGATGGGCGCCGGGAAGCTCTTCGCCGCCGTGAGCTGCGCCACATAGGCGCGGGCGATCTTCTCCTGTCCCGGATCGGCGATGAAGATCGCGGAGCGATATTGCGTTCCGACGTCTGGCCCCTGCCGGTCCTTTTGCGTCGGATCATGCGCGACCGAGAAGAAGACCCGCAGCAGCGCGCCGAGGCTCACCTTCGCGGGGTCATAGGTGATCTCGACGGATTCGGCATGGCCGGTGTCGCCTTGCGAGACGCGCGCATAATGCGCCGTCGCCGCGTCGCCGCCGGCATAACCCGAGACCGCGCGCGAGACGCCGGCGACATGCTGAAAGACGCCCTGAACGCCCCAGAAGCAGCCGCCCGCGACGACGAGCTTCTGCTGAGCGGACGACGCCGGCGGATCATAGGCCGCCGGCGGCAGGCTCACGGCGCGCTCGGCGGCGGAGAGCGGCGTCGCGACAAGCGCCAGCGCGATCAGAAGCCGGCGCATCTCACGATCGCCCGCGCGGGACGAAGCGCAACGCCACCCCATTCATGCAGTAGCGCAATCCCGTGGGCCGCGGCCCATCGGTGAAGACATGGCCGAGATGCGCGTCGCAGCGTTTGCAGGAGATGGCGACGCGCCGCATGCCGAAGGAGGCGTCGACGCTTTCGACGACATTGATTTTGGAGATCGGCGCAAAGAAGCTCGGCCAGCCCGTGCCGGAATCATATTTCGTCTTCGAGTCGAAGAGCGCCGTGTCGCAGCAGACGCAGCGGAAAAGCCCGTCGTCATGCGCGTCCCAATAGGGGCCGGTGAAGGCCCGCTCCGTGCCCTCGCGGCGCGTCACGTCATAGGCCAGCGCCGAGAGCTGCGCGCGCCACTCGGCGTCGGGTTTCACGATCTTTTCGACCGTCTCCACGCCGACACTTTTTCCAGTTGGGTCGAACGCTTCGATCTCGACGCGCGCCGCCGCGCGGGCGGGGCGCGGGAAGAGGGCGAGAGCGGCGGCGGCGGCGAGCGTTTCCCTGCGATTCATGCGTTCCCTCCCGATCCAGCCATGGACCCGTCGCAAGCACCTTAAATATGTGCGGGCGGGCGGCGCTCAAGCTCCCGGGTCATTTCCTGCCGAAAAGCTTTTCGATGTCCGAAAGCTTCAGCTCGACATAGGTCGGGCGGCCGTGATTGCATTGCGCGGCGCCGGGCGTCGTCTCCATTTCGCGCAGCAGCGCATTCATCTCCTGCGCGCCGAGGCGGCGCCCCGCGCGCACCGAATGATGGCAGGCGCAGGTCGCGAGCACATGATCGAGACGGCGCGACAGCGCGCGCGCGTCGCCCGCCTCGGCGAGCATGTCGGCAATGTCCTCGACGAGCCGCTTGCCGTCCACTTCGCCCAGAACCGCCGGCGTCTCGCGCAGGAGAACGGCGCCGGGGCCGAAGGGTTCGAGAACGAGGCCGAGCGCCGCAAGCTCCTCGAATGCGCCGGCGAGCGCGTTCATGCGCGTCTCGTCGAGATCGACCACGACGGGAATGAGCAGGATTTGCCGCTCGACGCCCGCCTCGGCGCGCTGTTTCTTGAGCTTCTCGTAAACGAGCCGCTCATGCGCCGCGTGCTGATCGACGATGACGAGGCCGTCGCGCGTCTGCGCGATGATATAGGTCTCGTGCAGTTGCGCCCGCGCCGCGCCGAGCGGGGCGTCCTCGGCGGTGGATTGGGCGAAACCCTCATGGGCGCGCGCATCCGCCATGGGCGCGCCGGTCGGGAAGGTCTGTTGCCGCGTCTCGGCGAAGCCTTCCGGCGCATAGGGCGAGCGCGCGACGTCCCAATTCGCCGGCGCGGAGGCGCGAAACGGCGAAAAGCCGCGCGCCGGCGCCGCGCGCGCCAGCATGTCGAGCGCCGCGCTCGCGCCGCTCGTCGCGCTGCGATGGCTCTTCTCGCCGAGCGCCTGCTTCAGCGCGCCGACGACGAGGCCGCGCACCAGGCCCGGATCGGCGAAGCGCACTTCGGCCTTGGCGGGATGCACGTTGACGTCGACGATGCGGGGATCGCAGTCGATGAACAGGACCGCGACGGGATGGCGGTCGGCGCTCAGGAAATCGAGATAGGCGGCGCGAATGGCGCCGGCGAAGAGCTTGTCGCGGACCGGGCGTCCGTTGACATAGACATATTGCGCCTGCGTATTGCCGCGATTGTAGGTCGGCAGGCCGGCCAGTCCCGAAAGGCGCACGCCCGCGCGCTCGGCGTCGAGCTCGAAGGCGTTGGCGCGAAACTCGTCGCCCAGCACCTGCGCAATGCGCCGCGCCCCATCGTCGCCGCAGGCCGGATAATCGAACAGCGCGCCGCTATCCGACGAAAGCGCGAAGCGAACCTGCGGATGCGCCATGGCGAGGCGCTTCACGACATCGACGACGGCCGCCGTCTCGGTGCGCTCGGTCTTGAGAAATTTCAGCCGCGCCGGCGTCGCGGCGAAAAGCGCGCGCGCCTCGATCCGCGTGCCGCGAGGCCAGCTCGACGGCGTGAGGCCGCGCTTCTCGCCCGCTTCGACGCGGATCGAGAAGCCATGCGGCGCGTCCTTCGCGCGCGTGTCGATCGTCAGATCCGCGACCGCCGCAATGGAGGGGAGCGCCTCGCCGCGAAAACCGAGCGTGGCGATATGGGTGAGATCGCCGTCGGGGATTTTCGAGGTGGCGTGACGCTCCACGGCGAGGGCGAGGTCCTGCGCGTCCATGCCGCAGCCGTCGTCGATGACGCGAATGAGCGACCGGCCGCCCTCCTCTATGGCGACGTCGATGCGCGCCGCGCCTGCGTCGAGCGCATTTTCCACGAGCTCCTTCACCGCCGAGGCGGGCCGCTCCACCACTTCGCCAGCGGCGATGCGGTCGACGAGAATGGGATCGAGACGGCGAACGGGCATTTCAGAATCTCAATAGCAGGCAATCACGGAACCGGCGTCAGCACCAGCGCCAGATTCTCGACCCGCGTCACCCGCGCGCGGGCGCCGGGTTCGAGGCGCTCGATCGGGGCGTCGGGCGCAAGCCGGGCCTCCCAGTCGAGCCCCGACCAATGGACGCGGCCCGTCGTCTTCGTCACCTCATGCGTCGCGACGAGTTCGCGCCCGATCAGGTCGCTGCTCTGGTCCTCCTGCACGTCGGCCGTCTGAAAGCGTTGCAGCGCCTTGCGGCCAAAGAGCGCGAGAAGCAGGCTCAGGCCGGCCGCGATGGCCGCCGTTTCGAGGAGGCCCGGCCGAAGGCCGGTCGCGTAAAGCGCCGCGCTCGTGGCGAGCGCGCCGATGGCGAGAAACATCACCGGCGAGAGGCCGATGACGACGATGTCGACGCCGAGCAGGACGAGGCCGGCGATCAGGCTCGCCGCCGCCGAATCGATGAGGAAGGCTGTATCCATGTCATCGGCCCCTGCTGCTGCGGCTCACTGCGGCGCGTCCCAGGGCTGCGCGCGGGTCTTTGGCGTGCTCGACGCGGGGCCTTGCGCGTTGACGGTTCTGAGCACGGCCATGGCTCTCGCGATCCAGCCGGCGGGATCCGCGCCGTCGCCCATCAGCACCAGCGCATTGCCGGCCTTGGCGAGGCGGCCGTATTGCTCGATCGCGGATTTCGCCACTTCGAGCTGCACCGCCTGATCGCCGCCGATCTCGGTGATCTGCTGGCGCACCAGTTCGATCGCCCTGGCCTGTCCCTCCGCGCGCAGAATGGCGGCCTGTTTTTCGCCCTCGGCGCGGTTGATCTCGGACTGTTTCACGCCTTCGGACTCCAGCACGGCGGCGCGCTTGTCGCGCTCGGCCTTCATCTGCCGCTCCATCGACTGGCGCAGCGACTCCGGCATCCTGATGTCCTTGATCTCGTAGCGCGTGACATGGGCGCCCCAGAGCTGCGCGGCGTCCGAGACGGCGCGCACGACGCGCTCGTTGATTTCGGTCCTGTTCTCGAAAGTCTTGTCGAGCTCCATCGAGCCGATGGCGGAGCGCATCGAGGTTTGCGCGAGATTGACGATGGCGCGCTCTATGTTCTCGGCGCCATAGGCGGCGTCCTTGGCGTTGACGACCTTGTAATAAAGGATGCCGTCGATCGTGACGGTGGCGTTGTCCCTGGTGATCGCGTCCTGCGCCGGCACGTCGATCACCTGCTCGCGCAGATCGAAGACATAGGCGACGCGCTCGACGATCGGATAGACGAAATTGACGCCCGCGGTGAGCGTGCGGTTGTAGCGCCCGAGTCGCTCGACGACGAGCACGCTCTGCTGGCGCACGAAACGCACCATGGCGCCGAGCGCGAGCAGCGCGACATAAACGAACCAGAAAAGCGGATTGTGCAGGAAGGAAAGGCCGAGAGCGAGTGTGTGATCGAGAATGAGCAGGCCGATCGCGACCGCGCCAATGATGAAAAGCGGAAAGCCCATCACGTCCTCCGTCCGGCGGAAACCATAGGAACAGGCGCGCGCACGGGCGCCTTCGGGATCATTCGACGGCGGATCGACCGCCGATGTGCGTCGGCGCATGGATCGCTACGCGGAGAGAAACGCAATCGCCCGAACGCCGCGGCTCCATGGCTCACGGATTTTTCTTCCACCAGCTTTCGAGCGTCGGCCCGAAAATCGGCGAGCTGTAACGCGGCAGGCGTTCTGGCCGCATGAGATCGGCCGAATGCGCGATCCATTGCTCCGAGGCGTGGAACAGCGGCACGACATAGAAGCCCGACAGCAGCACGCGATCATAGGCGCGCACGGCGGCGACGAACTCCTCGTCGGTTTTCGCCGCGAGCAGCGCGACGATGAGCCCGTCGATCGCGGGCGAGGCGGCGCCGGCCAGATTGAACGAGGCTTCCTGCGTCGCGCTCGTCGAGCCCCAGCGCATGCGCTGCTCGTTGCCGGGCGAGGCGGAAGCGACATATTGCCCGATCATCATGTCGAAATCGAACTTCTGGCGGCGGCGCTGATATTGCACCTCGTCGACGAGACGCACGCGCGCCTCGACGCCGATGCGGGCGAGCGTCGAGGCGTAGCTGAGCGCCAAGCGCTCCTGATCGCGGTCCTTGACCATGATCTCGAAGGAGACGGGCGCGCCGTCCTTCACGAGCTTGCCGTCCTCGAGTCGATAGCCGGCGGTCGCGAGGAGATCGAGCGCGCGCCGCGCCATCTCGCGGTCGCGTCCCGTGCCGTCGCTGGCCGGCGGACGCCAGTTTCCTTCCAGAATGTCGGCGCGCACGGCGTCGGGCCAGGGCGCGAGCAGGGCGCGCTCCTTCGCGCTCGCTGGACGGCCGGAGGAGGAGAGGTCCGATTCGTCGAAGAAGCTTTTCGTGCGGGTGTAGAGGCCCGAATAATAATTGGCGTTCACCCACTCGAAATCGAACATCATGCCGAGCGCCTCGCGCAGGCGGATGTCGGCGAAGAGCGGCCGCCGCGTATTGAAGACGAAGCCGCTCAGGCCCTTGGGATTGTCGTTCTTCAGCGCTTCCTTCACGACCCGCCCGTCCCGCAGCGCCGGAAAGTCGTAGCCCGTCGACCAGCGCGTCGTGTTCGTCTCCTCGCGATAATCTATGAGGCCGGCCTTGAAGGCCTCGAAGAGCGAATTGCCGTCGCGGAAATACTGAATGTCGATCTCGTCGAAATTGTAGAGGCCGCGCTGGCTCGGCGTCTGTGCGCCCCAATAGTTGGGATCGCGGCGCAGGAGCACGCGCGCGCCGGGCTCCGCCGCGGCCACCACATAGGGCCCCGAGCCGACGGGTTTGGCGAGCGTCGCGTCCGAGAAGCTGTCCGCCTTGGTCGCATGTTTGGGCAGGACCGGCATGATGGCCAGGATCAGCGGCAATTCGCGGTCGCCGACGCCGGAGAGATCGTAGCGCACCGTATGGGCGTCTGGCGCCTCGATGGATTTGACGAGGCCGTAAGCGACGCGCTGCTGCGGGCGGCCCTTCGACTTGAGAAGATCGAAGGAGAAAAGCACGTCCTCGGACGTGATCGGGGCGCCGTCGGAGAAATGCGCGCGCGGGTCGAGATGGAAGGTCACATGGGCGCGGGCGGGATCGATCTCGACCGACTGCGCGATGAGCGGATAGAGCGTGAAGGGCTCGTCCTGCGAGCGCGCCATCAGGCTCTGGAAGACGTTGCCGACGAGGCCCTGCGCCGCCGATCCGGATTTGACGTTGAACGGATTGAGGCTGTCGAAGGTGCCCGGCAGCCCGACACGTAGCCGGCCGCCTTTCTTCGCCGCCGGATCGGCGTAAGGAAAGTGGTCGAAATCTGGCGGCAGCGCGGGAGCGCCATGCACCGCGAGGCCATGCGTCGCGAGGGCGTCATGCGTTGCGGCGTCGCCGGGCGCTGGCGCGGGGCGCTCCTGCGCGGTGGGGCCGCGGGCCGGCGCCGCCGCTGCGACGGGCGCGAGGGCGCCGGCGATCAGGAAGGCGGCGGCGAAGAGGCGACGGCCGCGAATCGTAAAGGACGTCATGGCCCCGACCATAGTCGAACATGTGGCGGCTTGAAGCCCGCGGGCGGGCTTCATTTCGCCGTATTTGGCAAATTTTAAGGGGTTTGTGCGGGCGAAGGCGAGCACGGCGCGCCGCGACCGCTGGAAATCGGCGCGGCGACGCTGTAAAGAGCTTTGCCGTCGACTCGGCGCGGCCTCGCGCCGCGGCCGATGCGCGGCAGGGGCAAGGGTTCAAGGGCGCAATTTCCGCGTCCCCGCGTGCGGCGGCCCCCGCGACGACGTGACAACAGAATTTGCTAGAAGCCGGAAAAGCGCCGGCTAGCAGACAAGCGAAAGGGACTTCCTCATGTCGATCCTCTTCCCGCGGTCCGCCGCGGTTGCCCTGGCGGGAGCCTTGCTGCTCGCCGGCGTTTCGGCGCAGGCCCAGCAGGCTCCGGCCGCCGGCGGCGCGCCCGCCCAGCAGCAGCCGGCGCAGCCCGCGGGTCCGATCACCGCCAATCTGCAAGCGGTGCAGCCCGACTGGACCAAGGTCTGCGGCACGGACCAGGCGACCAAGAAGGAAATCTGCTACACGACCCGCGATTTCGGCGCGGCCGCCAAGGAAGGCGACGCCCCCCAGCCGCTGCTCGCCCTCGCCGTTTACGACCCCAAGGCCGACGACACCAAGATCATCCGCCTGCTGCTGCCGCCGGGACTGATGCTGAAGCCGGGCTTCCGCTATGCGATCGACAAGGGACCGGTCGATTCCGGCGCCTTCGAGATCTGCTTCCCGAACGGCTGCTTCGCCGAGGCCAAGGTCAAGAAGGCGGTCATCGACGGCATGAAGAAGGCCGAGAAGATGATGATCGTGGTCAAGAACCAGGCCAACGCCGAAGTGACCTTCTATCTGCCGCTGACGAACTTCGGGAAAGCCTTCGACGGCCCGGCCATCGACCCGAAGGTGCTCGAGGAGCAGCAGAAGAAGCTCCAGGAAGAGCTGCAGAAGAAGGCCGAGGAAGAGCGCAAGAAGCTCGAAGCCAAGGGCGCGGCCGACAAGAAGTAAGCCTCAAAAATATCGAGGCGTCAGAAACGCCCGCGTGAAAACGCGGGCGTTTTGTTTTTTGCCCAGGGCGCTTTTGTCGGCTTCAATCCCGATGAAGGCTGCGATCTGCTTCGTCTCGGCGAAGCGGTGGGGCTCAGTGCCGCTTGGGCGCGCGCATCCGATAGACGCCGTCCTCATCGCGCTCGAAGGTCTCGTCGACCTGCGGATGGCGGACGGGGTCGCCGGAGGTGTCGGGCATGAGATTTTGCTCCGACACATAGGCCACATATTCGGTTTCGGCGTTTTCCGCGAAGAGGTGGTAAAAGGGCTGGTCCTTGCTCGGCCGCAACTCTTCGGGAATCGAGAGCCACCATTCCTCGGTGTTGGCGAAAACCGGATCGACATCATAGATGACGCCGCGGAAGGGGTAGCGGCGATGTTTCACGACCTGTCCGATCGCGAATTTTGCGACACTCTCTCTCGGCATTCTTTACGACGCCTTCAACGCGGATTTTACGATCGCCACTGGTAGCGCGCGCCGCCCCGCGCCGTCAACGGCGCGCTCCGGCGCGCCGCACAATGGCCCGCGGGCCGCCTTGGCCAATCGAGCTAGCCCTGCAACGCGGCGACGCCCGGCAGGGTCTTGCCTTCGAGCCATTCGAGAAAGGCGCCGCCGGCCGTCGACACATAGGAGAATTCCTGCCCGGCATGCGCCTGATTGAGCGCCGCCACCGTATCGCCGCCGCCCGCGATGGAAAGCAGCTTGCCCTCGACGGTCAGCCGCGCCGCCGTCTGCGCGACGGCGTTGGTGCCCTCGTCGAACGGTGGCAGCTCGAAGGCGCCGAAGGGGCCGTTCCACACGAGCGTCTTGCATTTGGCGATGAGCGATTCGACATGCGCGACGGATTTCGGTCCGACATCCAGGATCATGTCGTCGGGCGCGACGTGATCGACGGAAACGATGTGCGAGGGCGCGTGCGCCTCGAATTTCTTGGCGACCGTGGCGTCGACGGGCAAAACGACCGTGCAATTGGCGGCTTTCGCCTTTTCGAGAATCTCGCGCGCGGTGTCGGCGAGGTCGTGCTCGCAGAGCGACTTGCCGACCGCCTTCCCCTGCGCGGCAAGAAACGTATTGGCCATGCCGCCGCCGATCACGAGATAGTCGACCTTGGCGACGAGATTGCCGAGGAGCTCCAGTTTCGTCGAGACCTTGGCGCCGCCGACGATGGCCATCACCGGGCGCGCCGGACTGGTCAGCGCCGATTCGAGCGCCTCCAGCTCCGCCTGCATGGTGCGGCCGGCGATGGCGGGAAGCCTGTGGGCGATCCCTTCCGTAGTGGCGTGGGCGCGATGCGCGGCGGAGAAGGCGTCGTTGACGAAAAGAACGCCGAGCTTCGCCACCTCTTCGACGAAAGCCGGATCGTTCTTTTCCTCGCCCTTGTGGAAGCGCGTGTTCTCGAGAAGCGCGATGTCGCCGTCCCTCATCCCGGCGATGACGGCTTCGGCCGCAGCGCCCACGCAATCATCGGCGAAAGCGACCTTGCGCTTGAGATAATGCTCCAGCGTGGGAAGCGTGTGGCGCAACGAGTCTTCCTCGACGCGCTGGCCCTTCGGCCGGCCGAAATGCGAGAGCAGGATGACCTTGGCGCCCTTGCCGGCGATCTCCTCGATCGTCGGCAGGATGCGCTCGATGCGGGTCGCATCGGTCACGCGGCCGTCCTCCATCGGCACATTGAGATCGACGCGCAGGAGAACGCGTTTGCCTTTGACGTCGATGTCGTCGAGGGTGCGGAAGGCGGTCATCGGCGAGCTCCACAATCGTCGTTTTGAAAAGCAACGCGGGCCGAAGCGGCCCGCGTCCAATGCAGCTTTCGTCGAACGGTCAGATCAGCGACCCCATCAGCGCCGCCGTATCCGTCATGCGGCCCGAGAAGCCCCATTCATTGTCGTACCAGGAGAGGATGGACACGAGATTGCCGTCCATCACCTTGGTCTGGTCGAGGTGGAACGTCGACGACGCGGGATTGTGGTTGAAGTCGATCGAGACGAGCTTCTCCGAGGTGTAGGCGAGCACGCCCTTCATCGGACCATCGGCGGCCGCCTTGATCGCCGCATGAATCTCGTCCTTCGTCGTCGGCCGCTTGGCGACGAATTTGAGGTCGACGGCCGAGACGTTGGGCGTCGGAACGCGGATGGCGTAGCCGTCGAGCTTGCCGTTGAGCTCGGGAAGGACGAGGCCGACGGCCTTGGCGGCGCCGGTCGAGGTCGGGATCATCGACAGCGCGGCCGCGCGGGCGCGGTAGAGATCCTTGTGAAAGGTGTCGAGCGTCGGCTGGTCGCCCGTATAGGAGTGGATCGTCGTCATGATCCCCTTCTCGATGCCGATCGCGTCGTTCAGCACCTTCGCCACCGGCGCGAGACAGTTCGTCGTGCAGGAGGCGTTGGAGACGACGAGATGGTCCTTCGTCAGCCTGTCGTGGTTGACGCCATAGACGACGGTCAGATCGGCGCCGTCGCCGGGCGCCGAGACGAGCACGCGCCTGGCGCCCGCGTCGAGCAGCATCTTGGCCTTGTCGCGCGCGGTGAAGAGGCCGGTGCATTCCATCGCCACATCGACGCCCAGCGCCTTGTAGGGCAGCTCCGCGGGGTTCTTGATGGCCGTGACCTTGATCGGCCCGCGGCCCACGTCGATCGTGTCGCCGTCGACCTTCACCTGATGCGGGAAGCGCCCGTGGACTGAGTCATAGCGCAGCAGATGGGCGTTGGTCTCGACCGGACCGAGGTCGTTGATGGCGACGACCTCGAGGTCGGTGCGGCCCGATTCGACGATGTAGCGGAGGACGTTGCGGCCGATACGCCCGAAGCCGTTGATGGCCACTCTGACGGTCATATGGAATTTCTCCTTGTCGCCGGCCGTTTCCCGAGAAAGGCGGCTCTTGCCCTGCTGCGTCTGCGCGCCGCGCGCCGGGCCGTGATGTCGAGGCGAGGGTGTGATAGCACCTCGCGTCCCCCTGTCAACGCGTCGGCGCGTCGCGCGCGGACCGGGAAGACGGGCGGCCGGGCCGTTTGTCCCCGCGCCTTTTGTCTGGGCGGCTTTGGAAAAGCCCGATTCATGCTACCAACTTCCTGCGGCGAATCGGCTCCGGGCCGGCCGCAACCTCTTCCGCCGCGAGAAATAGGGCGCCGCCCGGCGATGACGCGTTCAGAAAAATCCGCCGAAAGAATAGACGCGGCCCTCGCGCGCCTGAAGGCCGCGCTGGATCAACTCGAGCGCACGATCGCCGCGCGGCTCGAGGAGGATCTCTCCAGCGCCGAGCTCGAGGAGGAGGTCGCCATCATGCAGGACGACCGGGCGCGTCTCGCGCTGGAGCTCGACGACGCGCTCGCCCGCGTCAGCGCGCTGGAGAAGGCCCGCGACGAAGTGCTGCGCCGCCTCGACAGCGCGGGGGCAGGGGTCGCCGCCGCGCTCGAAGCCGCCGTTTCGTTTCCCCTGGAGGAGCAGGAATAATGGCCGCCGTCATGGTCAATATCGCGGGCCGCACCTATCGCCTGTCCTGCGACGACGGCGAGGAGCCGCGGCTCGAGGAGCTCGCCCGTTACGTCGAGGGCAAGATCCTGAGCATGAAGGACAGTTTCAAGGAGATCGGCGAGCAGCGCATCGTGGTGATGGCGGCGCTCGCCATCGCCGACGAGTCCATGGAGGCGCGCGGCAAGGCGCAGGCCATGGAACAGGAGGCGACGACCCTGCGCGCCGAACTGGCCGCGACGCAGAAAGCCGCCGCCGCTCTTGAGGAAAAGGTCGCGGGCGCCGTGGAGGACGCGGCGCGCCGGCTGGAGGAGCTGAACGCGGACCTGCAGAAACCCGCGCCGCTGGAGGATTTCCCGCTTTAGCCTGCCCCAGGCCTCCCCCGCGTCGCGGGAGAGGGGCTTTGGCGCAAGGGCTCGCTTCCGCGTAAGGGCTTACTTGCCCCAGTTCTCGATGCTGGCGTCGCGCTTGGCCTTCTGCAGATCGTCCGCGAAGGTCGAATATTGGTGATTGAGCTTCTCGGCCGTCATCGCCACGCCGCCGTCGGACATGATAGCGATCTTCATCTGCTCCGTCGCCATGCGGTCGAGCTCGTTGATCCATTGGTTGACGTTCGTGAGAAGCTTGTCCTTGCGCTCCTTCTGCGTCGGGCCCGGGGTGGTGTCGCTGGCGATGGCGATTTCCGCCTTGGCGTCCTCGATCTGCTTGTCGAGATCCTTGACCTTCGCTTCGTCGTGGGCGGCCTCGGCCTCCTTGCGCGCCTTCTCCAGATTGTCGAGCCCGTTCTTCAGCCAGCTCGCCTGAATGTTGAGAAGCGAATCCCGCGCGACGCCCGTGAGGTTGAAGCCGTTCGGAATCGGGAAATAGGGGCCGAGCTTGGCCGCCTGCGCCGGAGCGGCGAGGCCGAGCGCGCCGGCGATGAGCGCCGCGGCCAGCGCCGGACGCAGCCCGGCGGTCTTGGTGTTGAAGAACATGTCGATTTTTCTCCCCTGTCGGCGCGACGCTTTGTCTCGGGCGCGCGTCCATTCGCATGAACTTGGGCGATCCCCGCCTCTGTTGCAAGACTGCAGGCGAAGAGGCGCGCCTGTCTTCTCCGCCCGGGCGGCGCTTGACGCGCCTGGCCATTCGCGCAACTCTCCGCCCCGCCGGGGGAGCCCCGCCCGGAGGCGTGCGCGCGCCGCCACGGGGCTGAGAGGCTGCGGGGGCGTCTGGAGGTTTCTCGAGGCGCCGGGCGCGGCGACCCTTCGAACCTGATCCAGTTTCGATGCTGGCGGAGGGATGGTGATCAGCTTTTCACAATCGGGACGCGGGCCATGCGCGCGCGGGTGATCGGGGCCGGGGTCGCGGGGCTCTGCGCGGCCTTCGCGCTCGCGCGCCGCGGCGTCGCGGTCGAACTCGTCGAGCGCCAGCAGGCGCCGGGGCAGGGCTGCTCGCGCTTTGCCGGCGGCATGATCGCGCCCTGGTGCGAATTGGAGAGCGCCGAGCCCGTCGTCGCGCGGCTGGGCGAGGAGGCGCTCGACTTCTGGGCGCGCGAGGTCCCGGTCGCGACGGTCGCCGGCAGTCTCGTCGTCGCCGCGCCGCGCGAGCGCGCGGAGCTTGCCGATTTCGCCCGCCGCACAGCGCACTTCGAACGGCTCGACGCCGACGCCGTCGCGGGCCTCGAGCCCGATCTTTCGGGCCGATTCGATCAGGCCCTCTACTTTCCCCAAGAGGCGCATCTCGATCCGCGGGCGGCCATCGTGGCGCTGGCCGCGGCGCTCGCCGCAGCGCCAAACGTCGGCATGCGCTTCGGCGTCGAGGCCGAAAACCTGACGAGCCGCGCCGACTGGACCGTCGATTGCCGGGGCTTCGCCGCGCGCGACGACCTCGCGCGGCTCAGGGGCGTCAAGGGCGAGATGCTGATCCTGCGCAGCGAGGAGATTGCGCTGTCCCGCCCCGTGCGCATGCTGCATCCGCGCCGCCCAGTCTATGTCGTGCCGAGGGGCGAGGGTCTCTACATGATCGGCGCGACCATGATCGAGAATGAGGAGCGCGCGCGGGTGACGGCGCGCTCGGTGGTCGAGCTCGTCAATTCGGCCTTCGCCATCCATCCGGCCTTCGCCGAGGCGGAGATCGTCGAGACGGGCTCGGACGTGCGTCCGGCCTTCCCCGACAATCTGCCGAGGCTTATCCGGCGCGGCCGGACGATCTATATGAATGGGCTCTACCGGCATGGTTTCCTGCTCGCGCCGGCGCTGGCGCGCCGCGCCGCCGAGGTCGTGCTCGGCGGAGCCTATTTTCCGGAGGTCATGGATGATGCGGATTCAGGTGAACGGGCGCCCGCGTGAGGTCACGGCCACCACGCTCCAGGCGCTGCTGCGCGAATTGGGCTATGACGACCAGAAGGTCGGCACGGCCCTGAATCAGGAGTTCGTGCGCGACAAGGACCGGGACAGCACGCCCTTGCAGGAAGGCGACGCCGTCGAGATCGTCACGCCCCGGCAGGGCGGCTGAGAGCTTTGCCCATGGAGTCGGCCGACCCCCTGATCCTCTATGGCGTGGCGCTGCGGTCGCGGCTCCTGCTCGGCACGGCGCGCTATCCTTCGCCCGCGATCCTCGCCGAGGCGGTGCGCGCCTCGGCCTGCGAGATCGTCACCGTCTCGCTGCGCCGCGAGGCGGGCGGCTCGCGCGCCGGCGAGAGCTTCTGGAGCCTCATTCGCGAGGTCGGCGTGCGGGTTCTGCCCAATACGGCGGGCTGCCGCACGGCGCGGGAGGCGATCGCCACGGCGCAGATGGCGCGCGAGGTGTTCGAGACGGACTGGATCAAGCTCGAAGTCATCGGCGAGGAGGATACGCTCCAGCCGGACGTCTTCGGCCTCGTAGAGGCGGCGCGGGCGCTCGTCGCGGATGGGTTCAGGGTCTTTCCCTATACGACCGACGATCTCGTTGTCGCCGAGAAGCTGTTGCAGGCGGGCTGCGATCTGCTCATGCCCTGGGCCGCGCCCATCGGCTCGGGGCGCGGCGTCAACAACGCCTTCGCGCTGCGGGCGCTGCGGGCGCATTTTCCCGGCGTTCCGCTCATCGTCGACGCCGGGCTCGGCGCGCCCTCCCACGCCGCCACGGTCATGGAAATGGGCTATGACGCGGTGTTGCTCAACACGGCGGTGTCGCGCGCGGGCGATCCCGTCGGCATGGCGCGGGCCTTCGGCCTGGCGACGCAGGCGGGGCGCCTCGCTTTCCTCGCCAGGCCCATGACGCCCCGCGACATGGCGGAGCCCTCGACGCCCGTGCTCGGCCGGCCTTTCGGCGACGTGGCGTGAATGGACCGGGCCGGCGGGCTCGTCTATGGCTTGCCCCGACAAGGAGCCGCCTTTGACCGCCTGGAGCCTCGATCCCTTCTATCTCATCGTCGATCATTCCGACTGGCTGACGCGTCTGTTGCCGCTGGGCGTCAAGCTCGTGCAGCTGCGCGTGAAGGATCGTCCCGAGGACGAGCTTCGCGCCGAGATCGCGCGCGCCCGCGATCTGTGCCGGGCGGCGGGGGCGCAGCTCGTCGTCAATGATTACTGGCGGCTCGCGATCGAACTCGGCTGCGATTTCGTCCATCTCGGGCAGAGCGACCTCGACACGGCCGATATTGCCGCGCTGCGCCGCCACGGCCTGCGGTTCGGCGTCTCGACGCATGACGACGCCGAGCTCGAGCGCGCCCTCGCGCTCGCGCCGGATTATGTCGCGCTCGGGCCGGTCTGGCCGACGCTGCTCAAACAGATGGCCTTCGCGCCGCAGGGGCTCGACCGGCTCGCCGACTGGAAGAAGCGCGCGGGCGAGGTTCCGCTCGTCGCCATCGGCGGGCTGACGCCGTGCCGCGCCTGCCTCGCTCTCGCCTCGGGCGCCGACAGCGCCTGCGTGGTGACGGATATTCTGCGCGCCCCCGATCCCGAATCGCGCACGGTGGAATGGATCGCGGCCACCGCGCCCTGGCGCGAGGCGGGCGAACTGGTTGATCCCTTCCCGCCCGATCACGCGGGCGCGAGCGTTCTGCCCTCTCCCAACCATGGCCCGCGGCTGCGCCCCGTTTCGGCGCTCGTCCTGCATTACACCGGCATGCCGAGCGCGGAGGGCGCGCTCGAGCTTCTGTGCTCCCCCATCCAGGAAGTCTCCGCGCATTACGTCGTCGAGGAGGATGGGCGCGTCCTGCAGCTCGTGCCCGAGGCGCGCCGGGCCTGGCACGCGGGCGTGAGCTTCTGGGCGGGCGAAACCGACATGAATTCCGCCTCGATCGGCGTCGAAATCGTCCATCCCGGCCATATCGACCCGCACCCCTATCCGGCCGCGCAGATCGAGGCGCTCGTCGCGCTGTGCCGGGACATTTGCGCGCGCCGCGGCATCCCCCCACAGCGCGTTCTCGCCCATTCCGACATTGCGCCGCGCCGCAAGATCGACCCCGGCGAATTCTTTCCCTGGGACGCGCTCGCCGCGGCGGGCGTGGGTCTCGACGTCGCGGCGCCCGCGCCGGACGCGGACGCGGATGGGGCGCTCGAACTCGACATGGCCGGCCCCGCCGTCTCGCAGGTGCAGCGGCGGCTCGCCGCCTTCGGCTACAAGACGGCGGAAACCGGCGTCTATGACGAGGAGACCGCAGCCGCCGTTTCGGCCTTTCAGCGTCACTTCCGCCGCGCGCGCGTCGACGGCCGCGCCGACGCCTCCACCCTCGACGCGCTGGCCCGTCTTCTCGATCTGTCGGGAGCCGGGCATGGGGGGTGAGCAAAAGCGCGCGGTCGTCGTCACCGGCGCCTCGACGGGGATCGGCGAGGCCTGCGTTGCGCTGCTGGTCGAGAAGGGCTTTTTCGTCTTCGGCTCGGTGCGCAAAGACGCGGACGCCGAGCGGCTCACGGCCCGTTTCGGGCCACAAAATTTCGCGGCCCTGCTCTTCGACGTGACCGACGGCGAGGCCATCGCCCGCGCCGCGCGCGAGGTCGGGCAATGGCTCTCCGGCGCGACGCTCTTTGGCCTCGTCAACAATGCCGGCGTCGCCGTGCCGGGGCCGCTGCTGCATCTGCCGATCGCGGATTTCGAGCGTCAGGTCGAGACCAATCTCACGGGGCAATTGCGCGTCATCCAGGCTTTCGCGCCGCTACTCGGCGCGCGCCGCCCGCAGGGCGGACCGCCCGGCCGCATCATCAATATGAGTTCGGTGGCGGGGCGCCGGGCGGCGCCGTTTCTGGGCGCGTACAACGCGTCCAAATTCGGGCTCGAAGGCATGTCGGACGCGCTGCGGCGCGAACTGACGGTTTATGGAATCGATCTCATCCTGATTCAGCCCGGCATGATCTCAACGCCGATCTGGGACAAGGCGAAGCGCGCCGATTTCAGCGCCTTCGACGACACGGTCTATGGCCCGGCCGCGCGCCGCGTGCAGAAATGGGCGGTCGAGGGCGGCCGCGCCGCGCCCGGCCCCGAAAAGGTCGCCGAGGCCGTGCTGCGGGCGCTCACCGCGTCGCGGCCGCCCGCGCGCATTCCCGTGCGCACGGGCTCGCCCCTCGGCGAACTCATCGGCCTTTTGCCGGCGCGGCTCGTCGATTGGCTGACGGCCTGGCGGCTTGGCTTCCACGACATACGCAAGGCGCTCGACGCCTCTACCACGGGAGAGAAGAATGGCCGCTGATCCGCAGGCGCCGCATGGCGTCGTGTGCTGGAGCGAACTCGCCGTCCACGATGTCGCGCGCGCGCAGACATTCTACGCCGAGACCCTCGGCTGGCGTTTCGAGCCCATGACCATGCCGGACATGACCTATTGGATCATCTGCTGTGGGGAGGCCCGCGTCGGCGGCATGTTCGAAATGAAGGGCGCGGCCTTCGACGGCGTTCCCGAACATTGGCTCACCTATATCGCGGTCGACGACATCGACGCCCGCCTCGCCAAAGCCGCGGCGGCGGGCGCGAAGATCTGCAAGGACGCTTTCGACATTCCGGGCGTCGGCCGCATGGCCGTGCTCGCCGAGCCGGGCGGCGCGGTCGTCGCCTGGATGACGCCGCGCCCCGCCGCTTGAGGCGCTTTCCGCCGAAGGGCGCCGCTTCGGCGGGAGAATATCTACAGCCGCGTCGACTGGTCGATCTGTTCGAAGGGCCGCAGAAATTCGCACGCCACCTGGCCGTCCTGAACGCGCACGACTTTCGCGGGCGTGGCGCCGACGAGGACCTCTTCGCCGAGAAGAACGCGCTGATCGGTCTCGAGCGCCACGTCTGACACGGAAAGGCTGCGAATGCGCACGAAATGCTCGCGACCGTTCCCCCGCCGCAAGATGGCGACGCCGTTCTCGGGCGTGAGATGCTCGCGCTGGCGGGCGGCGGGCGTCTCGGAGCCTGCGCGCCAGGCGAGTTGGCTTTCGAGCTTCTCGCGGCGCCGCGCCGTCAGTTCGAGGCGCATATCGAAGCCGATCTGCGTGACCCGTGAGATCGAGCCCGTCAACCGGCCGAGCTCGTCCAGATAGAGCACGACCTTTTCGCCGGGGGTCGAGACGACCGGCGCGAAGAGCGAAACCGCATCGGCCGAGATTTCATGCGTGCGGCAGTCATATTCGTGAACCGATCCGACCAGCAGGTATCTGCCGGTCAGGGAGAGCGGCACGCGCGCCGGGTCGCCAGTTTCCATGTGACCGGCGGCGGGAGAAAGAGAAATGTGCATTGTCGACGCCATGAATGTCTTGTCCGCATCCTCGAACGCGGGCACGACGAAAGACCGCGAATGCTTCGCTGTCGTCCGCAGCCGCCCGCACGCCCTTTTTGCACCGCAGGCGTGCCGATCCCTCAAAAAAGGACATTAAAATTGTAGGCAAGGCGCAGATTGCAAAGGCCAGCGCCGCTGGCGAGTTTTCGCCGCCGACCGGCGGCGCGCGTGGCTTCCGCGCCTCTTTCGGCTCGCCTATGCTCGCCCGAGAAGAAAGAGGGAAAGGCCATGCTCGAAAAATTGCCGCCGCCGCTTCTCAAACCGATTGGCCTGACGCTCGGCTGGGCCTTGTTGCTGTTCTCGCTCCTCGCCGTTCCGCTGAGCGTCGTGACCGTGATGCGCTGGTTTGCGATCTCCTGGCCGCTCGCTCTGCTCGGCGTCTTCGTCGTCAGCATCATCCCTTACGCGGGGCGCTTCGCCTATCTCGGCCTCGCCGTCATCGGCGCCTGGTATGTCGCGGAGGCGGGCTTCAGCTTTTCAGGCGCTGTCGGACCGTTCATTGATTGACGGAGAGAGGGATTGTCGGGGGAGGGGGCTCATGACTGACGACGGCGCGCCGGTCGCCGCGCGGGCGTCGCTCGGCGATCTGATTTCCGCCGTCTTCAACGGCGCGCCGACGCGAGAGGCGGCCGAAGCCTATAGTGCGCAGCTCACCGCGCTCATTTCCCTCTATATTTGCTTCGTCGCCATCTTCCTCGCCGGCGTCTATGTGCGCGCGACCAAGAAGCGGTCTGATCTGACGGAGGAGCGGCGCGCCTTCAAGGTCTGGATCGCCTATTCGCTGATCTTCGCCCTTCTGATGATCGCGGCCTATCTCGCGCGCTTCTATTTCGGCGCGTAACGGGCGAAGTCAGTCTGGAACCTTCACACGAGCGCCCCGGCGACGATTTTCGGCCGCCGCGCGCTCGAGCTCGGCGCCCGCGGCCTGCAACTCGGCGGCGGTCTTGCGTTTTTCGGGCCTCGGCGTCATCGGCAGATAGTCCATCTGTTCGGGGCGCGACTCACGCACGAAATCCGGCGCCGCCGGCGGCGGCTTGCGGATGCCGAGCGCCTCGACAATCCCTCCGATCAGCTGGCCGCCCGTCGCGGGCGCCGCCTCCTGCGCCTGCGCCGCGCCGGCGAGGGTCAAAAGGGCGGCGACGAGCGTGTAACGAAATCCGGTCATTGGTCCATTGAGCAGCAAGATTTTGGCGGGAGCGGGGAGAACCCTAGACCCAGCCGGCGATTTCCCGCCGCGCCAGCGTCTCGATGAGCGCCATGCTCTCGTCGCTGTCGTTGAGGCAGGGAAGCCGGGCGAATTTCTCTCCGCCCTTTTCGAGGAAGAGGTCGCGGATTTCGACGCCCAGTTCCTCGATGGTTTCGAGACAGTCGGCGGAAAAGCCCGGCGCGACGATGGCGAGGCGTTTGACCCCGCCTTGCGCAAGCTCGGCGACCACGTCGCTCGTATAGGGGCCGATCCATTTCGCCGGCCCGAAACGCGACTGGAAGGAGAGGCGCAGCCTGTCCTCGGACATGCCGAGCGCCTTGCGCAGCAGGCGCCAGGTCGCTTCGCAATGGCCCCGATAGGGATCGCCGCGATCGACCTGCGCCTGCGGCAGGCCGTGGAAGGAGGCGAGCACGACCTCGGGCTCGAAATCGAGCGCGGCGAGTTCGCGCCTCACGCTCGCGGCGAGCGCCTCTATATAGGCCGGATCGTCGTAATAGGGCGCGCCGATGCGCAGCGCCGGCTGCTTGCGCATCCGCATCAGCGCGGCGAAGGCGTCGTCGGCCACGGAGGCGCTGGTCGAGGCCGCATATTGCGGGTAAAGCGGTAGAAGGACGATCCGCTCGCAGCCTTTGGCCATCAGCGCCTCGATGCGCGACGGAAGCGAGGGCGAGCCGTAGCGCAGGGCGTAATCGACGATGACCGGCGCCTTGCCGTCGAGCCCGCGCGCCGCGAGCTTTTCCGCCTGCCGCCGCGTGATGGTCTTCAGCGGCCCCTCGCCGATGTCGTGGTTCCAGATCGATTGATAGGCATGGGCGGATTTCTTCGGCCGCGTGTTCAGCACGACGCCGTAAAGAACGGGAAGCCAGAGCAGGCGCGGCAGATCGACGACGCGGGGGTCGGACAGGAATTGCGCCAGATAGCGGCGCACCGCGGGCGCGTCTGGCGCGTCGGGCGTGCCGAGATTGACGAGCAGAAGTCCGACAGGCGAATCAAGCGACGTCACGGGCGCATCCTCTCGAAAGCGGCGCGTTCTTCCTCGGCCATGTGGAAGCTCTGCTCCGGCCCCGGAAAGACGCCCGCGCGCACCTCGGCGGCATAGGCGCCGACGGCGGCGCGCAAAGCCGCGCCGATGTCTCCATAGCGCCGGTTATGCTTGAAGTCACGCGCCGTCACGCCGGCGAGATCATTGACGACGAGCACTTGCCCGTCGGTTTGGGGCCCCGCGCCGATGCCGATCGTCGCCGCCTTCACTCTTCGCGTGATGCGCGCGGCGAGCTCCTGCGGCACGAGCTCCAGCACCAGGAATTTCTGCCCGGCCGCGTCGCCCTCGAGCGCGTCGTCAAAGAGCTTGGCGGCGGCGGCGGCGGTCTTGCCCTGGCGCCGCTTTATTTCCTGATGCTGCGACTCGAGCCCCAGATGGCCGCAGACGTCGAAGCCGGCGGCCGTCAGGGCGGCGACGATCTCGGGCTGCGCGCCTTCGAACTTGACGCAATCCGCGCCCGCGTCGCGCAGGAGGCGAGAACTGGCGAGCGCCTGCTCGGGCGTGTCATAGGTCGCGTAGGGGAGATCGCCCATGATGTAGATGTCCGGCGCGCCGCGCCGCACGGCGGCGACATGATGCGCCATGTCGGAGAGCGTCACCTCGCGCTCGTGGGCGTAGCCCAGCACATTGACGCCGACGCTGTCGCCCACGAGGATGACGTCGACGCCCGCCTCGGCCTCGATGCGGGCGGTAGGCGCGTCATAGGCGGTGACGACGACGATCTTCTCGCCGCGTCGTTTCTTTTCCAGAAAGTGATCGGCTCTCGACACGCAGGTCTCCCGCTGTCGTCTGTCCTGCGCGCGGCCGGGCGGCGACGCGCCTCCCAGGGCTTCGGCTCTATTGCGCGGCCCCGCCCCGGCAGGCGTGGGGCTGGCCGGGGATGCGGATCTCCTCGAAGCCGCCGCATTTGTCGCAGGCCGAGAGCGCCAGGGCGAGGCCAATCAACGCCAGAACCTTCGCCAGACTGATTTTCATGCTCTCCCCCGCGGCCAGTGCGCGCGGAACATAGCCCAAGCGCGCGGGCGCCGACAAGAACGGGGCGCCGCGACCGCTTGCATCCTGCGCAAAGGCGCGTATAAGGCGCGCATCGCGAGGTTCCCGGCCGGGGGCTGAACGGAAGCGCCCCGACGGGGCGAGGGATCTCCCGCCTTCCCGTGTCTCCGCCTTCGATCTCATTTCCTCTCGAGCCTTTCCCATTGGCTCGAAGGGCTTGGCGCCGGAACGGCTCGCGGCAACGGAAAGGCGAAAAATCATGCCTCTTTACGAGCATGTCTATCTCGCCCGTCAGGATATTTCTCCCCAGCAGGTGGAGACTCTGACCGGGCAGTTCAAGAATGTCGTCGCGTCGCTCGGCGGCACGGTCGGCAAGACCGAATATTGGGGCGTCAAGTCGCTGGCCTATCGGATCAAGAAGAACCGCAAGGCCCACTTCACGCTCATGAACATCGACGCCCCGCCGGCGGCCATCGCCGAGCTGGAGCGCCAGCAGAGCATCAACGAAGACATTCTCCGCGTCCTGACGCTGCGCGTCGAGGAGCTGGAGGAAGGCCCGTCGGCGCAGCTGCGCAAGCGCGATGACGACGACCGCGGCGAGCGTCGCGGCGGTCCGGGCGGCCCGCGTGGCGACCGTCGCCCGCGCCGTGAGGAAGGCCGCGCCGAAGGAGAAGCCGAATGAGCACAGCGCCCCGCCGCCCCTTCTTCCGCCGCCGGAAGTCCTGCCCCTTCTCGGGCGCCAATGCGCCCAAGATCGACTACAAGGACACGCGCCTGCTCTCCCGCTACATCTCGGAGCGCGGCAAGATCGTGCCGTCGCGCATCACCGCGGTTTCGGCCAAGAAGCAGCGCGAACTGGCCCAGGCCATCAAGCGCGCCCGCTTCCTGGGCCTGTTGCCTTACGTGATCCGCTAGAAGATCGCCGCGAAGACGCGCCGCGCCTTTGAAACGAGGGGCGGCGCCAGGCTTTCGACCCCAGCCGCGCACCCGCGCCGGCTGGGGTTTCTTTTTTTTGGCCAGGGCAAAACAAAACCCCCGCCTCGGGAGGGCGGGGGCATGCAGGCGCAGGGCGCCTCGTGAGAAAAGCGCGTCGGGTCCCGACTTTTACTGGAGATTTTTCAGCCAGTCGTCGACGTTCTGCTTGGCCTGGTCCTTGCCGATGCCATATCTCTCCTGAATCTTGCCTTCGAACTGCTCGCGGCTGCCTTCCATCCGATCGATGTCGTCGTCGGTGAGCTGGCCCCATTTCTCCTTGATCTTGCCTTTGAACTGTTTCCAGTTGCCTTCCACGCGGTTCCAGTCCATAGCGGCCTCCTGACGTTTGGCGGGGAGCGTGAGCCGCCCGCCCAATGCGCGTTAGAACGCGGGCTTCGCCCGCTTGTTCCGCCGCGGGGCCGCTTTTGCGCAGGCGAAGTACCGCCACAATTTCGATTTTTCATGGCGCCGACTTCGCCGGGAGAATCCGGCCCGGGTGCGGCCGCGACGCGGCGTCCCCCGATCCGTCCCATTTGGGCGGCCCGCACGCCAGCATGAGTGAGTAGGCATGAATCAACGAGGCGACGACGAGGAACTCAAGGCCGCTTTCGCGGAGTTCAAGGAACTCCTGCGGCGGGAAACAGAGCCGGTCGGCGCGTCTCCGGCGCCCGAGGTCAGTCTCGAGCCGCGGTTCGACGCCGGCCACAAGCAGGGCGCCGCTCCCGGATCACATGGCCAGGCGCCCGAATTCCATGCGCGCCGGTCGGAGGCGCGGCCTCGCGCGGCGTCGCTCCCATCCGCCGCGCCCGACGCGATCCCTGCGCGCGAGAGGCCCCGCGCCGACGGCGCCGAGGCTTTCGAGGCCGGGGAGGCCGAGAGCGCCCGCCGCCGCAAGCTCGTCTATCTTTCCGTGGCGATCATCGCCGCCGGCCTTGCGGGGCTCGGCTGGACGATCGCCAAAGGCCCCCGCGTCGGCGAGGAGCCGGCGATCGCCAGGATCGCGCCGCCGGAAGAGCCCGCCCCGCTCGCGCCGGAAGCCGATGAAGCGTCGCTCGAGGCTCCCGATCCAGACGCCGGCGTGGCTCCGCCTGCCGAAAAGGTGGAGGCAAGCGAGCCGGCCGCCGCGCCCCAGCCCGCCGCCAGGACGGATGCGGCGCCGGAGGCGGCCCCCGCCAACATCTCGACTACGGCTGTTCCGCTTCCGGTTGTTCCGGTGGAGAATCAGGATGCTGTCGCGCCGCCGGCCAAGCCTGCGGCCGCTGCGGCCAAATCTGACGCGACGTCGGCCAGGCCTGCGGCGGCAGCCAAGCCTGCGGCCCCGCCAGCCAAGCCTGTCGCATCGGCGTCTGAACCCGCCGCCGTGACCGCTCCCCTGCCGGCGCCGGCGAAGCCCGCGCCCGCCGCCACGACGGCGGCGCTGCAACCTGCGGCGGCTCCAGCCGAGTCAGAGGCTCCGGCAAGCGAGTCGGCCAAGCCAGTGGCGAAGCCTGCCGCAAAGCCGGCCGCCAAGCCCCCGGCGAAAACGGCGAAGCCCAAGCCCCAGGGTTCCCAGCAGACGGCCGCCAAGCCCCCCAAGCCGGCGACCGAGACGCCCGCGCCGGCGGCGGAGGTCGCGCTTCCGGCCCCGCCCCCCGCGCCGCCGCAGGCTCCCGCCGAGACCGGCGGCGCCTTCGGCCTTGTCAAGCGCACGGTCAATTCCGTGGGCTCGACGATCGGCAACATCGGCCGGGCCGTCATCCCCTAAAGAAGGGCGCTCCAAAAGGGCGCTCTCCTCAACCGTAGCGCTCCCGGTTTGCCAAACGCGCCGCCCCGTCGCAAGTTATGCAGGACGGGGCGCGCGAATGCGTCCGGCTCTTGATTCCCGCCCCGCACCTCCTGAGCCGGCGCGTTCGACAGAGTTTCGGAGCAGCGCATGGCGAAGCCGACCCAGGCCGACGCAGAAGCGGCCGTCCGCGTCCTGATCGAATGGGCGGGAGACGACCCGGACCGCGAGGGGCTGATCGACACGCCGTCGCGCGTGGCGCGCTCCTATCGCGAGCTGTTCTCGGGCTATGAGATCGACCCCCGCGACTATCTCAAGCGCACGTTCGAGGAAGTCGGCGGCTATGACGAGCTCGTGATCCTGAAGAACATCCGCGTCACCAGCTTTTGCGAACATCACATGTTGCCGGTGCTGGGCCGCGCCCATGTGGGCTATTTGCCGACGAATCGCGTGGTCGGCATCTCGAAGCTCGCGCGCGTCGTGCACGGCTTCGCCAGGCGCCTGCAAATCCAGGAAAAGCTCACCGCCGAGATCGCCGAGGCGATTCAGGACATCCTGCAACCGGCCGGCGTGGGCGTGGTGATCGAGGCCGAGCATAATTGCATGACGCTGCGCGGCGTGAACACGCCCGGCTCGTCGCTGACGACGAGCCGCCTGCTCGGCGTCATCCGCGACGATGCGCGCACGCGGGAGGAATTCCTGATGATGGTGCGCGGCGCCTGACGCGCCGCGCCGCGCCGCCGCCAGCGCGCCGGCCAGCCGCTTGGACCAGCCGCTTCGCCCAGCCGCTTGGGCAAGCGGCTTGGGCAAGCGGCTTGGGCCAGGAACAACTCCATGCGCGTCGCGTTAACTCGCCACTTGCTTACCCTTGGAGGCGGCAATGGCCGAGGAACGAAACATTCAGCGCCAGCAGCACAATGGTCATGGCGCGAGCGACATGAGCGGCGCGATCGCCGACCAGGCGTCCGCGGCGAGCGAGCAGGTGGGCCGCGCCGTTCAGCAGGGCATGGGCCGGGCCAATGCGGCGCTGAACGCCGTGACGGAGCGGAGCGGCCGGGCGGCGGAGCGCACCGGCGAGGTTTTGGGCAATTTCCGCTCGGCGATCGAGACCTCGGCGCGGTCGCAGCCGACGACGACGGTGGCCCTGGCGGCGTTTGCGGGCTTCATCTTCGGCGCGTTCTGGAGGATGGGCCGGTAGATCGTTCCTCCAGCCTCGAGTTGACGTCAATGTTCGAGCCGATCATCAAGAGGGCCGAAAACGCGGTCGGCGCCACGATCACCCGCCTGTCCGGAAATGCCATGGCGGCGGTTCCGTTGCTGATTGCCTTCGGATTCGCAACCGCGGCGGCGGACTATTGGGCGACCCAGAGCCTGGGGACGCTCTTCGGCAATCTGGCCGTTGCGGGCGCATTTCTGGCGATCTCGCTTTTCGTCTACGCCTATGCGCGTCGGCGCGAGGCGGTTCAACTGGCGCGCGCGAGCGAAGAGCTCGCCGCGCTGACTGCGGCTTCACCGTTCACGGCCCTGTCGCGCGCCATCAACTCCTCCAATGCGACGCAGGCGCTCATGGACCTCGCCAAAAGCGCGGCGCCCGTCGCGGCGAAGAACGCGGCGCGCGTCGCGCTGCGGGAGGCGCCGCGCAATCTGCCCCTGCTTCTCGGCGCGGGGCTCGGCCTGATGGTGGCCTCGCGTCTGGTGAATGCGATGACGAACGGGCGCGGCCGGCATTAGACCCGTGCGGCGCCTCTCACGGCCTCATCCTCCCCGCGAGGATGGGGCCGTGATCGTTTGCGATCCGTGGGCGGGCGCCGTCCCGCTGAACCAGTTGACCGCATCTCTCACGGCGAGACGCGCGGGGCGCGTCTCGTAGCCGAGTTCGCGGCGCGCCTTGGCGTCGTCGAAGAACATGCGCGTGCGCGACATTCTCAGGCTGTCGCAATGCAGGAAGGGCTCGTAGCCGAGGAGGCGCGCGCCCCATTCGTTCACATGGGCGAGCGGCATGAGCGGTCCGGGCGGCAGTCGAAAGCGCGGCGGCGCGCGGCCGGTCAGACAGGCGATCTCGGTCAGCAACTCGCAGAGCGTCAGATTTTCGCCGCCGAGGATGTAGCGTTCGCCGATCGCGCCCCGCTCCATGGCCGCGAGATGGCCCGCGGCCACGTCGTCGACATGCACGATGTTGAGGCCCGTCTCGACATAGGCGGGCATGGCGCCGCGCACGGCTTCCTTGACGAGGCGGCCCGTGGGCGTCGGCTTGAGGTCGCCCGGCCCGAGCGGCGCCGCCGGGCAGACGATGACGGCGGGCAGTCCCTCTTCGGCGATCATGCGCTCGACCAGGCGCTCCGCGACGATCTTGCTTTGCTTATAGGCGCCGATCGCCTTTTCGGGCGGAAGCCGGTCGCTTTCGGCGCTGAGGCGGCCATTGGCGGCGGCGAGCGTCGCCACGCTGCTCGTATAGACGATGCGCTCGACCCCTGCGCGCTGGGCTTCGCGCATCACGATTTCGGAGCCCCGCACATTGACGTGAAACAGGGTCTCCGGGGCCGGCGCCCAGAGCCGGTAATTCGCCGCGACATGGAAAAGCCGGCGCACGCCTTTCATTGCGGCGCGGACGCTTTCGAGATCGGTGATGTCGCCCTCTGCGACCTCGCAGCCCGGCGGGATGTTCTCCCGCGAACTCTCGGGGCGCGCCAGCGCGCGAACGCGAGCGCCTCTTGCCACGAGAAGCCGGACGACGGCGCCGCCGATGAAACCGCTCGCGCCCGTCACCAGAACAAGATCGTCTCTATCCATGCTTTCGAGCGCCAAGCTACATCCGATCAAGGCGCCGTGAGAGACACCAGAGCCGAATCGACTCTACAAAGCCACGTCCCGCTTTGCGAGCGTCGCCATTCAGGAGACGCGCGCAAACCGTTGAGAATTCGTCTCCGGTTGCTGCGTATCCGCCTGGCCGATACGCTCGCGAAGCCCGAAGCCCTCCGGCTCGGGTCTTCGCATCGAACGCCTCGCTGCGGCAAGAGGGCAGGCATGTCCGAAAAGATTCATCTCTCTCGCGTCGGCGCCGTTCTGCGTCTCGTCTTCAACCGGCCGGAAAAGAAGAACGCGCTCGACCGGGACGCCTATCGGGCGCTGATCGCGGCGCTCGACGCGGCGCAGCGGGACGCCGCGGTGCGCGCGGTCGTGTTCGCGGGCGCGGGGGAGGATTTCACGGCCGGCAACGATCTTGCCGACTTCCGCAATTTCCTCTCGGAGAGCCTGGAGAATTTTCCGGCCTTGCAGTTCGTGCGCGCGCTCGCGGCCTTTGAGAAGCCCATGGTGGCGGCGGTGAAGGGGGACGCGATCGGCGTCGGGGCGACGATGCTCTTCCATTGCGACCTCGTGTACGCCGCCCCGCAGGCGCGCCTGCGCATGCCCTTCATCGACCTCGGCCTCGTGCCGGAGGCGGGGGCGAGCCTTCTGGTCCCGCAACGGTTCGGCATGGCCAGAGCCGCGCAATATCTGCTTCTGGGGGAACCTTTTTCTGGCGAGGAGGCGCATCGCCTCGGCCTCGTCAACGCGCTGGCTCCGTCCGAGGGCGTGTTGGAGGCGGCCATGATGGCGGCGCAGGCGCTGGCGGCGAAGCCCGCCGAGGCGCTCGTCGCCTCCCGGCGCCTGCTGCGCGGCGACCCGGCCGACCTGCTGGCCCGCATCGACGCGGAGGCCCGGCTCTTCGCCGAGGCGCTCGCGTCGAATGAGACGCGGGCGCGGCTCGCGGCCTTTTTCGCGCGGAAATAGAGCTTATCTGCGAGTCCCCGGAGCTGATGAGGAGGCGGCTGGTTTCAATGTGCGGGCGTTACTCCCTGACCTCTGCGCCGGAGGCGATCCGCCAGCTCTTCGGCTATGCGGAGACGCCGAACTTCCCGCCGCGCTACAATATCGCGCCGACTCAGCCGATCGCCGTCGTCACGACCGAGCGGGGCGCGCAGGGACCCGTGCGGCGTTTCATGCTGGCGCGCTGGGGTTTCGTGCCGGGCTTCGTGAAGGACCCGCGCGACTTTCCCTTGATCATCAACGCCCGCGCCGAGACGGTCGTCGACAAGGCGAGCTTTCGCGCCGCGATGAAGCGGCGCCGCTGCCTCGTGCCCGCCGACGCCTATTACGAATGGCTGAAACTGCCCGCCGGCGGCCGGATCCTGCGCAAGCCCTATCTCTTCCGCCGGGCCGACGGCGCGCCCATGGGCCTCGCCGGAGTGTGGGAGACCTACGCCGGCGCCGATGGCGCGGAAATCGACACGGCCTGCATTCTCACGACCGGCGCCAGCGGCGCGACGGCGGCCATTCACGACCGCATGCCGGCGATCATCGAGCCCAAGGATTTCGCCCGCTGGCTCGACTGCGACGAAACGCGCGTCGAGGAGGCCGCGGCGCTTTTGAAGCCCGCCGCCGACGATGCGCTGGAGTTTTTCGAGATCGGCCCGGAGATCAACAAGGCGACGAGCGAGGGCGCGAAACTGCAGGAGCCGTTGGCCCCGACGCTCGTGTGAACATTACAGGAGCTTGCCGGGGTTGAGCACGCCCTTGGGATCGAGCGCGTTCTTGAGGGCGCGCATCACATCGAGCGCGACCGGGCTCTTGACCTGCGTGAGCAGCGACCGCTTCAATTGGCCGATCCCGTGCTCGGCGGAAATCGAGCCGCCGAATTCGTCCACGAGCCCGTGAACGAGCGCGTTCATCTCGTCCCATTGCGCGAGAAAGGCGGCTTTGTCGGCGCCCGCCGGCTGCGAGACGTTATAGTGGAGATTGCCGTCGCCCATATGGCCGAACGGCACGGGCCGCGCCTGCGGAAAGCGCGCGGCGATGCGCCGGCCGGCCTCGGCGATGAACTCCGGGATGCGTTCGATGGGCACGGAAATATCGTGCTTGATGGAGCCGCCCTCGCGCTTTTGCGCTTCCGACATGCTCTCGCGCAGCCGCCACAGCGCCGCCGCCTGATCCAGCGACTGAGCGCGCGTCGCGTCCAAAATCAATTCCGCCTCCAGCGCCTCGGCGAGCGCCGCATCCGCGATGCGCTCGGCCTCGCCGTCTGAAAAGCCGGCGATTTCGAACAGCACGTACCAGGGCGCGGGCGCGCCGAGCGGGTCGCGCGCGCCGGGAATGTGGCGCGAAACGAGGTCGAGCCCGAGGCGCGGCAGGAGTTCGAAGGCCTGAAGGGCAGGCCCTGCGCGGCCCTTCATGAAATTGAGCAGCGCCAGGGCGTTTTCGGGGCTTTCGAGCCCGAGAAAGGCGACCGCCTTCGAGCGCGGGCGCGGAAAAAGCTTGAGGGTCGCGGCGGTGATGACGCCGAGCGTGCCCTCCGAGCCGATGAAGAGCTGGGTGAGATTGTAGCCCGTATTGTCCTTGCGCAATTTGCCGAGCGTCGAAAGCAGGCGGCCGTCGGCCAGCGCGACTTCGAGCCCGAGCGCCAGATCGCGCGCCGCCCCATAGGCGAGCACATGAACGCCGCCCGCATTGGTCGCGAGATTGCCGCCGATGGTGCAGCTGCCTTCCGAGGCGAGCGAGAGCGGGAAATAGCGATCCGCCGCTTCCGCAACCTCCTGCGCCCGCGCCAGCGTCACGCCCGCTTCGAGCGTCATGGCGTCGGAGGCCGGATCGACTTCGCGGATGCGGTTCAGTCTCGACAGGGAGAGGACGACCTGCCGGCCGCTCGCATCCGGCGTCTGGCCGCCGACGAGGCCCGTATTGCCGCCCTGTGGAACGATTGCCACCCCATGCGCGTTGCAAAGCGAGAGAACGCTGGAGACCTGCTCGGCGTCCGAGGGCTTGACGACGCACATTGCGCGGCCGCGATAAAGGTCGCGCGGTTCGGAGAGGTAAGCGTCCATCTCCGCCGCTTCGGCCGCCACGGCGGAAGATCCGACGATCGCCCTGAGGCGATCGCAGAGATCGGGCGCGTCAAACCAAGCGCTCTGAGACAGAGAAGGCGCCCTTTTCGTTGTGGAGCCGGCCGTCAGTAACGGGGACGGCGTGCTCTCGCGTCTTTCCTGCGGGCGTAGACGTAAGCGCGCGCGGCGCTGGGCGCGCTTGCGAGGACGACACTACACAATGCTGCGGCGATAAGCGCATTCATCATGATTATCTCCTTCCAGTTCCGGAGACCATCGGGTCCCCGCCTGCACCGGACCATCTCGCAAATCCTATGCCTGATTTTTTTCTGCGGCAACGGGCTTTGCTGTAGGCGCGGCCAAATTTGATCTCGATTTCCCTCCGTTGAGACATTCTCGACACAGAACCATTGCCCGAAAATTAAGGGATTCACCCTAAAAGGCTGCGTTTTGCCCTTTTCTGGCCCGAGCTGCGCGAAAAGACCGCAACGATCTCGACATGGGGTGCGTAGCGGAACTGGTCAACCGGGGTGATTCCCTTCACCTCGAAACCGCCGCTGATCAAAAGCGCGGCGTCGCGCGCGAAACTTTGTGCATTGCAGGAAACCGCGACCGCGAGAGGAACGTCCGACGCCGCGATTTCCGTCGCCTGGGCCAGGGCGCCGGCGCGGGGCGGATCGAAAACGACCGCGTCGAAGGGCGAAAGCTCCCGCGCGGACAGCGGCCGGGCGAACAGGTCGCGGACCTCCCCTTCGAGCGGCTTGAGGCCGGGGGCGGCGCGGGCGCCCGCGCGCATGGCGTCGACCGCGCCGGCGGCGCTGTCATAGGCCGAGACTTTCGCCTGTTCCGCCAGGCGCAGCGCGAAGGCGCCGACGCCGCAAAAGAGATCCGCGACCTTCCTCGCTCCGCGCGTCGCCTCCAGCACGCGCGCGGCGAGCGCCTCTTCGCCGGCCTGCGTCGCCTGGAGAAAGGAGCCCGGCGGCAGCAGCACGCTGGCGGAGCCGACCGCGACATGCGGCGTCCGACGCAGCGCGACGAGCCGGCCATGATTCGTCAGGCGGGCGAGATCATGCGCCTGCGCCGCCTCGGTCAGCGCGCCGACCTCCTTGGCGTCGAGCGGTCCCGCGCCGCGCAGATCGACATCCATCCCCTCGCGCGTGGCGGTGATGGCGATATCGAGCGGCTTGCCGCGGGTGGCGAGGATCTGCGCGATGGCGCGGGCGGCCGGGAGCGCCCCGGAAAGGCTGGGCGCGAGCAAGGGGCAGGCGTCGATCTCGACGATCTCGTGCGAGCGCGCCGCCATGAAGCCGACGCGGGCCTTGCCGCGATCCATGCGGGCGTGAAAGGTGACGCGCCGGCGTCCCGCCCCATGCGCATGGACGAGCGGCGCCACCGGGAGCCGCAGCCCCGCATGGGCGAGCGCCGTTTCGACCAGGCCGCGCTTCCATTCGTCGTAACGCGCCGGCGCCAGCGCCTGCACGGCGCAGCCGCCGCAATGGGCGTAATGCGGACAAATGGGCGCGATGCGGTCTGGCGAGGCGTCGACGATCTCCACGACCCGCGCCTGTTCTCCCTCGATTTCCGCAAGAATCGTCTCGCCGGGAAGCGCATAGGGCGCGAAGACCCGCGCGCCGCCGTCATGGGCGACGCCTTCGCCGCGATGGCCGAGACGTTCGATGCGTAATTCTTTCATTGGGCGGCGCCCGTTTGTTGGCCCAACCCCACCCGGCCCGCGTTGCGGGCCACCCTCCCCGTAAAGGGGAGGGAGGGAGGCGCGGCGCTCGCGTGGATCGCTTGTAGGCGCTTCGGCATGGTCATGTCTCACCCCTCGGAGCGACGAGCGCAGACGAGAAACTCCCGGTTGCCGTCGCCGCCGGCGATCGGCGAGGGCGTCACGCCGGCGACCCGCCAGCCGAGGCCCTCGATCTCGCGGTGCGTACGGGCGCAAACTTCGGCGTGCGCCGCTTCGTCCCGCACGATGCCTTTTCTGACCGCCGCGCGTCCGGCCTCGAACTGCGGCTTGATGAGCGCGACGAGCATGGCGCCGGGCGCCGCGAGCGACAACACATTCGGCAACAGCGCCGAGAGCGAGATGAAGCTCGCATCCATCACGATGACGGCCGGGGCCTCGGCGAGTTGGGAAAGACTCAAGCTGCGCGCGTCCTGGCCCTCCATGGAGGTCACGCGCGGATCGCGCCGCAGCCGTTCGTGCAATTGATCATGGCCCACATCGACCGCCGCGACATGGCGGGCGCCGCGCGCGAGCAGCACGTCGGTGAAGCCCCCCGTCGAGGCGCCGACATCGAGGCAGGAGAGGCCCGCGGGATCGACGCCGAAAACGTCGAGCGCGTGCACGAGCTTGACGCCGCCGCGCGAGACCCAGGGGTAGGGGGCCGAGGCGACGATCTCCGCCCCTTCCGCGATCGGCGTCGCGGGCTTCGTCACGCGGCGCCCGTCGACGGTGACGAGTCCCGCCTCGATCGCCTCGCGCGCCTTGGCGCGGCTTTCGAAGAAGCCGCGTTCGCAAAGCGCCGCATCCGCGCGTTTCGCCCCCATCATTCCCCCGCTTGCAAAAGCGTGCCCGCCCGGCGCGCGCTGTTCAAAAGCTTGCCGAAGGCGAAGCAGGCGAGGGAGAAGAGCAGCGCGTCGATCGCAAGCCCCTGCGCCAGAAGATCCCAGCGGATCACATGGTCGATGAGCAGCGCGCGAAGCCCCTCGAAGACATAGGTCGGCGGCAGCGTCCAGGAGACGGGTTGAAGCCAGTTGGGCAATGTCGAGACCGGATAATAAACGGCGCCGAGCGGCTGCACGAAGAACATCAGCGACCAGACGAGATTTTCGGCGCCGAGCCCGAGCCGCAGCAACAGGCCCGAGACGAAGAGGCCGATGCTCCAGGCGAAGAACATCAGCACGACGAAAAAGGCGCCGAAGGCGACGCCGAGCCCCCAGAGATTGAAGCCGAAAAAGACGATGGCGAGCAGCGTCACCGGTAGCACGCCGACCATGAGCCGCACGAGGCTCATGACGATGAGCGAGACGACGAATTCCGCCGGCCGCAGCGGGCTCATGAGAATGTTGGGCAGATTACGCGACCACATTTCCTCGATGAAGGAAAAGGAGAAGCCCTGCTGGCCGCGCAGCAGAATGTCCCACAGGAGAATCGCGCCGATCAGCGTGCCGGCGGCCTGCGCCGCGCCGCCCGGCGCCTGAAGCGCGCCCGCCTTGACGAGATAGGTCTGCAGAAAGCCCCAGGTCAGCATCTGCAGGAACGGCCAGTAGATGATGTCGAGGACGCGCGTATAGGAGGCGCGCAGCAGATAGCTGTAGCGCAAAACCATGGCGCCGACGCGCCGGAGCGAAAAAACGCCTCCCATCAGGCCGCTCCCGCGCGGCCGCGCGCCACGTCGAGAAAGACTTCCTCGAGATTGGCGCGGCCGTAGCGCGCGATGAGCCGCGCCGGCGAGTCGTCGTCGACGACGACGCCTTCCTTGAGCATCATCACGCGGTCGCACAGGCGCTCGACCTCGCCCATATTGTGCGAGGCGAGCAGGATCGCGCAATTATGCGTGGCGCGATGCGCCTCGAGCCGCGCGCGCACCCAGTCGGCCGTGTCGGGATCGAGCGAGGCGGTGGGCTCGTCGAGCAGCAGAAGCTGCGGATCGTTGACGAGCGCCTTGGCGATGGCGACGCGCGTCTTCTGTCCGGCGGAGAGCCGGCCGGTCTGGCGGTCGAGAAAGTCCTTGAGCGCCAGGGCGTCGGCAAGCTCCTCGATCTTCGCCTCTATGTCGGAGACGCCATAGAGGAGGCCGAAGACGCGCAGATTCTGCCGCACGGTGAGCCGGTGCGGCAGATCGACATAGGGGCTCTCGAAATTCATGCGGCCGAGCACCTCGTAGCGCTCGCGCAGCAGGTCGTGGCCGAAGACGCGGATCGTTCCGGCGGTGGGCTCGATCAGGCCCATCACCATGCCGATGGTCGTCGTCTTGCCCGCGCCATTGCCGCCGAGGAGGGCCGTGACGGAGCCGGGGGGCAGGGAGAAATCGAGGGGTCCGACGACGCTGCGCTGGCCGTAGCTCTTGCAAAGACCGTGAACCGAGAGCGCCGGTTCGCTCATTAAAGGGGACATGACGTGGGTTATGGCTGTTCGAGGCGGCCGCGGCAAGGGCGCCTCACTCCGGCAAGGGCGCCTGACTCCGGCAAGGGCGCGTCACTTCTGGCAGCGCGGGCAATGAAAGGTCGAGCGGCCCGACTGCACGCTGCGCAGGATCGTTCCGGGGCAGGACGGCGTGGGGCAGGCCGCGCCTTCGCGGTCGTAGACCCGGAAGGAATGCTGGAAATAGCCGAGCGAGCCGTCCGCCTGCCGATGGTCGCGCAGCGACGACCCGCCGGCCGCGAGCGCCGCGTCGAGCACCTCGCGGATGGCGCCCGGAAGGCGCGCCAGCGCGGCCGTCGGCTTTCCGGCGGCTGTCACCAGCCTGCCGCCGGCGGCGAGCGGCGAAATTCCCGCCCGATGCAGCGCCTCGCAGACATAGATGTTGCCGAGCCCCGCGATCAGCCGCTGATCGAGCAGCAGCGCCTTGACCGGCGCGGCGCGGCCGCGAAAGGCCCGCGCGAGAAAAGCCGCGTCGAGGCCGCCGCCCAAAGGCTCGGTCCCGAGGCCGCGAAACAGCTTGTGGCCCTCGAGGTCGCGCGTTTCGACGAGCAGCATGAAGCCGAAGCGGCGAGGGTCGTTGTAGGTGACGCGGGCGCCGCTCTCCATGTGGAAGACGACATGATCATGCGCCGCGCTCTTGTCGCGCGGATGGTGAAAGACGCCCGCGACCGCGCCGTCGATCCGGAAGGAGCCGCTCATGCCGAGATGCATGACGAGCGTCTCGGCCCCGTCGAGTTCGGCGAGGAGATATTTTGCCCGCCGCCGCAGCGCGAGCACGCGCCGTCCCGCGAGCCGTCGTGCGAAATCGGGCGGGAAGGGGAAGCGCAAATCCGCGCGCCGCTGCTCGACGCGGGCGAAGCGCGCGCCTTCGAGCGTGGGCGCGAGGCCCCGGCGCACGGTTTCGACTTCGGGCAATTCGGGCATCAAAGGCTCCGGGTGGCGCGCTTTCGTCGCCGGCGCGCGCCGCGCCATAAATCGCCATAGCAAATGGCGAGAGGCGGATGAAGATCGAGGCCCAAATCGTGGGGGCGCTGCGCGTGCGCCTGCCCGACGCGATGGCGATCTATCTCTTCGGCAGCATCGCCAGCGGCGAGGCCGGGCCGCGCAACGCCGGGCGGCGGCTTGTGTCGCGCCAGGGCTAGAACGGGGCGCCCGTAGCCATCCCGGCCGGGAGCGGCTATACCCTCCCCCGTCTTCCCCTGTCAGGCGAGCGTTAAATGACCGATTCCCATTCCGATCGAGAGGGCTCGACCCATTTCGGCTATTCCGAGGTGCCGCTTTCCGAGAAGCAGCATCTCGTGGACGATGTCTTTCACAAGGTCGCCCGCCGCTATGACGTGATGAACGATCTGATGTCCGCGGGCCTGCACCGGCTCTGGAAGGACACCTTCGCCGGCAAGGTCAACGCGCGCAACCGCAAGGAATTCAGGCATCTGGACGTCGCGGGCGGCACTGGCGACGTGGCCTTCCGCATCGCGCGGCAGTCTCCCCCGGACGCCGAGATCGTGGTCCTCGACATCAATGGCGACATGCTGGAGGTCGGCCGCGACCGCGCCCGCGAGAAAGGAATTGGCGAGAAGCTCGATTTCGTGCAGGCCAACGCCGAGTCGCTGCCCTTTCCGGACAATCATTTCGACGCCTATACGATCGCCTTCGGCATCCGCAACGTGCCGCGCATCCAGACCGCGCTCGAGGAAGCCTATCGCGTGCTCAAGCCCGGCGGCCGTTTCCTGTGCCTCGAATTCTCGCAGGTGAACGTGCCGGGGCTGGACAAGATCTACGAGGCCTATTCCTTCAACGTGATTCCCGCCGTCGGCAAGCTCGTCGCGGGCGATGGCGAGCCCTATCGTTACCTCGTCGAGTCGATCCGCAAATTCCCGGCGGCCGACGATTTCGAGCGCATGATCCGCAAGGCGGGCTTCCGCCGTACCGGCTACGAGCGCCTCACCGGCGGCGTCGTCGCGATCCATTCCGGCTGGAAATTCTAACGGGCAGGACGCTTCCTTGTTTCTCCAGACGGGCAATTTCCTGCGACTGGCGCGCGCCGGCTATATTCTGGCGCGCGAAGGCGTCTTCACCTCGCTCGATCCCAATCTGCTGCCGCCCGCGGCGGTTCCGCTCGTGCGCCTCGCCAATCTCTTCGCGCGGGGCAAGGGCGAGAACGCCGGGGCGGCGCTCGTTCGGGCGCTGTCGCAGATCGGTCCCTCCTATGTGAAGCTCGGGCAGTTTCTGGCGACGCGCCCCGACGTGGTGGGCGGCGAGATCGCCGACGCGCTCACGGCGCTTCAGGACCGCATGGCGCCCTTCGGCCAGGTCAAGGCGGTGGAGATCATCGAAAGGTCGCTCGGACGGTCGATCGACGAGATGTTCACCTCCTTCGGCGAGCCCGTCGCGGCCGCCTCGGTGGCGCAGGTGCACATGGCCACGGCCGTGTATGAGGGGAAGGAGCGCAGGGTCGCGGTCAAGGTGCTGCGCCCCGGCGTCGAGGGCCAGTTCGCCCGCGATCTGCGCGACATGTATCTCGTGGCCCGCGTGGCCGAACGCTGGTCGGCGGAAGGCCGCCGCCTGCGGCTGATCGAGGTGGTGGACACGCTCGCGCGCACCGTGAAGCTCGAGACCGACTTCCGCCTCGAGGCGGCGGCGGCGTCCGAATTCGCCGAGAACGTCGCCAAGGACCCGGACATCCGCGTGCCGCATGTGGACTGGGACCGCACGGCGCGCGAGGTGCTGACGCTCGAATGGATCGACGGCGCGCCGCTGTCCGATCTCGAGCGCGTCGCGGCGGAAGGCCACGACCTCAAGAAGCTCGGCGCCCATGTGCTGCAGTCCTTCCTGCGTCACGCCATGCGCGACGGCTTCTTCCACGCCGACATGCATCAGGGCAATCTGTTCGTCGACCGGCAGGGCCGGCTCGTCGCCATCGACTTCGGCATCATGGGCCGGCTCGGCGAGAAGGAGCGGCGTTTTCTGGCCGAAATCCTCTATGGCTTCATCACGCGCGACTACCGGCGCGTCGCCGAGGTGCATTTCGAGGCGGGCTATGTGCCGGCCAAACATTCGATCGAGGAGTTCTCGCAGGCGCTGCGCGCCATCGGCGAGCCGCTGCACACGATCAACGCGTCGGAAATTTCCATGGCGCGGCTGCTGACGCTGCTCTTCGAGGTGACGGCGCTCTTCGACATGCGCACCCGCACCGAGCTGGTGCTCCTGCAAAAGACGATGGTGGTCGCGGAAGGGGTCGCCCGCACGCTCGATCCCAGGCTCGACATCTGGAAGACCTGCGACCCCGTCGTGCGATCCTGGATCGAGGAAAATCTCGGGCCGAAGGCCAAGATCGAGGACGCGGGCAGGAATATCGCGGAGCTCGCGCGGCTCGCCTCCCATCTGCCCAAGACGCTTGCAGAGGCCGAAATCGCGATTTCCCGCGTGTCCAGCATGGCGGAGCAGGGCGTCGATCTGTCGCCTCTCTCGCTCGAGACGCTGGCCGAGACGCGGCGTCGCTCGGACATGCGGCTGCTTCTCGGTCTGACGGCGCTGACGCTCTTCGCCGCCTGGCTGTTCGGCTAGCGCGCTTTCCGCCGAAGCGGGGAACCGGTTCGGCGGTAGAAAGCGCAACGAAACAAGCTGGAGCCTCGATCCTTTCGGATCGGGCGGGGCTCTCGTTATGAGGCAGGCGCCTCGGAGGCGGCCAGGATGAAGCTTCGAACTTTCTTTCTCTTCTTCTTTTTCGTCCTGACGGTCTTCGCGGGCGCCAATGTGGCGCTCGGCGTCCTCTTGGGGAAGGCGGACGACGCCCGGATCCAGTCCGAGCGGCAGAAGGACAAGATCACTTCGCTTTCCGAGGATCTCGTCATCTCCTCACAATTTGCGACGCGCTTCGCTCGCGGCTATGTCGCGACCAGGGACCCCAGACGGCTGCGATGGCACAATGAAGTCGTCGGCATTCTGGAGGGCGCCATTGCGCGCCCCGAGGGGTATGGGGTCGAATATTGGGATCTCGTCTCCGGCGGACTCCTGCCCGAGCCCGATTCGAGCGTCAAAGGGCTCTCTCTCGAAAATCAGTTCTTGCAACTGAACCTGACTGTCGAAGAGTTCAATCTGCTCAAGAAAGCCGAGGAGCTTCTCCTCAAATTGGCGACTTCCGAACGCATCGCCATGCACGCCATCAACGGAGAGTTCGACGACGGGACGGGCGCTTTCTCGAAAAGGGGCAAGCCCGATCCGGCCCTGGCCGACCGGCTGCTCTACAGCGAGAATTACGTCAAGCAGAACGCCGACCTCGCCAAGCTCGTCTACGACTTCACCGAGAAGGTGAAAGGCCGCTACGAGACGATTTTGCGCGCGCAGGAGGATTATGCGACGCTGCTCGTGCGCCTGAATATCTATCTCGCGACAGGCCTTTTCGCGACCATTCTCCTTTATCTTCTTCTGATGCGCAGCCGCTTCATGGTCCGGATGCGGAAGCTGATGGACGCCGTCACGGAAATCAGCGCCGGGAAACTGGACACGGAAATCGGCCTCTCGGGGCGCGACGAAATCGCGGAGCTCGCGGAAGCGGTCGGGTCGATGGCCGGCAATTTGAGCAAGGCTTTCGAAAAGCTGGAGGAGCGCGCGCTCGTCTCGGAGCGAACGGCGGTCGAACTCGACAATGAGCGTCTGCGCTCCGAGAAGCTTCTGCACAACATTCTGCCGGCCACCATCGCGCAGCGCCTCCAGGGCGGCGAGGCGGTGATTGCGGAAGTCTATCCCGAGGTGACGGTCTTTTTCTCGGACATCGTCGGCTTCACGGATCTCTCCGCCAAGCTCGGCCCGCACGAGACCGTCAATCTGCTCAACATGCTCTTCGAAAAATTCGACGAGCTCGTTGAGAAGCATGGCGTCGAGAAGATCAAGACGATCGGCGACAGCTATATGGTCGTCGGCGGCGTTCCCAATCGCGATCCCCTGCACTGCCAGCATGTGGCGGAATTCGCGCTCGAAGCCATCGGCTTCGTCCGCGCCTTCTCCGACACCTATCCCTTTCCCATTCAGATGCGGATGGGCATCCATACCGGGACTGTCGCCGCCGGCGTGCTGGGCCGGAAGAAATTTTCCTATGATCTCTGGGGCGACGTGGTGAATGTCGCGAGCCGCTTCGAATCGACCTCGCTGACCGACCGGATCCACGTCTCCGAGTCGGTGCGCGTGCGTCTTTCCGACGATTTCATCTTTCAGGACGCGGGCACGGTCGACCTCAAGGGCAAGGGCGTCACGGCCTCTTACTATCTCCTCGGCAAGAAGAAGGAGCTCGCCGGGGTGGTCGAGTTCCGCAAGCAGCAGGCCGCCACGGCCCGCGAGGCCGACGGCGGCAAATAGATCTCCGTCACTTTCCGGCGTGGAAGCTCATCTTGCGCACATTGGGGCTGATCGGCTCTTCCAGGAAGAAATCGAGCACGGCCTCCTTCGTGGGATCGACCGAGTAAGGCGCGAAGTCCGTGACGCCGTCCTCGGCGAGCACACGCACGTCGATGAAGAAATTGCCCGTGCAGACGCGCGACGGGCGGGTGAGAATGGCGTGCGCGGCGTCGGCGACGATCTCCGGCTTGCGTGAGCGGCGGATCACTTCCTCGCCGCCGAGAAGATTGCCGACGGCGGCGGTGGCGATCGCCGTCTCGGGCCAGAGCGAATTCACGGCGACGCCATCCTTCGCCAAATCCCGCGCCAGTCCCAGCGTCACGAGGCTCATGCCATATTTCGCCATCGTATAGGCGAGATTGGGCGAGAACCATTTCGGGTCGAGGTCGATGGGCGGCGACAGGGTGAGAATATGCGGATTCTCCGCCTTGCGCAGGAAGGGCAAGGCGAGCTTGGCGCAGAGATAGGTCCCGCGCGCATTGATCTGCTGCATCAGATCGAAGCGCTTCATCTCGAGCTGATCGACGCCGCGCAGGTCGATGGCGCTGGCGTTGTTGATCAGAATATCGACGCCGCCGAAGACTTCGGCCGTCTTCGCCATGGCCGCCTCGACCTGATCGTCGAAGCGGATGTCGCAGGAGAGCGCCAGCGCCTTGCCGCCCGCCGCCTCGATTTCAGCCGCGGCCGTGAAGATCGTGCCGGGAATTTTCGGGTTTTCGGTCACGCTTTTCGCCGCCACGGCGATATTCGCGCCGTCGCGCGCCGCACGCTTGGCGATGGCGAGGCCGATGCCGCGGCTGGCGCCGGTGATGAAGAGCGTCTTGCCTCGCAGCGATCCCGACATTGGCCTTCTCCTTGCAAAAAACGGCCTGCGGCCGGCGTTCGTGCGGCGCGCCAGGCTAAGGGCGCATGGATGAGAAAGAGCGCGGCGCGCCTTGCGCCACGCTGTTCACCACAACGCCGTCAGGCGGCGACCTGCGCCGGATAGCCCGCTTCGGTGATGACCTTGGCCAGCGCCGCCGGGTCTTTCGGCGTGGGCGACACGTCCACTTTGCCGGTCGCGAGATCGACCTTCACTTCCGCGCCCGGCTCCACCGACTGCACGGCCTTGGTGACGTGCTTCACGCACATGCCGCAGGTCATATCCTTCACATTGAACGTCGTCATCGTGTCCTCCTTGGGGTTCTCGGTCGAGGGCGCGGCCGCTGCCGCGGGCGCGGTGGTTTCATGCGCCGCCGGCGGGAGCGCCGCCTCGGCGATGACAGGCGGCTGGAAGCGGCGCAGACGCAGGGCGTTGGTCAAAACGAAGACGCTCGACAAAGCCATGGCGCCCGCGCCCAGCATGGGCGAGAGCTGCATACCGTTGACCGGATAGAGCGCGCCGGCGGCGACCGGAACGAGCAGCGCATTATAGCCGAAGGCCCAGAACAGATTTTGCTGGATGTTGCGCATGGTGGCGCGCGAGAGCGCCAGCGCCGCCGGCACCTTGGCGAGATCGCCCGACATCAGCACGACGTCGGCGGCTTCGATCGCAATATCGGTCCCCGTGCCGATGGCGATGCCCGCATCCGCCGCGGCGAGCGCGGGGGCATCGTTCACGCCGTCGCCGACGAAGGCGATCCTCCGGCCCTCGCGCAGCCGCTCGAGCGTCGCCACCTTGCCGTCGGGCATCACGCCGGCGACGACTTCGTCGATGCCGAGGCGCCTGGCGATGGCGTTGGCCGTGCGCGCCTCGTCGCCGGTGATCATGGCGGTCTTCACGCCGATCGCATGCAGCGCGTCGATCGCGGGCTTCGTCGTCGGCTTGAGTTCGTCGGCGACGCAAACAATGGCGCGGACCTTGCCGTCGACAGCGACATAAAAGGGCGTCTTGCCCTCGTCCGAAAGGGCGGCGGCGCTGTCGGCGAAGGCGCTCGCGTCGAAGCCGAGCGAGTCCATGTAGCGCAGGGCGCCGATCGCGACCTTGTGGCGCTCGACCGAGCCTGCCACGCCCATGCCGGAGACGGACTGAAAATCCGTGACGGGCGGAATGGCGAGACCCTGCTCCTTCGCGCGCGACACGATGGCCGCGGCCACCGGATGTTCGGACTGCGCCTCGACGGCCGCCGCGAGCCGCAGAACGTCGTCGGCCTTTTGGCCCGGCGCCGGAACGAGGTCGGTCAGTCTCGGCTTGCCGAAGGTCAGCGTGCCGGTCTTGTCGAAGGCGATGAGCGTGACCTCCTGCAGCGTCTGCAGGGCCTCGCCCTTGCGAAACAGCACGCCGAGCTCGGCGGCGCGCCCGGTGCCGGTCATGATGGCGGCGGGCGTCGCGAGCCCCATGGCGCAGGGGCAGGCGATGATCAGCACGGCGACGGCGCTCACCAGCGCATGGGTGAGGCGCGGCTCGGGGCCGATCAGCATCCAGATCACAAAGGTCGCCGCCGCCACCGCGAAGATCGCCGGAACAAAGACGGCGGTGACGCGGTCGACCATCGCCTGAATGGGAAGCTTCGCGCCCTGCGCCTGCTCGACCATGCGGATGATGCCGGCGAGCGTGGTGTCGGCGCCGACGCGCGTGGCCCGGAAGGAGAAGGCGCCCGAACCGTTGACCGTCGCGCCCGTGACCGTCGCGCCGACGCCCTTGGCGACCGGCGCAGGCTCGCCCGTCACCATGGATTCGTCGACATAAGACGCGCCCGCAGTGACGACGCCGTCCGTGGGCACGCGCTCGCCCGGCCGAACCAGCACGATGTCGCCGACATGCACGTCGTCGATATCCACGTCGACGGTCTCGCCCTCGCGCTCGACGCGCGCCGTCCTGGGCTGCAATTTCGCAAGCGCGCGGATCGCTTCCGAGGTGCGGCCCTTGGCGCGCGCTTCGAGAAAGCGACCGAAGAGGATGAGCGTAACGATGACGACCGCGGCTTCGTAATAGACATGCACGGCGTCGGCCGGCAGCCACTGCGGCAGGAAGGTCGCGACGAGCGAATAGAGATAGGCGCTGAGCGTGCCGACCGCGACGAGCGCGTTCATGTCCGGCTGCCGCCGAAACAGCGCGGGGAGGCCTTTCTGGAAGAAGACGAGGCCGGGCCCGAAGAGAACGAGCGTGGCGAAGAGGAAGGAGAACTGGCGGATCAGCTCTTCGCCGATCGTCGCCATGGCCCAGTGATGAAAGGCCGGAATCAGATGGCCGCCCATCTCCAGGATGAAGACCGGCGCCGTGAAGACGGCCGAGACGATGAGGTTGAAGCGCAGGCGGCGCATTTCCTCCTCGCGCCGCGCGCGCTCGCGGTCGGCGCCGCCGGCGTCGGCCTCGATCTTTCGCGGCTCGTAGCCCGCCTCCGAGACGGCGCGGCGCAGCCTGTCGGCGAGGCCGGGGCCGGAGAGCGCGCGCACGCTCGCGCGCTCGGTCGCCAGATTGACGCTGGCCGAAAGGACGCCCGGCACGGCTTTCAGCGCCTTTTCCACATGGGCGACGCAGGAGGCGCAGGTCATGCCCCCGACGCCGAGCTCGATCGTCTCGACGACGGGCTCATAGCCCGCGTCGGCCACTGACTTCACGAGCGCGGCCGGATCGGCGCCCGGCGCGAGCGACACGTCGACGCGTTCGGTCGCGAGATTGACGCTGGCCGATTCGACCCCCGGCGTTCCCTCGAGCGCCTTCTCGACATGCGAGACGCAGGAGGCGCAGGTCATGCCGCGCACATTGAAATCGAGATGTGTTTCCGCGCCCATGCCGAGCCCCCGACTGGATTTCTTCTTCTCGAGCGAAACCTAAAGCCATCGGCGCGTGCGCGCCACATAGGCGCGGTAGTCCGCGCCGAATTTCGCGCGCAGATGCCGCTCCTCCGGCTCGATCGACAGTTTCTGCAAGGCGAAGGCCAGCAGCGGCGTCAGCAGCACGGTGAAGGGCGAGGCGAGAAGAAGGCCGAGCCCGAGCACGACGGCGACATGCGAGACATAGATCGGATTGCGCGAGAAACGGAACGGGCCGCCTGTCGCAAGATGCGAGGCCGCGCGATGCGGCAGGATGGTCGTCTTCGCCCGCGCGAAGGTCGCAGCGCACCAGGCGTCGTTTGCGAGCGCGAGCGCCACGATCAGGCCGCCGAGAAGCGGCGCGCCGGGGAAGGCGACGAGCCCCGCGAGGGCGCCGCCCGCAGCCCAATCGAGCGTGCGCCCGACGAGGAGCGCGCCAAGGATCAGCAGAGGCGGCCAGGGGATACGCGCGGGCGGCGCGTCGGTTTCCGGTGCGGTCATGACGAGGACTCCGTTACGCTCCAAGATCGCGATCGACGCGCTATTTTTCAACCCGCCGGCCGAGCTTGCGCATTGACTTGCGCCGCGCGCGACCTTTACCAGTTCGCATCCATGTCGGAGAGACCCGTGGCTTCCATGCTCGAGCGGTTTCAGGCGGATCTCGCCGGCCTCGCCGCGCGCGACCGGCTGCGGTCGCTCGCGCCGCGCCTGGGGCTCGACTTCGCCTCGAACGATTATCTCGGCCTCGCCGAGTCGCGCGAACTCGCCGCGGCCGCGGCGGCGGCGCTGGCGCGCGGCGCGCCCGTCGGCGCCGGCGGCTCGCGGCTTCTGCGCGGCAATCATCCGGAGCACGAGGCGCTCGAGGCCGAGGCGGCGCGTTTCTTTCGCGCCGAAAGCGCGCTCTTCTTCGGCGCGGGCTTCTCGGCCAACGAGGCGCTGCTCTCGACGCTGCCGCAGCGCGAGGATCTCATTTTCCACGACGCGCTCGTTCACGCCAGCGCCCATGACGGCATGCGGCTGTCGCGGGCGCCGCGCGCGTCCTTCCCGCACAATGACATTGACGCGCTCGACTCCGCGCTCGCCGCCTGGCGCCGGACGGGCGGGGCAGGGCGCGCCTGGATCGTCGTCGAGAGCCTTTACAGCATGGACGGCGACATGGCGCCGCTCGACGATCTGATGCGGGCGGCCGAGCGCCACGACGCCTTTTTGCTCGTCGACGAAGCTCATGCGACGGGGGTTCTCGGCGCCGGCGGGCGCGGCCTCGCGGCGCGTTTCGAGGGGCGCGAGAACGTCGTCACCGTGCACACCTGCGGCAAGGCGCTCGGCGTGTCCGGGGCGCTCGTCTGTCTCGCGCGGCCGCTGCGCGATTTCCTCGTCAACCGCTGCCGCAATTTCATTTTCGCCACCGCGCCCTCGCCGCTCGTCGCCGCCTGCGTGCGGGCGGCGCTCGCCATCTGCGAGACGGCCGACGACCGCCGCGCCGCCTTGCAGTCCCGCGTCTCCCTCGCCGGGGAAAAGCTGCAAGCATTGTGCGGCGTCGCGCCGTCGGGCACGCAGGTGCAGCCCGTCGTCGTCGGGACGGACGCGCGCGCCATGGCGCTTGCGGCGGCGATGCAGGCGCGCGGCTACGACATACGCGCTATCCGTCCGCCGACCGTGCCCGAGGGAACGGCGCGGCTGCGTCTGTCGCTGACGCTCAATGTGGACGAAGCGCATATCGCGCGCATGATCGGGGATCTTTCACAGGAGCTCGGCGCCATCGCATGAGACGCGCATTCGTCATCGTCGGGACCGACACAGGCGTGGGAAAAACCTGTTTCTCCGCCGGGCTCGTCGGCGCGCTCGGCGCCCATTACTGGAAGCCCGTGCAATCGGGCCTCGAGGAGGAAACCGATTCCGAGACCGTCCTGCGCCTCTCCGGCGTCGCGCCCGATTATATTCTCCCCGAGGCGTGGCGGCTGAAGCTTCCGGCCTCGCCGCATATTTCGGCGCGCGCCGAGGGCGTCGAGATCGATCCGGAGACGCTCGTCGTTCCCGAGGTCGAGGGGCCGCTCGTCATCGAGACGCCGGGCGGCGTGATGGTTCCGCTCACCGACGACGTTCTGACGATCGAGGTGCTCGCGCGCTGGCGCCTGCCGGTCATTCTCGTGGCGCGCACGGCGCTCGGCACGATCAATCACAGCCTTTTGACCATCGAGGCGCTGCGCCGGCGCGACATTCCGATTCACGGCGTCGCCTTCATGGGCGACGAAGAGGCGGCCCCGCAGGAGACCATCCTGCGCAAGGGCGGGGCGCGCGGGCTCGGACGCCTGCCCCGCCTCGCGCCGCTCGACAAGGAGACGCTGCGCGCGGCCTTCGATCAGGCGTTCTCGCGTCAGGATTTCGCATGAGCCTCGTCACGGACTCGCCCGTCTGGCGCCCCTTCACGCAACATGCGCTCCAGCCCGGCGCCTATAAGATCGTCCATGCCGAAGGCGCCTGGCTCACCGCCGAAGACGGAACGCGCTTTCTCGACGCCATCTCCTCCTGGTGGGTCATCACCCATGGCCATCGCCGGCCCGAGATCATGGCGGCGATCCGCCGCCAGACGGAGACGCTCGACCAGATCATCTTCGCCGGCTTCACGCATGAGCCCGCCGAGGCGCTCGCGCGCCGTCTGGTGGAGATGACGCAGCCGGGCCTCGATTACGTCTTCTACTCCGACAGCGGTTCGACGGCCGTCGAGGTCGCGATCAAGATGGCGCTGGGCTTCTGGCGCAACCGCGGCGTGGATCGCCGGCGCATCGTCGCGCTGGAGCACGCCTATCACGGAGATACGGTCGGCGCCATGTCGGCGGGCGCGCGCTCGGTGTTCAATGCGCCCTATGAGCCATTGCTCTTCGACGTGGCGCGCCTTCCCTTCCCTCGTTTGGGCGCCGAGCAGGAGACGCTCGACGCGCTCGAAGCGCAGTGCCGCGCCGGCGCGGCGGCCTTCATCGTGGAGCCGCTCATTCTCGGCGCGGGCGGCATGTTGACCTATGGCGCGCAGACGCTCGCGGAGATGAAGCGCGTCTGCGAACGCCATGGCGCGCTCTTCATCGCCGATGAAGTCATGACCGGCTTCGGCCGCACGGGATCGCTCTTCGCCTGCGAGCAGGCCGGAATCGTTCCCGACATCGCCTGCTATTCGAAGGGGCTGACCGGCGGCGCGGTCCCGCTCGCCGTCACCATGTGCCGCCGGGAGATTTTCGAGGCGCATTACGCGCCGGACCGCGCGCGCGCCTTTTTCCATTCGAGCTCCTTCACCGCCAATCCGATCGGATGCGCGGCGGCGCTTGCCAATCTCGACATATGGGAGCAATCGGACGCGCGCGCGCGCCTCGCGAATGTTTCCGCCATGCAGGCCGAACGCGCGGCGCGCTTTGCAAAGGACCCTCGCTTCAGCGAGGTCCGCCATCTCGGCGCGATCGTGGCGCTCGATCTCCACGTCGCCGAAAGCGGCTATGCCGCGACGCTCGGCCTCGATCTCATCCGCGTCTTCAACGCGCGCGGCCTGCTGATGCGGCCGCTCGGCGCGACGGTCTATGTCCTGCCGCCCTATTGCGTCACGGGCGAGGAGCTCGATCTCGCCTATGACGCGATCGACGAGGCCGCCGATCAGTTCGCTTCGCGCGCGCGTTGAATTTCCGTCTTCACCGAGCGCCCGCGGCCCTCGTCATTGTGCGGGTCGTTGCGCGCGTCGAACTCCTCCTTGAGGGCGCGGCGCAGGATCTTGCCGACGTTGGTTTTCGGCAGGCTGTCGCGGAATTCGTAGAAGCGCGGCGCCTTGTAGCCCGTGAGGCGCTCATGTGCGAAGCGGCGCAGTTCTTCGGTCGTGAGGCTCTTGTCGCGCGGCACGACAAAGGCCATCGGCGCCTCGCCCGAATGGGCGAAGGGAACGCCAATGACCGCGACCTCCTTCACCTTCGGATGTTCGATGAGCGCGGCCTCGACTTCATTGGGATAGACGTTGAATCCGGAAACGAGGATCATGTCCTTCAGCCGGTCGACGATTTTCAGCATGCCGTCCGGCTCCATGATGGCGATGTCGCCGGTCTTGAAATAGCCGTCGGGAGTCATGGCCTTGGCGGTCTCGTCGGGGCGGCGCCAATAGCCCGGCATCACCTGCGGCCCGCGCACCCAGAGCTCGCCGCGCTCGCCCAGCGGCGCGATGGCGTCGTCCGTGCTGCGGATCGAGATTTCGGTCGAGGGCTGCGGATAGCCGATGCCGCCCGTGAATTCCGTAATGTCCGGACGGTTGACGGTGACGATGGGCGAGGTTTCGGAGAGGCCGTAGCCCTCGATGATCGGCTTGCCGGTCAGAGCCTTCCATTTCTGCGCGACGACCTCCTGCGTGGCCATGCCGCCGGAGATGTTCATGACGAGAGGGGAGAAATCCACCTTGCCGATGTCGCGATGGTCGGCCAGCGCGGAATAGAGCGTGTTCACGCCCGAAAACAGCGTGAAGCGCGACTTCCGCATCGTCGCGACAAGGCCGTCGAGATCGCGCGGATTGGCGATCAGCAGGCAGCAGCCGCCCGTACGGATCAGAAGGATGCAGCAGGCCGTGAGCGCGAAGATGTGATAGAGCGGCAGCGCCGTCACCATCACATGCGGCCCGCGCGGCTCGAGATACCATTCGAGCCAGGCCCAGGACTGCGCCACATTCGCCGCGATGTTGCGATGGAGCAGAACCGCGCCCTTGGCGACGCCCGTCGTGCCGCCCGTATATTGCAGAAAGGCGAGGTCGTCCGGCGCGACCTCGACGGGGCTGCGCTTTTCCGCCGGCGTCTTCAGCACCTGCGCAAAGGGCAGGGCGCCCGGCAGGCTGTAGGCCGGGACCATCTTTTTCACGTGGCGGGCCACGAAATTCACGACGAGGCCCTTCAGGCCCATCAGATCGCCCGCCGTGACGATGATGGCGCGCTCGATCTTCATGCGCGGCCAGGCGCGTTCGGCGGTATGGGCGAAGTTCTCGAAGACGAAGAGAAAGCGGGCGCCCGCGTCGTTGAGCTGATGCTCGAGCTCGCCCGGCGTATAGAGCGGGTTGACGTTCACCACGACGCCGCCGGCGATCAGCACGCCAAACAGAATGACCGGATAGGCGAGCACATTGGGCGACATGATCGCGACGCGGTCGCCCTTTTGGAGCCCCTGCGTCTGGAGCCAGGCGGCGACGCGGTCGGCGGCCTGTTCGAACTCCCGATAGCTCAGCCGCGCGCCAAAGCTCTCCATCGCCGGCCGCTCGGCATATTCCGCCGCGCTCCTGCGGAAGACGCCGACCGCCGTCGAGCAGGCGTCGGGGTCGATATCCGCAGGCACGCCCGGCGGATAGGAGGCGAGCCAGGGCCGCGCCGCATAAGGGTCCTGCTGTCGCTCCGGGCTCGTCATCTTGGGCGCCTCGCTGGAAAGTCTCGAAGAAACCGAATCGCTTTTGCTGGTGAAGATAGAGCGACAGAGCGGCGTGCGGCGCAATCGGCGCGCGCGAGTTTTGTTGCGGCGCGATAACTAGGCCGCGCCGCCGCGCGACAGGCCGAGGCCGAGAAGCAAAGCGATGCCGAGGCCCAGCACCAGAAGCGCCGCGCCAAACTCGGCCATGCGGGCGAAAAGCGCGGTTCGGCGCGCGCCGTCGCCCGTCAGGCGCAGCGCCAGGCTTTTGGCGTGGACGGCGAGGGCGGCGAGGGCGCCCGTGGTCAGCGCCGTGCCGGCCGACATGGCCATGACGGCGCCGGCGCCGGCGGCGAACATGCCCTGCGACAGGGTGAAGACCAGAACCAGAATGGCCCCAGAACAGGGCCTGAGCCCCGCGGCGACGACCGTGGCGAAAGCGTCGCTCCAGCGGAAACGCGCGCCGGAGAGCTGCGCGGGGTCGGGGGCGTGGGCATGGCCGCAGCCGGGGCCATGGATATGAGCCGGATCGTCGATCGCCTCGCAGATGAAGCGCCCGGAGCCGGCCCGCGCGGGGGCGCGCAGAAGGGCGAGGAGGCCCCGGCCCTTGATCCAGACCAGCCGCGCGCCGAGCGCGGCGATGGCGACATAGCTCGCGATCTCGACGATTTGCGCCGCGCCGGTCATCTGCCCGGCGGTGGCGTCAAAGACGAGCGCCGCGACGGCCACGAGGGCGATGGCGACGAGCCCCTGCAGCAGGGCGGCGAGCGCCGCGAGCAGAAGGCCGCGCCTGAGCTGGATTTCGTTCGCCACCATGTAGGAGGCGAGCACCGCCTTGCCATGGCCCGGCCCGGCGGCGTGAAAGATCCCATAGGCGAAGCTCGCCGCCGCCAGCGTGAAGACGGCGCGCGGGCCGCTGCCGAGCGCGCGCGCCGCCGCCTGAAGCTCGGCGTGAAACTTGTTCTGCCAGGCCAGAATGAGGCCGGCGAGCCCGCCCGCCGCGCCCATGGCTTCCTGCCCACCGACGGCGAAGGGATGGCGCTGGGCCAGCGCGGGATCGTGAAGGAGAAGAAGGAGGCCCGCGGCGGCGGCCGCGAGCGCCCCGAGCCGCCTGCGCGTCACGGACAGGCCACGACGGCGCGGGTTGCGAGCTTCACGCCGAAATCGGCCCCCGGCGACATGTTCTGGAAGAAGGCTTCGCTCAGCTTCTGATTGTCGGTGGCGACGAGCGGCGCGGGCTCGACGAGGCTGACCGAGCAGCCGGCCGGCGCCCCGGCGAGCTTGACGGGGTCCTTCTTCTCGAGGCCGAAGGAGACGAAATAGGTCGGGTCATAGACCTGGAAGGAGAACGGCTTTCGCGCCGGCGCCGGGGTCTCGAGCGGCAGGAAGAAGTGCAGCGTCACGATCTTCTTGTCGTTTGCTTCGAGATAGACGTCCTCCGGGGCCTTGAAGGCCGCCTTGGCGTTGTTTTGCTTGGCATAAGTGAAATAGTCGAATTCGGCGAGGGACTCGACGTTGGTCTTTGCGAGCGGCGCGAGCTCGTCGCGCGTCGGCGGCTTGCCATTCTTGCCGAGGCCCTGAACGGCGAAGGCGGAGTACATCTCGTCGAACTCCCAGGCGTGGCGCACCCCGAGAATCCGCCCCTCGGGGCCGAAGACGACCTCGCTGCGCACGGCGACCCAGACATGGGGATGGGCCTGCGCCCCGGCCAGGCCGGCGAGGGTCAGGAGCAGGCCGATCAAAAGGCTCCAGAAGCTCATGTCCCTCCCGCCTAGGGTCGGAAATCGGCGAAAACAGGGCGTCGGGCCCCGCGCCGAAAGCCTGTGTATCTTACATTCAAGGGTTCTTGAAAACGACATTCGCTCTGGCCTAGACTACGGAAATGACAAGAGCCGCGCCCCAATGGGCGAGCCGGGCGAAGGGATCGCGCCGACGGCGAGGGCGTAAAGCGGCGATCTTCATGCGTTCGGGCCCGATCCCGGCTCGTTGTTCCTGGTCGTCTTTGCGTTCTGGCGCACAACCGAAGCGCGCATCGCCGTTTTCGCGCAGGAGAGTTGTTGAATGGCGGATATCGTCGCCGGCGACGTAACCCCCGGCTCCGCCTTCGGCGAGGCAAGGCTTTCCGATCGCTTCGACCTGTCCCGCGATCGCGTGCTGATCACGGGCACGCAGGCGATCGTGCGCCTGCTGCTGATGCAGAAGGAGCGGGACCGCCGCGCGGGGCTCAATACGGCGGGCTTCATCACCGGCTATCGCGGCTCGCCGCTGGGCGGCGTCGACGCCCAGATGCACAAGGCGAAGCCGCTCTTCGACCAAAACGACATTCTCTTCCTGCCGGGCCTGAACGAGGATCTCGCCGCCACCGCCATCTGGGGCGCCCAGCAGGCGGAGATGCGCGGCGAAGGCAGATATGACGGCGTCTTCTCCATCTGGTACGGCAAGGGGCCGGGCGTCGACCGCAGCGGCGACGCCCTGCGCCATGTGAACCTCGCCGGCACGTCGCCCCATGGCGGCGCGCTCGCGCTGATGGGCGACGACCATACGGCGGAATCCTCGACGACCGCGCATCAGTCCGACTTCCATTTCGTCGATGTGATGATGCCGATCCTGTCTCCCGCGGGCGTGCAGGAAATTCTCGACTACGGCCTCTACGGCTTCGCCTTGTCGCGCTTCGCCGGGGTCTGGGTCGGGCTGAAGCTTCTGAAGGACACGGTCGAGTCGACCGCCTCGATCGACGGTTCGCTCGAGCGCGTGCGCCCCGTCATCCCTCATGATTTCGTCATGCCGCCGGGCGGGCTCAACATTCGCCCGAGCGATCCGGTGCTCGCGCAGGAGGAGCGGCTGCAGGAGAGCAAGCGCGACGCCATGCTCGCCTTCATCCGCGCCAATCGCCTCAACCGGATCATCACCTCGGGCGGCGCCAACCCGAAGATCGGCGTCATCACCGTCGGCAAGTCCTATCTCGACGTGCGTCAGGCGCTCGACGATCTCGGCGTAGACGAGACGCGCGCCAATGATCTCGGCCTGCGCCTCTACAAGATCGGCGCGCCCTGGCCGCTGGAGCCGAAGGGCGTTCTCGACTTCGCGCGCGGCCTCGATCTCATCATGGTGGTCGAGGAGAAGCGTTCGCTGATCGAATCCCAGCTGCGCGAGACGCTCTATGGCGCGCCGCATCAGCCGGTCTGCATCGGCAAGACGGACGAGCGCGGCGACTGGCTCTTCCCCGCGAAGGGCGCGCTCGACGCCAATGACATCGCCATCGCCATCGGCCGGCGCCTGCTGAAATACCACGGCTCGGAGGAGCTCGAAGCGCGCGTGCGCCGGCTGGAGCGTCTGCAGGACCGGCGCAAGACGATGACCGACGTCACCGTCCGCGTGCCGCATTTCTGCGCCGGCTGCCCGCACTCGACCTCGACCCATGTGCCGGAGGGCGCGCGCGCCTATACGGGCATCGGCTGTCATTACATGGCGCAATGGATGGGCCGCTCGACGGAGGGCTACACCCATATGGGCGGCGAGGGCGCCAACTGGATCGGCGAGGCGCCCTTCTCCACGCGCCGGCACATGTTCCAGAACCTCGGCGACGGCACCTATAATCATTCCGGCTCGCTCGCCATCCGCTTCGCCGTCGCGGCCGGGACCAACATCACCTTCAAGATTCTCTACAATGGCGTCGTCGCCATGACGGGCGGCCAGAAGCACGAGGGCGGCCTCAGCGTCGAAGCCATCGTGCGGCAGGTCGCGGCCGAGGGCGTGCAGAAGATCGCGCTCGTCTCGGACGAGCCCGGCAAATATCCGCCGACCATCGCCTGGCCGCCGGGCCTCACCATTCACCACCGCAACGTCATCAACGAGGTGCAGCGCGAGCTGTCGGAGACGGAAGGCGTCACCGTCCTCATCTACGACCAGACCTGCGCGACCGAAAAGCGCCGCCTGCGCAAGCGCGGCCTGATGCCTGATCCGGACGCGCGCATCATCATCAACGAGCTCGTGTGCGAAGGCTGCGGCGACTGCGGCACGGCGTCGAACTGCGTCGCGGTGCAGCCGGTCGAGACCGAATTCGGCCGCAAGCGCCGCATCGACCAGTCGGCCTGCAACAAGGATTTCTCCTGCCTCGAGGGCTTCTGCCCGAGCTTCGTGACCGTGCACGGCGCCCGCATGAAAAAGGCGCCGCTGCCCACGAAGGAGGACGCCAACGGCCAGCCCGCGCTGCCCGAGCCCAAGATCGCTGAGATCGGCGCGACGCCCTATGGGGTTCTGATCGCGGGCCTCGGCGGCACGGGCGTCGTGACGGTTTCCGCCATTCTCGGCATGGCCGCGCATCTCGAGGGCAAGGGCGTCGGCGTCATCGACATGGCCGGCCTCGCGCAGAAGGGCGGCGCCGTCTATTGCCATGTGAAGATCGGCCGCGCGCCGGCCGACGTTCACGCGATCCGCATCGCCGCAGGCGAAGCGAATCTGCTGCTCGGCTGCGATCTCGTCGTGGCCGGCGCGCGGCAGGTGCTCGCCGCGGTGGAGCAGGGCAAGACGGCCGTGCTCGTCAACAGCGCCGAAGTCTTTCCCGGCGACATCGAGCGCAATCCGGATTTCGTCCTGCCGTCGGAAGAGATCAAGCAGGCGATCCGCCGCGCCGCCGGGCCGGAGTCGATCTTCATCGACACGACCGCGCTCGCCCAGGCGCTGCTCGGCGACTCCATCGCCGCCAATATCTTCATCCTCGGCTACGCCTGGCAGAAGGGTTATCTGCCGCTCTCCGAGGCGGCGATCCTGCGCGCCATCGAGCTCAACGGCGAATCCGTGCCGATGAATCATTCGGCCTTTCTTTGGGGCCGCCGCGCCGCGCATGACATGAAGAGCGTCGAGGCGGTCGTGCAATCGCTGCGCCGTCCGACGGAGGCGAAGCAGCGCTCGAAGACGCTCGAGGACGTCATCGAGCGGCGCGCCGCTTTCCTCGTCGACTATCAGAACGAAGCCTATAGCGCGCATTATCGCGCCCGCGTCGAGGCCATCGCGCGGGTCGAGACGGCGCGCGCTCCCGGCTCGACCGAACTGACCGAGGCGGCCGCCCGCTATCTCTTCAAGCTGATGGCTTTCAAGGACGAGTTCGAAGTCTCGCGGCTCTATACGAGCGAAGCGTTCCAGCGCCAGCTCGCCGAGACGTTCGAAGGCGATCTTCGCCTCGAACTGCATCTCGCGCCGCCCATTCCCTTCCTTCAGCGCAAGACCGACTTCGGCGGCTCGCGCAAGATCACCTTCGGGCCGTGGATGTTTTCGGTCATGAAGGTTCTGGCCCGGCTCAAATGGATTCGCGGTCGCTGGTTCGACGTGACGCGCTTCAACAACGACCGGATCGTCGAGCGCAAGCTTCTGGCGGATTACGAGGCGCTGCTCGACGACATCCTCGTCTCGCTCACGCCCGACAATCACGCCGCCGCCGTGGCGCTGGCGCGGCTTCCCGAAAAGATTCGCGGCTTCGGCCATATCAAGGGCCGCCACATCGCGGCGGCCGAGATCGAGCGGGCGCGTCTCATGGCCGAGTTCCGCAGCCCGGCGGCCGTGAAGCTCGCGGCGGAGTGAGCGTCGCGGCAATGATCCGGCATCCAGGCGGCGGGGCGACGCGCCGGGGCGATGCAGTCGCTCCGACCCTCTCCCCAGCGGAGACAGGACCTGCGCAAGGCAAGGGCGTGCGCGTGCTGCTGCTCGGCGGCGCGAGCGAAGGCCGCGCGCTCGCCGCGCGTCTGGCCGAGCTCGGCGTCGAGGGCGTCGTTTCGCTCGCCGGCCGCACCAGCGCGCCGCTGGCGCAGGCGCTGCCGACGCGCGTCGGCGGCTTCGGCGGCGCCGAGGGGCTCGCGCGCTATCTCGCCGAGGGGCGCTTCACCCATGTCGTCGACGCCACCCATCCCTTCGCGGCGCAGATCTCTGCAAACGCCCGCGCGGCCTGCGCGGCGCTCGACTTGCCGCTCATCGCCCATGCGCGCGCACCCTGGGCGCCCGAGCCCGGCGACCGGTGGATCGAGGTCAAGGACAACGCCGCCGCGGCCGCCGCATTGGGCGAAACGCCGCGCCGGGTCTTTCTCACGATCGGCCGTCAGGGCGTTGCAGACTTTCGCGCCGCGCCGCAGCATGATTATGTGCTGCGCGTGATCGAGCGACCCGACCCGAAGGACCTGCCGCCAAGCTGTGAACTCGTCGCCGCGCGCGGCCCTTTCGCGCGCGAGGATGAAATCGCCCTCATGCGCGCGCGGCGGATCGAGATTGTCGTGAGCAAGAACAGCGGCGGCGCCCTCACCTACGCCAAGATCGAGGCGGCGCGGGCGCTCGGGCTTCCCGTCGTCATGATCGCGCCGCCCCCGCGCGAAGGCGTCGCGGTCGCGCAGGACATCGACGCCGTTCTGGCCTTTCTGGCGTCATGAGCCGCAAGCTGATGATTCAGGGCACGGGGTCGGACGTGGGCAAGTCGCTCGTCGTCGCGGGCCTCGCGCGCGCCTTCGTCAATCGCGGCCTGCGGGTCGCGCCCTTCAAGCCGCAGAATATGTCGAACAACGCCGCCGTGACGGAAGACGGCGGCGAGATCGGCCGCGCCCAGGCCTTGCAGGCGCGCGCCGCGCGGCTTGCCGCAAGCGTCGACATGAACCCGGTCCTTCTCAAGCCGCAGGGCGCCAATGGGTCGCAGGTGGTGGTGCGCGGCCGGATCGCCGGACAGGCGACGGCGCGCGACTATCAGAGCTGGAAGCCCAAACTCATGCCCGCCGTGATGGAAAGCTTCGCGCGCCTCTGCGCGACGGCCGATCTCGTCATCGTCGAAGGCGCGGGGAGCGCGGCGGAAGTCAATCTGCGCGCCAATGACATTGCCAACATGGGCTTCGCCCGCGCGGCGGACGCGCCGGTCGTGCTCGTCGGCGACATCGACCGCGGCGGCGTCATCGCCCAGCTCGTCGGCTGCAAGGCGGTGCTCGACGCGAACGACGCGGCGATGATCGAAGGCTTCATCGTCAACAAATTTCGCGGCGACGCCTCCCTTTTCGACGAAGGGATGCGCTTCGTGGCCGAGCGCACCGGCTGGCGCGCGCTGGGGCTTCTGCCCTATTTCGAGCGCGCCGCGCGTCTGCCGGCCGAGGACGCCTTCGGCCTGAAAAGCGCACGCGCCAGGGAAAAGGAGGGCGTCGTCGTCGCCGTTCCGCTGCTGCCCCATATCGCCAATTTCGACGATCTCGATCCGCTGAAGGCGGAGCCGGGCGTCGATCTGCGCTTCATCGCGCCGGGCGATCCCGTTCCGGCGGCGGCGCGGCTCGTGGTTCTGCCGGGCTCCAAGGCGACGATCGCCGATCTCGCCGCGCTGCGCGCCCATGGCTGGGACACCGACATTCTCGCACATGTCCGGCGCGGCGGGCGGGTCTTCGGCATTTGCGGCGGCTATCAGATGCTTGGGCGCGCCATTCGTGATCCGTTGGGCATGGAAGGCGCCGTGCGCGAGGCGCAGGGTCTCGGCCTTCTCGACATGGAAACGGTTTTGACCGACACGAAGACGCTCGTCGCCGTCGGCGGACGCGGGCTCGCCTTCGACGCGCCGTTTCACGGCTATGAGATGCATGTCGGCGAAACCTCGGGCGCGGCCTGCGCGCGGCCCCTGCTGCGGTTCGACGACGGGCGCCTCGACGGCGCCGTCTCCACGGATGGCCTCGTCATGGGCGCCTATGTGCACGGGCTCTTCGCCGACGACGCCCTGCGCTCCGCCTTTCTGGCGGCGATCGGCGCCGAGGCGTCGCCGCTGCGCTTCGAGGCGTCGATCGAGGAGACGCTCGACGCCCTCGCGGCCCATTGCGAAAGCTTCATCGACCTCGACGCGCTGCTGGAGATCGCCCGATGACGGCGCATCCTTGCGCTTCGCCGGCCCTCGCACATGGCGGCCGCCTCGACGCCGCGCGCCGCCTGTATCCCCATGCGCCGCAGCCCTGGATCGATCTGTCGACGGGCATCAATCCGCGCCCCTATCCGCCGCCGCCGCTCGCCCTCGAGGTCTTTACGCGCCTGCCGGACGAGGACGCTCTCGCCGCGCTGCTCGCCGCCGCGCGCGCCGCCTATGGCGCGCCCGACGGGGCGGCGATCGTCGCCGGGGCCGGGGCGCAGGCCTTCATCCAGCTCATGCCGCGCGTCTTTCCGGCGCGTCGCGTCGGCGTGCTGGGCTTCACCTATGCCGAGCACGCCGCCTGCTGGTCCGCCGCCGGGGCGCAAGTGACGCCGGTCGCACGCCTCGAAGACCTTTCGGATTTCGACGCGGCGGTCATCGTCAATCCCAACAATCCCGACGGGCGCCTGCTCTCGCCGCAAGCGATCGCGCCGCTCGCGGAAGAGATGACGCGCAAGGGCGGCCTTCTCGTGCTGGACGAATCCTTCATGGATTTTCTCCCCGAAAAAAGCAGCGTCGCGCTCGCCGCGCTCGAGGGCGTCGTGCTGCTGCGCTCCTTCGGCAAGGCCTATGGACTCGCGGGCGTCAGGCTTGGCTTTGCGATCTGCGCGCCGATCCGCGCCGGCGCGCTGGGCGCCGTTATCGGGCCATGGGCCGTCTCCGGGCCGGCGCTCGCGATCGGCGCCCGGGCGCTCTCCGATCTTGGCTGGCGGCAGGCGGCGGCCGAGACCTGCGCCGCCGAGGCCGCGCGTCTCGACGCGGCGCTGGCGCAGGCCGGTTTCGAGCCTCTCGGCGGCGTCTCGCTCTTTCGCCTCGTTCGCCACGCGCGGGCGGGCGAGCGGTTCGCCGCCTTATGCGAAAGGGGCGTTCTCGTCCGGGCCTTTCCCGAGCGCCCGAGCTGGCTGCGATTCGGCCTTCCCGCCGATGAGGGCGCCTGGCGCCGGCTCGCGGCCGCCCTGGAGGCGCTCTGATGGCGAAGGACACGATGCGGCCAATAGCCGCGGATGAGGCGGCCGAGGCGCTCGGCCCCGCCGCGCCCTTCGACGCGGCGGAGCGGGCCGCCGTCTATCGGGCGATCCACACGCGGCGCGACGTGCGCAATGAATTCCTCGGCGAGGACGTTCCGCAGGACATCCTCATGCGCATTCTCGACGCCGCGCATCACGCGCCGTCGGTCGGCTTCATGCAGCCGTGGAATTTCATCGTGATTCGCGACCGCGCGGTGCGCGGCGCCGTGCACGACGCCTTTCTGCGCGCCGCCGCCGCGGAAGAGCAGATGCTCGATCCGGCGCGGCGCAGCCACTATCGGAATCTCAAGCTCGAAGGCATTCTCAAGGCGCCCGTCAACATCTGCGTCACCTGCGACCGCAGCCGCCACGGCGCGACGGGACTCGGCCGCACGCAGCAGCCCAACACCGATCTTCTGAGCACCGCCTGCGCCGTTCAAAATCTGTGGCTTGCCGCGCGCGTCGAAGGCGTCGGCGTCGGCTGGGTCAGCATTTTGCGCGAGAGCGAGCTGCGCGACATTCTGGGCGTGCCGCAGGACATCGCCGTCGTCGCCTATCTTTGCGTCGGATTCGTCGAACGCGCCTACAGCAAACCTGAACTGGAGGTGAAGCGCTGGGCGTCGCGTCTGCCGCTGGAATCGCTCGTCTTCGAAGACCGCTGGGGACGCGGGGGGGACCGCTCTTGCCCCTCCACAAAGCTGCCTTAATTCCTTTACCAAATAGCAACCGGCGAGCAATTCCTCGATCGTCAACGCCATCTTAAGCGTCGCAAACGAAGACGTTTGCCGTTGCGTTGGCAATTGGGAATCATCGCGACGCTCCATGTTTTCGGGAGCTGCGGAGACGCATGACCATGGCGCCGGCGACCATCGAACGATATTTCGACAAAGCCTTCCTGCTTGCCAACAACACCGTCGTGACCGTCACGGAGGTGCCGGAGTGCGAGGAGGAGCTGTTGAAGCTTCTCGAAAGCGCCATGCTGCGCGGCTTCGACAATCGCGCGCGGCTGACGGAAATCCATCTGCCGATGGAACGCTTCCCCGACATGGACTCGAAGTTCTGGCACGTGCCGATCGAGGATTGCGGCAAGGCGCAGGTGTTGCGCTTCTTCTTCGAACACCCCGACGCGAGAGCGAATTAACTTCCTTGCGCCTCTCGGCGGCCCTGGCGGCGCGCCTCACGCGGCCGCCGCGCTCTCCTGTCTCGCAGTCGCGCCCTTGCGCTTGCGGCGCAATTTGCTCATGAGCAGATAAATCACCGGCGTCGTGTAGAGCGTCAGAATCTGGCTCAGCAGCAGGCCGCCGATGATGGTGATGCCGAGCGGGCGCCGCAGTTCCGCGCCGATGCCGGAGGCGAAGGCGAGCGGCAGCGCGCCGAACATGGCGGCGAGCGTCGTCATGAGAATGGGCCGGAAGCGCTCCTTCGCGGCTTCGAGCGCCGCATCGTGAATCGAAAGACCCTCCTCGCGTTCGGCTGAAAGCGCGAAGTCGACGAGCATGATGCCGTTCTTCTTCACGATGCCGATGAGCAGCAGGATGCCGATGAAGGCGATCACAGTGAATTCGACGCCAAACAGCTCGAGCGAGAGCAGTGCGCCGAGCCCCGCCGAAGGCAGGGTCGAAATGATGGTGATCGGATGCAGGAGGCTTTCGTAGAGAATGCCGAGGATGATGTAGACCGCGAGCAGCGCGGCGAGAATGAGCGCCGCCATGCCGCGCGCGATCTTGCGGAAATCGGCGGCGTCGCCGGCGAAGCCGGTGTGCAGGCTGCTCGGCGGATTGAGCTCGGCGATCATCGTCTCGATCGCCGCCGTCGCGGCGTCGAGCGTGGAGCCCGGCGCGACATTGTAGGACAGGGTCACCGCCGGCAGCACGCCCTGGTGATTGACGACGAGCGGCGAGGAGCCGCGCTCGATGCGCGCGAGCGAGGTCAGCGGAATCTGAACGCCCGAGGCGCTCGACACATAGACGCCGGCGAGGTCGCGAATGTCGCGCTGGCGCGCGGGCGGCGTCTCGAAGACGACGCGATACTGATTGCGTTGCGTGTAGATGATCGTGTCCTGCCGCTGGCCGAAGGCGCTGTTGAGCGCGGCGTTGATCGCGGCGATCGGCACATTCATGCGCGAGGCGGCGTTGCGGTCGATGATGACCGAGGCGCGCAGGCCGCCCTGCTCCTTGTCCGAGGTCACGTCCACGAGCTCGGGCAGCTTCTTCATGCGCGCGAGCACTTTCTCGCGCCACTCCTCGAGCTCTTCGAGCGAGGCGTCGGCGAGAGTGAACTGATATTGCGACTTGCTGACGCGTCCGCCGCTGCGCAAATCCTGCGAGGGCACCATGAAAACGCTGAGCCCGGCGATCTTGGCGAATTCCTTGCGCAGCCGGTTGATCACCTCCTTGCTCGAGACCTTGCGCTGGCCGATCGGCTTCAGCGCGACGAACAGGCGGCCCTGATTTCCTGCGGCCGTGAGCGGCCCGGCGCCGATGAAGGAGCCGACATTGGCGACGTCGGGGTCCGCGAGCAGCACTTCCGTCGCCCGTCTTTGCAGGCGCGCCATTTCCTCGAAGGAGACGTCGGCCGAGGCTTCCGTCGTGCCGTTGATCAGGCCGATGTCGTCTTGCGGCAGGTTTCCTTTCGGAATGGTGCGGTAGAGCTGTACGGTCCATACGATGGCGCCGAGAATGACGACGAGCGTGATCCAGGGATGATCGACGACGGGGCGCAGCGTTCGCGTGTAAAATTCGACGACACGCTCGAGGCCGCCCTCGATCAGGCGGTCGAAGCGGCTCGGCTGCTTCTTCTCCGGCGCCGGCAGCCAGGCGCAGAGCATGGGCGTCACCGTGAGCGAGACGACCGTCGAGATGAGGATCGCGAAGGTGAGCGTGACGGAGAATTCGCGCAGCAGCCGCCCCATCACGCCTTCCATGAAGAGGAGCGGGATGAAGACGGCGATCAGCGAGAGGCTGATCGAGACCACGGTGAAGCCGATCTGCCGCGCGCCGACGAGCGCCGCGTCGAGGCGGGAGAGGCCCTTCTCGCGATTGCTCTCGATGTTCTCGATCATGACGATGGCGTCGTCGACGACGAAGCCCACCGAGATGGTGAGCGCCATGAGCGACAGATTGTCGATCGAAAAGCCCGCGAGCCACATGGCGGCGCAAGTGCCGACGAGCGAGAGCGGCACGGTGACGCCGGCCGCGATCACCGGCGTCGCGCGACGCAGGAAAACGAAGACGACCATCATCACCAGCGCCACCGAAATGGCGAGCGTGAATTGTATGTCGTGAATGCTGGCGCGGATCGTCTGGGTGCGGTCCGAGAGCACGTCGATCTTGATGCCGGAGGGGATCCACTCGGAGAGCTGCGGCAGCAGCGCCTTGATGTGATCGACGGTCTCGATGACATTGGCGCTGGGCTGCTTGGTGACGATGACGAGCACCGCCGGTTTGCCGTTGAACCAGCCCGCCGACATGCGGTTGCGCACGCTGCGCTCGACGGTCGCGACATCGCCGAGCTTCACCACGGCGCCATTGCGCGACGCGACGACGATGTTGCGGTAATCCTCGGGCGTCGAGAGCTGATCGGTCGCGCTGAGCGTGATTTCCTGCGTGGTTCCGGCGAGCGCGCCGACGGCCGAATGCGCATTGGCGGCAAAGAGCGCGCGCGCCACTTCATTGACGCCGAGATTCATCGCCGCGAGCCGCGCCGAATCGACCTGCACGCGGATCGCCGGCTGTTCGGCGCCGGCGATGCGCGCTTCGGCGACGCCCGGAACCTGCGAAATGCGCTGGGCGATGATCGAGTCGGTCGCGTCGAAAATGGCGGAGGTCGGCAGCGTGTCGGAGGTCAGCGCCAGCACCAGCACCGGCATGGTCGACTGGCTCGCCTTGCGGAAGCTCGGCGCCACGGGCAGGTCGCTCGGCAGATCGACGAGAGAGGCGTTGATCGCCGCCTGCACGTCCCGCGCGGCGGCGTCGATGTTCTTGTCGATGTCGAACTGGGCGATGATCTGCGTCGCGCCGAGCGAACTGGTCGAGGTCAATTCGTTGAGGCCGGCGATGCCGGAGAGGCGGCGCTCCAGCGGCGCGGCGACGGAGGCCGCCATGGTCTCGGGATCGGCGCCGGGCCGCGAGGCGCTGATGCCGATCGCCGGAAAATCCACGGCCGGCAGGCTCGCGACGGGCAGGAAGAAATAAGCGACGGCGCCGAGCAGGAACAGCGCGGCGGCGAGCAGGGTGGTCCCGACCGGCCGGCGGATGAAGGGCTCGGAGACGTTCATTCGGCCGCCTCGCGCCGGTGCGGCGGCTCCTCCGCTTCGGCGGGTGCCTGGTCGGCGGCCTCTTCGGTCTTCGCGCCGAGAAGACGCTCGCGCAGCCGCTCCACCTGTAGATAGAGGACGGGCGTCGTATAGAGCGTCAGCGCCTGGCTCATCAGCAGGCCGCCGATGATGGAGACGCCCAGCGGAATGCGCAGCTCGCTGCCAGGTCCATGGGCGAGGGCGAGCGGCAGGGCGCCAAAGAGCGCGGCGAGCGTCGTCATCATGATCGGGCGGAAACGCAATTGCGCGGCGCGCACGATGGAGTCCTGCGGCGAAAGCCCTTCGAGCCGCTCGGCTTCGAGCGCGAAGTCGATCATCATGATCGCATTCTTCTTCACGATGCCCATGAGCAGCACGATGCCGATGAGCGCCACGATCGAGAGGTCGATGCCGAGCGCCAGCAGCGCGAGCAAGGCGCCGACGCCCGCGGAGGGCAGCGTCGTGAGCACGGTGAAGGGATGGGCGAAGCTCTCGTAGAGCACGCCCAGAACCACATAGATGGCGATGACGGCGGCGAGAATGAGCCAGGGCTCGCTCGCAAGCGACTTGTTGAACTCGGCCGCGTCGGCGCTGAAGACGCCGGTGATGGTCGGCGGCATGCCGATCGCGGCCTCGGCCGCCGCGATCATCTTCACCGCCTCGCCGAGCGCCACGCCCTTGGCGAGGTCGAAGCTGATGGTCGAGGCCGGGAACTGGTCCTGATGCGCCACGGAAAGCGGCGCCGCGACATTCTCGATATGCACGAAGGTCGCGAGCGGCGTCTGCGGACCGCCGCCGACCGGCGCCACGTAAAGCTTTTCGAGCGCGGACATGTCGCGCAGATATTGCGGCGCGGCCTCCAGAATGACGCGATACTGGTTCGACTGGGTGTAGATGGTCGAGATCTGGCGCTGGCCGAAGGCGTCGTTCAAGACATTGTCCACGTCCTGCGCCGAAATGCCGAGGCGGCCCATCTTGTCGCGGTCGATGCGCATGAGCGCGCGCAGGCCGCCGTCCTGGGTTTCGGCCGCGACATTCTTCAGGCCGGGCGTCGCGCGCAGCCGGTCGAGCAGGCGGTTCGACCAGCGCAGCAATTCGCCCGAGTCCGCCGAGGTCAGCGTGTATTGATACTGCGAGCGGCTCGGCCGCGTGGTGATCTGGATGTCCTGCACGGGCTCGATGAACAGCGTTGCGCCGGCGATCCTCTCGCCTTCCTTCTTGAGCCGGTCGGCGATCTCGTCGGCGCTCGCGTCGCGCAGGTCGCGGTCCTTCAGCGTCACCGTCAGACGCCCGACATTGGTCGTGGCGTTGAGCGGCCCGACGCCGAGCACGGAGGTCACGCCCGTGACGTCGCGGTCCTTGCGGAAAACATCGGTCACCTTCGCCTGCAGGGCCTTCATGCGCTCGAAGGAGGCGTCGGGCGAAGCCTCCAGAACGACGCTGAGCACGCCCGTGTCCTGCCGCGGCAGGAAGCCCTTCGGAATATAGGCCCACAGCGCCACGGTGAGCGCCAGCGTGCCGGCGGTCAGGATCATCATGAATCGCTGATGGGCGAGCGCCCAGTCGAGCGAGCGATAATATTTCTCGTCGAGCCAGAGAGACATTCTCTCCCACGCGGAATCGCCGCTTTCCGGCGCGGCGCGCAGCAGCACGGCGCAGAGCATGGGCGTGAGCGTCAGCGAGATGACCGCCGAGATGACGACGGCGATCGAGAGCGTCAGCGCGAATTCGCGGAACATGCGGCCAACGATGCCGGTCATGAACAGAAGCGGGATGAAGACCGCGATGAGCGAGACCGTGAGCGAGACGACGGTGAAGCCGATCTCGCGCGCGCCGTCGAGCGCCGCCTGAAGCGGCGTCTTGCCGTGCTCGATATTGCGGAAGACGTTCTCGATCATCACGATGGCGTCGTCGACGATGAAGCCCGTGCCGATGGTGAGCGCCATCAGCGACAGATTGTCGAGCGAGAAGCCCGCCGCCCACATCACGAAGAAGGTGGCGATGATCGAGAGCGGCAGGCTGACGCCGGCGATCAGCGTCGCGCGCCAGCTGCGCAGGAACATCAGCACCACGGCGACGACGAGGCCCGCGGCGATGACGAGGGTGAGCTGCACCTCGTGAATCGAGGCGCGGATCGTGTCGGTGCGGTCGTTGACGATGTCGAGGCTCATGCCCGCCGGCAATTCGCCGCGCAGCTTGGGGAGCGTCTCTTTCACGCGCTCGACCGTGGCGATGATATTGGCGCCCGGCTGACGCATCACGTCGAGGATGATCGCCTGCTCGCCATTGTGCCAGCCGCCGACGCGGGCGTTTTCGAGCCCGTCGGAGACCTTCGCCACGTCGCGCAGCATCACCGGCGCCTTGTTGCGCCAGGCGACGATGATCGTCTCGTATTGCTTGGCCTGCAGAATCTGGTCGTTGGCCTCCAGCGTGTAGGACTGGCGCTGGCCTTCGAGCGACCCCTTGGCGCCGGCGTTGTTGGCGCTCGCGACCGCCTGACGCAAATCCTCCATGCCGATGCGGTTCGCCGCGAGTCGCGCGAGGTCCGCCTCGATGCGGATCGCCGGGCGCACGCCGCCCTGCACCGAAACGCGGCCCACCCCCGAAACCTGCGCGAGCTGGGGCGCGATCAGCGTGTCGGCGAGGTCGGAGAGATCGCGCAGCGTCGCGGTCTTCGAGCCGAGGGTGAGCGTCAGGACCGGCGTGTCGGCCGGGTTCACCTTGGCGTAGACCGGCGGATAGGGAAGGTCGCGCGGCAGGGTCGAGGCGGCGGAATTGATCGCGGCCTGAACGTCCTGGGCGGCGGCGTCGATGTCGCGGCCGAGATCGAATTGCAGCGTGATCTGCGAGAGGCCGAAGGAGCTTTGCGACGACATGCTGGTCAGCGACGGAATTTGCCCGAACTGCCGCTCGAGCGAGGCCGTCACCAGCGAGGCGATGGTGTCGGGATTGGCGCCGGGAAGCTGCGTCGTGACCTGGATCGTGGGAAAATCGACCTGGGGCAGCGGCGAGATCGAGAGGCGCGTATAGCCCAAAACGCCAAAGAGCAGCAGCGCAAAGGCCATGAGCGAGGTCGCCACCGGCCTTTTGATGAAGGGCGCCGAAACATTCATCTCGAGTCAGATCACCTTCCGGGAGACCCTTCTCCCCTTGCATTCTCGCCCTTCGGGCCGTCGCTCCTGGGGCTATCGTTCTTGGAGCCGTCCATTTTGGCGCCATGCCGCCGATGGCCGCCGACAGGCTCTTTCTGCGGCTCCGCTTGCGACGGGGTCGCGGTCGCCGCGGCGGCGGGCTCCTCGGTGTGGGCCACATGCACTTTTGCGCCGTCGAAGAGCCGCGCGAATCCGCTTGTCACCACGGTCTCGCCGGGCTCCAGCCCCGACGTGACGACGACGATATTCTCATCCTGCCGCCCTGTCGTGACGGTTTTCATATGGGCGCGGCCATCGTCTCCCAAAACATAGACGAAGGCGCCGTTGGGGCCGCGCTGGACCGCCGGGCTCGGGGTCACGACGGCGTTCTTGATGGTGTCGAGCATCAGCCGCACATTGACGAACTGTCCCGGCCACAGTCCCAGATCCTGATTGGCGAAAATGGCCTTCAGCTTCACCGTGCCGGTGAGCTGGTCGATCTGGTTGTCGATGACGGAGAGCTCGCCGCTCTCCAGCGTCGTGGCGTTGTCGGAGCCGAGCGCCCTGACCTTCGCGGGGCCTGAGCCTTGCGCCTTCTGCACCGCGGGCAGAGCCTGCTGGGGCAGAGTGAAGACGACATAGATCGGCCTGAGCTGGGTGACGACGACGATGCCGCCCGCATCCGAGGGGTGCAAAATATTGCCGACGTCCACGAGTCGGATGCCGACGCGTCCGTCGATCGGCGAGCGGATGGTGGCGTAGTCGAGCGTGGTCTTGGCGTTGTCGATCGCCGCCTGATCGGCGCGCACCTGCGCCTCGAGCTGCGAGACCTGCGCCTTCTGCGTCGTATATTGCTGCTGCGAGAGGAACTTGCCGGCGACGAGCTTCTCGTAGCGGGCGAGATCGACGCGGGCGTTGGCGAGGTTGGCCTCGTCCTGGGCCTTCTTGGCGACGGCCTGATCGTAGAGCGCCTTGTAAAGGGCCGGGTCGATCTCGGCGAGCACGTCGCCCTTCTTCACGTCCTGGCCTTCGGTGAAGGCGAGGCGCAGGAGCCGCCCGTCCACCTGGGTGCGGATCGTCACCGTATTGAGCGCCTGCACCGTGCCCACGGCGTCGATCGTCACCGGAACGTTCTCGATCCGCGCCTTGGCGGTCGCGACGCTCACGGCTTCGTCCCGGCGCTTGCCTCCGCCGCCCGTGGCGCTTTCCGCCGCCGGCTTGCCGTCGGAGCCGAACCTCAGGCCGCTCTGCCACGCTCCGCCGGCGGCGAGCGCCAGCGCGAGCGCGCCAATGGCCATGAGGATACGCCGATCGGCGCGGATCATGGAAAGATTCCCTTGTCGGCCTCATAGGCCGCGTTGGCTTGAGCGATTTCGGCGTCTCGCGTCGTGGGGGACCATCCGCCGCCGAGCGCCTGATATAGGCTCGTCGCAGCTTGAAAGTAAGAGAGCCGCGTCACCGCGAGCTGATCCTGAGCCTGAAAAAGCGTCGTCTGCGTCGTCGAGAGGGTGATGATGTCGATCGTTCCCTCCTGCAGCCGCACCTCGGACACGGTCAGCGCGCGCTCGGCGGCGGCGGCGGCCACGGTCTGGGCCTTCAGCGCGGCCGCGGTCTCCCGCACCGCGATCAGCGCGTTTTCGGCGTCGCTCAGCGCCGTCAGGATCTGCTTGCGGTAGAGGGCGGCGAGTTCGGCGTAGCGGCCCTTCTGATTCTCGTAATTGCCCTGAATGTTGAAGCCGTCGAAGATCGGCTGGGCGAGATTGGCCGCCGCCTGCCAGGCGACCGCCTCGGGCCGCAGCAGATTGTGCAGCAGCGCGCTCTGCACGCCATATTGTCCGGTGAGCGTGATCGATGGGAAGAAGGCGGCGCGCGCTTGCAGCACCGAAAACTCCTGCGACGCGAGCCGCGCCTCGGCCTCGGCCACGTCCGGACGGCGCAGCAGCACTTCCGAGGGCAAGCCCGGCGAAACATGCGGGAAGGTGAGCTTCGTCAGCGATCCGCCCTTGATCTCCACGCTTTCGGGCGTCTGCCCGACCAGAACGGCGAGCTGATTCTTCGTCTGCCGCAAGGTCTGCTCGAGCGGCGGAATCGTCGCCCGCGCCTGCGCCAGCACGCTCTCCTGCTGCGCCGTGTCGAGGGCGCTCGCGACGCCGACCTCGAAGCGCGCCTGAATGGCGCGAAAGACGCGCTCGGCGATGGCGACGTTATTGTGGGCGATGCGTAGCCGGTCCTGCGCGGTGAGCACCTGGAAATAGGCGTTGATCACCGAGGCGATCGTCGAAATCTCGACCGTATCCCGGTTGAAGCGGCTGGCGTTGGCGAGCAGCCGCGCGGCGTAGGAGGCGTCCTCGTTCTTGCCCCAGAAGTCGATCTCGTAGCTCGCCGTCAGGCCGAGCTGGAAGAAGCCGAACTCCCGCGCCCGGAAGCCGGTGAGCGGCGTCTGCTGCGACGAGCCCGTCGATGTCGAGGCGGGCGTGATGTTCGACCCCGCCGACGCGACATTGGTCGTCGTGCCCGGCACGCGGGTCGTGCGGGCGATGTCCTGCATCGAGATATTGGGCCACAGCGCCGCGCTCGCGACCCGCGCCTGCGCGTCGACTTGCGCGATGCGCGCCGCGGCGGCGGCAATGTCGAGATTTTCGCCCACGGCCGCTTCGACGAGACCCGTCAGCTCCCGGGAGCCGAATTTGGCGGCGAAATCCGGCCCGCGCGGGATGGGCGTCGCGTTTGCGCTCTTGGCCTCGCGGAACTTCGGCGGCGGCGGAACGGCGATGTCCGGCTTCTCCCAGTCGAGATCGCAGCCGGAAAGCAGCGCAGCCGCGGCCGCGAGTAGCAAGGGAGAGGGCAGGAACCGGAACGCCCCGACGGCCGTCAAAAAGCTCACTCCCTCTCTTCCGCCGACGCGCCATCCGCCCGGCGCGGCCTGTCCTGCGACCAACGTCGGCGCCCTGCCGGGCCCGTCCTGGGGCGGTTCTTAAGCCAGTGGCGTGCAGGCGCAAAATCGGCGGGCGCCAAGCTGGCCCGCCGGCTCTGAGGCGTCAAGTTCAACCTGTTGTCACATGCGCGAGGAAAGGCCTATTGGTCGGCGTCTTCAACGGGCTTTGGATGCGAAGGCTGCGCCTTCGGCGCCGCGGATTTCGCCTCCGCCGGCTTCGCGGCTTTCGCGGTCTTCGCCGAATCAGCCGCCGGCTTCGCGGCCTTTTCGCCGGTCGGCTTTGCCGCAGCCTGCGCCTTTTCGGGGTGTTCGGCGACGGGAGCCTTGCTCTCGGCCTTGCCTTCCGTCTTGCTCTCCGACTTGCCGTCGCTCTTGCCCTCGGCTTTCGCCTCGGGCTTCGGTTCGGCTTTCTTCGGCGGGCCGGAGACGCGGGTCCAGGTTTCGCTCTGGCACAGGAAGGCCATCAGGCATCCCGTCAGCGTGAACTGCGTGGGCGAGTCATAGGTGATCTTGCCCGTATAGGTCTTGCCGTCCTCGGGGTTGAAAAGATCGCCCTTCCAGCTGTTCGGCCCGGTCTTGGCGGCCGAGCGCAGCACGACCGGCGGCGGGCTGCCGTCCAGCATGGGCAGCACGCCCTTGGCGCAGAGCTTGCCAGAGCAGTCGTAGAATTCGAGCTTGTCGGTCGGGTGGCCTTCGCGGACCCAAACGCCATAGATCGGTTGCTCCGCCGCGCTGGCGATCGGCGCAAGGAGGGCCGTGGCGGCGGCAATGCTCAGCAGAAATTTGTTCATGACGCCGTCTATCCCCAGTTGTGTGGGCCAAGGCCTTCGCCTGGCAGCGAAATCCAGAAGGCTGCCTTTCGTCAAGCCGGGTCGGACGCGCCCGGCGCCGGATGGCGGGGCGGGCCGAGAAAGGCCGGCACGATGATGAAGGCCGCAAGTAGCGTGAAAAACAGCGAGATGGTGAGAAGCTCGCCCATGCTGGCGGTGCCCGGATGGCTCGACAGGAAAAGGCTGCCGAAGGCGGTGCCCGTGGTGAGCGAGCTGAAGAAGATCGCGCGGGTGAGGCTCGAGGCCAGCATGTCCACGACGCCCTTTCGCCAGGCGATCACGTAATAGATGTGAAAGGCGACGCCGACGCCGAACATCAGCGGCAGCGCGATGATATTGGCGAAATTCAGCGACACCCCGAGCATTTCCGCAGCCTGAAGGCTCATGATCCCGGCGAGCACGAGCGGGCCGAGGGTGAGCGCGACATCGATTGCATTGCGCAGAGCTACGGCAAGAATAAGGAAAACCGCCACGAAGGCGAAGACGCCGGCCTCCAGAAAGGCGCGGGTCACCGTCTTGCCGGCCTCCGAGATGATGACCGGCGCGCCGCTCGAATCGGGTGCGATGGCCAGCATGGCGTCGGCGAATCGGCTCATGACCACGCGGTCGTTGCTGTCGCCCTTGGGCGTGGTCTGGAGCCGGACGAGGCCATCGGCGGAAATCCAGTCCGAGCGCAATTCCTCCGGCAGATTTTCGGGCGTCACGCGCTGCGCCTGCAGGACGTCGTGCAGCTGGCCCATGAGCTTCTCGAAGCCCGCGAAGGCGGCGCCGCGGGCCTTTTCGCGCGTCTCCGGGCTCGCCTTGGCGAGGGCGTCGAGCGTCGCCGCGAAACGCGTCACCGCGGGCTGCGGCTTCTTCGCCACGGCCGCGCGCAGCGCCTTGGCGGCGGCGGTCAGCGCCTTGACCGTTTCCGCGTCGGTCGGCGCGGGCTTGACCTTGGGATGGAGCGCGGCGTGCAGCTCGCTCGCGGCGCGCGCGATCAGCGGCAGCTTTTCGTCCTGATCCTTGGGAATGAGCGAAAAAACCGAATCGACGTGGTCGACTTCCGGCAACGCCAGGATCTTCCTGGTCAGCTCCTGCGCCGCCTCGAGCGAGGGCGCGAGCGTCTCGATCTTGTTCGGGGCCGTCTTCGGGTCCTTCGAGAGGTCGAGGAAGGTCGCGACGGATTCGACCTTCTGGTCGCGCAGATTCATCGGATTGGAGTCGAAGTGCAGCCGCATCAGCGCCGGCACGCCGGCGAGCACGACCGCCGCCGTGCCGAGCAGCACGATCGGGCGGTGGTGGGCGATCCAGTGATCCACCACGGCGAGCGAGTGGGTCGCGATCGGCACGTGCTCCGCCGGCGGATGCAGCAGCTTGATGGCCGCGGGCAGGAAGGTCAGCGTCGCCAGATAGGCGATGATCATGCCGACGCCGGCGATGAGCCCGAGCTCCGCGACGCCCAGAAAGGAGGTCGGCAGGAAGCAGAAGAAGCCCGCGAGCAGCGAGACCGCGGCCAACGTCAGCGAGCCGCCGATGCCCTGCGTCGCATGGAGCAGCGCCGGCTCGAGGTCGCCGTGGCCGTGCCGCTCCTCGCGATAGCGCGTGGCGAACTGAATGCCGAAATCGACGCCGAGGCCGATGAAGAGGGCGGCGAAGGCGACCGAAATCAGATTGAACCGGCCGATGAGCAGAATGCCGGCGCCCGAGGTGATGGCGAGGCCCGCCAGCAGCGTGACCAGCACGGCCAGAATGAGCTTGGGCGAACGCAGCGCGGCGAAGAGAATGAGCGAGACGACGACCAGCGTGCCGGCCGTGTTGAGCGCCATATTCTCGGAGAGCGTGGCGAATTCCTCGTCGGCGAGCGGCACCTCGCCCGTGAGGCGAAACGTATAGCCGTTCTCCTTGTCGATCCCGAGCGCGGCGGCGGCCTTGCGGACCGCCCCGATGGCCTCGCCGCCCGGCTGAAGCGCCGTGAAGTCGAGGACCGGATTGATGAGGACGATGCGCCGCGTCTCGGGCGGCGGGCCGACGGGCGCGGCCTCCTTGCCGCCCGCGAGCAGCTTCTCCCAATCCACGCGGGCCGTCTGTCCGGCGAGCGTCGCCTCGAAGGCCTGAGAAAACTGGTCGAGGCCCGCAAGATACATGGCGGTGGCGCGCTCGCCGCCCGCCGCCCGCTTCTGGTTGGCGACGAGGACGCTCGAAAGCCCGCGCAGGGTCGGATCCTCGGCGAGGGGCGTCAGCACGTCGCGCTGGCCGATGAGTGTGCCGACCGTGTGCTCGAGTTCGGGACGGTCGAGATAAAGAAGCCCGCTCTTGGCGAAAAAGGCCGGATCGTCCGGGCGCCACACCCTGAGAAGCAGGGGCCGGCCCTTCAGCTCGGCGGTGAGCCGGGCGGCGGCGTCCTCGGCGGCTTCGGGGTTGGGTCCGTCGATGACCGCGACGATGGTGTTCTCGAGCTGCGGAAAGGCGCGGTAGAGCGCCATCTGGTTCTTGCGCCAGCCCATGTCGGGGGAGAACAGATTCGCCGTGTCGGTGTCGATCGCGAAACGTTCGGCGGTGAGGTAAACGCCCCCGGCGGTCAACGCGAGCGTGAGAAGAACAACGGTCCAGGGCCAACGAAGACAGAAGGCCACCAGTTTCTCGAGCATCTACCTAACCCCGGACCTGCGTTGAGACAAAAACGACGTTCCTCTATACCGCGCGCCATGCGCCGCGACCAAGCCGCCGGCCCGCGGCCGCCTGGTAAATCGCGCTGAAGCGTTAAGGTTCAGAGATAACTCAGCCACCATAGATCCCGCCGCCGGCGCTTGACGCCCCCGAACCAGCGGCACGCTGGATAGAGCGCCGCCACGACGAGAACCCACGCCGCATAGGCCCCGGCGAGGCCGATCCCGAGACCGGCCGGCGGCCCGCCGGATTTCAGAAATCCTGCAACGTCGGCATAGCTATAGCCCTGCGCCGCGAGAAGCGCCAGCGCCGCCGCCGCCCCCAGATAGAGATGCAGGACGTAGAAAAGCAGCGGCGTCCGGCCGAAGACGGCGAGGACGCGGCCGGCGGCGCCGTTGACGCGTTCGAGCGCGGGCAGGATCAGCGCCGCGCCCCCGAGCGTCACGAGCAGATAGAGCAGGGAGGGCGGATATTTGGTGACGTTGAGAAAGGAAAGCGCGGTGAAGAGCGCCTCCCGCTGCGCGGTCCAGGGGGCGGGGTCGCCGTAGAAATTGGTCGCCCGCAACACGGCGAAAGCTGCGAGGGCGCAAAGGCCGGCGCGCAGGAGCGTCTCGTCCCGCGCCGCCGGCGCCCTTTCGAAGAGGGGTCCGATCCCGTAGCCCAGCGCGACGACGCCGATCCAGGGCAAGGCGGCGTAATAGACCGCGCCGGGAAGGCCGAGGGGCAGGGGACCTTTCTCGTGCAACAGCCGCCACCAGGGGCCGAACGCCCCGAGGTCGGCCGCGTGGACGCCATCGAGCAGATTGTGGCCGAGAACGATCGCCGCGCCGATCGCGAGAACCTGCCGGGCGGGGAGGCGCGAGAGCAGCGAGAGCGCGACGAGCCCGCAACCGATCGCCCAGAGCGTGCCCAGCATGATCCGCCCCGGCCCGCCCCAGACGGGGCTGATGGCCACTGCGTCGAGCAGGATCAGCCAGACGCCGCGAGTCGCGAGAAAGAGGCTGAGCGTCTCGGGGTCCCGGCGGCGCGCGCCATAGAGATAGGCGCCCACGCCCGCGAGCAGGGCGAAGGTCGGCGCGCAAAAATGAGTGACGAAGCGCGTGAAGAAGAGAAATGGATAGGTGCGCTCGAGGTCCGTCGGGCTGAAGCGCAGGGCGTCGGCGTCGAAGAAATCGCGCATGTGATCGAGCGCCATGACGACCATGACGAGACCGCGCAGCCGGTCGATTTCGGGCAGACGGGGATCCTGGCGGGGGTCCCAGCCCGCCATCCCGGTCATCCGAGCGTCGCCAGGCCGGGGAACATCTCCAGCAGCCAGAAAGACATTTCCTGCACGCCGCCGGTGAGGAAGGCGACGCCCGTGACGATCAGCAGGACGCCGACGACTTTCTCCACCTTGCCGAAATGCTTGCGAAAGCGCGCGACGAAGGCGAGGAATCGGCCGAGGGCCAGGCCTGCGACGATGAAGGGCAGGCCAAGACCCAGCGAATAGGTGGCGAGCAGGGCGGCGCCGCGCGCGACCGTCTCCTGCGCGCCGGCGACGGCGAGAATCGCCGCGAGAATCGGCCCGATGCAGGGCGTCCAGCCGAAGGCAAAGGCCAGCCCCATCACATAGGAGCCGAAGAGGCCCATGGGCTTGGTGATCTCCGCGCGCTTCTCCCGATAGAGCAGGCCGACCTTCAGCACGCCGACGAAATGCAGCCCCATCAGGATGATGACCGCGCCCGCCAGCCAGGAGAGAATATGCAGATTGGCGCGAATCACGGCGCCGAAGGCGCTGGCGGTCGCGCCGAGCGCCACGAAGACCGTCGTGAAGCCGAGGACGAACAGCACTGCCGAAAACAGCACGTCGCGGCGGGCCTGCGAGCGGGTCTCGATTTCGAGATCCTCCATCGAAACGCCAGCGAGATAGGTCAGATAGGGCGGCACGAGCGGCAGCACGCAGGGAGAGAGAAAAGACAAGAGCCCCGCCGCCGCCGCTGCGGGAAAGGTGACGTCCGCCGCCATGGTGATCCTCGGAAGAGAGATGTTTGGGCGCGTTATTGCCACAGGGCGGGCCGCGGCGCAAAGGCGGCGCTCCGGGCGCCGCGCGGAGCGATCGCCGCGCGCCGATCCTGTTCAAGCAAAATAATCGTTCTGGACTTGTGGGTTTTGCTCAAATTGGCGCTTCAACGCGCCAGAAGTGAGTTTACTCTGCGCTCTGACAGGGAAACCGAAGGAGCATGGAGATATGATCCAGCACAGCCGCGCGTCGATGCTGAAAGCGTCAATGTTCATTGCTGGCGGGCTCGCCTTTTTTCTTGTCTTGATGCATCAGGCGTCTCAATTGTTCAGGTAAGACGAGTAATCCCGGCGGCTCCAGCTCTCCCGGCCGCCGGGTTTTCTTTGTCATGACGCAGGGTCCATCGCCAAAGCGGGCGCCGCCGCTTGTTCTTCGCCGCGCCGCCGAAGGCGCGAGGACAGCGCCTGCCCGAGGCCGATCAGCTTGAGTTCGATGCGGAACAGGCCGAGACAAAACAGGATCGCGCCGCCGATCAGGGCGAATTGCGCGGCGACGCCGAGACCGTTGAAGACCGGTCCGTTGCAGAGCTGCTGCCAGAGATAAATGGAATAACTCGCCCGGCCGAGCCCCGCGAGCGCGCCGATCGACAGGGCCTTGCGCAAGGGACTCTCCGCCGCGCCCGACAGCAGGACGAGGACGGGAATGGCCCCGACATAGGCCAGCCGGAACCACGCGATCAGCTCCGCCCGCATGGCTTCGTCATCCCCGAAAGAGGCGACGACGCTCCTCGGCATGAAAACGACGAGGGCGGCGACGGTGAACGCCGGCAGGCGCACATCCGCGAAAAGGCGCTGGATCGCCGCGCCGCGCGCCGCGGCGGCGTAGCCGGCGAAGAACAGAGCATAGGCGATGAGGCAGCCGATCTTGCCGATCCACCAGATGGTGAAGACGAAAGGCAGGGCGGCGAAGGCGAGCGCCGCCGCCGCCAGGGTCGGACGCGGGGCCTTCCCCAGCGTCATCCAGGCGAAGGCCGCTGGAAAGAGGCAGTAGAACTGCTCCTCGAAGGCGAGGCTCCATGTGTGGCCGACATACCAGTCGCAGGAGACGCCGGGCGCCGTGGAATTGCACAGATAAAGCGCCGCGCTGACGAAGTTTACGGGCGAAAACTCGATGACGCCCGCAAGGGCGAGGCCCATCAGCGCCGCGAGATAGAGCATCAAGGGCGGGACGATGCGGAAGAACCGCCGCGCATAGAAGGCCGGAGCCGAAAAGCCGCCGGTTCGCTCGACCTCCCGCAAGGAGGTCAGGCTGACGACATAGCCGCTGATGAAGAAGAAGATGAAGACGCCGGTCTCGCCATATTGGGAGAGGACGCCGAACGCGCTTCTTTCGTAAAAGGCGCCGATCTCCCTGTTCATGCCGAGATGGTCAGCGAAAACGAGAAGGATGGCGATGACGCGCCATCCGTCGATATAGGCTAGTCTTTCCGCCGCGCGCATGATCTTTCCACGGGCGCCGTCGGGCGCGATTCGGGCCAAGGCCCGACAGTTTCAGATCATGACGCCAATGTGAAGCTTGCGCCCCCTAGAAGCGGTCGGCCCGATAGGGGGCGGGATCGGTGAAGGGCGTCTCCCCGGTCATCATTTCGGCGAGCAGGCGCCCGGAGACGGGGCCGAGGGTCAGGCCATGATGGGCGTGGCCGAAGTCGAACCACAGTCCCTTGTGGCGGGGCGCGGGTCCCAGCACCGGCAACATGTCCGGCAGGCAGGGGCGGGCGCCTTTCCAGGGCGCGCGGTCGAGCGCGGCTCCGAGCGGGAAGAGCGCGCGGGCGATCGGCTCGCAGCGGTCGATCTGCACCGGCGTCGGCGGCGCGTCGCGCGGCGCGAATTCCGCGCCGCTCGTCAGCCTGATCCCCCTGTCCATGGGGGCCAGAAGATAGCCATTGTCGGCGTCGAGAATCGGGTGCTCGAGCCGCGCCCCCGGCTGCGGCGCGTAATGCATGTGGTAGCCGCGCTTGAAGCCGAAGGGCATCTGGTAGCCGTAACGGCGGAAAATCTGGTCGGACCAGGGGCCGAGCGCGAGAACGGCGTCCGGCGCGGCGATGCGCCCCTGCGGCCCCATCACGCTCCAGCGCCCGTCCGGCTCCTCTTCGAGCGTCAGCGCGTCGGCCGCGACGAAGCGCCCGCCGCGCGCGAGAAAGAGATCGGCATAGGCCTTGGCGAGCGCGCCGGGATCGCTCACAGAGGCGGTGTCGCGGTAATGCACGCCGCCCGCGACGGCTGCGAGATGCGGCTCGCGCGCGGCGACGCCCTTCTCGTCGAGAATGTCGATATGGAGGTCATAGGCGCGCAGCTTCTCCGCGTCGGCGACGCCATGCTCCAGCGTCTCCTTGCTGCGAAAAAGCTTGATCCAGCCCGTGTGGCGGATGAGCCGCCCCGCGCCCGCCTGCTGGATAAGCGCCTCGTGCTCGACGAGACTGCGCTCGATCAGCGGGCGCCGGCCGGCGATGCTCTTTTGCACGCGCTCGGGCGCGCTCGCCCGCCAGTAGCGCATCAGCCAGGGCGCGACCGAGGGCACGGCGGTCAGGTGATAATGCGCTTCGGGGAGCAGGTTCAGCGCGTATTTGACGAGCCGCCTCGGGTCGCGCGGGAAGAGATAGGGAAAGATCGAGGAGCGCTCGATGAGCCCGGCGTTGCCGAAGCTCGTCTCGAGACCCGCGCCGCGCCTGTCGACGAGGACGACGTCGCGCCCGCGCGCCTGAAGATGCAGCGCCGCCGAGACGCCGACCATGCCGGCGCCGAGAACCATCGCATCCGCTGTCTGCATGGGGCCTCCAGAGAATCTTCATATGGGCGGCGCGAGGGCGCGACGCCAGTTCGCGGGACCGGTGCAAGCTCCGTGCAACCGGACGCTAGCCGCCGAACAGCGAGGCGAGATAAAAGGCCGCGCCCGCCGCGAGGCCGCCGACGAGGAAGGTCTGCGCGCCCGACTTCAGCGGATCGACCCCGGTGAGCCGGCCCTTCACCGCCCCGAAAATGAGCAGCGCCGCGCCGGTGAGGATCGCCGAATGGACGAGCGCGCGGCGGATGTCGTCCTCGACGATGTAGGGCGCGAGCGGAATGAGTCCGCCAATGGCGTAGGCCAGGGCGATGGTCGCCGCGCTGACCGGCGCGCGCCTGGGGTCCGGCCGCTCCAGCCCCAGCTCGAAGCGCATCATGAAATCGACCCAGCGCTTCTTGTCGGCGGAGAGCGAGGCGACGACCGTGTCGACCTCCGGCTTCTCCAGCCCATATCCCGCGAAGATCTCGCGCAGCTCGCGGCGCTCCTGCTCGGGCAGCTTCTCGACCTCCGCATATTCTCGCTTTTCCTCCGAGAGGAAATGTTCGTGGTCGCTGCGCGCGGCGAGATAGCCGCCGAGCCCCATGGCCGTTGCGCCCGCGACGATCTCCGCGAGCCCCGCCGTCACCACGATGCGGGTCGAGGCGATCGCCGCCGAAATGCCCGCCGCAAGGGCGAAGGGCACGGTCAATCCGTCCGCCATTCCGATGACCACGTCGCGCACGGTCTGCGAGTTCAGAAAGTGCCGCTCGACATGCTCCCCTGGCGCGCCTTTCGCGCGCGGCGGGCCAAAGAGCAGCGCGCGCAGCTCCTCGGTTCCCAGCACGCGCCCGAGCTCGACGAAGGCGAAAAAGGGGATGAGCCCGACCGAGGCGATGATCGCCGTCATGACGATGGCCTGCAAGGAGCCGTCGCCGATCGTCGGCAGCGCCTCCCGCGCCGGCTTGCCGTGGATCACGCCGATGACCGTCTCCTCGACGACGTGAAAGGCGACGAGCAGCAGGCCGAAGATCGCCGACTTGATCAGGGCCGGCAGGGCGACCGGCGCATCCTTGCGGCTCTCGCCGAGATGAAATTTCTGCCCGAAGAAGATGACCTTGGCCAGAACGAAGGCGTTGAGCAGCGCGAAGCCCTGCTGGTAGGTGAGCAAATCCTCGTTGAAGATGATCGCCTTATGGAGAGACAGCAGGGTGAGGATCACCCAGAGGTAGAGGAAGATCGCAAGGAGCCGCTTTCCCTCCTCGACCGCCCCCGCCCGCAATCGCGCCAGTTTTTCCGTCACCATGATGCGCCCCGAGGCCTCTCGTCTTCCAGCAACGCCCGCCTTTATGCAGCCTTCGGGCCCGGCGAGGGAAGTCGCCTGCCCGAAGGCCGCGCCGGATTGACCCTGCGCCGCGAATTTGCGAACCGGAGGGCCGAAGGCCGGCAGGCCGCCGGCTCAGTTCCTTCAAGAGCGTTCCCGAGGCCCCCATGATCCCGCGCTATTCCCGACCCGAAATGACGACGATCTGGGAGCCGCAGACGCGCTTTCGCATCTGGTTCGAGATCGAGGCCTATGCCTGCGACGCTCTCGCCGAGCTCGGCGTCATCCCGAAGGAAAGCGCCAGGAACATCTGGGACAAGGCGGATTTCGTCAAATTCGACGTGGCGCGCATCGACGAGATCGAGCGCGTGACCAAGCACGACGTCATCGCCTTCCTCACCCATCTCGCCGAATTCATCGGGCCGGACTCGCGCTTCGTGCATCAGGGCATGACGTCGTCCGACGTGCTCGACACCTGCCTCGCTGTGCAGCTCGCCCGCGCCGCCGATCTGCTCGTCGCCGACGTCGACGCCCTGCTCGCCGCGATCAAGAAGCGCGCCTTCGAGCACAAATTCACGCCGACCATCGGCCGCTCGCACGGCATCCACGCCGAACCCACCACTTTCGGCCTCAAGATGGCGCAGGCCTATGCGGAATTTACCCGCGCCCGCGAGCGCCTCGTCCAGGCCCGTAAGGAAGTTGCCACCTGCGCGATTTCGGGCGCCGTCGGCACCTTCGCCAATATCGACCCCCGCGTCGAGGAATATGTCGCGCACAAGATGGGCCTCGTCCCGGAGCCGGTGTCGACCCAGGTCATTCCGCGCGACCGCCATGCGGCCTTCTTCGCGACGCTCGCCGTCGTCGCCTCTTCGGTGGAGCGCCTCGCCACCGAAATCCGCCATCTCCAGCGCACCGAGGTGCTGGAGGCCGAGGAATATTTCTCGGCCGGCCAGAAGGGCTCCTCGGCCATGCCGCACAAGCGCAATCCGGTGCTCACCGAAAATCTGACCGGCCTCGCCCGCCTCGTGCGCGGCATGGCGTTTCCGGCGATGGAAAATGTGGCGCTCTGGCACGAGCGCGACATCTCCCATTCCTCGGTGGAGCGCATGATCGGCCCGGACGCCACGGTGACGCTCGATTTCGCGCTCGCGCGGCTCACCGGCGTGATCGAGAACCTGCTCGTCTATCCCGAGAACATGCAGAAGAATCTCGACCGGCTCGGCGGGCTCGTGCATTCCCAGCGCGTCCTGCTGGCGTTGACGCAAAAGGGCGTCTCTCGCGAGGACGCCTACGCCATGGTGCAAAGGAACGCCATGCCGGTCTGGCGCGGCGAGGGGGACTTCCGCACGCTGCTGGGCCAGGACCCGGACGTCAGCGCAAAACTCTCGCCCGCCGAGCTCGACGAGCTTTTCGACCTCTCCTACCACTTCAAGCATGTGGACACGGTCTTCCGCCGCGTCTTCGGCGCGGCGTAAGGGGCGCGCTACTCGTCGCCGGTCAGATTCGGCCCCCACCTCTTCTTGCGCATGAGCAGGGCGTGGGCGTCGATTTCGGTATAGCCGAGGCGCACCTCCTGGCCGAAGGCGACGAGCGCCATGGTGAACAGCGCCATGGCGACGATGAACAGAAAGCCCGCGCCATATTCGTGACGGACGCGGGCGAAGGCCGCGACGAATCCGAGAATGACCAGAAGGCTGGTGACGACGCAGCTCGCGACGCCCCAATAGATCGAGCGGTGCAGCAGCATCGCGCGGCGGCGCAGGACCGGGAGCTCGGCTCTGTGCTGATCGCGCGCGTCGTCGTCCCCGCGCGCGGCGAGTTCGCGCGAATGGTCGACGAGGCGATCGAGGCGCGAGATGAGGACGCTGAGCAATTGCGCCTCGGCGGCGAGCAGAAAAGCAGGTCCCGTGACCTGCGAGATGACGTTGGAGAGCTGTTCGATCGAGGGGGTCTGAAGGTCGAAGGACATGGCGGCCGTGGACTGGGGGACAGGCGCGGCCATGATATACTGGTCCTCTCGGTCGCGCTATTTTCGGCGACGAGCGGCGGCGCCCGCATTTTTCTTTCAAAGCGGGCCTCAAAGCTTTAAACAGCCCCCATGATCTGGCTCGTTTTCGCTCTTCTCACCGGCGCCGCCGTCATGGCGGTGCTCGCGCCCCTCGCCATGCGGGGCGAGGCCAGGGACGCCAGCGCCGCCGACATCGCCTTCTTCGAGGAGCAGATCGCCGAAATCGAGCGCGAGCGCGACGAGGGGCGTCTCGATCCCGCCGAGGCCGAGGCCGCCCGGACCGAAGCCGCGCGGCGCCTGCTGCGCGCCGAGGCCGCTCCGAAGACCGGATCGGCCGGCTCCCGCAAGGCGGCGCTGATCGCCGCGCTCGCCGCCATCGTCGCCATTCCCTCCGTCGCCCTCCCGATCTATTTGCGACTCGGCAAGTCGGCGCTGCCGGACATGCCGCTGGCCGCGCGTCTCGACGCCGCGCCCGAAAAGGGCGATCTCGCCGGCGCCGTGGCGCGCATCGAGCATCATTTGCGCGAGCATCCCGAGGACGGCCGCGGCTATGAGGTCGTCGCCCCCTATTATCTGCGCACCGGCCAGGGCGAGGCGGCGATCAGCGCCTATGAACAGGCCCTGAAGCTGCTCGGGGCGACGGCCGAGCGTCATCTGGCGCTGGGCCAGGCGCGCATGATCGTCGCGCAGGGCCAAGTGACGGCCGAGGCGCGAAAGGAGTTCGAGGCGGCGCTCGCCCTCGATCCCGCCCTTCCCGCCGCCCGCTTCTATCTGGGCGTCGCCGCCGAACAGGCCGGCGAAAAGGACCGGGCCATCGACATCTTTTCGAAGATGGAGGCAGAGGCGCCGGCGGACGCGCCCTATCTCTCCGCCGTCAGACAGCGTCTCGCGACGCTGCGCGGCGAGGGGGAGGCCCCCGAGTCGCCCTTCGCGCAAGCGCCGCAGGCGCCCTTGGCGCAAGCGCCGCAGGCGCCCTTGGCCCAGGCGCCGCGGGCCCCCATGGCGCCCATGGCGCAAGCGCCAGGCGGCGAGCAGGGCAAGGCCATCGCCGCCATGCCGGCGGATCAGCGCGAGGCGATGATCCGCAGCATGGTGGACCGGCTCGCCACGCGGCTCGAGACCAAGGGCGACGACGTCGAGGGCTGGCTGCGGCTCATCCGCGCCTACAGCGTCCTCTCCGAGTCCGAAAAGGCCAGGAAGGCCGTGGCCGACGCGCGCAAGGCGCTCGCCGGCAAGGAAGCCGAGGTCGCCCGCATCGAGGCGCTGGCGAGGGAATTGGACATCGGGGGATAATCCCTCGAACGGCCCGCTCGCGGCCCTCCTCCGCGCGGCGGAAGAGGGGCGGGGCGAGGAAATCAGGCGACGTGAAGCATGACGCGAAAAGGCAAGAGACTGACGCTGATCATCGGGGCGCTGGCGGCGCTCGGCCTCGCCGCCGGCCTCATCCTGTTTGCGCTGCGCGACAATATCGTCTTCTTCTACACGCCCTCGGAACTCGCCCAGAAGCAGGTCGCGCCCGGCGCGCGGCTGCGCATCGGCGGGCTGGTCAAGGAAGGCAGCGTCGTCAGGAAAGGGCGTGACATTTCCTTCGCCGTCACTGACCGGACGAAGGATCTCGACGTGACCTATACGGGCCTGCTGCCCGATCTCTTCCGCGAGGGGCAGGGCGTCGTCGTCGATGGCCAGTTGCAGCCGGGCGGCGCCTTCAGGGCCGACAGCGTTCTCGCCAAGCACGACGAACGCTACATGCCGCGCGACGTGGCCGACGCCCTCAAGAAGCAGGGCGTTTGGCAGGGAGAAAAGAAGTGACTCTTTGCGTAATTGGCCGGGGCAGGCCCGGCCATGACGCGGGAGACGGCGCCACTCGATGGGGCAACCGCTCATGATCGTCGAAACCGGACATTACGCCCTCGTTCTCGCCCTGGCTCTGGCGCTCATGCAGTTCGCCGTGCCCTTCGCCGGCGCGCGCCTCGACGACGCGGGGCTGATGCGGGTAGCGCGCCCGACGGCGATCGCACAGTTCCTCTTCGTCGCGCTCGCCTATGGCGCGCTCACCTACGCGCATGTCGTCTCCGACTTCTCGCTCGTGAACGTCATCGAGAATTCGCACTCGCTGAAGCCGTTCATCTACAAAATCTCCGGCGTGTGGGGGAATCACGAAGGCTCCATGCTCCTGTGGGTGCTGGTGCTCTCGCTCTGCGGCGCCCTGATCGCGATTTTCGCTTCGTCCATGCCGGACAGGCTCCGCGCCGACGCGCTTTCCGTGCAGGGCCTGCTCGGCGCGGCCTTCCTGCTGTTCATCCTGCTCACCTCCAATCCCTTCGCGCGCGTCGATCAGCCGCCGTGGGAGGGACGCGACCTCAACCCGATCCTTCAGGACCCCGGCCTCGCGATCCACCCGCCGCTGCTCTATCTCGGCTATGTCGGCTTCTCGATCGTCTTCTCCTTCGCGGCGGCGGCGCTGATCGGCGGGCGCATCGACGCCGCCTGGGCGCGCTTCGCGCGGCCGTGGACGCTCTTTGCCTGGGTGGCGCTGACGCTCGGCATCGCCATGGGCTCCTACTGGGCCTATTACACGCTCGGCTGGGGCGGCTTCTGGTTCTGGGACCCGGTCGAGAACGCCTCGCTCATGCCCTGGATCGCCGGCACGGCGCTCATCCACAGCGCGGCGGTGATGGAGAAGCGCGAGGCCCTCAAGGTCTGGACGATCTTCCTGTCGATCCTGGCCTTTTCGCTCTCGCTGCTCGGCACCTTCCTGGTGCGTTCGGGCGTGCTCACCTCCGTGCACGCCTTCGCCAGCGATCCCGATCGCGGCGTCTTCATCCTCGGCATTCTGGTCTTCTTCATCGGCGGCGCGCTGGCGCTCTTCGCCCTGCGGGCGGGGGCGCTGCCGGTCGGCGGGCTGTTCTCGCCGATCTCGCGCGAGGGCGCGCTCGTCGTGAACAATCTGCTGCTCTCGGCCGCCTGCGCGACGGTCGTCGTCGGCACGCTCTATCCGCTGGCGCTCGAGGCGCTCACCGGCGAGAAGATTTCGGTCGGCCCGCCCTTCTTCAACACGGTGCTGATCCCGATCGCCCTTCCGCTCGCCGTGCTCATGCCCATTGGCCAGATGCTCGCCTGGAAGCGCGGCGACCTGCCGGCGGCGCTCCAGCGCCTGCGCGCCACCTTCGCCGTCGGCGTGCTGGGGGCGGCGGCCTTTGGCGCTCTCTACGGGACGCCCTTCCTCTCCATCGTCACGGCGGGCCTCGCCCTTTATCTCGTCGTCGGCGGCGTGAGCGACATCGCCCAGCGCGCCGCCTTCCGCGCGTCCTCGGCGGGCGCCGTCTTCTCCCGGCTGCGCGGCCTGCCGCTCTCGGCCTGGGGCACGTCGATTTCCCACGCCGGCATGGGGCTGACGCTTCTCGGCCTCGCCGCGACGGGCTGGGGCGTCGAGACCATCGTCGCCATGAAGCCCGGCGATTTCTACGACGTCGGCCCCTACAAGCTCGCCATCGAAGCCATCGCTCCGCGCAACGGGCCGAATTATTCGGAGATTTACGCGCAGATGGCCGTGCGCGCGGGCGACAGGACGCTCGCCGAGATCGAGCCGGCCAAGCGGTTCTATCAGGCGCGCAAGATGCAGCGATCCGAGGCCGGCATCGTGACGCTGGGCCTGGGGCAGGTTTACGCCGCGATCGGCGACTCCCATCCCGACGGGACGATCGACGCGCGGCTCTACTGGAAACCGCTCGTGACCTTGATCTGGATCGGCGCGCTGGTCATGGCGTTCGGCGGCGCCTGCTCCCTCGCCGACCGGCGCTTGAGAATCGGCGTGGCGCGCCGCGCCCCGGCCGCGGCGATGCCGGAGGCGGCGGAATGAGGCGGAAGACCGAAACCTTTTCCGTCCGGCGCGTCGCGCTCGCGCTCACCGTCAGCCTCGCGCTCGCCCCCGCCTTCGCCGTCACGCCGGGCGAGATGCTGCCCGATCCGGCCATGGAGGCGCGGGCCCGCGCCATCACCAGCGAATTGCGCTGCCTCGTCTGTCAGAATCAGTCGGTCGACGATTCCGACGCGTCGCTCGCCAGGGACTTGCGCGTTCTCGTGCGCGAGAAGCTCAAGGAGGGCCTGAGCGACGCGCAGGTGAAGGACTATGTCCATTCCCGCTACGGCGATTTCGTGCTGCTGCGCCCGCCGTTGAAAGTCGAGACGATCCTGCTCTGGACCGCGCCGCTCTTCGCGCTGCTGGCCGGGGCTGCGGCCGTCTTCGTCGCCGCCCGCCGGCGCGCCATCCCGGCCGGACCCGCCGGCCTCACGGCTGAGGAGCGCGCGCGGCTCAAGGCGCTCGGCGTCGCCGACGAGGTCGACGAGACGCGCCCCCTATGAAACCGGGCCGCGCTGCAATATAGGGGGCGGCAGCATTTTTGAGCCGCCCGCGCGGCGCGAAGCGAAAGAAGCGGAACATGGCCGAACATTCCACGCCCCATTTCCACAATACGCCCGGCGTCGCCGAGATTCGCGTGGGCGCGAAGGAATTCATGTGCATCGGCGCACTGCCGCCCTTCGACCATCCGCATGTCTATATCGACATGGGCGCCGATACGCAGGCGGTCTGCCCCTATTGCTCGACGCTTTTCGTCTATGACGCCACGCTCCATGGCGGCGCCGAGCCCAAGGAATGCGTCTACCACGCCGAAGAGCCGGCCTGATATCGGCCGCCCCGGCGTGAGCGCCCCCCTCGTCATCGCGGGCGCCGGCATCGGCGGATTGAGCGCGGCCCTTGCGCTGGCCCGCGCCGGCCGGCGCGTCCTGCTTCTCGAGCGGGCGCCGAAAATCGAGGAGGTCGGCGCCGGCCTCCAGATCGCGCCCAACGCCGGCCGAATTCTCGCCGGCCTCGGCCTCGAGGAGGAGCTGCGCGCCGTGGCGCTGGAGCCCGCGGCGATCAACGTCCGGCGCGGTCATGACGGCGCGGTTCTGGCGCGGCTCGATCTCGCCGGGACCCGCGCGCGCTACGGCGCCCCTTTCCGCGTCTATCATCGCGGCGATCTTCAGCAGGTCCTGTTGCAGGCCGCGGACGACGAGCCGGCGATCGAGATTCGCACGGGCGCGCGCGTCGGCGATTTCGAGGACTGCGACGGGGCCGTGCGCCTGCGCGTCCATGCGGGAGAGGGCGTCGAGGAAATCGCGGCGGCCGGGCTCGTCGGCGCCGACGGGCAACGCTCGGCGGTGCGCGGCCATCTGCTGCCGACCGAGCGCGACGCGCCCGTCTATTCGGGCCTCACCGCCTGGCGCGCCCTCGTGCCGGCCGAAAGCGCCCCCGCCGCGCTGCGGGCGCGCGAAAGCAATCTGTGGATGCTGACGGGCGCCCATGTCGTCCATTATCCGCTGCGCGGCGGCGAGATCGTCAATGTCGTCGTGATCGTCGCGACGCCGCGCCAGGACGATCAGGCGGCGGTCCTTTCGCTCGACGGCGCGGCGCTCGCGCGCGCGCTGCACGGCCGCCGGCCGGCCCCGATGCTCTCCGCCCTGATCGAGGCCGGGGCGGTCTGGCGTCACTGGCCGCTCTTTGCGCGGCCGCCGCTTTCGAGATGGAGCCGGGGCGCCGTGACGCTTCTGGGCGACGCCGCCCATCCCATGGTCCCCTTTCTGGCCCAGGGCGCGGCCCAGGCGATCGAAGACGCCGAGGCGCTCGGCCGCGCCTTCCTGACCCTCGGGGCGAGCGTCGAGACCGCGTTTTCGGCCTATGAAAAGAGCCGCATCGACCGCGCCTCGCGCGTGGTGCGCGCCTCCCGGCGGCAGGGAGATTATTTCCACCTCGGCGGCCTCGGCGCCGTCGGCCGCGATCTCGCCATTCGCGCGCTCGGCGGGCGCGGTATGCTCGCCCGCAACGACTGGCTTTACCGTCAGCCCCGTGGCCAAAGCGCAACATAGGGAGAGGAGTCGTGATTTTCGCGCCATAGTCAGTAGCGCGGCGCCGCGCGGCTTGTTAGGAATTTGTCAAGAAATCTGAAACGGGGCTGTAATCCTTGCGATTCGGGGCGATACATCTGGCCTGCGGCGCCGCCTGGCTTGGCTTCGCCGGCGCGACAGCCGCCGCCGAGCTGACCCCGCCGCCCAAGACGGACGCCAAGGGCTGGATCGTCACGGTCAGCGCCATCGGCGCGGTGACGCCGAGCTTCCCCGGTTCGGGCCAGATGCGGCCTTATCCCTTTCCCTCGGTCTCCTTCCGCCGGGTGGGCGAGCCGGAGAGCTTCTCGACGCCCGACGAAGGCTTCGGCCTCGATCTCCTCGATCTCGGCTATATGAAAGCCGGACCGGTGGCGAATTTCGTGTTCCAGCGCGGCCAGCGGGACGGGCTTTTCGGCATGCGCCGCATCGGCTTGACGCATGAGATCGGCGGCTTCGTCGAACTCTATCCCGTCGACCATTTCCGCGTCCGCGCCGAGATGCGGCAGGGCATCGACGGCCACAAGGGCTTCGTCGCCGCCTTTTACGCCGACGCCTATCAGAACTTCGGGCCAATCCGGCTTTCGGTCGGGCTGCGGCTGAATTTCGGCGACAACACCTACGCCAACGCCTATTATTCGGTGACGCCGCTGGAGGCGATGCTGAACGGCCGGCTCACGCCCTATTGGGCCACGGGCGGCTTCACCGCCGCGGGCGGTATGGCCACGGTGCGCTACGACATCAACGAACTGACCAACGTCTCGATCTATGGCGGCGGCCAGCGCCTGCTCGGCAGCGTCGGCGCGAGCCCCATCCCGAATGTGATCGGCTCCCGCAGCCAGTTCACCGCGGGCCTCGCCGTCTCGCGCTCCTTCGTCGTCGACCCGAGCGACTATCTGCCCGACCTGCCGCAACTGCCGAAGGTCTTCTGAGGGGCGCGCGCCTCCCCTGTCTTTCCAATTTTCGCCGCATCCGCGCCACAGGACTTGACGCCCGGCCGGCCCGTTAACCAGCAACGCGCCGGGGCGTTAACGGCCGCCACCTCGAAGTCCATCCCGAGAAAAGCGAGAGGCCGCCCCAAGGCCGCGGTCTCTCTGACAAAACCGTTCAGAATCATGCCGTTACGAAGTAAGCATCGCATTTTAGCTATTTCATTCGCTGAAAATTATACTTACGAGAGATCGCCGCATTTCTGAATCGATCTGCGTAAAATGCGGCGGAATTACTTTCAAGGACGGCAAAAGGAGAAATCTATTCTCGCCTCATCGAATGGAGGCGGGCAATGCGTCGCGTGGTCGTCAACTGGCTTGTGGCTCTCGGACTCTGCAGCGCGGCTCTCGTCGGCCAGACGACGGCGGGCGTCGCCGGCGCGGACTTGTCGAGCTTCGCGACGCTCGGGTCCGAGACGAGCGTGCCCTATGGCTGGGTCGATTTCTGCAGCCGTTATCGCGGCGAATGCCCCGAGGAGACGACGGCGCCGCGCGATGTCGACCTCACCGCGGCGGCCCTGCGCCAGATCGCCCGGATCAACGGCTTTGTAAACAAGACCATCGACCCCGTGACCGACAAGGATCATTGGGCGGCCGTCGACGCCTGGGACTATCCCACGGACGGAAAAGGCGATTGCGAGGACTATGCGCTGCTCAAGCGCCGGATGCTGATGGAGGCGGGCTTCCCGCGCGAGGCCCTGCTCATGACGGTCGTGAAGGAAAAGAATGGCGACGGCCATTCCGTTCTGACGATCCGCACCAATCGCGGCGAGTTCGTCCTCGACAATCTCACTGACGCGGTAAAGCCCTGGACGCAGACGCCCTACCGTTTCGTCAAGCGCCAGTCCCAGGAAAACCCCAATGTCTGGGTCGCGATCGGCGCGCCGACGACAGCGCCCGCCTATGTCTCGAACGAACGCTAGAGGGCGCTTGCGGCGGCGCTGAACCGGGAGCGGAGCCAAGTATAGTTTCTTACTCGACAAGCCTGCCCGCGACGGGGCGCCGGCTCCGCCGTAAACCATAAGTTAAGAACTTCTTAACGCGGACCTTGGCAAAGCCGCCCTACTCGTTAAAGCTTTCTTAACGACGGGTTCGCGGGCGAAGGTTGCGTTAAGATGTGTGTTGCGCGTCAGTTCTCCAGGGTTCTGCTTCTCGGCCTCTTCGCCGTGAGCCTCTCGCCTCTCGCCGCCGCCGCCGGCGTCCGCCTTCCCGCCTCGTCTCTCTCGCCGCTCGGGCCGGAGACCAGCGTGCCCTTCGGCTGGGTGGATTTCTGCCAGCGCTACAGCGGCGAATGTGACGAGGCGCAGAGCGCCCCGGAGACGATCGAGCTGACGCCGGCCGCGCTCCAGAGGATCGAGACGATCAATGCGAAGGTGAACGCCAGGGTCGATCCCGTCGCCGACGCCGACCATGCGGGCGTTCCCGACGCCTGGGACTATCCCGACGACGACAAGGGCGATTGCGAGGACTATGCGCTGCTCAAGCGTCGCCTGCTGATGGAGGCGGGCTTCCCCCGCGCCGCCCTGCTCATGACCGTGGTGAAGGACGCGCATGGCGACGGCCACGCCGTGCTCATGGCGCGCACCAGCCGCGGCGATTTCGTGCTCGACAATCTCACCGACGAGGTGAAGCCCTGGACGCGCACGGCCTACCGCTTCGTGAAGCGCCAGTCACAGGAAAACCCGAATATGTGGGTGTCGATCGGCGCGCCGGTCAGCGCGCCGATGTATGTGGCGAAATGAGCCCTCAGGGCGCGATCTCGACGAGGCCCTTCAGGTAGCGCCCGGCGTTTTCCACATAATGCCGCGCCGATTCGAGATGGCTCGCGCGCGACTCGTCGCCGAGTTGGCGCACGACCTTGGCGGGTGAGCCGACGATCAGCGAATTGTCGGGATATTCCTTGCCGCCCGTCACCAGCGCATTGGCGCCGACGAGGCAGTTCCTGCCGATCTTGGCGCCGTTCAGAATGGTCGCGCCCATGCCGATCAGGCTGCCTTCGCCGATCGTGCAGCCATGCAGGATGACATTGTGGCCGATGGTGCAGTCCGGCCCGATGTCGAGCGGAAAGCCCATGTCGGTGTGCAGGATGCTGTTGTCCTGAATATTGGTGCGCGCGCCGATCGTGATCCATTCGTTGTCGCCGCGCAAAACGCAGTTGAACCACACATTGGCGTCTTCCGCGAGCTCGACCCGGCCGATGAGATGCGCGCCGGGCGCAACGAAATAACGCCCCGGCTGGGGCAGGCGCGGCGCGACGCCGTCGAGCGTGTAAAGCGGCATTTTCAGGATTCTCCTTGCATATGTCCGGCGCGACATTGCCATTTCTCGCGGCGCGAGCGAAAGGGGGCTCGCGCAAGGCGACGGCCGCTACAAAGCGGCCGAGCCAAGCGGCGCCTTGACGTCGCGCTCCTGGTCAAATTCGCCTGATGGCGAAAAACGTATATAAACAGCCATGCGCGCCGCGCATCCCGTCAGGCGCCGGCAAATGATCGTGGAATCTGCCGCTGACGCGACGCGCCGGCGAATCGGAGGAAGAGGACCTGAACGGCGGTTTGCGGGATCGGATGCGGCTCGCCGGCGCTTTCGCCGCGAAGACTTTCGCGCGCCGCGCGAGCGCGCCTTATCACATCGTGAAATCCATGGCGATCGCGCCGCCGGAGCGGCTGCGAATCGCGCCCCCCGACATTCGCACCGCCGATCCGACTGTCGCCGACGAGATCTATGCGGGATATTTTTCTTTCGCCGGCAAGACGGCGCAAAGCTATGGCGCGTCTCCCTTCGCGCTGACGCCGCCCTCTCCCGCCTGGCGCCGGGCGCTCACGGGCTTCTCCTGGCTGCGGCATCTGCGCTCGGCCGACAAGGCGCTGGCGCAGGCGAACGCTCGGGCGCTCGTCGCGGAATTTCTCGCGATCCGCAAACTCGCGCCCGACGATCCGGCGCTCGAGCCCGCCGTCGCCGCGCGCCGGCTCATGTCGTTTTTCGCGCAGTCGCCCGTGTTGCTCGACGGCGCGGAGCCGGAATTCTACGACGCCTTCATGCAGTCCCTGGCGCAGGGCGCGCGGCTGTTGTGGCGGGCGCTTGCCACCGGTCAGGCCGAGGGCGCCGACCGCGCCTTTTGCGCCATTGCGCTCGCCGAGTTCGCCGTCTGCGCCGACACTGGCCGCAAGATCGCGCCGCAGGTCTCGCGCCTGCTTTCAGCCGAGCTCGAGCGCCAGATTTTGCCCGATGGCGGCCATATCAGCCGCAATCCGCAGGTCGCGGTCGATCTTCTGCTCGATCTCTTGCCCCTGCGGCAGGTTCTCGACGCCCGCGGCCTTCAGCGGCCTTCAGCCCTGCGCGCCATCGACCGCATGATGCCGGCCTTGCGCATGATGCAGCATGGCGACGGCGCGCTGGCGCTGTTCAACGGGATGGGCGTGACCGAGCTCGACCGCGTCGCCAATGTTCTCGCCAATGAGGATACGCGCGGCGCGCCGCCGCTGAAGGCGCCCTATTCGGGCTATCAGCGCCTCGTCGCGCGCGACGCGGTGGCGATCGTCGACGCCGGCGCGCCGCCGCCGCCGGAATTTTCCCGAAGCGCCCACGCCGGCTGTCTCTCCTTCGAATATTCGCTCGGCGTCGAGCATGTCGTGGTGAATTGCGGCGCCCCCGCGCCGCCGCACGAGGAGCTGCGCGAGGTGGCGCGCGCCACGGCGGCCCATTCCACGCTCGTGATCGACGACCGCTCCTCCGCCCGCGTGGCTGCAAAAGATGCGCGCGCGGGCCGGATCGTCGCGGGGCCGCGGCAAGTGGAGGCGGAGCGGCGCGAGGCGCCCGCCGGCGTGACGCTCTTGCTGTCGCACGACGGCTATGCGCGCGACTTCGGCCTTCTCCACACCCGCGAGATCATGCTCGCCGCAGATGCGGGTTCGCTCTCCGGCTGCGACCGGCTGCGCGCCGCAAATGGCGGCGGCAGGGCGGGGGACGCCGAATTCGCGGTGCGCTTCCACCTCCACCCGCGCGTGCGCGCGACGGCGCTGGGCGAGGCGGTGGAAGTGGCGCTGGCGAGCGGCGAGACGCTCATTTTCGAGGCCGACGGCGCCTTTCCGCAGCTCGAGGAAAGCATATTTTTCGCCGCGTCCGGCGGGGCGCGCAAATGCGTCCAGATCGTGCTGCGCGGAAAGGCCGCGCCCGGCGCCGAGGTCAGCTGGTCCTTCCAGCGGGTCTGAGGCGTTCCGCCGCCTGCGGATGTGTGATAAGCGCGGCCAATTACAAGGGAGGATTCGAGCACATGCCGGTGGATCAGCGTAAAGTCGCGCGGGCGCTTCTCTCCGTCTCCGACAAGACGGGCCTCGTCGAATTCGCGCGCGCGCTCGCCGGCCATGGCGTCGAGCTGGTCTCGACGGGCGGCACGCGCAAGGCGCTCGCGGATGCGGGCCTGGCCGTCAAGGACATTTCCGACCTCACCCATTTTCCCGAGATGATGGACGGAAGGCTCAAGACGCTGCACCCGAAAGTACATGGCGGCCTGCTGGCGATCCGCGAGAATCCCGAGCACGAGGCGGCGATGCTCGCGCATGACATCGCCCCGATCGACCTGCTCGTCGTCAATCTCTATCCCTTCGAGGCCACGCTCGCGAAGGGTGCGCCCTTTGACGAATGCGTCGAAAATATCGACATCGGCGGCCCGGCGATGATCCGCGCGGCCTCCAAGAACCACGACGACGTCGCCGTGGTGGTCGACCCGTCGGATTACGCCGCCATCGTCGACGAGATGACGGCGACGGGCGGCGCGACGCTCATCGCCACGCGCCGGCGCCTCGCGCAGAAAGCTTTCGCGCGCACCGCCGCCTATGACGCGGCGATCTCGAACTGGCTCGCGCAGCATCTGGGCGAGGCGTCGCCGCCCGTGCGCGCCTTTGGCGGCCGGCTGGCCGAGCCCATGCGCTACGGCGAGAACCCGCATCAGGCGGCGGGTTTCTATCTCACCGGCGAGGCGCGGCCCGGCGTCGCCACGGCGCGGCAGGCGCAGGGCAAGCAGCTCTCCTACAACAATGTCAACGACACGGACGCGGCCTTTGAATGCGTCGCGGAGTTCGATCCGGCGCGCACGGCCGCCGTCGTCATCGTCAAGCACGCCAATCCCTGCGGCGTGGCGGAAGGCGCGTCGCTCGAAGAGGCGTACCGCAAGGCGCTGCGCTGCGACCCCGTCTCCGCCTTCGGCGGCATCGTCGCGACGAATCGCAGGCTCGACGCCGCGGCCGCGCGCGAGATCGTGAAGGTCTTCACCGAGGTCATCATCGCGCCGGACGCCGACGACGAGGCAGCGGCGATCGTGGCCGCCAAGAAGAATCTGCGCCTGCTGCTGACCGGCGGCCTGCCGGACCCGCGCGCCTCGGGGCTCGTGTTTCGCAGCGTGGGGGGCGGTTTCCTCGCGCAGTCGCGCGACAACGCCGTCGTCGACGACATGGCGCTGACGGTCGTGACGAAGCGCGCGCCGACCGAGCGCGAGCTTGCCGATCTGAAATTCGCCTATCGCGTCGTGAAGCATGTGAAGTCCAACGCGATCGTTTACGCCAAGGACCTCGCGACGGTCGGCATTGGCGCGGGGCAGATGTCGCGCGTCGACAGTTCGCGCACCGCCGCTCACAAGGCGGGCGAGGCGGCGCAGGCGGCGGGTCTCGCCGAGAGCCTCGCCAAGGGCTCGGTCGTCGCCTCCGACGCCTTCTTTCCCTTCCCCGACGGCCTGCTCGCGGCGGCGGCGGCAGGAGCGACCGCCGTCATTCAGCCCGGCGGCTCGGTCAACGACAAGGACGTGATCGCCGCCGCCGACGAACAGGGCCTCGCCATGGTGTTTACGGGCGTGCGGCACTTCCGTCATTAGGCGCGTTCCGCCGAAGGGGAGACCGGTTCGGCGGCAGAAAGCGCGGCGAAACAAGAGGCTGGAGCCTTTTCCGATCAGTTCCATCGGACCGGAAAAGGCTCTAGCGCAGGCATACCGGTTCCGGCTAAGGTGTTTTGGAGATTGTATTCTTTCTGGAGTTCGCCATGCGCCGCGCGGTTCGATTGTCTCTTTGTGTCGCTCTGGTCTCGGCGTTTGCCGGCGGAGACGCCGCGCTCGCGAAATCCCGCAAGCCGGCGCCGGCCCCGCAAGGGGCCGTGTCGCAGGATCCGAACGCCATTCCGCTTCCCAAGGATCTGACCACCAACAAGGACTGGCTCGACGACGGCGCGGGCAATCCGGCGAGCGGGACGCTCAAGCCGAACGCGCAGAACAACGACAATTATTTCCTCGAGCAGCGCGGCGGTTACGATCCGACCTGGTACACCGAAAACGGCAGCATCATGGATAACGGGACCGTCCCCGGCTGGTAAGGGAATCCAGCCTCGATCATTGCAAGGGGTGGCCGCGCTGGGTGCAGACGAGCGCGGCGCTCACGCCGCGCTTTGCGCCAGAAGCTTCTGCTGATGGTCGGTCAGCAGCGCGTCGATGATTTCATCGAACTCGCCTTCCATCACGCGGTCGAGCTTGTAGAGCGTCAGATTGATGCGGTGGTCCGTGACGCGCCCTTGCGGAAAATTATAGGTGCGGATGCGCTCGGAACGATCGCCCGAGCCGACCTGGCTCTTGCGGTCGTCGGAGCGCTCCTGATCGAGACGGCTGCGCTCGGCGTCGTAGAGGCGTGAACGAAGAAGAGTCATCGCCTTCGCCTTGTTGCGGTGCTGCGAACGCTCCTCCTGCATCATCACGACGATGCCGCTCGGGATATGGGTGATGCGGATCGCCGATTCCGTCTTGTTGACGTGCTGGCCGCCCGCGCCGCCCGAGCGCATCGTCTCGATGTTGAGGTCCTTGTCGTCGATGGTGATGTCGACGTCCTCCGCCTGCGGCAGCACCGCGACCGTCGCGGCGGAGGTGTGGATGCGCCCCTGCGTCTCTGTCGCGGGCACGCGCTGCACGCGATGGACGCCGGACTCGAATTTCAGGCGCCCATAGACGCCGCGCCCCTGAATCTCGGCGACGATTTCCTTGAAGCCGCCGAGCGCGCCGGGGCTCTCCGAGACGAGTTCGACGCGCCAGCCCTTCAGCGCGGCGTATTTCTGATAGGCGCGGAAGAGATCGCCGGCGAACAGCGCCGCCTCGTCGCCGCCCGTGCCGGCGCGCACTTCGAGAATGACGCCCTTTTCATCCGCCTCGTCCTTCGGCAGCAGGGCGAATTGCAGCGCCTTTTCGGTCGCCTCGCGCCGTTCGCGCGCCTCGTCGATCTCGGCTTGGGCGAGGGCGCGCATGTCGGGATCGAGCCCGCCGTCGGCGAGCATGGCGTCGAGATCCTCGACCTCGCGCTCGGCGGCGCGATGGGCGCGGATCGCCTCCACCACCTCGTCGAGGCTCGCGCGCTCGCGCGAGAGGGCGACAAAGGCCTGCCCATCGGCGCCGCTGGCGAGTTTCTCGCCGATTTCCTCATAGCGGCGCATGATGAGGTCGAGCTTGTCTTGTGCGAACATCTTGATCTTTTGAGAGAGGATAAAGGGGCGCGGCTTTTTTGGGCGGCAAGAAAGCGCCGCTACAAGGGCACGCCGCGCGCCAGCGCATAGTCGCGCAGCTTGTCGCGCAGCGAGGGCGCGCCGTCATTGGCCGCGAGCAGCGTCGCGAGATAGACCTGCGCCTCGTCGAGATCGAGGCTCAGGATCATCGACTTCACCGGGCCGATGGCAGAGGGCGACATGGAAAGCGAGCGGTAGCCGAGCGCGAGCAGGGCGAGCGCCTCGAGCGGCCGTCCGCCCATCTCGCCGCACAGCGTCACCGGCGTTCCGGCGCGCTTCCCCGTATCGGCGATGCGCTCCAGCGCGCGCAGCACGGGGGGCGAGAGATTGTCGTAGCGTTTCGACACGCGCGTATTGTCGCGGTCGGCGGCGTACATGTACTGGACCAGGTCGTTCGAGCCGACCGAGAGGAAATCGGCGCGCTCGGCGATGAGATCGAGCTCCCACAAAAGCGAGGGCACTTCCACCATGGCGCCGAGCCGGAGCGTTTGCGGCTCGGGATGGCGATGGCGCCTCAGATGCTCGAGCTCGCGCAGGGCGATGGACTTGGCCGCCTCGAACTCCGCGACATTGGCGATCATGGGAAACATGATGCGCAATTCGCGGCCCGCGCCCGCCTTCAGCATGGCGCGCAACTGCATCCGCAGCAGGCCCGGCCGGTCGAGGCCGATGCGGATCGCGCGCCAGCCCAGCGCCGGGTTTTCCTCGTCGATCTTCGCCATGTAGGGAAGAATCTTGTCCGAGCCGATATCGAGCGTGCGGAAGGTCACGGGACGATCCGGCACGGCGTCGAAGACGCCCCGGTAGAAGCGATATTGCTCGTCCATGCGCGGAAAGCGCGAGGCCAGCATGAATTGCAGCTCGGTGCGGAAGAGGCCGATCGATTGCGCGCCGGTCTCGTGCACATGCGGCACGTCGATGGCGAGCCCCGCATTCATGTGCAGGGCGATTTCGACGCCGTCCTTGGTCACGGCGGGCACGTCGCGCAGCCGGGCGTATTGCTCCTGGCGCCGCGCGCGCAGCCGCGCCTTCTCGGCATAGGCGCTCTGCACGTCGGGCTGCGGCCGCACATGCACTTCGCCCGTCGAACCGTCGACGATGATCGGGTCGCCCGTCTCGACGAGATCGATGATCCCCGGCACGAGGCCCACGGTCGCGACGCCGAGCGCGCGGGCGACGATGGCGACATGGCTCGACGGGCCGCCCTCCTCGAGCACGAGGCCGCGCAGCCGCGCGCGGTCGTAGTCGAGCAGCGCCGCCGGCCCCATGGTGCGGGCGACGATGATGGCGTTCTCCGGCACGCTGTCGCGGTCGGCGACGTAGCTTTGGCCGGTGAGCTGGTGCAGGAGCCGGTTGGCGATGTCGTCGAGATCGTGCAGCCGGTCGCGCAGATAGGGGTCGGTCTGGCGCTGCATGCGGGCGCGGGCGTCGCTTTGCACGCGCTCCACCGCGGCTTCCGCCGTCAGGCCGGATTTCACCGCCTCGCGCAGGCGGCGCACCCAGCCGCGGTCATAGGCGACCATGCGCACGGTTTCGAGCACGTCGCGATGTTCGCCCACGCCCATGCGGTCGCCATGGGCGACGAGCTCGTCGATCGACGCGCGCATGGCGTCGACCGCCTGCTCCAGACGAACGAGCTCGCGCGAGAGATCCTCGGCGACGAGCTGCTTCACGACGACGCGCGGCTCGTGCAGCAGCACATGGCCGAGGCCGACGCCCTCGCACATGGGGGCGCCCCTGAGCGTCGCGGGGCGGTAGAGGGCGAGGTCGCGCGGGTCCTCGATCGCCTGCAGCTCGCCCGAGGCGATGAGTTCGGCGAGCAGCATCGCCGTCGTCTGCAGCGCCTCGACTTCCTCCTCGGAATAGACGCGCCGGACCTTGTTCTGCACGACGAGGACGCCGAGCGTCGAGCCGCCGCGCAGGATCGGCACGCCCAGGAAGGAGTGATAGGCCTCTTCGCCCGTTTCCGGCTTGTAGGCAAAGGCGGGGTGATCCTGCGCCTCGGAAAGCGCCAGCGGTTCGGCGCTGCGGGCGATGAGGCCGACGAGGCCCTCGCCGGCGTGCATGGTCGTCTGGTGGACGGCCTCGCGGTTCAGGCCCTCGGTCGCATAGAGCTCGAGGCGCTGATCGGCGCGCAGCACGTAAACGGAGCAGACCTCGGCGACCATGTTGGCGGCGATCTGCACGACGATCTTGTCGAGACGCGCCTGCGCGCTCACCGACTCCGCGCTGATCTCGCGCAGCCGGCGCAGCAGAAGGCGGGGACCGCCGAGAGCGCTACGCATGCTCAATTCATTCCCATCCACAAGGCGACGCCCGCGGCCGGACCGTCGCGAAACCGCCGTTCGCCCTTTTTCGGGAAATCCGCGCGCGCCGCGCTGCTACGTCTACAAGGGTATATTGGCCGCCTTCGCCATTCGCAAGCGCGGCCGACCTTCCCTCGCAAGGAGCATACCGCATTTTCCCCGGTTTGAATCCGGCTTGCGGAAGAGGCTGGGAGGCACTAGTGCTTTAGGGTGAGAGCGCGCCTCCGGGCCCGGCAGGGCGGGGGTGGGCGGCCCGAGGAACCAGGGCCTCGGGCAAGTTGAGCGCCATGGGCTTCATTTTCGCCCAGCCTTTGTCGCGACCTGGCCGCGATCCGCGATTAGTGAACGCCTCCCGAGGAAGAGAAGAGCCGGCCCGCAGGCCGCAGCCGAGAAGAGAATGTGCGTCTTCAAAAGCTTCTGATCGCCCTTTTCGCCCTTCTGGCGATGACGACCGCGGCTTACTGCGTTGAATCGGTGCGCGTGCCGCAGGGCGCCCATGCGATCGACCTGACCCACGTCGTCGAAAAGCATTCCTCGCAGAGCGACCGGCTGCAGGTCTCGACCGCGCCGGGCTCGGACGGCATCGTGCGCCGCATCGAGGTCGGCGCCCGCGAGGCGGGCAGCCGTCCGAACTGGATCGTCTTCGCGCTGACGAACGATACGGACGAGCAGATCGAGCGCCTGCTCGTCGCCCCGCATTTCCGGCTCCAGGGCTCCGGCGTCATTTGGCCCGACCTCGGCTCGACCCGCATCTCCGCCATCACGGCGAGCCAGGGCTTCCCGCCCGAGGCCGAGGATTCCGCCGACGCCGACGTGTTCCGCCTCACCCTCGACCCCGGAACGACGGTCACCTATGTGGCCGAGCTGCGCACGCCGAACCTCCCGCAGCTCTATCTGTGGGAGCCCGAGGCCTATAAGGACAAGGTGACGAGCCTCACCCTCTACAAGGGCATCGTCATTGGCATTGCGGGCCTGCTCGCGCTCTTCCTCACCATCGTCTTCGTGGTGAAGGGGGCGGTGATCTTTCCCGCGGCGGCGGCGCTGGCCTGGGCGGTGCTCGCCTATGTCTGCATCGACTTCGGTTTCTGGGACAAGATCTTCGGTTCGGACGCCAATGCCGATCGCGTCTGGCGCGCGGGGGCCGAGACGGTGCTCTCGGCGACCCTTGTCGTCTTCCTCTTCGCCTATCTCAATCTCGCGCGCTGGCATGTGCGCGCCTGGCATGTCGCGGCGCTGTGGCTGCTGATCCTGCTCGATCTCGTGGGTCTCGCGCTCTTCGACGCGCCGGTCGCGGCCGGCGTCGCCCGCATTTCGCTCGCGACCATCGCCGTGGTCGGCTTCGTGCTGGTGCTCTATCTCGCCTCGCACGGCTTCGAGCGGGCGATCATGCTGATCCCCACCTGGTTCCTGCTCGTCGTCTGGGTGGCGACCGCGGGTTTCGCCGTCGCGGGCTGGATGACGAACGACCTCGTCTCGCCCGCGCTCGTCGGCGGCCTGGTGCTCATCGTCATGCTGATCGGCTTCACGGTGATGCAAAACGCCTTTGCAACAGGCGGATTGTCGCAAGGCGCGATCGGCGACGTGGAGCGCAAGGCGCTGGCCATGACCGGCGCCAATGAGATCGTCTTCGACTGGGACGTGCCGGCCGACCATATCTATGTGAGCCCGGAGGCCGAGGCGGCGCTCGGCCTCGACCGCGGCGGGCTCGAGGGCGCCGCCTCCTCCTGGCTCGATCTGCTGCATCCTTTCGAGCAGGACCGCTACCGCGCCTGTCTCGACGCGCTGCTGGAGCAGCGCCGGGGGCGGATCAATCAGGAGTTTCGCCTGCGCGCGGCCGACGGTCATTATCTTTGCTACCGGCTCAGGGCGCGGCCCGTCGTCGGCCCCGACGGAGAGGTGATCCGCGTCGTCGGCACGCTGACCGACGTCACCGATGAGCGTAACGCCCAGGAGCGCCTGCTCCACGACGCCGTCCACGATAATCTGACCGGCCTGCCCAACCGGGAGCTGTTCTTCGACCGGCTCGAGGCGGCGCTCGTCTTTGCGCGCATGGAGAAGGACGTGCGCCCGACGGCGCTCGTCATCGACATCGACCGTTTCCGCCAGATCAACGAGCAGGTCGGCGTCGCCATGGGCGACAGCATCCTGCTGACCGTCGCGCACCGCCTCACGCGCCTTCTGCAACCGCAGGACACGCTCGCGCGTCTCAACGGCGACACTTTCGCGATCATCCTCGTGTCCGAGACCCATCCGGATCATGTGATCACGCTCGCCGACTCGGTCCGCCGGTCGCTCGCGACGCCGGTGCGCTTCGCGGATCGCGAGATCGCGCTTTTCGCCTCGATCGGCATCGCGCTCTACGATCAGCAGGTGCATCCCGGCGCGAGCGACATGCTCGACGACGCCGAGATCGCCATGCGCTTCGCCAAGCGCACGGGCGGCAACCGCATCGAGGTGTTCCGCCCCTCCATGCGCGTGCAGCGGTCGGACCGGGTGACGCTCGAAGCCGACATGCGCCGGGCGCTGGAGCGCGGCGAGGTGAAGGTCTTCTTCCAGCCGATCGTGCGGCTCGAGGATCGCACCATTGCGGGCTTCGAGTCGCTCCTGCGCTGGGACCATCCGCGGCTCGGCCGTCTGGAGCCGGCGCAGTTCGTGCCCGTCGCCGAGCAGACGGGGCTCATCGTCGATTTTGGCCTGCTGGCGCTCGAGCGGTCGGCGCGCGAACTCGCCGCCTGGCAGCGGGCGCTCGCCGTCGATCCGCCGATCTTCGCCTCGGTCAACGTCTCATCGCGCCAGTTGCTGCGCCACGATCTGCTGCGCGACGTGAAAAGCGTGCTGATGCGCCACAATGTCGTCAAGGGCAGCCTCAAGCTCGAGCTCTCCGAGGGGCTCGTGATGGAGAACCCGGAATATGCCGCGCAGATGCTCGCGCGGGTGAAGGAACTCGGCGCCGGCCTCGTGCTCGACGATTTCGGCACGGGCTATTCCTCGCTCGCCTATCTGCAACGCTTCCCCTTCGACACGATCAAGATCGACCGCTCCTTCGTGAAGCAGAGCGGCAAGGGCGCCCGTCCCGTCATTCTGCGCTCGCTCATCGCGCTGGCGCAGGACCTCGGCATGGATGTCGTGGCGGAGGGCGCCGAGACCGAGGCCGACGCCATCGAGCTCTATCAACTCGGCTGCGGCTATGCGCAGGGCTACGCCTTCGGGCGCCCGATCAGCGCGCAGGAAGCAAGGCGCCTCGTCGGCGCGGCGCCGGAGGCGGCGTAGGCTCTCGCCGAAAGGCCCCGCGCGCGATAGGCTGCGGCTGACTGCTTCGTTTCTCCCGTCATTGCGAGCGAAGCGAAGCAATGCGCGGGCGGCGTCGACGCTGCGGCGCCGCTTCGCCCCTTCGCGCCGACGGCCGGGCCTTCACGCGAAATGACAAGAAAACCCGCCGATTCCGAATTCACGCCGCCCGAACGGCTCACGCTCCGTCAGGCCCGCGCCGAACATGCCCGCCTCGGGCAGGAGATCGCCGGGCACGACCGCCGCTACTATCAGGACGACGCGCCGGTCATTTCCGACGCCGACTATGATGCGCTGCGCCGCCGTTACGAGGCGCTGGAAAAGGCGTTCCCTCAGCTCGCGACGGCGGAGTCGCTCACCGGAAAGGTGGGCGCCAAGCCGTCCGAAAAATTCGCCAAGGTGAAGCACGCCGTGCCGATGCTGTCGCTCGGCAATGTCTTCTCCGACGAGGATGTCGAGGACTTCGTCGCGCGCGTGCGCCGGTTTCTGGGCCTGCCGCAAGGCGCCCCGCTCCCCTGCACGGCGGAGCCGAAGATCGACGGCCTCTCCTGCTCGCTGCGCTATGAGAACGGCCGGCTCGCGCAGGCGGCCACGCGCGGCGACGGCTTCGAGGGCGAGGACGTCACGGCCAATATCCGCACCCTCGAGGAAGTGCCGCAGACGCTGCGCGACGGCGCGCCCCAGACTCTCGAGGTGCGCGGCGAAGTCTATATGACCCACGCCGATTTCGCCGCGCTCAACGAGCGCCACCAAGCGGCCGGCAGGCAGATTTTCGCCAATCCCCGCAACGCGGCCGCGGGCTCCCTGCGCCAGCTCGACGCAAGGGTCACTGCCGAGCGGCCGCTGCATTTCTTCGCCTATGGCTGGGGCGAGGTCAGTGCGCTCCCCGCGAAGACGCAATGGGGGATGCTGGAGGCGTTCGAGGCGTTCGGCCTGAAGATCAATCCGCGGACGCGGCTCTGCCGGAGCGTCGAGGAGATGCTGGCGCATTACCGAGCGATCGAGGCCGATCGCGCGCGGCTCGGCTATGACATCGACGGGGTCGTCTACAAGGTAGACGACATTGCGCTTCAGGAGCGGCTCGGCTTCGTCTCGCGCGCGCCGCGCTGGGCGGTCGCGCACAAATTCCCGGCCGAGCGCGCGACGACGCTTTTGCGCGACATCGAGATTCAGGTCGGCCGCACCGGGGCGCTGACGCCCGTCGCGCGGCTCGAGCCCGTGACGGTCGGCGGCGTCGTCGTCTCCAACGCGACGCTGCACAACGAGGACGAGATCGCCCGCAAGGACATTCGCATCGGCGACACGGTCGTCGTGCAGCGCGCGGGCGACGTCATCCCGCAGATCGTCGAGGTCGTGACGGAGAAGCGGCCCGCCGGCGCGAAACCTTACGCGTTCCCGCATGTCTGCCCGCGCTGCGGCTCGGCGGCGCTGCGCGAGATCGACGAGAAGACCGGCGAGGCCGATGTGGTGCGCCGCTGCACGGGCTCGCTCGTCTGCCCGGCCCAGGCGGTGGAGCGTTTGAAGCATTTCGCCTCGCGCAACGCCCTCGACATCGAGGGGCTCGGCGACAGGCAGATCGAATATTTCTACGCGGAGGGCCTCATCCGCACGCCGTCCGACATTTTCAGGCTCGAAGAACGCGACCGCAAAAGCCTGACAAAGATCAAGAACCGCGAGGGCTTCGGCGAAACCTCGGTGAAGAATCTCTTCGCCGCCATCGAGGCGCGGCGGCGCATTCCGATCAATCGCTTCCTCTATGCGCTGGGCGTTCGCCATGTCGGCGAGACCAACGCCCGCCGCCTCGCCCGCCATTTCGCCGATTTCGAGTCGCTGCGCGAGACGGCGCGGGAGGCCGCGCCCGGCTCCGAGGCGCGGGCGCGCATCGACTGCATCGACGGAATCGGCCCCGTCGTCGCCGAGGCGCTACATGATTTCTTCGCCGAGCCGCACAATGAGACGGAGCTCGACGCGCTGCTCGCGCAGGTGACGCTGGAGCCGATGCCGGAAATCGCCTCAACCTCGCCCGTCGCCGGCAAGACGGTGGTCTTTACCGGCTCGCTGGAGCGCCTGACCCGCGACGAGGCCAAGGCGCAGGCCGAACGCTTCGGCGCCAAGGTCGCGGCGTCGGTGTCCAAGAAGACGGACCTCGTTGTCGCGGGCCCCGGCGCGGGGTCGAAGCTCGCGAAGGCGCAGGAACTGGGGATCGAGGTGATCTCGGAAGACGAGTGGTTTACGCGGACGGGGCAGGGGTAGGAGAACGATCGTCTCAACCGTCATGGCCGGGCCCGTCCCGGCCCTCCACGCCGGGCCGCAACAGCGCCGCCGAGTGGCGCCGTGGATGCCCGCGACAAGCGCGTGCAGGACGCGGGAAAGGTTGGCGTCCTTGCTTCGCCGACTTGGATCAAGCCTTTGTGGCTCAGACCGCCTTCGTCCCCGGCGTCTCTTCCTTCCGATAGGCCGTGCCGAAGACGTAATCCCACCAGATCGCGTGGACGCCGAAGCCTTTCTCGGCGTCGCGGAAATGGTGAAGCATATGGAGCCGCTTCACCCACTTGCCGAAGTCCGAGGTCGGCTGGCCGTGATGCGTCCAATAGTGCACGCAATCATAGATGACATAGCCCGTCATGAAGCCCGCGAGCACCGGCCAGCAGAAGCTCGCGCCGAACAGCGGGCGGATGATCGCGAGCGCGATCAGCATGATCGGCGCCGAAAGGAGCGGGGGCATCACGAGCCGCAGCGGGTCGTTGGGATAGATGTGATGCACGCCGTGGATCAGGAACTGGAAACGCGGTCCGAGCCCGAAGGGCAGCGAAAACACCGTATGGAAGAGATAGCGATGGCCGAGATATTCGGTCAGCGTCCAGGCGACATAGCCGATGAGGAGTCCGGCGAGCAGCAGTCCGGCGCCGACGGATGACAGCGAATAGAAGGTCAGGCCCAGAATGATCGGCGTATAGACGATCACCGGCGTGAGATGATGCACGCGCGAGAGCTTGTCCAGAAGGTCGCTCTCGAACAGGCGCGGCGAGGCGTCGAGCGCTTCGGTTCTGGTGTCCTGCGTCATTTGGCTTACTCCGCGGGGGCCGCGACCGGAGGGGTAGGTTCGGCCGCCTGCGTGACATTTTCAGAACGCGTGCCGAGCGAATAGGTCGGATCGAAGACGAAAGTGACGAGCAGCGCCACCCAGGAACGGTGGGCGCGCAGCGTATCGTAGAATTCCGGCGCCATCGCCTTCAGCTCGGGGAGACGCGTCCACGGAATTTCGTGAAAGTCGTGGTGCTCGTTGTGGTAGCCGATGTTGAGCGCGAGCCGGTTCAGCGGCCCGTAATAGTCGAAAGTACCCTGATGGGGTCCGAAGGCGAAATGCTCCTGAAGCCAGCGCGCGCTCAACGGATGCAGGCCGCCGACCGAAAACCAGAAGGAGAAGAAGAGATAGAGCAGGGCGTTGGGGCCGAAGGTCCAGAGCATGAAGAGATCGAAGGCGACGATGACCGCGATGTTGATATAGGTCCATTTGCCCATGATCGGCACGGTCCCCTTCAGCCGCGACAGGCGCGCGAGCTGAATGGCGGGGAAGCCGAAGAGCCAAAGCGCCTTTCGCCATGTGCTGTTGCCCACCCACTCGACTTCCCATTCGCTCGGAATGTCGGCGTCGTAATCATAGGCCGAGAGATGCGAATGGTGCTTGATGTGGTAGCAGCGAAAGCCCATCGCGGTCGGAAAGGCGTTGGGCAGATCGGCGAGGATCGCCGTCCATTTGTTGGCGAGCGGGCTCTCGAACACGCAATTGTGAATCGCGTCGTGAATGACGACGAAATTGGCGTGATTGGCGAAGGCGCCGACGCAAATCGCGAGGATGAGCGACAGCCACCAATAGGAGAGGCCGAGCCAGCCGAGCCAGGCGGAGATGGCGAATTGCAGGGCGAATATGCCGGCGGTGATCCTGAAGGTAACAGGGTCCTTGCCGAAGAGCTCCCGCACCTGCGGATATTTTTCGAGGATCTGGCGCCGGCGTTCGACATGCGAGCGGTCGGCGCCCTGGGCGGTGACGGAAATGCCGGTCATGAAGATGCTCCCGAACTGTCGAGACGCTTCTCGTAAATGCGGTGGATCTTGTCGATCTGCCCGCCGAACATTTCGATCGGACGGCGCATGGCGATATTGTCCTCGAGCACCCAGCCGGCTTCGAGATTCCTGAGCGAGGCCGAGGCGCCGCGCCGGCGCATCTCCTCGATCATGCCGAGCAGAACGGCGCCGCCGGTGGCGCTGTTCTGCAACGCCTTGCGCGTGCCGAGCAAAACGATGCGCGCCGCGTCGAATTTGTGGTTGCGCATGCGTGAAATCAGCTTCGGCAGGCCGAAGGGGAAAAGCCGGCCGTCGAAATCGGAGACGATCTCGAAGAGATTAGGCAGCGCGATGACGAAGGACTGCGGCTTGCCGTCGAGCTCGGCGACGACGCCGAATTCCGGCGGCATGACGAGCTTGAGCGCGTCGGCCGTCGAGTCGAACTCCGCCTTGGTGAAGGGCACGAAGCCCCAGTTCTCGCTCCAGCCGTCGTTGAAGAGCTCCTCCATCAGAGCCGTCTCGCCGGTCTTGAGCTTCGCCATATCGAGCGGGCGAAGCGTCAGGCGGTCGCGCCATTCCTTGCGGCTGGTGATGCGGGGCTTCTCGTTGAGCAGGGCCTCGTCGATGGCGAAGCGATAGGAGAGGAGATCCTTGGCCTTGCCATAGCCCAGCGCCTCCAGATGGCGCGAGAGATAGGGCGGGTGCCAGGGCATGAAAATCATGGGCGTCGCCTCGAAGCCCTCGACCAGCATGCCGCATTCGCCATTGATGGTCGGCGAGAAGGGGCCGTTGATTCGGGTCGCGCCCTTTTCCGCGAGCCAGCCCTCGGCGGCCTCCGTCAGCGCCCGGACGACCGCGGGATCATCCACGGCGTCGAGCGCGCCGAATTGCGCCGGGCTCGCGCCGACGGGCGTGATCCCGTCCTTGTAGACATGGGCGGAGATGCGGCCGACCCATTCCCCGTCGCGGCGGGCGAGGAATTTCTGGTCCTCGACGAGCTTGTAATGCGGATTGAGGAAATGGGCGAAGAGCGTCCAGCGTTCGAGGTCGAGCGGCGCCGCGAAACCCGGCGCGCCCTTGTAGAGAAGGCGCGGCAGCTTGCAGAAGGTAAGAAAATGCGAAAGTCCCGCGACCGGAACGATGTCGATTCGCGCCATATCTCAAATTCCTACTCTTCAAAAACTCTGCGCAAAAGGGCGTCAAGATGACGCGGAAGGCGCCGCGTTCACGCGGCGGCGCCGGACATGGCGGCGGCCACGATGCGCTGCGCTTCTTCAGAGACGGGCGGAATCTCGCGCAGCGCCTGGACCACGCCGCGGATTTCGGCCTCCGTGTGATTGGCGGAGAAGAAGAAACGAAGACGCGGCCCATCCTTGGGCACGCCGATGCGCACGACCGGGGGCACGTAATAGCCCTTTTCGAGCAGGTGACGCGCCGCCCACATGGTTTCGAGGTCGCTCTCGAAGAGGATCGGCACCACGCCGCGGCCGATGGCCGGGCCCGTCGAGAAGCCGTTTTCGTGCGCCACCTGTCGGAAGAGTTCGGCGTTTTTCGCAAGCTTGTCGATGCGCCAGGTCTCTTCCTGCATGAGCGTCAGCGCGGTGCGCGCCGCCGCGAGAACGACGGGCGAGAAGCCGACGCTGTAAACGAAGCCCGGCAGCGTGAAGCGGAACCAGTCGATCACTTCCTTTTTGGCGCAGACATAGCCGCCGCAGGACGCGAGACTCTTTGAAAGCGTGCCGATGATCAGATCGATGTGGCCCGGATCAACGCCCTGATGCTCGGCGAGGCCGCGGCCTGTCGCGCCGAGGACGCCGAGGGAATGGGCCTCGTCGACCATCAGCCAGATCTTGTATTTGTCCTTGAGCGCATAGAGGCGCGGCAGGTCGGCCGTGTCGCCGTCCATGCTGTAGACGCCCTCGACCACCACGAGCACGTTGCGATATTCCTCGCGGTGGCGGGCCAGCAGATGGTCGAGATGGTCCATGTCGTTGTGACGGAACTTCACGACATGGGCCGGCGCGCCCTCGGCGCCATAAACGATGCTGTTGTGCGCGAGCTCGTCGATGAAGATGGCGTCGCGCTTGCCGTTCATGAGATAGGCGATGGTCGTCACATTGGCGAGATAGCCGGAGACGAGCGCCAGCGCGCTTTCCATGCCGATGAATTTGGCGATCTCGGCCTCGAATTGCTTGTGCGTCGTGCGTTCGCCGCCGACGAGCCGCGAGGCGAGCGCGCCAATGCCGAGTCCGTCGACCTCCTCTTTGGCCGCCTCGCGGATGCGCGGATGGTTGGCGAGGCCCAGATAGTCGTAATTGGCGAAGCTGACGAAATGGACGCCATTGGCCTCGAAGTCCGCCTTCAGCTTGTCGATCTGGGCGAAGAACGGATTGTTGAATTCGAGGAGGGCGTTGCCGGCAAGGCGGAATCGCCGCGACGCGTAATCCGAGAGGCTTCTGTGTCTCGTCACTGAATTCGCAGTCCCTGATGGCCTGGCGCGCCGCGCGCACATGTTTCACGAAGAATCGGGGCGGAAGGCCCCCTTGAAGTGATCGCGTCCCTTATCACCCCGAGCCCCCGCGCGCCAGTGCGCCTCTCCGCCGGGCAGGCGGGCGGGCGCGGCGCCTATGGCGCTTTGGCGCGGCTTTCTCTATTGGCTTCCCCGATGGAGACAAGCCCGAAGCGCCCTCACGCCGCTCCCCACGCCGAGCGCCACGCCGTCCCGAAGCTCAGGGTCGAGAATCTCGCCGTCGCGCGCGGCGGCCGGCCCGTCTTGTCGGGCGTGAGTTTCTCGCTTTCGGGCGGCGAGGCGCTGGTCGTGACCGGGCGCAACGGCGTCGGCAAATCCACCTTGCTGCGGGCGATCGCCGGCCTGCTGCCCATGGCGGCCGGAACAGTCGCGCTCGAGGGGGCGGGAGAGGATCGCGAGCTTGCCCAGTCGGCGCATTACCTTGCCCACGCCGACGGCATGAAGGCGGCGCTCACGCTCGAGGAGAATCTCGATTTCTGGGCGAATTATCTTGGCCGGGGGGAGGATCGCCGCAGCCGCCCGGTCGCCGAGGCGCTCGCGATGGTCGGGCTCACCCATGCGCGCCATGCGCCTTTCGGGGCGCTGTCGGCGGGGCAGAAACGGCGCGCGGCGCTCGCGCGGCTGCTCGTCGCCTTCCGGCCGCTGTGGCTGCTCGACGAGCCCCTGACCGCGCTCGACCGCGCCTCGCGCGAGAAATTCGCCGCCGTGCTGCGCGATCATTGCGCCCTCGGCGGACTCATCGTCGCCGCGACCCACGAGCCATTGGGGCTCGAGGAGGCGGGCGAACTGCCGCTCGGAGCCCCGCAATGACCGCGCCGCTTTCCGCCCTCTTCCTGCGCGAATGGCGCATCGCCCGGCGGGTCGGCGGCTCGGGCGCCATGGGCGTCGTGTTCTTCCTCACCCTCGTCGCCATCGTGCCCTTCGCGGTCGGGCCGGACCCCAATCTCTTGGCGCGCATCGGTCCGGCGATCCTGTGGATCGCGGCGCTGCTCGCGAGCCTTCTCGCCTTCGACCGGCTGTTTCAGGCGGACGCCGAGGACGGCTCGCTCGATCTCCTGCATCTTTCCGATACGCCGCTGGAACTCGCCGTGCTCGTCAAATGCGCGGCGCATTGGGCGGCGACGGGGCTGCCGCTCATCGTCGCGGCGCCCTTTCTGGGCCTGATGCTCCAGCAGGAGACGATGGCGCTCGCCGGCGTCGTGGCGACGCTCCTCGTCGGCACGCCGGCGCTGACCCTCATCGGCGCGATCGGCGCGGCGGCGACCGTCACCGTGCGGCGCGGCGGCCTGCTCATGGCGCTGCTCGTCCTGCCGCTGACGATCCCGGTGCTGATCTTCGGCGTTTCGGCGTCGGAGGCCGCGACGGGGGGCACGGTCTCCTTCCTGTCGCCCTTCTCCATCCTCTGCGCCATCACCCTCGTCGCTTTGGCGCTTTGTCCCTTCGCGGCCGCCGCGGCGCTGCGCAATCTCGGGGAGTGAGCCGCCGCGCCCGGCCGCTCAGCCCCAGGCCGGCGCGCGCTTTTCCAGAAAGGCCGCGATCCCCTCCTTGGCGTCGTCGGCCAGCATGTTCTCGGTCATGACGGCGCTCGCGAGCGCATAGGCTTCGGCGAGCGGCTTCTCGCGCTGGGCGTAGAAGGCGCGTTTGCCGAAGCGGATGGCTTCCGGCGATTTTCTGGCGATCTGCTCGGCGAGGGCCAGCGCGCCGGTGCGTGCGCCGTCGGGAGAGACGCGATTGACGAGCCCGATGCGCAGCGCCTCCTCGGCCCCGATGGGCGCGCCGGTCAGAAGCATCTCCATCGCCTGTTTCGGCGCGACGGCGCGGGCGAGGGCGACGGCGGGGGTCGAGCAAAAGAGGCCGATGTCGACGCCCGGCGTGCAGAAGCGCGCGCGCGGACCGGCGACGGCGAGATCGCAGCTCGCCACGAGCTGACAACCCGCGGCCGTGGCCATCTCGTCGACGGCGGCGATGACGGGCTGGGGCAGGGCCACGATGCTCTGCATCAGCGCGGAGCAGGCGCGCATGGTCTCCTCGAAGAATGCGCGGCCGCGGTCGGGGTCATTGCGGCGGGCGGTCAGCTCCTTGAGATCGTGGCCGGCGCAAAAGGCCGGACCCTCCGCCTGCAGCAAAACGACCCGAATGCCCCGCCGCGCGGCGACATCCTCGAGCGCCGCCGACAAATCGGCCATAAGCGCGCGCGACAGGGCATTGCGCGAGCCGGGGCTGTTCAGCGTCAGCGTCGCGATTGGGCCGTCGATCGCGATCTCGACCGGCGAGGCTTCGGGGGTCATCGGGGCGCTCCGGAAAAGAAAACGGCGGATGACGCCTTTTGGCCTCATCCGCCGTTCGGGATCAATAGAGCCCGCCGGTTCCGGTGCCGACGCGCTGGTCGACGTCCTGCGTATTGACTTGGCGCGGGCCGTCGCCGCCGCCCGAATAGGAGTCGGGCGGGGCCGTTCCGGGCTTGAAGGGCCAGAGCTCGCCGCCGCTCGCCGTGCGCAGGCCCGAGCTCGGATTGACCGAGATGAGCTTGATGCCCGGCGGCACGCGGAAGGGCGTGTCGGGCTTGTCCTTCAGCGCGACCGTCATGAAGTCGCGGAAGATCGGCGCGGCGAAGAGGGCGGCCTGGGCGTGGCTGCCGAGCGAGCGCGGCCGGTCGTAGCCGATATAGACGCCGACGCAGAGATCGGGCGAATAGCCGACGAACCAGAGATCCTTCGCCTCATTGGTCGTGCCGGTCTTGCCGGCGAGGTGCTTGCCCACCGACTTGATCGACACGCCCGTGCCGCGCTGGACGACATGCTCCATGATGGTGGTGATCTGATAGGCGGTGAGCGGGTCGAGCACCTGCTCGCGCTTGTCGATCAGCTTGGGTTCGTTCTGATTGTCCCATTTCTCGGCGTCGCAGCCGAGGCACTGGCGCTCGTCGTGGCGGTAGATGGTCTTGCCCCAGCGGTCCTGCACGCGGTCGATCAGCGTCGGCTTGATGCGCTTGCCGCCATTGGCGAACATCGAATAGCCCGTGACCATCTTGAGCAGCGTGGTCTCGCCCGCGCCGAGCGACAGGGAGAGATAGGGCCCCATGTCGTCGTAGATGCCGAACCGCTTGGCGTATTCGGCGATGAGCGGCATGCCCACGTCCTTGGCGAGACGCACCGTCATCATGTTCTTGGAATGCGCGACGCCATAGTCCAGCGGATGCGCGCCCGTGCCGTGGCCGCCCTCGAAGTTCTCGGGCGTCCAGTAGCTGCCGTCGGCCTGCTGGATCGAGATCGGCTCGTCCAGGATCGAGGAGGAGGGCGTATAGCCATTGTCGAGCGCCGTGGCGTAGACGAAGGGCTTGAAGGACGAGCCCGGCTGGCGCAGCGCCTGGGTGGCGCGGTTGAACTCCGACTGGTCGAAGGAGAAGCCGCCCACCATGGAGAAGACGCGGCCCGTATAGGGGTCCATCGCCACCATGGCGCCGGAGATTTCGGGGATCTGGCGCAGCCGGTAGCGGCCCGGCGCGCCGATCATCGGCTCGACATAGATGACGTCGCCGACGGTGAGCGCGCTCTTGGGGCTGCGGCCCGTCCAGCGCATCCCTTCGGCGGTGAGCGTCCCCGTCTCGCGCTCGCGGGCGACCTCGCCCGAGGCCTCGCGGCCCGGCTGGAGGCCGATGCGCGCGCCGGCGTCGGTGAGATCGAGCACGACGGCGAGCCGCCAGGGCTTGATGTCGCCGAGCGAAGGGATGTTGGCGAGCGGCGCGCCCCAGTCGGACGAGACGTCGATGTGGTTGATCGGGCCGCGGAAGCCATGCGCCTCGTCGAAGCGCACGAGGCCGTCGGCGAGCGCCTTGCGGGTCCAGGCCTGCATCTTGGGGTCGAGCGTCGTGCGCACCGACAGGCCGCCCTCGTAGAGGCCCTTCTCCTTGTAACGCTCCAGCAGATCGCGGCGCACTTCCTCGGCGAAATAGCCGGCGACATAGGTATTGGGCGAGAGCGCGCGCGGATTGACCCCGAGCGGCTCGGCCTTGGCCTTCGTCGCCTCCTCATGGGTCACGAAGCCGTCGGCCTCCATGCGGTCGATGACATAGTTGCGGCGCTCGATCGCGCGGTCGCGATGCTGGAAGGGATGATAGTTGTTCGGCCCCTTGGGCAAAGCCGCGAGATAGGCGGCCTCGGCCAGCGTCAGCTCGTTGACCGATTTGTTGAAATAATTGAGCGCGGCGGCCGCGACGCCGTAATTGCCGAGTCCGAGATAGATTTCGTTGAGATAGAGCTCGAGGATGCGCTCCTTGGAATAGGCCGCCTCGATGCGGAAGGAGATGAGCGCCTCGCGAATCTTGCGGTCGATCGAGCGCTCGTTGCCGACGAGGAAGTTCTTGGCGACCTGCTGGGTGATCGTCGAGGCGCCCTGCACGTGGCGGCCGCCTTCGAGCAGCACGCCGACGGCGCGCAGCACGCCCTCGGGATCGACGCCGTTGTGCGTATAGAAATTCTTGTCTTCGGCGGAGATGAAGGCCTGCTTCACGAGCGGGGGAATCGCCGAGCTCGGCAGGAACAGGCGGCGCTCGCGCGAGTATTCGGCGAGAATCGAGCCGTCGCTCGCATGGAGCCGCGTCGTCACCGGGGGCTCGTAATTCTGGAGCTGCGCCGTGTCGGGCAGATCCTTCGAATAATAATAGATCAGCCCGGCGCCGGCGACGGCGGCGATCAGGAAGACGATCGTGCCCGTCGCAAAGACAAAACCTAGAAATCTTGCGAGAAGTCGCATGAAAATCTTCCTCTCAAGCGGTTAGCGAACCGCTCCTCTTCCGGCGCCTGCCTCTATATGGCGCCTGCCTGCCCCTTTTTCAGGGAGCTCCAGCGGGGCGCGCCTGCGCCGTTTGGGGCTGCTTGCTTGCGTCGTCGCGGGCTCGCTCAGACACGGCGAACGCCGTCCATTTCCGTTGCGCGCGGCACTGCCTTAGCATTGCCCGCGTCCGTCGATCCAGTGGCTGCGGCCCCTCGCCGCAAGCCCGCTCACGCGGCCGGCGGAGCCCCCGCTCCGAATCCGGTCGATCGCCCAAGTGACGCGATTTTGTGTTTTATTGTGGGCGCGGCTTTTCGGGCGCGCGCGCCTCGCGCGAACGCGCCGCGAAAAAGGCCTCGATCGCCTCGGCGGTCTTGCCGGCCGCCTGCTCGCGCCATTCCGGCGAGGTGAGCCGCGCGAGATCCTTTTCGCTCGACAGATAGCCGAGCTCCAGCAGCGCCGAGGGAATGTCGTAGGATTTCAGCACGACGAAGCCCGCCGAGCGGGCGGGGTTCTTGTTGAGGCTGCCGGCCTCCTTCCAGCGGGCGATCAGCGATTGCGAGAATTGCGCGCTGAACGCCCGCGTCTCGCGCTGGGTGAGGTCGAAGAGAATGTCGCCGACCTGCCCGCTCTCTTCCTTGCTCTCAAGGCCCGCCGCCTGATCGGCGAGATTTTCCTTCTCGGCGATGCGCGCGGCTTCCGCGTCGGAGGCCCTGGCGGAAACGGTGTAGACCGTCGCCCCCTCGACATGGCCCTCGGCGAGCGTGTCGGCGTGAATCGAGAGAAACAGCGCGGCGTTGTTGTGATGGGCGATGCGCACCCGCTCGGCGAGCGGCAGGAAAATATCCTCGTTGCGCGTCATCACGGCTTTGATTCGACCGCCCTGCTCGATCTTGGCCGCGAGAGCGCGGGCGAATTCGAGGACGATCGTCTTTTCCTGCTCGCCATGCTTGCCCGTCGCGCCCATGTCGACCCCGCCATGGCCGGGGTCGATCATCACCACGGGCTTGTCGGAGGGCGGCGGCGCCGCGGTCTCGGCGCGCGTGGCCGGCTGCTCGGCAGGGGCGGCGGCGGCGCTCTGCGCGACGGCCGCATTGAAGTTCGCTTCCGTCGTTGGGGCGAGATCGATGATGAGACAATTCCCTTCGACCCCGGCCTTCATGATCCGCGCGGGAGAGAGAAGATCGACGACGACGCGCGACCGTCCGGCCGCGAACTGGCCGTAACGGTAGGATTTGATCAGCTTGGAGCCCGCGGCCGACCGACCCTGGCCGGGGTCGATGCGAAAGGCCACTTCGGGCAGATCGACGATGATCCGGGGCGGATTGGCCGCCGGATGGGCCCGCGCCTCGACCGCGCCCGTCAGGTCGAAGACGAGGCGGGAATGGTCGGGGGCGGCCTCGACATGGCTGGAAATCGCGGAGACAGACTTCTCGGCCTCGGCCGCTTCGGCGACGCCGAGTCCGAGGCCGAGACCAATAAAAATCATTCCCGCCGCGTCGCGAAGGCGCCGGGCGGCCCTCTTCCGGTAAAAGGGCGGATGCGTCATGGCCAGGGTCCCGCAGGTTTCAGGCTCGCTCATATATAGGCAGATATTTCGAGCCTGTCCGTTGAGGTTTCGTTAACTCCCACAGCTTGCGCCACCCTTGCCGGGCGCCGCCGACGGGATGCAGCGGCGGCGCTTGCGCGTTTCGCGGGCGACCGCTATGAAGGAGCGGCGCTCTCTGGGAGTCGGCTGGCGCGCGCCGTCAGCGGCGCGTCTCGCCATTATGGCCGGCGCCTTCCAGGATGGGCTGAGGTCTCTTGTGTCGCCAGCGGCTTCCGGCCGGATGCGACGCAAAATCGCCGCCTTCAGGCGTCGCGAAAGGTTTTTTGACGATCTCATGGCCAGGACCATGATATGCGCAGCAAGTGAAGTTCGCCTCGCCGGGTCCGTCCGCGCGGCGCGTCCCGCTTCACGCCGCGCGCCTCCCGGTCCGTTTTCCGGCGCTCGCGCCGCGAAGGATCTTCGGGCTTGGGGTCGTCATCTTGTCCGGCTCTGCGCCGTAGGGGCGGGTTTGCGCCCGCTCGCGGCGACGAGCCCAGCCTATCTGTGCGCCGGTCAAAGCGCCGGCCAGAGCGTTACGGGCCTGCGGCCCTTCCCCTTTTCTCGCACAACATGCGTTCGCGCCCGCTGGCCCCGCCGAGCAGCGGCCGCCGCGTCCCCGACCGGACTGCGGCGCCCTCCGGCGGCCGCCGCGCGCGCAGCGCCCCAAAGAGTCCCACATGGCAAACAAGATGCTGATCGACGCCTCCCACCCGGAGGAAACCCGGGTGGTGGTGCTGCGCGGTAACCGCGTTCAGGAATTCGACTTCGAGGCCGCCGACAAGAAACCGCTCCGCGGCAATATTTATCTGGCCAAGGTAACGAGGGTGGAGCCCTCGCTTCAGGCCGCTTTCGTTGATTACGGCGGCAATCGCCACGGCTTTCTGGCCTTCGCCGAAATCCATCCGGATTACTATCAGATCCCGGTGGCCGACCGTCAGGCGCTCCTCGAAGAGGAGAGCCGCGCTCATCGGCAGGACGAGGAGGAGGAGCCGCAGCATCGTCCGCACGGGCGACGTCGCTCCCGCCGTCGTCAGCAGGAGGGCGCCGAAAAGCGCGCCGGCGCCGACGAGACGCTGGTCAGCGAGCCCGTCGACCTCGAGGCGCTGATCGAGGCCGCCGACGAGACCGAAGGGTCCGGCCAAGAGATCGCCGAAGAGGCTGGCGAAGAGGCCGTCGTCGGGTCCGAGGCCGTCGCCGCCCTTGCTGCGGAGCCGGCCCCTGCGCAGACCGAGGCGCCCACCGACATCGAGGTCGAGGCCGAGGCGGTCGAGGCGGTCGAGGCCGCCGGCATCGTCGAAGCCGACGAGGGCCATCACACGATTTCCGTCGATCCGTCAGGCTTCGGCTCCGTGGAGGAAGGCGCGGCCGAGGAATTCGTCGAGGCGACGGCCGAGCCGGACCACGAGCTGAAGGCGCGCCGGCAGGACGAGCGCGACGAGGAGCGCGAGCGCGCCCGCGAGGAAACCGAGGAAGCTGGAGAAGGGGCCGAGGACTCCGGCGAGGCGGAAGCGGCGGGCGAGAGCGAGGCGCTCGAGGCTCGCGCGCCGCGCGGGGAGCCGGGCGACGAGGACCACGAGGACGAAGAGCACGACGAGGAAGAGCACGTCGAGCATATCGGCGGCGACGCCATGGACGAGGCGCCGTTCCGGGTCGCGCGCCCCCGCCGCCAGTACAAGATCCAGGAAGTCATCAAGCGCCGCCAGGTGCTGCTCGTCCAGGTCGTGAAGGAGGAGCGCGGCAACAAGGGCGCGGCGCTCACCACCTATCTCTCCCTCGCGGGCCGTTATTCGGTGCTGATGCCCAACACTGCGCGCGGCGGCGGCATCTCCCGCAAGATCACCGACGGCGCGGACCGCAAGCGCCTCAAGGAGATCGTGCACGATCTCGAAGTGCCGGAGGGGATGGGCGTCATCCTGCGCACGGCGGGCGCGACGCGCACCAAGGCGGAGGTCAAGCGCGATTTCGAATATCTGCTGCGGCTGTGGGAGAGCGTGCGCGAACTGACGCTGCGCTCCAGCGCGCCGACGCTCGTCTATGAGGAAGGCTCGCTCATCAAGCGCGCCATACGAGACCTTTATGGCCGCGACGTCGAGGAGATCGTGGTCTCCGGCGAGGACGCCTATCGCGAGGCCAAGGATTTCATGCGCATGCTCATGCCGAGCCATGCGAAAAACGTGAAGCAGCATCGCGAGCCCTATCCGATCTTCGCCGAGGCGGGGGTCGAGGCGCAGCTCGACGCGATGTTCTCCAATCACGTGACGCTGAAATCGGGCGGCTATCTGGTGATCAACCAGACCGAGGCGCTGGTGGCGATCGACGTGAACTCGGGCCGCTCGACGCGCGAGCACAATATCGAGGACACGGCGCTGCGCACCAATCTGGAGGCGGCGGACGAAGTCGCCCGCCAGCTGCGCCTGCGCGACCTCGCCGGTCTGATCGTCGTCGATTTCATCGACATGGAGGAGAGCCGCAACAATCGCGCCGTCGAGCGCCGGCTCAAGGACGCGCTGAAGAACGACCGCGCGCGCATCCAGGTCGGCCGCATCTCGCATTTCGGCCTCCTCGAAATGTCGCGCCAGCGCATCCGCGCCGGCGTCGTCGAGGGCTCGACCGTGCCCTGTCCGCACTGCGCCGGGGCGGGCCATGTGCGCTCCACCGCCTCCATCGCGTTGCATGTGCTGCGCGTGCTGGAGGAGGCGTTGATCAAGAGCGCCGCGCATGACGTGACGCTGCGCACGCGCGGCGTCGTGGCGCTCTACATCCTCAATCAGAAGCGCGCGCATCTGCATGCGCTGGAAAGCCGCTTCGGCGTCCACATCACCGTCGCCGCCGACGACACGCTGACGGGCGCGAATTATCATGCGCTGGAGCGCGGGGAGCTTGCGAGCGGACCGCGCGTCCCCTCGGCGCCCGCGCCGCTGCGCGTCGATTCGATCCGGGCCGAGCCGCTCGAGGAGGACATTCTCGAGGAAGAGGCGCTGGCCGAGGAAGAAGCCGCCGCCGGCGGAAGCCAGGAGACCCGCGCCGAGGGGCGCCGCGACCGCGAGCAACGTCGCTTCGCGGGCGAGGAAGGCGAGGAGGGCGCTGGGCGCGGACGCCGCCGCCGTCGCCGCCGCGGCCGTGGCGGCGCCCAGAATGGCGAGGTGTTCGCGCCGGGCGCCGAGCAGCCCTCGGACGAAGGCCTCGCGATCATGGCGGAGATCGAAGGCGCGCCGGCGCCGCGCGAGCCTCGTGAGCCGCGCGTCAGCCGGGGACGCGGGCCCGGCCGCTGGCGCCGCTCCGCGCCGCTGCCGGAGGAATTCCGCGATCCCTCCGCGCTTTTCCCGCTGGATGAAGGCGCGCAAGAGGCGCAGACTTTCGTTTCGCCGCAGGAGGCTCATATCCCGGACTTCGCTCCGGCGCCGGAGGCCTTCGCCCAGACTCCGATCGAGCCGTCCGCTCCGGCGGCGCCCGCCGGAGATGTCGAGGGGGCGCCGGCCGCAGCGGCGGACGCCGTTACGGCAGTCGAGGCGGCTCCGCCCGCGGCGCGTGAAGCAGAAGCAGCTCCGCCGCCGGTGCAGGAGGCTGCGATCCAAGCGGTCGACCAGCAAGCGACGCCTGGGCAAGAAGCAGGCGCGGTCTATGAAGCCGCGCCGCAGCCGCCCGAGACGACGCCCGAAGCGCCCGAGCCCGCCGCTGCGCAGGAGCCCGCCCCCCCGCGCGAGCCGACTCAGGTCGTCATCACGCAGGCCGACCCCAACGCGCCCAAGAAGGGCGGTTGGTGGAGCCGCGTGCGCGCGCCGGAATAAGGCGCGCCTCACGTCGAGAAAGCAGCCCGGTCCGGCGTCGTCGGACCGGGCTTTCTTTTACTTCGCGCGCGATAGCCAATCGCCGAGCCGCGCGACGCCTTCCGCCACATCGAGCTCCGCGCCGGCGTAGGAGAAACGCACGCTGGTCGCGCCGCCGCGCGGGTCGAAATCGACGCCCGGCGTCGCTGCGACGCCCGCCTCGGTGAGCAAACGCGCGCAAAAATCCATCGAATCTCGCGTGAAGGCCGACACATCCGCATAAATGTAGAAGGCCCCGTCGGGCGGCGCGAAGCGGTCGAGCCCCATCCACGGCAGGCGCTCCATCAAGAGCGCGCGGTTGCGCGCATAGGCCGCGCGGTTTTCTTCGAGCTCCTCGGTCGCGTCGAATGCGGCGAGCGCCGCGCGCTGCGAGATGGTCGGCGCGCAGATCGCCAGCGACTGCTGGAGACGCTCCAGCGGCCGCACCAGTTCCTCGGGCGCGACGAGCCAGCCGAGCCGCCAGCCGGTCATGGCGTAATATTTCGAGAAGGAGTTGATGACGATCGCGCGGGGCGAGAAGCGCAGGGCGGTCTCGGCGGGCGCCGCATATTCGAGCCCGTGGTAGATTTCATCCGAAATGAAGACGATCCCCGCCTCCTCGCAAAAGGCGCAGATGCGGGACAGCTCCCCGGCGTCGATCATGGCGCCCGTCGGATTGGCGGGGCTCATCAGCAGCGCGCCGCCGAGGGGCCTCTCGCGATGCGCGGCCTCGAGCATCGCGGCCGTCGGCGCGAAGCGGGTCGCCTCGCCGACGGGCAGGGGCGCCGCTTCGAGGCCGAGAGAGGACAGGAGATTGGCGTAGGCCGGATAGCCCGGCGCCGTGACGGCGATGCGCGCGCCGGGATCGAAGGCGGCGATCAGCGTCAGCATGAAGGCCCCCGACGAGCCCGTCGTCACGATCACCCGATCGGGCGCGATCTCGACGCCATAGCGCGTCAGGTAATGGCGCGCGATTTTGTCCCGAAGCGCCGCGTCGCCCATGGCTTCCCCGTAGCCGAGGCCCCCGGAGGCGAGCGCCGATTCGGCGGCGGCGCGCACGCGCCGGGGAACCGGCGCGCCAGGTTCGCCAAGCTCCATATGGATGATGCGCCGGCCCGCCCGCTCCAGGCTCCGCGCCTCGCGCAGGGTCTCCATCGCCATGAAGGGGGCGACGGCGGATCGGCGTGACGGGCGCAGGCGCGACATTTTTCGACCTTTCGGTTGCGGGGCGGCGGTTGATAAGGATTTTGCGCTAGTGAAACTCTCTAAGGCGCCTCGATTTTCCATGCGAGTGTTTGCATCGCGCCGAGCGGAAGGCTTTTGGAAATGTATGAGATGGGCGCGGCTGAAATCATTCGGCGCCTGGCCTATGCGTTGGCCATCGGCCTGCTCATCGGTCTCGAACGCGGGTGGGGCGCGCGCGCCGAGCAGGAGGGCGAGCGCACGGCGGGCGTTCGAACCCATGGCCTCGCCGCTTTGCTCGGCGGCGTCTGGGGGGCCATCGCCCTCCAGTTCTCGCGGGATGGCGGCGCGATGGCGCTCGGGCTCTCCTTTGTGCTTTTCGGCGCGGCGATGGCGGTCTTCCGCTTCCGCGAGACGGAACACGACAAGACCTTCGGCGCCACCTCCGTCGTCGCCATGATGCTCGCCTATGGGCTCGGCGCCTATGCGATCGTCGGCGACGAGGCGGCGGCGGCGGCGGGCGCCGTGGCGGCCACGACCCTGCTGGCTGCGAAGGGCCTGTTGCACGAATGGGTGCAGAAGCTCACCTGGGAGGAATTGCGCTCGGGCCTCGTGCTGCTGGTCATGAGCTTCATTCTCCTGCCCGTTCTGCCCGACCGCGACATCGACCGCTGGGGCGCGGTCAATCCTCATGAGTTGTGGCTGATGACGGTGTTGATCGCCGCTGTCTCCTTCTGCGGCTATCTCGCCGTGAAGGTCGTGGGCTACCGGCGCGGGATCGCGGTCGCGGGGCTGGCGGGCGGGCTCGCCTCCTCGACGGCGACGACGGCGGCCATGGCGCGTCTCGCGGATGAAAATCCGGGCGCGGCGGGCGTGCTCGCCGCGGGCGCTCTTTTCGCCAACGCCGTCATGGGGCCGCGCGTGCTCGCCATTCTCGGCGTGGTCAATCCCGGCTTGGCCCTGCGCCTTGCGGCGCCGCTGATCGCGATCGGCCTCGTCTATCTGCTGGCCGGGGCGCTGCTCATCGGACGCGGCGCGAGTCCGGAGGACAGGGCGCGCAACCCCGCGGCCTCGGGGAATCCGCTCGATCTGCCGGCGGTGCTGAAATTCGGCGCGCTTCTCGCCGCCGTGATGGTCCTTTCCAAGGTCCTCACCAGAGTCGCGGGCAGTTCGGGCGTCTATGCGCTGGCGGTCGTGTCTGGCCTCGCCGACGTCGACGCCATTTCGCTGTCCATGGCGCGGCATGGCGCGCAGGAGATCGGCTGGACCGCCGCCTCCCTTACCGTGCTCATCGCCGTCCTGAGCAATACCGCGACCAAGGTCGGGATCGCCTGGTTTCTGGGTGGCGCGGCCATGGGGCTCAGGCTCGCCGTCGCTTCGATTCTGGCGCTCGGCGCCGGCGCGGCGGCGCTCGCCTTCGTCCCTGCGCCTGCCGGCCTATAGCGCGCGTTCGTCGAGCGCGACGGCCTTGACGAGCGCAAAGACTTCAGCCCCGCTCTGCAACCCGAGGTCGTCGAGCGCCAGACGCGTGACAGCGGCGACGAGCCTGTCGCCGCCGACGAGTTGCAGCGTGACGAAGGCGAGGGCGCCGTCGCCGGCGTCGATCCGCGCGATGCGCCCCCGCAGAATGGTGCGCACGCTGGTGTCGGCGGGCCGGGATTTCGCCAGCGCCACATCCGTCGCCCGAATGGCGACGCGGGCCGTGCGCATCTGGCTGAGCCGCGCAGTCACGAGAATTTCTCCCGCCGGATGGGCGAGGCGGGTGACGCCATAGGCCGCATCGACCGCTGCGACGCCGGCTTCGAGCGAATTCACGAGCCCGAAGCGCCCGCCCTCGATCAGGCGGCTTGCGCCAGGCAGAACGTCGAGCGGCGGACCCTGGGCGACGACGCGGCCGCGGTCGATGATCACCGCCTCGTCCGCGAGCCGGGCGATTTCCTCGGCGGAATGGGAGACGAAGACGATCGGCGTATCGAAGGCGTCGCGCAGCTTTTCGATCAGGCCCATGATTTCCTGGCGCCGCGCATGGTCGAGCGCCGCCATGGGCTCGTCCATCAACAGCAGCCGCGGCGAGGAGAGAAGCGCCCGCGCCAGCCCCACGCGTTGGCGCTCGCCGCCCGAGAGCGTCGCGGGACGCCTCTCGAGGAGCGGGCCGACGCCGAGCGTCTCCACGATCGCCTCGTAAGGAGCCTGGCGCTCGGCCCTCGGCGTGAAGAACCGGCCAAAGAGGATGTTTGTCCGCACGCTCAGATGCGGAAACAGCAGGGCGTCCTGAAACACCACGCCGATGCGCCGCCTCTCGGGCGGCAGAAAGACACGGCGCGCCGTATCGACGAGCGTGACCCCCTCGACGACGATCGAGCCCTCATCCGGGCGCAGGACGCCGGCGATGAGATGGGCGAGCGTGGATTTGCCGGCGCCCGAGGGGCCGTGCAGCGCCAGCGCCCGCGCGCGGCTCTCGAAGGCGCAGGCGAGGTCGAAGCCGGGGCGCCGGAAGCGCAGGTCGAGGGAGATCATCTCGGCGGACCGAGTCGCGACTGCAACGCTTCAGAAGCGAGCAGCGCCCCGACGGCGATCGCCGCCGCAATGGCGGCGAGTCGCAGCGCCGAGGCGTCGCCGTCGGGCGTCTGGAGCAGCGCATAGATGGCGGCGGGGATGGTGCGCGTTTCGCCCGGAATGCTGGAGACGAAGGTGATCGTCGCGCCGAATTCGCCGAGCGCCTTGGCGAAGCCGAGAATCGCGCCGACCAGCACGCCATTGGCGGCGAGAGGAAAGTCGATGAGCGCGAAGCTCCACAGGGGGCTCGCGCCGAGCGAGCGAGCGGCGGCGGTCAGGCGCGGATCGACGGTCTCGAAGGCGAGCCGCACCGGCCGCACCATCAGCGGGAAGCTCATCACAGCGGCCGCGAGCGCCGCGCCCGTCCAGCGGAAGGCGAAGACGAGGCCCAAATGGTCGGCGAGAAAGGCGCCGATGGGACCACGCCGCCCGAACAGCAGCAGCAGCGCAAAGCCGGTGACGACCGGCGGCATGACGAGAGGCAGGTGGACAGCGGCGTTGAGCGCCGCGCGGCCCGGAAAGCGCCAGCGCGCCAGCGCATAGCCCACGAAGACGGCGACGGGGAGAGAGGCCGCGACCGCCACGGTCGCGACCTTTACGCTCAATCCGATGGCGACGAGATCTTCCGACGTCAGGTCGAGCACAACGCCGCCATTCGCTTCGCGGGGCGCTTATCCGGCCCTCGCAAGATTGGTTCAGACGGCGGCGGAGATCCAGCGCGTCAACTCGCCCTTCGGCGCGGCGCCGACCTTCTGCGCGGCGGCCTTGCCGTCCTTGAACAGAATGAGCGTCGGGATCGAGCGGATGCCCAGCGTGCCGGCGACAGCAGGATTCTCATCGATGTTGAGCTTGACGATCTTGACCTTGCCCTTCATCTCGGCCGCGATCTCCTCGAGCGCGGGGGCGATCATGCGGCAGGGGCCGCACCACTCGGCCCAGAAATCGACGACGACGGGCTCGGCGGATTTCAGGACTTCCTGCTCGAAAGTGGCGTCGGTAATTTTCTGCGTGGACATGAGAGCGCTTTCGTTGCGGGCCAGGACAGGTATGGCGGACAGGTGAGGATTCGAGATGGAAACGTAGGAACGGGCCAACCGCGCGTCAAGCAGCGGTCCGAGGCGGAGCGGGCGTGGCGCCTATGGCGCGAGAGGGAAATTCTATAATGCCCCCTCAAACACAAAGAGCGGGGACGGCCGGGCCGCACCCCACTCTTTGGCACCCTGTCCTTTAACCGGAATCCACGCCTGGCCTCGAAGTCTTTGCGCTCCGATAACCGCTTGCCTCGGCTCGTCTCTCGAACCCTCGCAAGCTGCGTTTTCTCCGGCGTCCTCCCCGACTTGGACCGTTGCTGGGAACAGAAAGCTAAACGCTTTAAACGCTTAGGCTTACCCAACCAACTTGGCGAGGGGGACATTATGCCAAAACCGAAAGTCTGTCATCCGAAAATCGAGCAGTCTGTCGAAATTTCGAAAAGGGCGCCCGGCGTTTGGGCAGGGTAGCAGGACGCCGTTCCAAAAGGGCACAAAATGAAAATGGCGCGGCGATAGGCCGCGCCAATTCAACTTACCAGAAGTTGTGACAACTCGCCGTCACAGCGGAATGTTGTCGTGCTTCTTCCAGGGATTCTCCAGCTCCTTGTGACGCAACAGCGCCAGCGCGCGCGCGATTCGCCGACGCGTCGAATGCGGCATGATCACTTCGTCGATATAGCCGCGCTCCGCCGCGACGAAGGGCGAGAGGAAGCGGTCCTCATATTCCTTCGTGCGCTGCGCGATCTTCTCCGGGTCGCCGAGGTCGGCGCGGAAGATGATCTCGACGGCGCCCTTGGCGCCCATCACGGCGATCTGCGCCGTCGGCCAGGCGTAGTTCACATCGCCGCGCAGATGTTTGGAGCTCATGACGTCATAGGCGCCGCCGAAAGCCTTGCGGGTGATGACCGTCACTTTCGGCACGGTCGCTTCCGCATAGGCGAAGAGCAGCTTGGCGCCGTGCTTGATGAGGCCGCCATATTCCTGCGCCGTGCCCGGCAGGAAGCCCGGAACGTCGACGAGCGTGACGATCGGGATGTTGAAGCAGTCGCAGAAGCGAACGAAACGCGCCGCCTTCTTGGAGGCGTCGATGTCGAGAACGCCCGCGAGCACCATCGGCTGATTTGCGACGAAGCCGACCGTGCGGCCCTCGACGCGGCCGAAGCCGACGACGATGTTTCTGGCGTGCGCCTCCTGAATCTCGAAGAAGTCGCCCTCGTCGACGATCTTCGAGATCAGCTCCTTCATGTCATAGGGCTTGTTCGGATTGTCCGGGATGAGCCTATCGAGGGACGTGTCGAGACGGTCGACGTCGTCGAAGCTCGGCCACTCCGGCGGCTCCTCCGTGTTGGAGGAGGGCAGGAAGTCGATGAGCCGGCGCATCTGGAGGAGCGCCTCGACGTCATTGTCATAGGCGCGGTCGGCGATGGAGCTCTTGGTCGTGTGCACCGAGGCGCCGCCGAGTTCCTCCGCCGTCACGGTTTCATTGGTGACGGTCTTCACCACGTCCGGGCCGGTGACGAACATGTAGCTCGTGTCGCGGACCATGAAGATGAAATCGGTCATCGAGGGCGAATAGACGTCGCCGCCGGCGCAGGGGCCCATGATCACGGAAATCTGCGGAATGACCCCGGACGACAGCACATTGCGCTGGAACACCTCGCCATAGCCGCCGAGCGCCGCGACGCCCTCCTGGATGCGCGCGCCGCCGGCGTCGAAGATGCCGATGATCGGCGCGCGATTCTTCAGCGCCATGTCCTGAAGCTTGATGATCTTCTGCGCATGCGTCTCGGATAGAGAGCCGCCGAAGACGGTGAAGTCCTTGGCGAAGACGAAGACCGCGCGGCCGTTGACCGTCCCCCAGCCGGTGACGACGCCGTCGCCCGAGGTCTTCTCGCCCTGATCCATGCCGAAGTCCGTGCAGCGATGCGTCACGAACATGTCGAACTCCTCGAAGGAGCCCTGGTCGAGGAGAAGTTCGATGCGCTCGCGCGCCGTGAGCTTGCCGCGCGCGTGCTGTGCGTCGATGCGCTTGTGGCCGCCGCCGAGGCGCGCCGAGGCGCGGCGCTGTTCGAGGCCATCGAGAATATGTTTCATGTCCAGCCCTGCTTCTGTTCTCTCGTTTTTTGCTGCGCTTCTCTTAGAGCTTGCGCGACCCGAGCCGCCAGCGCGCGATGTCCTTGCCGCTCAGCATGTAGAGCTGATCCGGCGAGGTGCGTTCCGCGAGATTGACGAGTTCCGGGGAAACCCCCATGCCGCTGGCGTAATGCGAGAGCATCTCGCGCATGCCGCCGTCGTCGTAATTGCGTTCCTTCACGAGACCCTCGGAAAAATCGAAGCTCGTGGAATAATTGAACATGCGGTGAATGCCAACGCGGCTTTCGGGCGGAATCACCCGCCGCTTGCCGCCCATCAGCGCATAGACGCAGGCGGAGTAGCAGCGCCCCGAGACGAGCGCCACGGAATCCCCCGACTGCGCCGCCGGGCGCGCCACGATCACCGCCATGCCGAGCCGGCGGAGCGCCTGGCCGAGCTCCATGGAGGCCACGACCTTGCCGCCGGGCGAGTCGAGAAGCAGAATGCCGTGCAGATTTCCCGAGCCGACATTCTCGCGCACGAAGTTCACGAAGGCGTCCGGCGTCCCTTCCCCGATCTCGCCCTGCGCGGCGATCATCTGCGGGCAGCGCGCGCCGCAATTTCCGCCAGTGGCGCCGACCAGGCGGAAGCTCATTTCCTCGGCCCGCGCGGGAGCGGCGACGAGGCCCGCCTGAGCCAGAAGGCCGAATGCGCACAGAGCCAGGAACCTCAGTCTCGTCATGATTGCGGACGCCTCGTGAATCCGAACGGATCTCAAGCCTAATTGCTCGTCTGCGCGCGGCAAAGGACTTTCGCACGGCGCCGCGAAAAGCGGGCGCTCTTTACCGCAGTTTCGCGCAACCGACCAACCCCCGCAGCGCTACGGGCCTCGAGCGGGCGCGTCAAGCCATCCGGAGCCTCCGGGACGATGGCCGACGATCTTCCGCCCGACAGCCCGGCGCTCCCCTTCCGGGGGGCTGGACAGCCCCCCTTGAAAAGAGCCATGTTTTTGCAAAATGGCCTGTGGCGGGAGAAAGCTATGCTCAAAAAAATCTTGCAGGCGACGGCGCTCCTCGCGGCCATCGCCGCGCCGCTCCCCGAAGCGGCGGCGCGCGCCGGCGCCGCGCATGGCAAAAACGCCTACCATCGCGGCTTCCATGTCGGATACCGGAATGGCTATGTCGCCGGTTATCGACAAGCCTATCTCGGCGGGGGCCCACAGGTGTCCGCCGCGGGCGCATCCTCCGCCGCGGCCTTCGGCGCCGCGCTGCTGGGCGCGACCTATGGCTATTGGAGCGACGGGGTGCGCACCTACGGGGGCGATCCGTGCTATGTCTACAATGATCGGGACTGGGACTTCGAGCGGGTCTGCTAGAGTCTTTTCCGAGGCTCCAGCTTATTGTTCCGTCGCGCTGTCTACCGCCGAACCGGCTCCCGCTTCGGCGGAAAGCGCCGCGCTAGAAGCAAGCGTCGGATGTCGATGGTGGGCGGTGAGAGGTTCGAACTCCCGACATTCTCGGTGTAAACGAGATGCTCTACCAGCTGAGCTAACCGCCCGGCGCGCTTCGTCGAAGCAATGAATCTGAAAGGCCGGCGGCCTTTCTCTCCCGCCCGCGCGACCATGCGGGCGGCTGCGCTTCGACGAGGCGGCGGCAGGGTTTTAAAGAGGGCGAGCGCCAATGGCAAGCGCCGAAGCGCCCTTATGGAAAGCGCTGAAGCGCCCATATGGCGAGCGCCGAAGCGCCGCTGACGGCGGAACGGCCGCCGAGATCGCCCGGCGGCCGTGCCCGTAAAACGAAAGCCGTGGTCTTTCTACTTGTTCAGCTCGCCCTTCAGCGCGGCGCCGGGCTTGAAGCGGGCGCTCTTCGAGGCCGGAATATCGATTTCGTCGCCGGTCGCAGGATTGCGGCCCTTGCCGGCAGCGCGCTCCTTGACAGAAAAGGTGCCAAAGCCGACGAGGCGCACTTCGTCGCCGTTCTTGAGCGCATTGGTGATGCCCTCGAGGACGGCGTCGACAGCCGCCGCAGCCGCCGCCTTGGACGTCTCCGTCTCGGCCGCGACATGCTCGACCAGTTCCAACTTGTTCATGGCCTATTCCTTTTATTGACGCGCTGGGAGGCCGGCGATCAAACGCTTTTCAACCGGCAATCTCGAATCGTCGGCGCGCAGCGACGGCGAGTGTTGGTGCTGAATTCAAGGAAAAGCAAGGCGTTCACCGCCCCGCCCTTCAAAAAATGCCGGAAAACCGGGGGAAATCGCCGGGTGCGCTGCGAAAAAGCTGCGAAAATATGACGTTCCCGAGGATTTTCCGCCGCGCGCGCGCGCGAAAAAGCCCCGTCCGACGGACGGGGCTCTTCTGGCCTGCGGCCGCTTGCCTCAGTGGGCGCGGACGCCCGTGTCGTCCTCGGCCAGGGCGGCGGTCCGCTTGGAGAGGGCGGAGGCGTCCTCTTCCCAGACGATCGGCGTCGGCTGGGAGACGAGGGCGTGCTGGAGCACTTCCTCCATGCGCGCCACCGGCACGATTTCGAGGCCGTTCTTCACGGCGTCTGGGATCTCGGCGAGGTCCTTGGCGTTCTCCTCCGGGATCAGCACCTTCTTGATGCCGCCGCGCAGCGCCGCGAGCAGCTTCTCCTTCAGGCCGCCGATCGGCAGCACGCGGCCGCGCAGCGTGATCTCGCCGGTCATGGCGATGTCCTTGCGCACCGGAATGCCGGTGACGATCGAGACGATCGCGGTCGCCATGGCCACGCCCGCCGAGGGACCGTCCTTCGGCGTCGCGCCTTCCGGCACGTGCACATGGATGTCGCGGCGGTCGAAGAGCGGCGGCTCGACGCCGAAATCCACCGCCCGCGAGCGCACATAGGACGCGGCCGCGGAGATCGACTCCTTCATCACGTCGCGCAGATTGCCCGTGACCGTCATCTTGCCCTTGCCGGGCATCATCACGCCTTCGATCGTCAGCAGCTCGCCGCCGACCTCCGTCCAGGCGAGGCCGGTGACGACGCCCACCTGATCCTCGAGCTCGGCCTGGCCGAAGCGGAACTTCGGCACGCCGAGATAGTCGGAGATGTTCTCGGCGGTGACGACGATCTTCTCGGTCTTCTTGAGCAGGATCTCCTTGACCGCCTTGCGGGCGAGATTGGAGACCTCGCGCTCCAGATTGCGCACGCCCGCCTCGCGGGTGTAGCGCCGGATGAGTTCGAGCAGTCCGTCCTCGGTCACCATCCATTCCTCGGGCGCGAGCCCGTGCTTGTGGACGGCGCTGGGGATCAGATGCTTGCGGGCGATCTCCAGCTTCTCGGCCTCGGTGTAGCCGGCGATGCGGATGATCTCCATGCGGTCCATCAGAGGCGCCGGAATGTTGAGCGTGTTGGCCGTCGTGACGAACATCACATTCGACAGGTCGTAATCGACCTCGAGGTAATGGTCGTTGAAGGTCTGGTTCTGCTCGGGGTCCAGAACCTCCAGCAGCGCGGAGGAGGGGTCGCCGCGGAAGTCCATGCCCATCTTGTCGATCTCGTCGAGCAGGAAGAGCGGGTTCGACGACTTCGCCTTGCGCATCGACTGGATGATCTTGCCGGGCATCGAGCCGATATAGGTGCGCCGGTGGCCACGGATCTCGGCCTCGTCGCGCACGCCGCCCAAGGACATGCGCACGAACTCACGGCCCGTCGCCTTTGCGATCGACTTGCCGAGCGAGGTCTTACCGACGCCGGGCGGGCCGACGAGGCACAGGATCGGGCCGGTGAGCTTGTTGGCGCGGCTCTGCACGGCGAGATATTCGAGGATGCGCTCCTTGACCTTCTCCAGGCCGAAATGCTCGGCGTCGAGCACCTCCTCGGCCTGCTGGAGATCGCGCTTCACCCGCGAGCGCTTGCCCCACGGGATCGAGAGAATCCAGTCGAGGTAGTTGCGCACGACGGTCGCTTCCGCCGACATGGGCGACATCTGCCGCAGCTTCTTGAACTCGGCGACCGCCTTGTCGCGGGCCTCCTTCGACAGCTTGGTGTTCTTGATGCGCTCCTCGAGCTCGGCGAGATCGTCCTTGCCGTCCTCGTCGCCCAGCTCCTTCTGGATCGCCTTCATCTGCTCGTTGAGATAGTACTCGCGCTGGGTCTTCTCCATCTGGCGCTTGACGCGCGTGCGGATGCGCTTCTCGACCTGAAGGACCGAGATTTCGCTCTCCATCAGCGACAGGCACTTCTCCAGCCGCCTGGCGACGTTCAGCGTCTCCAGAACGTCCTGCTTGTCGGGGATCTTGACCGAGAGATGCGAGGCGACCGTGTCGGCGAGCTTCGAGGGGTCGTCGATCTGCGTCACCGCGCCGACGATCTCCGAGGAGACCCGCTTGTTGAGCTTCACATAGCTTTCGAATTCCGAAACGACCGAGCGACCCAGCGCCTCGACCTCGACCGGCGAGCCGGCGTCGTCGGCGAGCGCCTCGGCTTCCGCCTCATAGAAATCATCGGCGCGCGTGTAATCGCGCACGGCGGCGCGGGCCACGCCCTCGACCAGCACCTTGACGGTGCCGTCGGGCAGCTTGAGAAGCTGGAGCACGGAGGCGAGCGTGCCGATGGAATAGATGGCGTCCGTCGCCGGATCGTCGTCGCCGGCGTTCTTCTGTGTGGCGAGAAGAATCAGACGGTCGCTCTTGGTGACTTCCTCGAGCGCGCGGATCGACTTCTCCCGCGCGACGAAGAGCGGCACGATCATGTGCGGAAACACGACGATGTCGCGCAGGGGAAGGACGGGATAGCTTTCGACCGACCCCGGCGTAATGGCTTCGCGCTTTTCGTTACTCATCTTCGTGTCCTGCTTTCGTCTGCGCACCCCGCTCGGCGGCGATGCGAAAAAGCGAGCGATCAGTATGCGTCGAAACTAGCAAGACGTAGGCCGTCAAATTCGACCGGCGATCCCTAGTCAGACCCTGGCCGCCTGGACGTTCGCTCTTTCGTCCATGCGCCATCGATGAGGCTGCGGCGTTCAAGCCCAAACGGCCCCGTTAACGCAGGAAATGGGATACGCGAACAACTGATTCAAGGACGGCGATTGGCCGCAAATCGCGGCCTGTTCGTCTGAAATCGCCGCGGCGCGCGCGACTTTACGCGCTCGCGCCGCTTTTTTCGTTGCGCTCGGCGTAGATGTACAACGGCCGCGCCTTGCCTTCCACGACTTCCGGCCCGATCACCACCTGCTCGACGCCCTCGAGGCCGGGCAATTCGAACATGGTGTCGAGCAGGATGCCCTCCATGATGGAGCGCAGGCCGCGCGCGCCGGTGTGGCGCTCGATCGCCTTGCGGGCGACGGAGGAGAGTGCGTCGTCCTGGAACGTCAGCTCGACATTCTCCATCTCGAAGAGGCGCTGATACTGCTTGACCAGCGCGTTCTTGGGCTCGGTGAGGATCTTCTTCAGAGCCTCTTCGTCGAGGTCCTCGAGCGTCGCGATCACCGGCAGACGGCCGACGAACTCGGGGATGAGGCCGAATTTCAACAGATCTTCGGGCTGCACCTGGCGGAAGATGTCGCCCGTGCGGCGCTCGTCGGGAGCCTGGACATTGGCGCCGAAGCCGATCGAAGTCGACCGTCCCCGCGCGGAAATGATCTTCTCGAGCCCGGCGAAGGCGCCGCCGCAAATGAAGAGGATGTTGGTCGTGTCGACCTGCAGAAACTCCTGCTGGGGGTGCTTGCGGCCGCCCTGCGGCGGTACGGAGGCCACTGTGCCTTCCATGATCTTGAGCAGCGCCTGCTGCACGCCCTCGCCCGACACGTCGCGGGTGATCGAAGGATTGTCGCTCTTGCGCGAAATTTTGTCGATCTCGTCGACATAGACGATGCCGCGCTGGGCGCGCTCGACATTGTAGTCGGAGGCCTGGAGCAGCTTCAGGATGATGTTTTCCACATCCTCGCCGACATAGCCCGCCTCGGTGAGGGTCGTGGCGTCGGCCATGGTGAAGGGCACGTCCAGAATGCGGGCCAACGTCTGGGCCAGCATGGTCTTGCCGACGCCCGTGGGGCCGATCAGCAGGATGTTCGACTTGGCGAGCTCCACGTCCCCGTGCTTGGTCGCGTGGTTGAGGCGCTTGTAATGGTTGTGGACCGCGACCGAGAGCACGCGCTTCGCCTGCGCCTGGCCGATGACATAGTCGTCGAGGACCTTGCAGATTTCGCGCGGAGTGGGAATGCCGTCGCGCTGCTTGACCAGCGAGGATTTGTTCTCCTCGCGGATGATGTCCATGCAGAGTTCGACGCATTCGTCGCAAATGAAGACCGTGGGGCCGGCGATCAGCTTGCGAACTTCGTGCTGGCTCTTGCCGCAAAACGAGCAGTAAAGCGTATTCTTGGAATCGCCGCCGCCGACTTTGCTCATGATTTTCTCCTGATGAATCAATCCGCCGGGCGAATCGATCCAAACATGTGATACCGGCTTGGGCCTAACAAAAGGTGGAAAGCGCCCCTCGACGTTCCCCCACCCCTGCCGGTCCGAAATGGGCGGCCCCGCCGGGGCGCGCCCAAAACCCCGCGCGGGCCGCTCGCTCCCCCGCGCAAGCGCCTAGTCTATTTTAGGCCCGCCCGAATTTGCAACCTTTCCGCAATCTGGCGGCGAGCGCAAGCTCGAAACCCCGCCGGGCGGCCGTTTTCCGGGCGCGCCCGGTCAGCCAAGAATCTTCGGCACCCGGTTGAGGCGCAGCCGGAAGGCGTCCGGCATGCCGCTCCCCAGAAGCGGCCGCAGATACATTCTGAAAGCGTCCGTTACGTCCGTGCCGCACGGGCTGATGAATTCATCGGGCATGACTTTTGTTTTCGCCGCGATTTGTTCAAGGGGCGTGAGCTGATAGTCGACCGAATAAAAGCCCGTGCGGTGGATCGTCACGGAGCCGTCGCGATCTCCCCAAAGCGCATATTGGACGGCCTTCTCGCCCACTTCGCGGGCCTCGCGCTGGTCCACGTCCGAGACGCAGCCCACGAAGCTGCGCTGGACATAGCCGAAAGTATCCGCCCGGACGCGCTTGAAGCCGAGCTTTTCCTTGACGAGCTGGGTCAGTTCGTCCGCCAGCGCGCCGCCACCGAGATGGACGTTGCCATGGGCGTCGCGCTCCACCTTTTTGGCGAGCTTTTCGGCGATCGGCACATGCTTTTCGTCGCTTATGCCTTCGGACACGGCGACGACGCAGCGGCCGTATTTGTCCATGGTCGCCTTCACGTCGGCCAGGAACTTGTCGATGCTGAAGGCGCGTTCGGGGAGATAGATGAGATGGGGGCCGTCGTCGGGGAACTTCTTGCCGAGCGCCGAGGCGGCGGTGAGGAAGCCGGCGTGCCGGCCCATGACGACCGCGATATAGACGCCCGGCAGCGCCCAATTGTCGAGATTGGCGCCGGCGAAGGCCTGCGCCACCCAGCGCGCGGCCGAGGGGAAGCCCGGCGTGTGGTCATTGACCATCAGGTCGTTGTCGATGGTCTTGGGGATATGGACGGCCCGCAGCGGATAATTGGCGTTGCGGGCCTCCTCCGAGACGATGCGGACGGTGTCCGACGAATCATTGCCACCGATGTAGAAGAAGCAGCCGACGCCATGGGCGCGCAGCACCTTGAAGATTTCCTGGCAGTATTTCAGATCGGGCTTGTCGCGGGTGGAGCCGAGCGCCGAGGAGGGGGTGCAGGCCACGAGCTCCAGATTGTGCGTGGTCTCCTGGGTGAGGTCCACGAACTCCTCGTTGACGATGCCGCGCACGCCGTGGAAGGCGCCGTAAACGCGCTCGACTTCGCGGAACTTGCGGGATTCGAGAACGGCGCCGACCAGCGACTGGTTGATCACGGCGGTGGGACCGCCGCCCTGAGCGACGACGACCTTGGAAAAATCGATGGACGACACGCGAAGCTCCTGTCGAGGCGCCGGTTGACTCGCCGCATCGGAGACGGGCGGCGTTGGCGGCGGTTTGAACGGCCGGGGCGGGCGGCGCGAGCCCGGCGGGATGAATCGCCGTCCTTCGCATGAAGTAGCGGGCGCTCGCCGCGCGGCACTCTTATTACCAATCGGGCGTCTTTTCCACGAGAAATCGTGGGGAAACCTTGCGCCTAGATCAGCGGCCGGATCGCCCGGCCGAGCCTGACGATGCGGCGTATCTCACGCTTGGTGAAATCCTCGAGGCTGGACGCTACGTCCACATGGCCGTTGGAGATGGCCATGCGCCAGGTCGCGCGCTCGGTCTTCTCGATCCAGCCGCGCGCCTCGAGGGCGACGAGCTTGCGCCGCACCGTTTCGCGCGACATGCCGGTCTGGGCGGCGATGCGGCTCGCCGAAACGGCCCGCCGCTCCGGCGCGCCGCCGTTCTCGTGGGAAACCCGGTCCCGCAAATAGCGCTGCGCGACCACGGTGAAGACTTGCATCTCGTGCAGATCGCTGAAGACCGCGCAGCAGTCGGCGAGATGCGCGGCCATGAAGTCGACGACGTGAAGATGGAAAAGCCCGTTGCTCTCCCGCAGGATGCGGTGGACGGCGGCGTCCAGATCCTCCGTGGCGCCGTCGTCCGTCGTGGCGGCTTCTCGCGCCTTCGCCGGCGCTGCGGACCCGTTTCCCGCCATCAGGCGCATGAATTAGCTGTCACGATTTGCATAGCTCTTCAACTGCGCCGCCTCATAGATCGTGCGCGATAGTCTCGGTTGCACCCTATCATATTAGCGGCGTTGGCGCGACATGGCGGCAGATCAACCACGCAGAGATGCATTGACTGCCAATGTGACGAGAGCGGCTGTCGGATCGCTGTAGAGGAGATGTTGTGGTTAACGTGCAGCTTCACATGCCGTGTAACACGACATTGATGCGGCTGGAGTAGGGAGATTTTTGGGCTATCTGCATAAGATCTCACCTAAAATCATGACTTTATGATGGGCAGCTGTTTTGTCGCCATAGCTACGATATGCATCGCTGTTTTGCGCTCAGGTAGATGTCGGAAGTTGAAGTCTGTGTTCTGTTAAACATAGCTGGTCGTGGTCTATCTTTGTTTCAATAAAGAGGTGGATGCGACTGGCGCGAAAATGGCGCTGTTACTGGCTCTAGCGTGTAAGGCGAAATTATGTTACACACAGTTGTTCAAAGTTGCGTTCTTTGAAAGACGCCCATTTTTAGTGGAAATAGAAATGCCTGCGGTAAGCCCATCGGTCAAAATACTCACAGCAAGCGACCTTAATCGGAAAAGCATTTTGTTGGCGGAATGCGGTTCTACTTTTGGCGCGAAAGTTCAGTCGAGCCTCATAAAGCATGGGTATGAAGTCAATGCAACAGCATCTGGCTCCGAAGATTTGCGTTTTATAGCTGAAAAAGATCCAGACATAATAATTCTCAACCTCGACATTGAGGGTTGCGACGAACTTGAGATTTTGAGGAAAATGCGCGAATTAACTGATGCGACTATCATCGCCATCTCAGCCGCGGAAGACGAAACAGAAGAAATATTGGCTCTTGAAGTCGGCGCTGATGATTACATCAAAGTGCCATGCAGAACAAGAATGCTGCTTGCGCATCTCCATGCAAACTTCAGGCGACATCTACGGATTTTAAACAATAATTCGGCGCCGAGCAGGGATCGGACTGGACAAATACAATACGCCAATCACCAACTTGATGGGAGCGCAGAGAATGGGCGAAAGGTGCACGCATTTGCAGGCATAATCTACGACGGGGATGGAATTAATTTCAGGACCAAAGACGGCGTTGCTATAAATTTTACCGGATTAGAGCTCATGTTGCTGCAGCGTCTGATTAAAAACGTTAATGCTTATGTGTCGCCACGTGATCTTCAAAAACAATTGTATAATATTCGAGGCGCGAGTAATTCACCCAGGCTCCGCATGCAGGTCAGCAGACTAAGGCGCAAACTGGAACGGCATTCAACCAACGGCAAGCTAATTTTTAACTCGAATGGACGAGGCTACATGCTGGCAGCTGATATAACGGAAATTGAATAGGCGTCGGTAACGGTGTCGAATCTTCGGTGCTCTGGATGTCTGGCACGGATGGAGTAGTAACATGGTTTTGTTTGCAATATAGGCAGATATGTATTTGGAGATGCGCTCAATTTGACTGTGTACCAGCGCGTTTGAATATATTAACGCCGTCCCGAACATGGATAGAGTTGGTATCAATGACTGCAGCCGTCGTGGCAGTGCTAGTCTTGTCAATGACTGCATGAAATAGTTGTTCTGTTTGTTGACTTGTTGGTTGTCATTGGAAGATGCCACGCTTTTGTGAAAAAGCACCGCATATCTACTTAAAGATATGCAGTGCTTTGGCGTTTTTGCATAACTTTGCATAACCGCCAACGGCGGTTAAGTCATTGTTGTTTAAGCTTCTCCGAGCTTGCCGTGACAATGCTTGTATTTCTTGCCCGAGCCGCAGGGGCAGGGCTCGTTGCGGCCGACCTTGCCCCAGGTCGCCTGATCGGACGGATCGCGCGCCGGCGCCGGGGCGAGCGCCTGCGTGGAAAGGTCCATGCTGGCGAGACGGGCGTTCAAATCCTCGAGCGCGGTCTGCTCGACGCTCGCCGTCGAGGACAGCGTGACCGGGCTGGGGTGGGACATTTCCATCGGGGGCAGTTCCGGCGGCGCGGAGGGCGGCGCCTCGAAGCTCACCTCGACGCGCATGAGCTGCGCCGTGACGGATTCGTCCCAGTGGCTCATCAGGCTGCGGAACAGCTCCAGCGCCTCGGACTTGTATTCGTTGAGCGGGTCGCGCTGGGCCATGCCGCGCCAGCCGATGACCTGACGCAGATGGTCGAGCGCCACGAGATGCTCGCGCCACAGCGTATCGAGCGACTGCAGGACCACCTGTTTCTCGATCATGCGCATCAGCGGCGGCGTGTTGCGCTCCACGCGCTCGGCATAGGCCGCGTCGGCGGCTTCGAGCAGCCGGTCCTTGATCTCCTCGTCGGCGATACCCTCTTCCTTCGCCCAGTCCACGACAGGGGCGTCGACGTTGAGCTTGGCGCGCACATCCTCTGCGAGCCCCTCAACGTCCCAGGCCTCGGCATAGGCGTCGTGCGGAATATGGCGCGAGACGAGATTGTCCACGACCTCGGCGCGCATGTCGCCGACCTGCTCCTCGACGCTCTCCTCGCCCATGATCTCGCGCCGGCGCTCGAAGATGACCTTGCGCTGGTCGTTCATGACGTTGTCGAATTTGAGGATGTTCTTGCGGATGTCGAAGTTGCGCGCCTCGACCTTGTGCTGCGCCTTCTCGATCGCCTTGTTGATCCAGGGATGGACGATCGCCTCGCCCTCCTGCAGCCCGAGCTTCACGAGCATGCTGTCCATGCGCTCGGAGCCGAAGATGCGCATCAGATCGTCCTGAAGGGACAGGAAGAACTTGGAGCGTCCGGGATCGCCCTGGCGGCCCGAGCGGCCGCGCAGCTGGTTGTCGATGCGGCGGCTCTCGTGGCGTTCCGTGCCGATGATGTAAAGGCCGCCGGCGGCCAGCGCCCGCTCCTTGAAGTCGGCGATTTCGGCGCGGATTTCGGCTTCCTTCGCCGCCCGCTCGGCGCCCTCGAGATCGGCGCATTCCTGCGCGACGCGCATCTCGACATTGCCGCCGAGCTGAATGTCGGTGCCGCGGCCAGCCATGTTCGTCGCAATCGTGATCGCGCCGGGAACGCCGGCTTCGGCGACGATATAGGCTTCCTGCTCGTGGAAGCGCGCGTTGAGCACTGCGAACATCTTCGAGGGCTCGCCGGAGCGCGCCGCCGCATAGAGCCCCGACAATCCCTTGGGATCGGCGAAGTCGATCATCGTGTAGCCCTGCTGGATCAGGAATTCCGCGAGCTGTTCCGATTTCTCGATCGAGGTGGTGCCGACGAGGAGCGGCTGCATCCTCGAGTTCGCGTCCTTGATCTCCTCGAGGATCGCGCCGAGCTTTTCCTTCGCCGTGCGATAGACTTCGTCGTCGTCGTCCCGGCGCTGCACCGGGCGGTTCGTCGGGATTTCGACGACGTCGAGTTTGTAGATCTCGGCGAATTCATTCGCCTCGGTCGCCGCCGTGCCGGTCATGCCGGCGAGCTTGTCGTAGAGGCGGAAATAATTCTGGAAGGTGATCGAGGCGAGGGTGACGTTCTCGGGCTGGACCTGCACCCGCTCCTTCGCCTCGAGCGCCTGATGCAGGCCTTCCGAATAGCGGCGCCCCGGCATCATGCGGCCGGTGAATTCGTCGATGATGACCACCTCGCCCTTGCGGACGATATAGTCCTTGTCCTTCTGGAAGAGCTTGTGGGCGCGCAGCGCCTGATTGACGTGATGGACGAGGGTGACGTTGTGCGCTTCGTAGAGGGCGCCGTCGGTCAGCGCGCCGACCTCGATGAGCAGCTCCTCCATATGCTCGTTGCCGGCGTCAGTGAGGTGGATGGTGCGCTGCTTCTCGTCGAGCTCGAAGTCTTCCTTCAAGAGCTTGGGAATGAGCCGGTCGATCGTATTGTAGAGGTCCGACTTGTCGTCGACGGCGCCGGAGATGATGAGCGGCGTGCGCGCCTCGTCGATGAGGATCGAGTCCACCTCGTCGACGATCGCGAAATTGTGCCCGCGCTGAACCATCTGCGCGAACTCATATTTCATGTTGTCGCGCAGATAGTCGAAGCCGAATTCGTTGTTCGTGCCGTAGGTGATGTCGCTCGCATAGGCCGCGGAGCGCTCCTCGTCGCTGATGTCGTGCACCACGCAGCCGACGGACATGCCGAGGAAGCGGTATATCTGGCCCATCCATTCGCTGTCGCGCTTGGCCAGATAGTCGTTGACCGTGACGACATGCACGCCCTTGCCGGCGAGCGCATTGAGATAGACGGCGAGGGTGGCGACGAGGGTCTTGCCTTCGCCGGTGCGCATCTCGGCGATGGCGCCTTCGTGCAGCACCATGCCGCCGATGAGCTGCACGTCGAAATGGCGCTGGCCGAGCGTGCGCTTGGCCGCCTCGCGGACGGTCGCGAAAGCCGGGACGAGAAGGTCGTCGAGGCTCGCGCCAGCCGCGAGCTGCTCGCGGAACTGGACCGTGCGGGCGCGCAGCTCGTCATCGGTCAGGGCCGCGACCTGCGGCTCCAGCGCATTGATGGCCTTGACTTTCGGCGCATAGGTCTTGAGGCGGCGGTCATTGGCCGTGCCGAAAATCTTCTTGGCGAGGGCGCCGAGCATTCCCGCGAACCTTTCTCGATGGCGCGCCGCGAGAGCCTGCGCCAAGTCGAGGGGCGGCCAAAGCGGAGCGTCGCAAATGCTTTGGAAAAGCAACCGCTTGCGACAGCGTCCGGGACTCCGGGCGTTCAGGCCGACGCGGCATTTCCGCCGGACAGATAAGGGGAGGGGCAACCCTTGTCAATGTAAGCCAAAGGGGCGCGGGCGGCGCGGGCGCCTCACGGCGCCTCGTTGATCGCCCGGAACGGCTTCGGCATCCGCCCGCTCTTGAGCAAGCGCGAGAAGATCTGCAATCCGCCCGGCTCGTTGCCGTTGGGATGCACCAGCACGATGGAGCCGGCGCGCGGCGGCGGGCCGAGTGCGAGCCAGCTGTCCGCCCCGAGCGCCACGAGATGGCGCGACTCGAGCCTCTCCAGCAGGGCGCTGTCCGAGACGAGGCCGGGGAAGCGGAAGAAGACGGAGGGCGTCTCGCCATGGCTGATGAGAAGCTTCTCGGTCTCGAAAATCTCGGCGTCGAGGTCCACGCCGGGGCGCAGCAGATAGTTTTGCGCATCCGCGCGCCCGCGCACGTAAGGGTGCGTATAGGAATGGTTGGCCCAGGCGATATCGAGCGCGCCGGAGCGGCGCTTGTCCTGAAGCCAGGCGAAATCCGCGGCGTGATGGGCGATCCAGCCGCCGGAGACGGCGAGCGTGATCGGCGTCCCCGGCCCCTGCGCCGCCACCTCCTCGATGAAGGCGCGGTCGAGCGGCTTCTGGCTCGGGCAGAGGTCGCCCGTCACATAGGAGCCCGCGCCTTGCCCGTGAACGTGCCCGGCGTTGACCAGCGTCGGCGGCCGGTCAGGGTCGGCCGGCGGGCGCACGGCCTTCATGAAGCGCGTTTCGGCTTGGTCCGCGTCGCTCGTCTCGACGCAGCGCCAGCAGGCGGCGGGTTCGAGCGCGGTGGCGAGGCTTTGCGGATCGACTGTCAGCAGCAGCGCGTCGCCGTCGATCCGCATCCGGCGGGTGGCGAGCCGCGTCGCCTCGCCTCTTGCGCAGCTCTCGAAGACCGGCGTGTATTCCGTAATCTGCGCGCCCGACGAGACGGCCGCCGGCCCGCACGTCTCCTCCCCGCGCGCCGTTGCGGCGGCCGCGAGCGAGGCGCAAAATAGGAGCAGGAGCGAAGCGGGTTTCACGGTCGCGATGTGTAGCAGAAACTCTGCCATGGAAAAGCCGGGCCTCGAGATGGAGGCTGTGGAATCAGCCGAGGTCGCCGCCCGCCTCGGGGCGGAGATCGCGGCGCGCTACGGCCCGCGCGAGGAGGCGCCTCTCTCCCTCGTCATGCGCGACGGGGCTGGCGCGCTCGTCGCCGGGCTCAACGGGCTTACCCATTGGCGCTGGCTTTATATAAGGCATCTGTGGGTCGCGCCCGCTCGCCGGCGCGAGGGTCTGGCGTCGCGGCTGATCGAAGCGGCCGAGCGCGCCGCTTGCGACCGCGGCGCCATCGGGGCCTATATCGACACCTTCGACTTGCGCGTCGCCGCCTTCTATCTGCGGCGCGGCTTCTCGCAGGTGGGGGAAATCGCCGATTTTCCGCCGGGCGGCCAGCGGATTTTCCTGAGCAAGCGGCTGGCGCCTCAGGGAGACGCCGGGGAGGGGTAGATGCCCGAGACGATGTCCGCCATGGTGCTGCGGGAACCCGGAACGCCGCTCGCGATGGAGGAGCGCCCGCTTCCTGCGCCCGGCGCCGGCGAGCTGCTGCTGCGCATCGAGGCCTGCGGCGTCTGCCGAACCGATCTTCACGTCGTCGACGGCGAGCTGACGCGGCCGAAGCTTCCGATCATCCCCGGCCACGAGATCGTCGGCCGGGTCGCGGCGGTCGGGCCGGGCGTGACGGGCGTTGCGCTCGGGAGCCGCGTCGGCGTGCCCTGGCTCGGCCACGCCTGCGGCCATTGCCCCTATTGCGCCAGCGCGCGCGAAAATCTCTGCGACGATCCGCTCTTCACCGGCTACACGCGCGACGGCGGCTACGCCACGCATACGCTCGCTGACGCGTCCTTCAGTTTTCCGCTGCCCGAGGGGGCCGACGCCGCGACGCTGGCGCCGCTGCTCTGCGCGGGGCTCATCGGCTGGCGCTCGCTCAAGATGGCGGGCCCGGCGCAGGCGATCGGCATTTACGGCTTCGGCGCGGCGGCGCATATCATCGCGCAGGTGGCGATCCTTCAGGGCAAGCGCGTGCACGCCTTCGTGCGGCCCGGCGACGATGCGGCGGCCGCCTTCGCCTTGTCGCTCGGCGCGGCGAGCGCGCAATCGTCGAACGCGCCCGCGCCGGAGCCGCTCGACGCCGTGCTGATCTTCGCTCCCGTCGGCGCGCTGGTCCCGCAGGCGCTCGCGGCCGTGAAGAAGGGCGGCGCCGTCGTCTGCGGCGGCATCCATATGAGCGACATACCGGCCTTCCCCTATGCGCTGCTGTGGGAGGAGCGCCGGCTCCTCTCCGTCGCCAATCTCACCCGCGAGGACGCCCGCGAATTCCTCGCCCTCGCGCCGACCCTGCCGCTCGAGATGCACGCCGTCCCCTATCCGCTGGCGCAGGCGAACGAAGCCCTGAGCGATCTGCGCGACGGGCGCCTGCAAGGCGCGGCGGTGCTCGTGCCGTGAGCCCTCTCCCCCGCTGGCGGGGGAGGAGGTCACGCGCGGCGTAACGAAGCCGGTAGAGAGGCGGAAAGCGCCGCCGCCACTTCGCAAACTTCGCCGGCCGCCTCGATCCGCCGCCAGCCGATTTCGCCCGTCTCCTTTTTGATCTGCGCCTCCAGCACCTCAGCCGTCGCGTCCGACACGTCGCCGATGCGGCGCTCGACGCGGGCGAGGCGGTGTCCAAGGTCGACATCGAGCCAGAAGCCGAAGAAGGGAACGCCGGCCGTTCGCGCCACCGCCTCGATCGCCGCGCGGTCCTGCGGCCGGTCGAAGACCGCGTCGACGACGACCGGCCATCCGGCCGCCGCGACGCGCGCGGCGCTCGCGAACATGTCCGAATAGACTTTCGCGGAGACGGCGCTTTCATAGGCCGCCGCCGGCAACCGCTCGGCGGGGGCGGCTTCGAACAATCGCTTGCGGATGCGGTCGCTGTTGAAAATGCGCGCGCCCGGCGCGGGCATGAGGGTCGGCGCCAGCGCCGCTGCGACGCTCGATTTGCCGGAGCCGCTGAAGCCACCGATGGCGACGACCGCGCCGGCGCTCGGACGCAGCAGGGCGCGCGACGACAGGAAAAAGGCGCGCGCCGTCTCGCCATGGCCCTGCGCGGCCTCGACATGGGCGCGGATCGTCGCGCGCAGCGACATGAAGACGGGCAGGAGCGGCAGCCCGTCGTCCTCTTCCTCCCGCCGCGCGTCGAGATAGCGGTTGAAGGCGACATTGGCGAGGGCGGGAAGGCCCATGCGGCAAAGATCCATCAGCAGGAAGGCGATGTCGTAGAGAACGTCGATCGTTGAAATATCGTCGGAGAATTCGATGCAGTCGAAGGGCGTGGGTTCGCCCTCGAAGAGGCAGATGTTGCGCAGATTGAGATCGCCGTGGCAGGGCCGCACAAGACCCGCGCGCCGCCGCGCGTCGATCAGCGCGCCCGTCTCGGCCAGCGCGCCGCGCAAGCGGGAAAGATGCGCGTCGGTTTCCTCGCCGTCGCCCGCGGGCGCCTGCCGCAGGCTTTCGGCCATGCTGTCGATGATGCGCGCGATCGCCTCCGCGCCGCCGCGGCTTCTGTCGGGCGGCGCCGCGTCATGGGACTGCGCCACGCGCCTTGCGAGGCGTTCGATCAGCGCCGGCGTTAGCCGGCTCCGGCGGGCCATGTCCTCGAAGAGCGCGTCGTCGGCGAAGCGGCGCATATCCACGACGGCGTCGACGAAGGCGCCGGCGCCGTCGAGCGCGAGCGCGCCGTCGGCTTCCCGCGTTACGCGGCGCGCACCGAGATAAAGCGCGGCCGAAAAGCGCCGGTTGAGCGCAACCTCTCGCGCGCACATGTCGAGCCGCCGCGCCGGCGTCGAAAAATCGAGGTAGGGCAGACGCACGGCGCGCTTGAGCTTGTAGACGCGCGTCGCGCCGAGCATCACGACCGAGATATGCGTCACGATGATGCGTGTCGCGCCGAGGCTATTTGCGAGAAACTCGACGGTCTCCTGTTGCGGACCGAGATCAGTCATCGTCGAACTGCCGGAAAAAGGCCGTCTTGGCGAGATGCGCGAGGATGGCGTAGCCGAGCAGGAAAAGACCGACCGCCGGCCAATAGGATGCGGGCAGGGGCGTGAAGCCGAAGATCGGCGCGAAGGACGAGAAGGGAAGAACGGCGCCGACAAGACAGACGACGATCGTCGTCGTGATCAGCGCCGCGCTCGCGCGGCTCTCGATGAAGGGGAGCTTGCGCGTGCGGATGATGTGGATGATGAGCGTCTGGGTGAAGAGCGACTCGACGAACCAGCCTGTCTGAAAGAGCTGCGGCTTGTCCCAGGCGTTGAAGGCGACGAGCATCAGGATGAAGGTCGCATAGTCGAAGATCGAGCTCACCGGCCCGAGATAGAGCATGAATTTCGCGATGCCGCCAATGTCCCATTTGCGGGGATGGGCGAGAAACTCTTCATCCACATTGTCCGTCGGGATCGCCGTCTGTGAAAAATCATAGAGCAGGCTGTTCGTCAAAATCTGGATCGGCGTCATCGGCAGAAAGGGCAGGAAGACGCTCGCGCCGAGCACGCTGAACATGTTGCCGAAGTTGGAGCTTGCGCCCATGCGCACATATTTGAGGATATTGGCGAAGACCTTGCGGCCTTCCAGCACGCCGTCGTTCAGCACCGAGAGGCTCTTTTCGAGCAAGATAATGTCGGCGGATTCGCGCGCGATGTCGACCGCCGTATCGACCGAGATGCCGACATCCCCCGCTTTCAGCGCGGGGCCGTCATTGATGCCGTCGCCCAGATAGCCGACGACATGGCCGTTGCCGCGCAGCGCCGCGACGACGCGCGCCTTTTGCGGCGGCGACAGCTTGGCGAAGACCGTGACGGCGGAGACGCAGCGGGCGAGCGCCGCGTCGTCCATGGCGTCGATATCGGCGCCGAGCAGAAGCGCATCGATGTCGAGGCCCACGTCCCGGCAGACCTTGCGCGTGACGATGTCATTGTCGCCGGTCAGGATCTTCACGGCGACACCGCCCTTGCGCAGATCGGCGATGGCGCGCGCCGCGCTTTCCTTGGGCGGATCGAGGAAGGCGATATAGCCGAGCAGGATGAGGTCCTGCTCGTCGGCCGCCGTATAGACGTGCTGCGGCGACACCGTCCGATAGGCGACGGCGATCACGCGGAAGCCGTCGGCGTTGAGTTCGGCCGTCTCGCGCTGGGCGCTTTCGAGATGGGAGGCGTCGAGCGCGCCGCTCGTTTGCGCGGTCTCGAAGCGGGTAGAGACGGCGAAGATTTCCTCGACGGCGCCCTTGCAGATCAGCAGGTGTTCGCCATCTTCGCTCTCGACCACGACGGAGAGCCGGCGCCTCTCGAAGTCGAAGGGGATTTCGTCGATTTTCCTGAAACTTCTGTGGGGCTCGAGCCGCGCCTCGATCTCGGCGTGCTGGAGAACGGCGACATCGAGGAGGTTGCGCAATCCCGACTGAAAATGGCTGTTGAGATAGGCGAACTCCAGCACGCGGTCGAAGTCCTCGCCATAGATGTCGAGATGGCGCTTGAGGATGATGCGGTCCTGCGTGAGCGTGCCCGTCTTGTCGGTGCAGAGCACGTCCATGGCGCCGAAATTCTGGATGGCGACGAGGCGCTTGACGATGACCTTCTCGCGCGAGAGCGCCATGGCGCCCTTGGCGAGATTGACGGTGACGATCATCGGCAGCATTTCCGGCGTGAGGCCCACCGCGACGGAGATGGCGAAGAGAAAGGCCGCCAGCCAGTCGCCCTTGAAATAGCCGTTAATGAAGAACACGGCCGGCGCCATCACCGCCATGAAGCTGATCATCAGAAGCGTGAATTTCTTCACGCTCTCGTCGAAGGCGGTGGAATCCTCTTCCTCGCCGATCCTGTCGGCGATCTCGCCGAAGGCGGTGTGCGCGCCGGTGACGACGACGACGGCCTCGCCATAGCCGCTCACCACATTGGAGCCCATGAAAGCGAGGCAGGGCGCCTCGAACGGCTCATGCGTCGGCGCGGCGGCGGCGAATTTCTCGACGGGCATGGACTCGCCGGTGAGCGTCGATTGATTGACGAAGAGATCCTTGGCGACGATCAGCCGCACGTCGGCGGGGATCATGTCGCCGGCGGTGAGGCGCACGATGTCGCCGGGGACGAGCGCCTCGAGCGAGGTTTCGACGAAGGGATCGTCTCCCGCGCCGGGGCGCCGCACGGAAGCGTGGGTCCGCACCATGGCGCGCAGCTTCGCGGCCGCCGCGTTGGAGCGATGCTCCTGCACGAAGGCCAGAAGCACGCTGAGCACGACCATGGCGGAAATGACGATCGCCGCGCGCCGGTCGCTGAGCGCGAAGGAGGCGGCGGCGAGCGTCAGCAGCAAGCCGTTCAGCGGATTGAAGACATGCCGGGCGAGTTCGCGCAGCGCGCCGCCGCCGGCTTCGCGCGCGACTTCGTTCGGGCCGACGCGCCTGAGGCGACGCGCCGCTTCCTCCTGTGCGAGGCCGTCGCGCGACGCGTCGAGCGCCTGAAGCAGCGCGCCGGGATCGGCGGCGGCGGCCCGCAAAAGCGTCGCGCGCGTGGCGCTGTCTTCGTGGGGGAGGAAATTCATTGCGCTCCTTTCGGGCGGCGAACTGTCAGGTTCACGTTCGCGTAACCTGCGCGTTCTAGGATAGAGGCGTCGTTTTCACGGGAAAAGTCCAGCAGCGCGGTGACCGCACGCCTCGTCGTCATCAATGACCATGCGTATATCAACGGCGGCGCGGCCAAGGTCGCCATCGACAGCGCGATCGGTTTCGCGCGCCGCGGCGTCCGCGTCGATTTTTTCGCCGCGGTGGGGCCGGTCGAGCCGGGACTGATCGAGGCGGGGGTGGACATCACCCTGCTCGCCCAGTCCGACGTTCTTTCCGCCTCGTCTCTGACGCGCTTCGGCGCGCAGTGGCTGTGGAATGTGACGGCGGCGCGGCGGCTTTCCGCGCTGCTTGCCGGTTGCGACCCGGAGCAAACGATCGTCCATCTGCATGGCTGGGCCAAGGCGCTGTCTCCTGCGATCGGCCCCGCGCTCATGCGCGCGCGCCTGCCTGTCGTCGAGACGCTGCACGAATATTATCTCGCCTGCCCCAATGGCGGCTTCTACGATCACGGCGCGGGGCGCGATTGCGGACGCATGGCGATGTCGCCGCGCTGCGTGCTGCACAATTGCGACTCGCGGGGCTACCCGCGCAAGGTGATGCGCGTCGGGCGTCATGCGCTCATGCGCCATGCGAGCGGCCTCACGAGCCTCGCGCGCCATGTCGTCACGCTTTCGAAATTGCAGCGCGCGGCGATGGCGCCCTATCTGCCGGGCGCGGTTTTCCACGAGATTTCCAATCCGATCGACGTCGCCGATCCCGGCCCGCCCGACGGCGCGGGCGCGACGGACTTCCTCTTCGTCGGGCGCCTGTCGGCGGAGAAGGGGCCGCGTTATTTCGGCGAGGCCGCGCGGCTCGCCGGGGTGACGCCGGTCTTTGTCGGCGACGGGCCGGAGCGCGCCGCGCTGGAGAAGGAATTTCCGCAAGCGCGCTTTCTTGGCTGGCTCCCGCCCGCCGGCGTGCGCGACGCGCTGCGACGCGCGCGGGCGCTGGTCTTTCCCTCTGTCTGGTACGAAGGCCAGCCGCTCACGATCCATGAGGCGCTGGCGCAGGGCGTCCCCGTGATCGTGAGCGATCTCTGCGCCGGGCGCGAGACGGTCGCCGACGGCGAGACGGGCTTCTGGTTCGACTGCGGCGACGCGCGGTCGCTCGCCGCGCGCATCGAGTTGCTGAAGGATGATGAATTGGCGCGGCGCCTGTCGCTCGCCGCCCATGCGCGCTACTGGGCCGAACCGCTTACGCTCGACCGCCATCTCGACGCGATCGCGGCGGTCCATGCGGCCGCGCGCGCCGACTGGGACGCCCTGCAATGAGAATCGTCGTCGTCATTGCGACGGCGGGCCGCCCTGCCATCGCCGGCCAGGCGCTCGCGCGGCTCTCGCGGCTCCGGCGCCCGCCGAGCGATCTTCTCGTCGTCGGCGCCGCGCCCGAGGATGCGCCAGAGGCGCTCGGCCCAGCGCGCTATGTCGTCGCGCCAAAAAGAGGCCTCGCCGCCCAGCGAAATCAGGCGCTCGACCTCATCGGCGCCGAAGCCGACATCGTCGTTTTCGTCGATGACGATTACGCGCCGGCGCCCGGATTCGTCGAGGGCGTCGAGCGCCTGTTTGCGACGCATCCGGATATCGTCGCAGCCTCCGGCCATCTCATCGCCGACGGGATCAACCGGGGCGGCCTCACCTTCGAACAGGCGGACGCCCTGATCGCCTGTTACCGCCCCGCGACTCCCTGGCTGAAAGACTCCTCGGGAACCTATGGCTGCAACATGGCCTTTCGGCTCAACGCGGCGCCGCATCTGCGGTTCGATGAAAATCTGCCGCTCTACGGCTGGCTGGAGGATACGGATTTTTCCGCGCGGTATGCCGCCTTCGGGCGCGTCGTGCGGACCAATCATTTCGCGGGCGTGCATCTCGGCGCGCGGACGGGGCGCCTGTCGGGGGTGCGGCTCGGCTATTCGCAGATCGCCAATCCGCTCTATCTCTGGCGCAAGGGGACGGCGTCGGCGCGTTTCGCGCTCCTGACAGCCTTGCGCAACATGCTCGCCAATCTTGTGCGGTCGCTGCGTCCCGAGGCGCATATCGATCGGCGCGGCCGCCTGCGCGGCAATCTTTTGGCGCTCTCGGACATGCTGAACGCAAGATGCGCGCCGGTGCGCATTCTCGATCTTTAGGCCGAGCGTTTCACCATGGCGCGAAAGCCCGCGATGTCGAAGGCGAAAGCCAGCGCGCCGTAGAGGCCTGCGCCCGCGACGAGCTGAAGGGCGAGCGTCGATGCGCCGGGCGGCAGGGCGCGCAGCGGCAGCCCAGCGGCGAGCATGACGCCGGTCGCGGCGAGGGCGCCGAGAATGTCGCGCGCGCGGGGCCACATGGGCTCGAGGACAAAGAGCATGGCGACAAGGACGGCGAGCCCGCTCATGCTCGAAACCGACTGCGCCACAGCAAAGCGCGCGGCGCCGGGCGAGGCTGGCAGGAGGGCGAGGGCGAGAAAATTCGCGAAGACGGCGACGAGCGCTGCGATGACGAGCGGCCGGAGCCGCTGCGCGAGCTGGAAAGCCGTGTTGACGCCGTAATTCACCATGCCAAAAGCGAAGAGCGCGGGCGCCGTCAGCGTGAAATACGCCGCGAAGGCGCCCTGAAAGGCGCGCGGCGCGAACAGCGCCTCGAAGCTCGGGAGAATGAGCCAGGCGCCCGCGACGGCAGGCAGCAGAAGGGCGAAGACCGCGCCGAGATTATCCGCGATCTGCGCGCGCGCCGCCCCGGCGCCGTCGGTTCTTTCCCTGTGCACGGCGATCTGGAACAGGATCGCGTCGATCGCCGAGCCCACGGCGCCGACGATCCGGACGCCGGTCTCGAAGGCGAGGGACAGGAGGCCCACCTCCGCGAAACCGCCGGAATGTGCGAGCAGCGCGCGGTTGGCGAGGGGCACGCTCTGATAGAGTGCGGCGGCGAGGATGATGGGAAGGCCATAGGCGAGAAGACGCGCGAGCAGAACGCGCTCGGCCTTGTGAAGGCTGGCGCCGGGATCGATCAGATGGCGCCGGCTCGCGGCGAGGGCCGCGAGAACGGAGATCATCATGCCGACGAGCGCCGCCTTTGCCGAGCCGAAGAGAAAGGCGCCGCCGACCGTCGCGAGAAGCGCGAGGCCGTTCTTGGCGATCACGAGCCGTCCATAGGCGGCTGTGTGAAAACGCGCCCGCAGCAGGGCCGCCGCAAAGTCGAAAAGCGCGTTGGTCAGCGAAACGCCCACGGCGAGCGCCGCGAGACCGGGGTCGAGCGGCAGGCGGGGTCGAAAGAATGCGATGGCGAGCGCGAGGAGGATCGCGAAGGCGGCGAGCGCCGCGAAGGACGCGTCGAGCGTTGCGCGGATTTCCGGCCGTTCGTCGCGGTCGCGCGCGGAATAGAAGCGCGTCGCGGCGAGGCGCAGCCAGTCGAAGAGGAGCGTCTGCAAGACGATCGCGACGGCGAGCGCCAGCATGAAACGGCCATATTCGGAAGGCCCCAGCGCCTTCGCCACCATGAGGCCAATGGCGAAGTTCAGCAGGCTGTTGAGGAGAAAGGGCGTCGCCATTCCCCATGACCCGCCGCGTCCGGCTGCATGCGGCCCAAGGCTCAAAGCTGGAATCTCAGGCCGGCCGAATAGACGTTCGCGGTATAGTCGGCGTTCGGATAGGAACTGTCGAGCATCTCGCGCATATAGCCGCCACGAAGCGAGACGCTTCTCGTGATCTTGTATTCGAGCCGCACGCCGACGCCGCCGCCGCGTTCCTGCACATCCGTCCCCTGATAATTATTGGTGAAATAATCGCCGGTGAGGGTGACGTTGAGATTGCGCAGGAGGTCATGCGACAAAGTCGCCGTCAGCGAGCGACTGAGCGCGCCGCTGGCGCCGGCCAGCGTCGTTTCGTTCAGGCTCGTCGCGCCGCGCAGCGTCACGGTGGTCAAAGCGGACGGCGTATAGATCAGCGCCGCGTCGATGACCGGGCCGCGCAGCGGCGTCAGGCGCGGGTCGGCATAATCGCGCCGCCCATAGCCGCCCGAAATCTCGCCTCTGACCAATGCTGTGAGATTGACGTCGGCCCCCGCGCGCAGCACATAGCCTTTGCTGTCACGATAGAAGCCGTTGAAGTCGGTGGGCGCATCGTGAATGCGCCGGTCGAGCGTTGCTTCGACGAAGGGCTCGGCGTCGGGCGTCGCCTCATAGGAGACGCGCAGCAAGCCGCCGAAGTCGTTGTAGCTCGAGCGCGCTAGTTCGAGAGTGGAGCCGTCCGAATAGCGCCCGTTCTCGTACCAGACGCGGTCGAAGAGGCCACGCAGCGAGACATTGAAGCGCCCAAACTTCTGCCGAGGTCCGGCCTGCGCGCCAACGCCCAGCACGACCGGACGGTTGACGACGTAAACGCTCGGCAGGCCGGAGGCGAGCGCGGGCGCGCCGGGGCGCATGGTGTCAAGCGACAGACGGCCGCGCAGATCGAGGGCGGCGTCGCGCGTCACGTCGAGGCGCGCCGCCGCCTGGCCCGTCGCGTCGGGGCGGCTCGCTTCGGCGTAATCGACATATTCCGAATAGCCGCCCCGCAGTTCGCCTTCGAGACTGTGGCGGTCCCAGCCGGATTTGACCCTCACGCCGCCTTCGCCCCGGAAAAAGGCGGAGGGGCGCGGGTTGAATTCCGGGGCGAGGCGATTGGGATTGTCGTCGTAGCCTCCGCTGGCCTGGACATAGGGGAAAAGCAGCGTCGAGCCGACCGCGACGCCAAGCGGATCGAAAGGATTCTGCTCTGCCTTTGGCTTGGGCCTCTGCTTCGGCGTCGGCGTCACGGCGACCGTCGGCGGCGGCGTGACGGCGGGCGGCGTCGCGTTCGGGCGCAGGCGCAGGTTTTGGCGCGCGACATAAGACGTCCGGTAGGACTCGAGCGGCGGCAGCGGGGTCTTCGGCGCGAAGGGCGGCGGATAGGGCGCGCGGGGCGCGGGATAGGGCGCAGGGTAGCCCTTGGGGCGCCGCGCCGGCGCCGCATCGGCGCTGGCGGCGAACCTCGGCCCGCCGTCCTCCAGGGATCCGCGCAGGGGCGGCGCGGGCTCCGCCGGGATCGACACGTCGTCGCCCGGATCTTGGGCTGGTGCGACGGGCGCGAGGGTCGACAGGGGGGCGTCTGAACGGGATTGCGCACCGGCCGGCGCGGGGGCGAGCGCCAGCAGCGCCGCGCAAAGCGCGGCGGAGGCAATGCGGCTCCGCGGTGTTTCAGACGGCACGTCGTCCCTCGCCAAGGCGCGCGCGGAAGCGCAGGCGCGGCCTTAGCAGTAGGGAGGCATGGTTAACGCAAGCTTACGGGCGGGCTCACTCCGGGCGCACTCCGGCCTCACTCCATGCCGAGCGCGGAGAGATAGAGGCCGAGAATCTCTTCCTCCTCCTGCCGCTTGTGCTTGTCCAGGCGGCGCAGTGAAACGATCTTGCGCATCACTTTCGGGTCGAAGCCCGTGCCCTTGGCCTCGGCGTAGACATCCTTGATGTCGTCCGCGATGGCGCGTTTCTCCTCCTCGAGCTTCTCGATTCGCTCGATGAAGGCGAGCAGATGGCCGCCGTCGACGCCGTTGGTGTCCATGTCACTTTCCCGATGAAGGTTGCGCCGGAGCCGACCTCCGCCGGCTGGGTCGCGGCGAGGGTTGCGACAGCTTCGTGACCGCGTCAAGGCGCGCGCCCGCCTAATCCCCATAATCCCGAGGCGGCGGCGGCCTTGAAAGCCGCGCCGGCGCGTCCGACATTGGGGCGGCGGCGGGCGCCCCGCAATGGGCCGGGACCCCGCCCGGAGCAAGGAACATGACCGGCGATTTTCGTGGGAATTACCCCCATTCCCCCCCGCAGACTCAGGCCCCCTACATCCCGGCGGCGGCGCTCGAAGGCGTGCGCACGCGCCGCGTCATGGCGGTTGGCCTGGATCTCATCCTGGTGTCGGGCCTCTCCGTGGCGATCTTCCTCGCCCTCTTCATTCTGAGCTTCGGCATGTCGGCCCTGCTGCTGCCGCCGCTCTTTCCCATCGTGGCCTTCTTCTACAACGGCCTCACCGTGTCGGGCTGGCGCATGGCGACGCCCGGCATGGCCTTCATGGATCTCGAGATGCGCACCATGCAGGGCGCGCCCGTTCCGTTCCTTCAGGCGGCGGTCCATGCGGTGCTGTTCTATGTGACGTGGATGTTCCCGCCGCTGTTCCTGCTGTCGCTGGTGACGCGCGACAAGCGCTGTCTGCACGACATGCTAGCGGACGTCGTCGTGCTTCGCCGCTCCGCATAAAAAGAGACATTGGCGGGCCGACGGTCGCCGCCCTATTCTCGAAAGAGCAAGAGAGCGAACGAGTCGAGCGTGACCAGAGAACCTCGCGATGCGCCGCAATTCTACCTGACCTCGCCTGCGCCTTGCCCCTATCTGCCGGGCCGGGCGGAGCGCAAGGTGTTCACGCATCTCATCGGCCTGCGGGCGCCCGCGCTCAACGACTCCCTGACCCAGGCGGGCTTCCGACGCTCCCAGACGATCGCCTACCGCCCGGCCTGCGAGCATTGTCGGGCTTGCGTCTCCGTCAGGGTCAAGATCGTGGAGTTTTCGCCCTCGAGGGGCCTGCGCCGCGTGCTGCGCCGGAACGCCGACATCGTGGCCGAGGCGCGGCCGGCGCGCGCCACGCCGGAGCAATATGCGCTGTTTCGGCGCTATGTCGGCGTGCGCCACGCCGACGGCGGAATGGCCGACATGAGCATGGTCGATTACCAGATGATGATCGAGGACAGCCATGTGGAGACGCGGCTCGTCGAATACCGCCTGCGGGCGGATGCGAACGGCGCCGGCCGCCTCGTCGCCTGCTGCCTCACCGACCGGCTCGCCGACGGCCTGTCCATGGTCTATTCCTTCTATGAGCCCGAGTTTGTCGAGCGATCGCTCGGCGCCTTCATGATCCTCGACCACATGCGCCGCGCCAGGGCCGCCGGCCTGCCGCACCTCTATCTCGGCTATTGGGTCGAGGGCTCGCGCAAGATGGATTACAAGGCGCGCTTCCTGCCCCAGGAGCGGCTCGGCCCCGAGGGCTGGATACGCATCGGGTGAGGCGGGTCATTCTTTGATAACCATGCGCCGAAAGGTTCCGACAAGGTAACTTTTTTGCAAGCGCCGGCGGGCGATTATGCTCCTCGAAGAGGCTCGCCATGCTGTTTTTCTCGATTGCTTTCGCCGTGATCGGCGTCGCGGGGGCGGTTTTGCTGAACGCGCGGCGCCGCCTTCTGGCGCTCGATGCGCGCTGCGTCGACGCAGCGGCCGACGTCGAGGCCGCCTCCTTGCGCCTGCATTCCCTCTTTCCCGCGCTCGTCGGCCTGATGCGCGCCTTCGCGCCGCAGGAGCGCGTGGCGATCGACGCCGTCGCCACCGCCTATGCCGGCGCGCGCCGGGCGCATTCGCCGCAAGCCCGGCTCTTCGGCGAGACGCGTCTGGCCGATGGGGTTCACGCGCTTCTGGGCCGGGCGCAAGGCGTCCCGCAAATCCAGACCCTCGATGACTTTCGGGAGCTTCGCATCCGCATGGACGAAGCCGAGCGCCAGCTCGCCGCCGCGCGGCGCGGCCTCAAGGCGGCGACCGACGCCTATAATGAGGCGCTCTGCCAGTTTCCGGAGAGCCTGTTCGCCGTTCGGCTGCGGCTCGCGCCGCGCCCGTTCTACGACATCGGGGAGGAGCAGCCCGACGGGGAAGGCTCCGGCCCGACGGGGTGACGGCCGAGGCCAGGTTTTGCGACGCCACAAAATCGCCCGGTGTTATCGCTTTGTTAAGTTTAAAAGCGGTGATTTGCAGAAAACCGCATTCGACGTCTCGGCGCGGCCGCGTCCCCGGGACGTTTTTTCTCTAACGCCGTCGTGAAAGACGGCGGCGACTGGAGCGACTGGTGCAGAAAATAGCGATTCTCCCGCTTTCCCTTTTCCTCGCGCTCGGCTCGGCGCTTCCCGCGCGGGCGGAGACCGGCCAGGCCGAATGGGCTCAGCGTTACGACGCCGACGCGCGCCTGACCGTGTCGCGCTCGACGACGCCCATCCTCTCCGAACAGACTGTCGCGGCGACTGAAGCCGCCATCGAGCGTTACCGCCAGATCGTCGAGTCGGGCGGCTGGCCGACGGTGCCGAATCAGACGCTGCGGCTCGGCTCCAACAACGGCGCCGTGTCGGCGCTGCGCCGCCGTCTCATCGTCTCCGGCGACATCGGGTCCGAGACCGGCACGAGCCCGATTTTCGACTCCTATGTCGAGGCGGCGGTGCGCCGCTTTCAGGCCCGCCACGGCGTCATCGAGACCGGCGTCGTCAATCAGCAGACGCTCGCCGCGCTGAACGTTCCAGCCGAGACCCGCCTGCGCCAGCTCGAGACCAATCTGGTGCGGCTGCGCAGCTTCTCGCGCGACCTCGGCGCCCGCTACGTCACCGCCAATATCCCGGCGGCGCAGGTCGAGACGGTCGAGAACGGACAGGTGGTCACGCACCACATCGCCGGCGTCGGCAAGATCGACCGCCAGTCGCCGGTGATGCAGACCAAGGCCTATCAGGTCAATTTCAATCCCTTCTGGACCGTGCCCGCCTCGGTGATCCGCAAGGATCTCATCCCCAAGATGCAGGCGGATCCCAATTATCTGCACGACAACCACATCCGCGTTTACAACAAGGAAGGCCAGGAGCTTCAGCCCGAGCAGATCAACTGGCGCTCGCTCGACGCGATGAACTACAAGTTCCGCCAGGACATTGGCGGCGACTTCAACTCCCTCGGCGTGGTGCGCATCGACATCGCCAACCCTTATGGCGTCTATATGCACGACACGCCGGCCAAGGGCGTCTTCGGCGACGACTTCCGCTTCGTCTCCTCGGGCTGCATTCGCCTCCAGAACGTGCGCGACTATGTGGCCTTTCTGCTGCGCGAGACGCCGGGCTGGGACCGCGACGCGATCGACCGCGCGATTGCCTCGGGCGAGCGTATCGACGTGAAGATCCAGCCGGCCGTCCCGGTCTATTGGGTCTATGTGACCGCCTGGGGCACGCCCGACGGGATCACCCAGTTCCGCGAAGACATCTATCAGCGCGACGGGCTGAATTCTGCGCGCGCAGAGCCGCCGGATTATTCCCAGGCGCCGGCGCCCGTCACGCAGCAGGCCGCCGCGCCGCGTGCGACGCGCGAGCCGCTCCTCCCGCGCGACGACGAGAATTAACGGGCGACCAACGGCCGGGACCTGCGCCCCGGCCGCATTGGCGTGACGCGGGCAAGCTCCGCCTGTCACCGCGTGATCAGCCGCGCGCCGCGATGGTAGGTGAAATAGGCCGCGATCCAGCTGATGGCGACGAAGAGCCGGCTGCGCAGATTGACCAGAAAATAGACGTGGACGACGCTCCAGAAGAGCCAGCCGACGAAGCCTGTCAGCTCCAGACGGCCGAGTTTCACGATGGCGGATTTTCTGCCGATCGTCGCCAGAGTTCCATGGTCGCGGTAGCGGAAGGGTTTTCTGGGCGCTTCGCCTTTCAGCCGCCGCCGGATGGCGCGGCCCGCATACCAGCCCATCTGCTTGGCTGACGCGGCGAGCGCCGGAATTGGCACGCCGAGGCGCCCGGTCTCAGCGTTGCGCGCTCGCGCTCTCGTCCGCGAGATGGGCGAGCGGGGAGGAAAGGGCTGATTTCTGACGCTCGGCGCGCCAGGTGCCGCCGCACATGTCGGTCGAGGAGGACCAGGCGCCCGCGCCCTTGCCACCCTTCAGAGCGCCGTGGAAGCGGGCGACATGCTCGCCTTCGCCTGTGAAGCGCGCGACGATGTTGCCCGCGTCGTCCACATAGCCCCAACTCGCGATCCTGGCCCCGCCGGCGTCGGCGATCCGGTTGTCGGCGACGGTCAGATCGGTCGGAATCAGCGACGGGCACTCGCCGACGGTCGTCGTCGCCTCGATCGTCCAGGATCCGTTGGGACCGGCGGGCGCCGTCGCCAGCGCGGGCGACGCGGCCGGCTTGTGGTATTTATGGGGTTTCGCCATGGCGCCGCCCGCCACGAGCGACGCCGCAAGACCAACGGTAAGAAATCTCATTTCGCCTCCTCCAGCGCATGCTGAAGCACGTCATACATGTCGCAGCCCACGTAGATGAACTCTGCGACGCCTGCATTACGCAGCGTCTCTTCGAGCTCGCCGGGGCGTCCGGCGGAATAAAGCCGCGCGCCGGCGCCCCTCAGGGCGATCGCGGCGGGCGCGGCGACATCTGCGTAAATCCGATCGGACGAGCACAGGCAAGCGATTTTCGCGCCAGACTCGCGGAAAGCCGCGGCGAGCTCGATGGTCGACTCCGTTTCGGGTCCAAAAACAGCTTCGATTCCGCCCGCCTCGAAAAAATTCTTGGCGAAATTGGCGCGGGCCGTAAAGGCGGCGACCGTGCCGAGATTGGCCAGAAACACTTTCGGCCGCCTGCCTGTTTTCTGGGCATAGGCGTCGGAGTCATCGCGTAGGCGCTCGAAAGGTTCGGCGAGGCGGCGGGGCGGGAGCGGCGCGGACCTCACGGCGCTGGCCGGCGCCTCGGCCGTCTGGCGCGACGCGTCGAAGGGGGCGAGCACGTCGAGCGCCTTTTCGTGGATGTCCGGAAACTCGTTGGCGCCGATCACCTTTTCGCGGGCGCGCGCCACCCGCTTGGCGCGCTCGCCGGCGGTCGCCGCCACGCGGCCCTGGAAGCTTCCCTTCTCCAGCGCCGCGGGCAGGCCGCCCTCGGCTTCGATCTCCTGAAAAGCGGCCCAGGCGCGGGCGCAGAGATCGTCCGTCAGCGCCTCGAATCCGCCGGCGCCGCTCGTCGGATCGTCGACCGCGTCGATGTGGGATTCATCCTGAAGAACGAGCTGCGTGTCGCGCGCGAGGCGGCGGGCGAAGCCGTCGGCCGCGCCGAAAGGCTGCGTGAAGGGCAGGACCGTGATCGTATCGGCGCCGCCGACGGCCGCCGAGAAGGTTGCGAGCGTGCCGCGCAGGATGTTGTTCCAGGGGTCGCGGCGCGACATCATCCGCCAGGCGGTTTCGGCGAAGATGAGGACGGGCGCGGGCGCGAGGCCGCAGGCGTCCTCGACGCGGGCCCAGAGGCGGCGCGCGGCGCGGAACTTGGCGACGCCCATGAATTCGTCCGCGTCCGCCGCGAAGCGCAGCGCGACGAGCGAACGCGCGGTCTCGATGTCGAGGCCGTTGTCGGTCAGCGCGCGCAGATAGGCGACGCCGGCCGCAAGCGCGAAGGCGAGCTCCTGCGTCTCCGATCCGCCCGCCGCATGCACGACCCGCGCGTCGGCGACCGCGACGCCCGCCTTGTAGCCAGCCCTGCCGATGGTCTTCGCCGCCTCGGCGAAGGTCTTCGACGCTTGTGTCCACGGCGCCGGCGCGAAACCGTGCAGCGCCTGAAGCCCGAGCGGATCGAGCCCGAAGGAAATGCGCGTGATCGAGGGGTCGATGTGTTGGGCGTCGACATGGCGCATGACGGCCGCCGCGGCATGGGCCGCGCGCGGCGACGCCTCCACGAGCAGGGGAATGCCGTAGTCGAGCCGAATGTTGGCGAGGAGCTGGGCGATCGTTCCGTCGCCGTCGCTCGTCAGGCCCGCGCCATAGGCGCCCTGCGATCCGGCAAAGACAATGTGCAGCCCGTCGGCGCCGCCCTCGAGGTCTTCGAGCGCCAGCCGATTGGCGGCCTCCGCGTCGGCGAGGTCCACGCGGCCGAGGATCGACCAGCGTCCCGGCGTGCGGCGCAGCGCGCGCGGGCCGGCCTCCTTCGCGCGGGCGTAGAGCGGAGCGATCGCCGCGCCGTCATAGGTCCTGGAGACGAGCGCGTCGAATGAGCCGCCTTTCAGAGCCTTGTCGACGAGCTTGCGCCACTGCTCCTCGGTCGGCTGTGGAAAAACCCCGGCGATGGCTGTCTCATTGGCGCTCATTTGGACCTGACCCCTCGTGTTTTGCGGCCTTTTGCCACGAAGCGCCCGCTTGGGGAAGCGGCCCCGCCGCCGCAGGGCCTCGGGCCGGGCTTTATTTTCGCATCCAAAACCCGTAACCAAGACGCATCCGCGCGCGCCGGGTGGCGAAGGGGCCGCGCGGCGCGCGCCCCCGCCTGCGTCAATGCGCCGCGTGCGGCGCACAAGACTTGTAAAAGCGCCGCGCGAAGGCCCTTGCTCTTTCGCGGGACCGCGAGACCTAACGGAGCCATTTTCGTGACCGATCAACCCCAGGACATTGCCAAGCTCAAAGAAGAGATCATCGAAGTCATTGCCTCGGAGGGAATGGTCGACCGCAGCAAGGTGACGCCCGACGCGACGATCGAGAGCCTCGACCTCAAGTCCGTCGACATCGTCATGATCCTCACCGCGCTCGAAGAGAAGTTCAACGTCTACATTCCCATGGATGGCTCCCTGCAGGAGGCGAAGACGGTCGAGGCTCTCATCGGCGCGATCGCCGAGCACATCCAGAAAGAGCGCGAGAACCAGTAAATGGCGGTTTCGCTCGGGGGAGCTTCGCTGGGGGGAGGGCGAGGACGCCGCGTCGTCGTCTCCGGCATGGGCGCCGTTTGCGCCTCGGGCGTGGGCGCGCGCAGGCTGTGGGAGGCCGCGCGCGACGGCGTCTCGCAAATCCGCCCCCTGAAGACGGTGCGTCCCTATGACGGGCGCATCAAGATCGCGGCTCAGGTCCCCGATTTCGATCCGGCCGCCTTCATCGAGCCCAACGTCCTGCCCTTCTGCGACCCCTTCACGCAATTCGCCGTCGTGGCGGCCGACGAGGCCATGGCGCAGGCGGGCTTCGGCCGCAAGGACATCGCCGGGCCGCGCACCGCCGTCATCATGGGCACCGGCATCGGCGGAATGACCACGATCGAGGACGGCATCTACAAATATTACGTCGAGCATACGCGGCCCGATACGCTGAGCGTGCCAAAGCTCATCCCGAGCGCCATGCCCACCACCATCGGCGCGCGTTTTTCGGCGCTCGGGCCGACTTTCGCCATCGGCAGCGCCTGCTCCTCGGCGAGCCAGTCGGTCGGCCTGGGCATGCAGATGATCCGCTCCGGCATGGTCGATCGCGCCATCGTCGGCGGCGCCGAAGCCTGCGTCATCAACGCCACCATCCGCGCCTGGGAGGGCCTGCGGGTGATGACTCCCAGTCTGTGCCGCCCCTTCTCGAAGGGCCGCAATGGCATGTCGCTCGGAGAGGGCGCCGCCGCCTTCGTTCTGGAGACCGCCGAGGCCGCGCGGGAGCGGGGCCACGAGCCGCTGTGCGAACTCGCGGGCTACGCCACGACGAGCGACGCCAAGGACCCCGTCCGCCCCGATCTCGACGGGGCGTCGAGCTGCATCGCGCTGGCGCTGGAGGATGCGGGCCTTTCGCCCCGCGACGTGCATTACATCAACGCCCATGGCACGGCGACCCACGCCAATGACATCACCGAGTCGGAGGCGATCCTGCGCGTCTTCGGCGATTACGGGCGCGAGGTTCCGGTTTCCTCCACCAAGCCGATCCACGGCCATGCGCTCGGCGCGAGCGGCGGGCTCGAACTCGCCATCACGATTCACGCGCTGCGGGAGCAGATCGTCCCCCCGACGATCAATTTCCTCGAATTTGATGAAAGCTGCCCGATCGACGCCGTGCCCAATGTCGCGCGCAAGCGCCGGATCGAGGCGGCGATCTCCAATTCCTTCGCCTTCGGCGGCATCAACGCGGTTCTGGCGGTGCGTCATGCCTGACGCGCTGGCCATTCTCGGACCCTTTCGTTTCCGGGTCGATCCCGCGCGCGCCGCCGCCTTCGCGCGCGAGACCGGGGGCGACGGCGCGAGCGTGCCGCTTTCCTATCCCGCGATCTGGATCGCCGATCCGAGGCTCTTCGATCCGGTGCGCGATCTCTGCGCGGTCGAGGGCGTCGTCCCGGTGCACGAGTCGCAGAGCTTCTCCTTCCAGGCGCCGCTTCGCGCCGGCGCCGACTATGACGTGACGGTCGCGCTGCGCCGCGAGGAGACGCCGCCGCGCCTCATCCTCGACGCGACCATCGCCGCCGACGGCGCAACAGTGGCCAGAGCCGAGACAATGCTGCGTCTCGTGCCGCGCGCGGGCTTTGGAGAGGGGGCATGAGCGGCGAGATCAAGATCGGCGACAAGCTGCCGGAGACCGTCATGGGGCCCTTCGACGCCGAGGCGCTCGCGCGCTACGCGGAAGTCTCGGGCGACGACAATCCGCTGCATCTCGACGACGCGGTGGCAGCGAAGATCGGCCTCGCCGCGCCGCCAGTGCACGGCATGAAGCTGCTCGCGGCCTTCGAGCCGATGATCAAAGGCTGGCGGAATGATCTCCGCCTCGTCGGGCTTTCGGCGAAATTCATCCAGCCTATCCTGCGCGGCGAGACGGTGACGCTCTCCGGCCGGGTGCTGCGGGCGTCGGACGATGAAGTCTTCGTCCGCCTCTTCGCCCATGGCGCGGCCCGCACGCCGGGCGTCATCGGCGAGGCGACGCTGCGGCGTGGGACGCGGTCGTGATCGGCTTGTCTACCCCCACCCCTAGCCCCTCCCCGCAAGGGGGAGGGGAATCCAAGCGGCGCGGCGGTTCATTGGCGATGGAGGTGCGGGCGGCTGCTAGACCCGAGTCAAAGCCCTCGCCCTTGCCGATGATCCCCTCCCTCCCCCTTGCGGGGACGGTCGGGGTGGGGGAAAGCCGCAATACCCCCCGTCGATCGTCGGCGCGCACTTCTTCCCAGCCTCAGGAGGGGCGCTCGTGACGAAACGCCTGCTCATCACCGGCGCCTCGTCGGGCATTGGCCGCGCTTTGGCGCTGGCGTATGCGAAGGACGGCGCCAGTCTCTTTCTGCTCGGGCGCGACAAAACGCGGCTCGAGGCCACGGCCGAGGCCTGCCGCGCCGCCGGCGCCGCCGATGTCGAGACCCGCATCGCCGATGTGCGCGACCGCGAGACCATGGCGCGGCTCGTGGAGGCGGCCCATGCAGCGCGCCCGCTCGATATCCTCGTCGCGAACGCCGGCGTTGCGACGGGGCTGTCGCCCGGCCAGATTCTCGAAACGTCCGACGCCGTCCGCGCCATGATGGCGATCAATGTCAACGGAGTCTTCAATACGGTCGAGCCGGCGATTCCGACGATGTGCGCACGGGGCGCGGGTCAGATCGCCATCGTCGGCTCCATGGCCGGCGTGCGGAGCCTGCCCTATTCGCCCGCCTATTGCGCGGCCAAGGCCAGCGTTCACATGTGGGCGGATTGCCTGCGCGGGCGTCTGGCGCCGCATGGCGTGAGCGTGAGCCTCATCGTGCCGGGCTTCGTCGAGACGCCCATGGCGGCGCGCACCAAATCCTGGCAGCCGGGCGCAATGTCGGATGCGAGAGCGGCCGAGATCATCAGGCGCGGGCTCGACCGGCGCCGCCCGGTCATCGCCTTCCCGGGCTATATGTATCACGCCATGCGCTTCTTCACCCTGCTGCCGCCGGGCCTCGTCGATGGCGTCATGCGCCGTTTCCATGTCGAGGTGCCGGAAACGAGCGAGCGCGAGGCCTCGTGACCTTTTCCGACATTCTGACATGGGCCGCCGCCGCTTATTGGGTCGTGGCGATGGGGCTTCTCGTCATTTCGGTCGTGGGCACGATCCTCCAGCCGCGGATCGCCGCTCGCCGCGCGACGCGGCGCGATCAGCCGCCGGTCTCCATCGTGCTGCCGGTGAAGCTGCTCGAAGACGGTTTCGATCGCACGCAGGAGTCCGCCTTCGCGCAGGCCTATCCCTCCTTCGACGTGACCGTCTCCTCGGCGGAAGCGGAGTCTCCGGCGGTGCGAAGGATGCGGGAGATTTTCGCCCGCCATCCGGAGCGGCCCTCGCGCGTGCTGCTTTCCACCGCGCGTTTCGCCGCGAGCCCTAAGGTCGACAATCTCTTCGCGCCCTTCATGCAGGCGCAAAACGACGTGATCCTGATGAAGGACGCCAATGTGCTGCTGGAGCCCGACGCGTTGGCCCAGCACATGCGCCAGCTCACCGACGAGGTCGGCCTCGTCTGCGCCATCCCCTATTGCGCCGGGCTCGAGAACTTCGCGGCCCATGTCGAGGCCGCGATCATCAACGGCCCCCATGCGCGCATGCTGTTCCTGGCCTCCTGCCTGGGGCAGGGGCATGGCGTCGGCAAGATCATGCTGTTCCGCCGCTCGGATTTTCTGCGCGCGGGCGGTTTCGACGCGATTTCGCACACGGTCGGCGAGGACAATGCGCTCGCCAAGGCGATGCGGCGAATCGGGCGGCGGCCGGTCTTTTCGCACCGGCCTGTACGGCAAAAGCTGGGCGCGCGCGCCTATGGGGATGTTTATCACAGGCAATTGCGCTGGAGCGTGATCCGCCGCAACGACGAGCTTCTGTCTTTCCTGCTGGAGCCGATTTGCCAGGCTTTTCCGGCGGTTATCGCCGGATCTCTGGCCGCGCCGCTCCTTGGCGCCTCTCACGCCGCAGGCTTTGCGGCGACCTTTCTGGTCTGGTTTGCGCTGGAGACATTGCTTTCCGTGGCCAAAGGATGGCAGTTATCGGTAGCGGCGCCAGCGGTTTTTATTGTCCGCGAGGCTATGATGATCGCGGTCTGGGTGAACGCCTGGATGACCGACCGGGTGGTCTGGGCGAAGGACAAGGTCCATGCGCGCGTCGCGGCGCCGCCGGCGCCCCCCGCGCAAGAAGAAGGATAACCTTTTGCTGCTCGGACTCCTCCAGTTCCTGGTCGACGCGGTCGCCTATCTCTGCGTCTCGATCCTGGTCGCCATCGGGCTCGGCTATCTCGTCGTCATAGGCCGCTTCCTCTATGACTGGATGCGCGGCGCGCGCGACCCGGAGGCGCCCGCCGTTCCCGACGCCGAGCTGCCGCATGTGCTGTTGCAGATTCCGGTCTTCAACGAGCCGCTCGTCACCGAACAGTCCCTGCGCTGCGTCGCCCAGCTCGACTGGCCCAAGGACAGGCTGCGCATCCAGCTTCTCGACGATTCGACGGACGAGACCACGGCCCGCGCCGCCGCCGTTGCGGAGGAACTCCGCGCGAATGGGACGATCATCGACCATGTGCGCCGCACCGACCGCTCGGGCTTCAAGGCCGGGGCCTGCGCCCATGGGCTGACGCTGACGAACGAGCCCTTCATCGCCATGCTGGACGCCGATTTCCGTCCCCCGGCGAATTGGCTCAAGCGCACCGTGCCGCTCTTTCTCACCGACCCGCGCGCCGGCTTCGTGCAGTCGCGCTGCGAATTCCAGAATTACGAGACCAACTGGCTCACGCGGGCGCAGGGCCTCATTCAGGACGGCCATTACATGGTCGAGCAGCGTTCGCGCGCGCTTGCGGGCTGGCTGTTCCAGTTCAACGGCACGGGCGGAATCTGGCGCCGCGCGACCGTCGAGGACGCCGGCGGCTGGTCGGATTATTCGCTCTGCGAGGACCTCGACCTTACCGTGCGCGCGGAGCTCGAGGGCTGGCACGGGCTCTTCGTCTCGGAGCCGCCCATTCCCGGCCAGGTGCCGGACGGCATTCGCGACTTCCGCCGCCAGCAGCGGCGCTGGTCCAACGGCTTCGTGCAGGTCGCGCAGAAGACCATCCTGCCGATCTGGGAAGCGCCCTGGCCGCTCGCCAAGCGCGTGATGGCGATCTCGCTCATCGCGCATCAGATTTTCTTTCCCTCGGCGGCGATCGGGCTGATCGCGCTCCTCATCGGCTCCCTGCTGCATGGTTCGGTCGCGCCCTATTACGGGCTTCTCGGGCTCGTCGCCGTCATGACGCTGATGGTGGCGCTCGGCATCACCCTTGCGCCATATCTCGCCCTCAAGCGCGGGACGGTCGTGGATTACGCCAAGACCGTGGGATCGGTTCCGCCGCTCTTCATTTATCTGGCTTTCGCCAATGGGGCGAAGATCCTGCAAACGCTGCGCGGCCGCAAATCCACTTTCAAGCGCACGCCCAAGCAGGAGACGGCGCCCGCCGGCGAGGCCGCCCCCTTCGACGCCGAGGCGGAATAGGGGGGAGCCCCGCAATCAAGGGGAAGGGGCCTGTCCGCCCCTTCTCTTACTCCAGCCGCACCGGCGCTTCGAAGGCGCCCTTGTCGGTGACGATGGTCAGGGTTGCGTCCGCGCTTTTCTGCGATTGGCCGGCGCCGAACAGCGTCAGCGAAAAAGCGTCGCCCTCTTTCTTGGCATCGAGGAAGAGCGGCTCCTTCACCTCCGCGAAGACATCCTGCGCCTTGCCGGAGCCGGAGAGGCCGACGCGCCAGACCCCCTCGCCGGTCTTCGTCACGGCGAGCCGCTTTCGCGCTTCAGCGGCCCCGATCTTAACGGGCGCCTGTTTTTCGGCCGCCGCAATGGCGCCCGCATAGGGCGAGGCGCCCGTCTGCGGCAAGGCGAGCGACAGCTCCGCCTTCGCCGGCAGGCAGATCTTGCCGCAGGCGGCGTAGTCGAGCTTCATGGCGAGCGTCGCCGGCGCCTTCGGGTCTTTCGGGGTGACCTTCAACGGGAAGATCACGGTCTCGTCATAGCCGGCGACGATCGTGCCGGCCTCGTCGATATGTTTGGGGAGCGGGAAGACGGGCTCGACGCTGGCGACATTCGCGGATTTCGAGAAGTCGAAGACCGGCGGCGAGCCGGCCTCTCCCGGCTGGCGCCAGTAGGTTACCGTCTTGGGATCGAGGGCGATCTCGACGCCGGCGCGATAGGCGCCGTCCTGCATCGGCCCCGCCGACAGCAGGCGGACGGCGGAGACGCTGCCCTTTGCCGGGGCGGTGGCGAAATCGGCCTCGGCGGCCAGCCCCGGCCCGACGGAGAGCGCCGCGCCGGCGGCGAACAGGGCGGCGGGGAGGGCGCGGCGAGCGCGCATCTTGAACCTTGTCTCGGGCATTGCCTCTCACGTGGGTGGGGACGCTTGCGATGTTCCCTTACGCCGCTTGTTAAGGGGGCGTTGCGGGCGTAGCATGACCCTATGAGCGCATTGCACAGGAAGCAAGAAGTGGCTGGACCGGAGCGGTTCGCTGGGAATGGCGGGCGTCGTTTCCTCGACGGACAGCTTCTGGTCGCCATGCCCGGAATGTCGGACGAGCGTTTCGCGCGCTCGGTCATCTATCTCTGCGCGCATTCGGAAGAAGGCGCCATGGGCATCGTCGTCAATCAGCCGTCCCGGGTGAAGAACTTTCCCGAGCTTCTCGTCCAGTTGCAGGTGATTGCGCCGCAGGAGCGCATCAGCCTGCCGCGCGGCGCGGAGGAGATTCAGGTCCTCTCCGGCGGCCCGGTGCAGACCGACCGCGGCTTCGTCTTGCACACGCCCGATTTCTTCCTCGACAATTCGACGCTTGCGATCGACGACGGGGTGTCGCTCACCGCGACCGTGGACATTCTGCGCGCCATCGCGGCGGGCGAGGGGCCGGACAGGGCGGTGCTGGCGCTGGGCTACGCCGGCTGGGACGCGGGCCAGCTCGAGGATGAGATTCAGAGAAACGGCTGGCTGCATTGCCCGGCCGATCCGGCGCTGCTCTTCGACCGCGATCTTTCCAGCAAATACACGCGCGCCCTGCGCTCCATGGGCGTGGACCTCGAGCGGCTCTCGTCGAGCGCCGGACACGCTTAGGCGTTCCGGTCGCGGATGGCCGGGACGAGCCCGGCCATGACCTTGGGCGAGGACGGATGGCTCCAACGCGCCCCACCGTGACGTTGACGCGTCATGCAGCGCTCGTCGCGGGCATCCCGCGCCTCACGGGGCCGGATTGCTATGGAGCTGGTGGATCTCATCGATCCGCGCTTCGATCTCGGGCGTGATCGTCACCTGCGCCGAGGCGAGGTCTTTCTCCAGTTGCGCCATCGTCGTCGCGCCGATGATGTTCGAGGTCACGAAAGGCCGCGACGTCACATAGGCGAGGGCGAGCTGCGCCGGATCGACGCCGAGGTCGCGGGCGAGCGACAGATAGGCGTCGATGGCGGCTTCCACGCCCGGCTTTTCATAGCGCTGGGCGCGTTCGAAGAGCGTGGTGCGCGCGCCCGCCGGCCGAGCGCCGCCCTGATATTTGCCGGTCAGATAGCCCTGCGCCAGGGGCGAATAGGCGAGAAGGCCCACCTGCTCGCGCTCGGCGAATTCCGCGAGCCCCATCTCGAAGGCGCGGTTGATGAGATTATAGGCGTTCTGGATCGAGACCACGCGCGGGCCGTGGCCGAGTTCGGCGGCGCGCAGAAAGCGCGCGACGCCCCAGGGCGTCTCGTTCGAGAGGCCGACATGGCGCACGAGGCCGTTCCGGACCAGTTCATCGAGCGCCTCCAGCGTTTCCTCGATGGGAACTTCGGCGCGTCTGGAGGGCGGCCGATAGGTCGTTCCACCCGCGCCCCAGAGCGGCAGCGAGCGGTCGGGCCAGTGCAGCTGGTAGAGATCGATGTAATCGGTTTGCAGGCGCTTCAGCGAGCCCTCGATCGCGAAACGGATGTTCTTGCGGTCGAGAACGGGCGCCGCGCCCTCGCGCAGCCAGCGCGCGTCGCCCCGGCCTGCGACCTTGGTCGCGATAATCGCCTTGTCGCGGTTTTTCCGCGCGGCGAGCCAGGAGCCGATGATGCGCTCGGTCGAGCCCTGCGTCTCGGGACGCGGCGGGATTGAATAGATTTCCGCCGTGTCGATGAAATTGACGCCCTGCGCAAAGGCGTAGTCGAGCTGCGCATGGCCTTCCTCTTCCGTGTTCTGCTGACCCCAGGTCATGGAGCCGAGACAGAGGGCGGAGACGGCGAGGTCGGTGCGGCCGAGCTTTCTGTATTCCATTGCGCGATCCTAGCGAAGAAACTGGCTCGATTGCAGCGCAAGGCGCAATTCGAAGCTCTGGAGCTGAGTGAAGATGGGCAGGAGCCAGTTGCGGATGGCGGCCCGCACGACGAGCGACATGGCGGGCGGCGGCTGGCGGAGGAATTCGGACAGCAAGAAGTCCGGGTCGTCCAGAAATCTTGCGATGGGGCGTTCGAGCTTCGAGATCACGAGCTTGCCGCGCGCCCGATAGTCCGCGAGCGTTTCCCGCGCCTCGAGCCCGAGCGGCGAAGCGCCCTCGTTGTGGACGACGGTCACCCACAGCTCGGGCCAGGTCGCGCCCAGGATGCGGCAATGGTTCGCCGCCATTTGCGACATGTCGGCCTGGAACATGACGACGGGCGTCACCCCGGCGCGCGCCGCCTCCTCGAAGAAGCCGATCTCGGAGATGATGGCGAAGAGCTGATCGAAGGAGTAGCTCCACACATCGACGACCTTGGGCGCGTCGTTTGGCACGAGCAGCCTGTCGAAGAGGGCGATCTGGCCCCGCACGTCGAAAATGTCGACGGCCTGCGCCAGGCCCGGAAAACGCTCGGCGTAGGAGGGTTCGCGGGCATCCGTGTCGAAGCCTTCGACCGGGACGCCGCGCGAAAGATAATAGTCCGTGACCAGCCGCGCCGTGGTTGTGACGCCGGTGCGCGAATGAGGCGAGCAGACGAAATAGACGAGCGTGCGGCGACTCATATGATCCTCGCGGACGAGGCGGCGCCGCCATCGCCTCAGGCCTTCGCTGCTCCGTTGATGAGATCGAGGAGGCCGACCCGCTCGAATTCGTCCGCGACGCGCGACAGCCAGCTCTTGACCTTGCCCCGCAACACGAAAGAGTAATTCGCCGCCTCGCCCGCCGACGTCTGATTTTCGATGAAGGTCATGAAGGGCGCGCCGGCGAGTTCGACCTGCTCATAGGCGAGCGCATCGAGCTTGGGGATGGTGATTTCGCCCGTCGTGACCACTTCCTCGAAATATTTCGCGTGGGTCTGCGGGTCCCACTCGAAGAACGTCGTATCGTTCACATGGTTTTTCACCATGAAATAATTCGCGTCGGTCATATAGGGCGCGATTTCGGCGATCTCGTCCAGCGACGCGATCGACGGGCCGATGACATGCAGCAGGATAAAGCGGAATTCGCCCGCAGCGACGGCGTCGAAGAAGCCGATTTCGTCGAGCGCCTCGAGCGCGGGGCTCAGGCCGCCGGCCCGCACGTCGATGACGCTGACTTTCGTGTCCGCCGAGTTGAGCGTGTCGATGATCTTCATCTGGTCGGCCGTCGAGGTCAGATCGACGATCGCCGTTTCATCGGGGTGGAAGCGGTAGAGCGTGCCGCGCGGCGTCTCCGTGTCGAAGGCGCGGGTCTCGATGCCGTTGAGCGAGAGGAAGTCGAGAATGGCGCGGGAAATCGTCGTCTTGCCGACGCCGCCCTTGTCCGCGCCGACGACGATCACCGTCGGTCGGACATCGACGACGGGCGCCTTCTGCACCGGTTTCGTCTCCCGGCGCGGCTCCGGCTCCGGCTTGGGAGACGGCGTCTGCTTCACGGGTTTCATTGGCCTTTTAACCATGCGGTCTCCTATGGCGCTCGAGCGTTGCGCCGCTCCTTGTACCTGTGATTCTCGGCAAACATACAACGCGCATGCTTGCCATGCCCCAGCTTTCTCGGCATTGCAAAAATCAATTCAACGTATTTTGAATGTTGATTGTGGCATAGGGCGCTATTGGAAAGTGAATTGACTTGCGTGCGATTTAAGGTATCTAACCGTTCGAAATACAGAACGCCAAGGCTGTTGGCGGCGAGGTTTTCGAAAGATCGAAGAACGAGCCCATGAGTATTGCATTGGACATAGTCGACACGCGCGCTGCGCCGCTGGAGCCCGAGACGCCCGTTTTGCGCGTCGAGGACCGCAATGGCGTCGTTCATGAGCTCGCGGCCGTGGAAGGCTGGAGACTTATGGAAATCCTCCGCGATTACGGCATCGGTATGGAGAACACCTGCGGCGGCGCGCTCGCCTGCGCGGAATGCCATGTCGTGCTCGACGCGAAATCGGCCGCCCGCGTGCCGCCGCCGCGCGAGGACGAATTGGAGAAGCTCGACGAATTGCCGATGCTTTATGAAAACTCCCGTCTGAGCTGCCAGATCATCTGGTCGGACGAGATGAACGGGCTCACGCTCAAGCTGGCGCAGGAGACATGATGTCGGCGCTCAAGAACCCCCAGATTCTGCTCGCCTCCAATCTCGCCGACGGCGAGGTCGTGTTTCTCGGGCCTTCGGGCTGGGAGCGCGATCACGCGCGGGCGCGCGTCGCGCGCGACAAGGATGAAGCCGCCGCGCTCGAGGCCTTCGGCAAGGCGGAAATTGCAGCCAATCGGGTCGTCGACGTTTATCTCGCCGATGTGGCCCTTGGCGCCGACGGCGCGCCGACGCCGATGCATTATCGTGAAAAAATGCGCGTGAAGGGACCGAGCGTGCGCCTCGATCTCGGCAAGCAGGCCGCGGGAGCCGCATGATGACCGCACATGATCCAAGCCTCGCCCGGCCGAATGCGCCGGTGACGACCTATCGCTACGACGATTTCGACGCCGCCTTCGTGCGCGAGCGCGTCGCCGAATTTCGCGAACAGGTGAGACGGCGCCTCGACGGCAAGCTGACCGAGGACGAGTTCCGGCCCTTCCGTCTGATGAACGGCCTCTATCTGCAGCTCCACGCCTATATGCTGCGCGTCGCCATCCCCTATGGCACGCTGACCGCGCGGCAGATGCGCCGCCTCGCCGACATCGCCGACAAATACGACCGCGGCTACGGTCATTTCACGACGCGCCAGAATCTCCAGTACAACTGGCCGAAGCTCGTCGACACGCCCGACATTCTCGAGGCTTTGGCCGAGGTCGAGATGCACGCCATCCAGACCTCCGGCAATTGCATCCGCAACGTCACGGCCGATCACTTCGCCGGCGTCGCGCCGGACGAGATCGAGGACCCGCGCGCCACGGCTGAATTCCTGCGCCAGTGGTCGAGCGCGCATCCGGAATTTTCCTTCCTGCCGCGCAAGTTCAAGATCGCCGTCACCGGCGCCGCGCATGACCGCGCGGCGATCATGGTGCACGACATCGGCCTCGCGATCGTGAAGAATGACGCGGGCGAGATCGGCTACAGGGTCGTCGTCGGCGGCGGCCTCGGCCGCACGCCTTTCGTCGGAAAGGTCATTTCCGACTTCGTGCCGCGCGCCGAGCTCCTCGCCTATCTCGAGGCGATCATGCGCGTCTACAACCGCTTCGGCCGGCGCGACAACAAATACAAGGCGCGCATCAAGATCCTCGTTCACGAGAAGGGGATCGACGAAGTGCGCGCCGCCGTCGCGGCGGAATACGCGGCGATGGACCGCTCGGTCTTCTCCTATGATCCGGCGGAATTCGAGCGCATCGCGGCCTTTTTCGCGCCGCCGCCCTATGAGGCGCTGCCGGCCGAGTCGCAGAAGCTGCGGGCCGCTCGCGTCGAGCATCCGGCCTTCGGCAATTTCGTCGAGGTGAATGTCGCGCGTCACAAGACGCCGGGCTACGCCATCGTCACCGTGTCCCTGAAGCCCATCGGCGGCATTCCCGGCGACGCCACCTCGGCGCAGATGCGCCTTCTCGCGGAGGCGAGCGAGCGTTTCGGCTTCGGCGAATTGCGCATCTCCCACGAGCAGAACGTCATCCTGCCGCATGTGAAGCAGGACGACCTCTTCGATCTGTGGCGGATGCTCGACGCCGCCGGCCTCGCCACTGCAAACGCCGGGCTCGTTTCCGACATCATCTCCTGCCCCGGCCTCGATTACTGCTCGCTGGCGACGGCGCGCTCGATTCCGGTCGCGCAGGCGATCTCGAAGCGGTTCTCCGATCTCTCGCGCCAGCGCCGCATCGGCAAACTCGGGATCAAGATTTCGGGCTGCATCAACGCCTGCGGCCATCATCACGTGGCGGCCATCGGCGTTCTCGGCCTCGAAAAGAAAGGCCAGGAATCCTATCAGATCACGCTCGGCGGCGATCCGACCTTCTCCGCCTCGATCGGCGAGATTCTCGGCCCCGGCGTCACGGCCGAGCAGGTGCCGGACGTGATCGAACATCTCGTCGATTTCTATCTGGCGGAGCGCCGGGAAGGCGAGGCCTTTATCGAAACCTGGCGGCGCGTGGGCCATGCGCGCTTCAAGGACGTTCTGCGTCGGGAGGGCGAAGATGGCGCTGATATCTGACGGCCGCTTCGTCGAGGACGGCTGGCGCCGGCTCGCCGAGGAAGAGGCGCTGCCCAAGACCGGCAAGGTCATCGTGTCGCTTTCGCGCCTTCCGCATGCGCTGGAGGTCCACGGACCGGGCGTCGATCTCGGCGTCATCGTCCCGAACACGACCGAACCCGCGGCGCTGGCGGAGGCGCTGCCCAAGCTCGGCCTCGTCTCCATCGTTTTCCCGGCCTTCGCCGACGGGCGCGGCTTTTCGCTCGCGCGTCTCATTCGTCGCGCGGGCTTTACGGGCGAATTGCGCGCCAGCGGTCGTCTGCTGGCGGACCAATACGCCCATGCGCTGGGCTGCGGCTTCGACACGGTCGAGATCCCCGACGACATCGAAGAGCGGCAGGATGAATCGCAATGGCGCGCGGCGCGCGACGCCCATGCGCGGACCTATCAGCGCGGCTATGTCGCGCAAGGCTCGATCCTCGACGCGCGGCGAAAGGCGCTCGCGCGATGACGGCTTCGATCCCGGAAATTCTCGCGCCGCGCCTCGCGCCGCTCGATCTCGATCACCGGCTCCAGCTGGTGCGCGAACTCATCCCCGGCCGCATCGTCTTCACGACGAGCTTCGGCATAGAGGATCAATTCATCACCCATTCGATCTTCACCCAGGGTCTCGACATCGACGTCGTGACGATCGACACGGGGCGGCTCTTTCCCGAGACCTATACGCTCTGGGAGGAGACCGAAGCGCGTTACGCGCGCCGCATCCGCGCGGTCTATCCGCAGGCCGAGCCGCTCGAGAAACTCGTCGAAGCGCAGGGCGTGAACGGTTTCTATAAATCCGTCGAGGCGCGCAAGGCCTGCTGCCATGTGCGCAAGGTCGAGCCGCTCGGGCGGCTTCTGCATGGCGTCTCCGGCTGGATCACGGGCCTGCGCGCCGATCAGTCGGCCGCGCGCGCCGACGTTCAGATGGTCGCTTTCGACGCCGCTTACAGGACGATCAAGATCAACCCGGTTCTCGATTACACGCGCGACGCCATCGCGGCCGCGACGGAAGAGTTTTCCATCCCCGTGAACGCCCTTCACGGACAAGGCTTCCTGTCCATCGGCTGCGCGCCCTGCACGCGGGCGATCGAGCCCGGCGAGGATGAACGCGCCGGCCGCTGGTGGTGGGAGCAGGACGACAAGAAGGAATGCGGCCTGCATGTCGGCGAGGACGGCGTCCTGCGCCGCGGGCCGTCGCAGAAGTCGCCGGAGGCGTTTCAATGACGGCTATGCCCACGCGGTCCCTCGGCCATCTCGACCGGCTCGAGGCGGAGAGCATTCACATCATGCGCGAGGCCGTCGCCGAATGCGAGCGGCCGGTGATGCTGTTCTCGATTGGCAAGGATTCCATGGCGATGCTGCATGTCGCCATGAAGGCCTTCTATCCCTCGAAGCCGCCCTTCCCGTTGATGCACGTCAACACGACGTGGAAGTTTCGCGAGATGATCGAGTTTCGCGACCGCATCGTGAAGGACTGGGGCCTGGAGCTCATCGAATACATCAATCCCAAGGGGATCGAGATGGGCATCGGGCCGTTCAGCCACGGCTCCAAGCTCCATACCGAGATCATGAAGACGGAGGCGCTCAAACAGGCGCTGGACAAGTATAAATTCGACGCGGCCTTCGGCGGCGCGCGCCGCGACGAAGAGAAGTCGCGCGCCAAGGAGCGCGTGCTCTCCTTCCGCACCGCGCAGCACCGCTGGGACCCGAAGAACCAGCGCCCGGAATTCTGGCGCCTCTACAATACGCGCAAGGCGCCGGGGGAGAGCCTGCGCATCTTCCCCATGTCCAATTGGACCGAAGCGGACATCTGGGATTACATCGCGCGCGAGAACATCCCCGTCGTGCCGCTCTATTTCGCCAAGGAGCGGCCGGTCGTGCGCCGCAGCGGCACGCTGATCATGGTCGACGACGACCGCATGAAGCTCGAGCCCGGCGAGGTCATCGAGCACAAGATGGTGCGCTTCCGCACGCTCGGCTGCTATCCACTGACCGGCGGCATCGAGAGCGAGGCGGCGACCCTCGACGAGATCATCACGGAAATGCGCGAGAGCCGCTCTTCCGAGCGGCAGGGCCGCCTGATCGACCACGACGGGTCGAGCTCCATGGAACAGAAGAAGCAGGAAGGGTATTTCTGACATGCAGGGCGTCGAGCTCATCGAAGGGGCCGCCCGGACGGCGGCCGCGCGCGTCCCCGCCGACAAGCCGCTCCTGCGCTTCATCACCTGCGGCTCGGTCGACGACGGCAAGTCGACGCTGATCGGCCGCCTGCTCTATGACGCCGATCTCGCGCCCGACGATCTGATCGCGGCGCTCGAATCGGATTCGAGGAAGCACGGCACGCAGGGCGACGATCTCGACTTCGCGCTGCTCGTCGACGGCCTCGCCGCCGAGCGCGAACAGGGCATCACCATCGACGTCGCCTATCGCTATTTCGCGACCGACAAGCGCAAGTTCATCGTCGCCGACACGCCCGGTCACGAGCAATATACGCGCAACATGGCCGTCGGCGCCTCGACGGCCGATCTCGCCATTCTGCTCGTCGACGCGCGCAAGGGCATTCTGCCGCAGACGCGCCGGCACAGCGTCATCACCTCCATGTTCGGCGTGCGCCATGTCGTCGTCGCCGTCAACAAGATGGACCTCGTCGGCTACAGCGAGGAGACCTTTCGCAAGATCGAGGCGGATTTCCGCGCCTTCGCGAAACATCTGCGCTTTTCCTCCATCTATGTGCTGCCGCTCGTCGCCAAGGACGGCGACAATCTCGTGCATGGCGCGAAGACCATGCCCTGGCACGACGGCCCGCCGCTCCTGACCTATCTCGAAGGCGTCGCGGTCGAGGATGCGATGCGCATCGCGCCCTTCCGTATGCCGGTGCAATGGGTCAACCGCCCCAATCTCGATTTCCGCGGGTTCTCGGGCTTCATCAGCGGCGGCAACATCCGCCCGGGCGACATCGTCCGCATCTTGCCCTCGGGGCGCGACACGCGCATTTCCCGCGTCGTGACCTATGACGGCGATCTCGACAGCGCGGTGTCCGGCCAGTCGGTGACGCTGACCCTGACCGAGGAAATCGACTGCTCGCGCGGGGACATGCTGAGTTCGCCCGTGTCGCCCGCGAAAGTCGGCGACAGGCTGGAGGCGAAGCTTCTGTGGCTCGTGCGCGAGCCCCTCGCCATCGGCAAGAGCTATCTCCTCAAGATCGGGGCGAAGACCACACCGGCGAACGTCGCCGCCGTCGATGCGCGCATCGAGATCGAAACGGGACTCGCGGCGCCGATCCCCGCGGGCGAGACGCTCGCCTTCAACGAAATCGGCGAGGCGAGCCTCTCGCTCGAAACGATGGTCGCCTGCGACCCTTACGTCGAGAATCGCGAGACCGGCGGCTTCATCCTCATCGACCGCATCACCAATGAGACGGTCGCCGTCGGCATGGTGAAGACCGTCGCCGCCTCGACGCGCCGCGCCGAGACGCCGCTCGCCGATCTGAGCTACGCCTCCATGGAGGGCGTCGAGATCGAGCGCGAGAGCTATCGCCCCTCGCCCAGGCGCAGCCTGGCCAAGGCGGCCACCTGGCTCCTGCCGGCGAGCGTCTCGACCTTCTTCGTCGCCTACGCGTTTCTCGAAGACGCGAGCCGCGCCGTCGAAATCGCCGGCATTGAGGCCGGGATCATGTTCCTGCTCTATTACCTCCACGAGCGCCTCTGGACGCGCGTCGCCTTCGGCCTCGAAAGCGACAAGCCGCCGCCGGCGAACGATCCGTCGATCTGAGGCGGGGCCTCATTCGCCACGCCTCGCGGGAGAGGGCGGCCCTCGCGTCAGCGAGGGTTCACAGTCACTCTATGCGCCTCGTCCCATTCAATGCGCCTCGTCCCAATTGTGCGCGGCGCGGGCGTCGACCTTGAGCGGCACTGTCAGCTCGACGGCGGGGAGGGCGGCCTGCTCCATCACGCGGCGCGCGAGCGCGATCGTCGCCTCGGCTTCCGCCTTCGGCGCCTCGAACACCAGTTCGTCGTGCACCTGCAACAGCATTTGCGCGGACAGGCCGGCGCCGGCCAGCGCTGCGTCCATGCGCGTCATGGCGCGGCGGATGATGTCGGCGGCGGCGCCCTGGATCGGCGCATTGATCGCCGCGCGCTCGTAGAAGGCGCGATCGGACGGATTGGCCGAGGCCATGCGCGGAAAATGCAGGGCGCGGCCGAAGATCGTCGTCACGCACATCTTCTCGCGCACGGTCTTCTTCGTCGCCTCCATATAGTCGCGGATGCCGGGAAAACGCTCGAAATAGCGCTTGATATAGGCGCCCGCCTCCTCGCGCGGGATGGAAAGCTGATTGGCGAGGCCGAAGGCCGAAATGCCGTAGATGATGCCGAAATTGATCGCCTTGGCGCGGCGGCGCACCTCGGGGGACATAGCCTCGACCGGCACGCCGAACATTTCGGAGGCCGTGAGGGCGTGAATGTCGACGCCGTCGGCGAACGCCTTTCTCAGTTGCGGAATGTCGGCGATATGCGCGAGCAGGCGCAATTCGATCTGTGAATAATCGGCGCTGATCAGCACATGGCCGGGGGCGGCGACGAAGGCCTTGCGAATCTTGCGGCCCGCCTCGTTGCGCACCGGAATGTTCTGTAGATTGGGCTCCGACGAGGAGAGCCGCCCCGTCGTCGTCGCGGCGAGCGAATAGCAGGTATGGACGCGGCCGGTCTCGTTGTTCACGAAACCGGGCAGGGCGTCGGCATAGGTGCTCTTGAGCTTGGCGAGCTGCCGCCAGTCGAGAATGCGGCGGGCGAAGGCGTTGCCCTCATTGGCGAGGTCCTCCAGCACGCTCGCCGAGGTGGACCAGGCGCCGGTCGCGGTCTTCTTGGCGCCCGGCAGACCCATCTTGCCGAAGAGAATGTCGCCCAGCTGCTTGGGCGAGCCGAGATTGAACGTCTCGCCGGCGAGTTCGAAAATATCGGCCTCGAGCCGGGCCATGTCCTGCGCGAAATCGCCCGAGAGGCGCGAGAGCATGTGGCGGTCGATGGTGATCCCGCGCCGCTCCATGCGGGCGAGCGTTTCGACCATGGGCCGCTCCAGCGTCTCATAGACGGCGGCCTTGTGTTCGGCGGCGAGGCGCGGCTTCAGGGCGCGCCACAGCCGCAGCGACACGTCGGCGTCCTCGGCGGCGTATTCCGTCGCCCGGTCGAGCGGCACGCGGGCGAAACCCTTGAAGTTGCGCCCCGTGCCGGCGACTTCGCCGAAAGTGATGTTCTGATGGCCGAGATGTTTTTGCGCCAGCTCGTCGAGGCCGTGATTGTTGCGGCCCGTATCGAGCGCGTAAGAGATCAGCATCGTGTCTTCGATCGGCGCGACGCCGACCCCGTAGCGCGCGAGCACGAGCAGATCATATTTCATGTTGTGCGCGACTTTCAGCGTCGCGTCGTCCTCGAAGAGGGGTTTGAGTTTTTCGAGCGCGGTCTCCAGTGGAATCTGGCCGTCGACCAGCTCGGCGCCGCCAAAGAGATCGCCGTCTCCCGCCTCGCGATGCTGCAAGGGAATGTAGCAGGCGCGGCCGGGCTCCAGCGCCAGCGAGACGCCGACGAGCTCGCAGCTCATGGGGTCGAGCGAGGTCGTCTCGGTGTCGAGCGCGACGACGCCGGCGGCGAAGGCGTCCGATATCCATTGATCGAGCCGCTCGCCCGACAGGACCGTCTCGTAGGTCGAGCGGTCGATCGTCGCAGCGAGGGCCTGCGCCTTTCGTTCCGCGGCGAGCGTCGAGGGGGCGAAGGCTTTGGCGCTTGCCGGGGCGGACGGTTCGGCGGCTTTCGGCGCGGGGCGCGGGGCGCCGGCGGCCTGGCCGTTACGCGCGCGCCAGCCTGCTTCGCCGACGAACTCCGCGTCGGGCTCCACCTCGTGAACGTCGACGCCGTAAAGCTCGCCGACGCGGCAGGTGATCGTCGTGAACTCCATCGCCTGAAGGAAGGCGACGAGCTTTCTGGCGTCCGGCTGATGCAGGCCGAGATCGTCGATCGCCGTTTCCAGCGGAACGTCGCGCACGAGTTCGACGAGCCGTTTCGACAGGCGAATGAGCGCCACCGCCTGCGGGTCGGTCAAAGCCTCGCGGCGCTTGGGCTGCTTGATGGCGTGGGCCTTTTCCAGCAGCGCGTCGAGATCGCCATATTCGTTGATGAGCTGGGCGGCCGTCTTGACGCCGATGCCCTTGGCGCCTGGCACATTGTCGGTCGAATCGCCCGCGAGCGCCTGCACGTCGACGACCCTGCCGGGCGGCACGCCGAAATAATCGACGACCTCGGCCTCGGTGATGAGCCTTTCTTCGCGTGCGCCCTTGGCGCCGGCCGTCCCGGAGGCGGGGTCGTACATGGTGACGCCGGGGCCGACGAGCTGCATGAGGTCCTTGTCGGCGGAGACGATGAGGACATCCGCGCCTTTCTTGCGCGCCTGATCGGCATAGGTCGCGATCAGATCGTCGGCCTCGTAGATATCCTGCTCGATGGGCGTGAGGCCGAAGGCGCGCACGGCCGCGCGCATCAGGGGAAACTGCGGGACGAGATCTTCCGGCGGTTCGGTCCGATGCGCCTTGTATTCGGGATAGATCTCCTTGCGGAAGGAGTTCTCGCTCTTGTCGAAGATGATGGCGAGATGGGTGGGCGTCACCCCCGCCGCGCCCTCGCGCACGAATTGCAGGAGCTTGGTGCAGAAGAGCCGCACCGCGCCGGTTGGCAGACGGTCCGAGCGGTAATTATATTTCGCGTCCTGCCGGATAGACTGGAAATAGGCGCGAAAGACGAAAGACGAGCCGTCGACGAGGAAGACGTGGCTGCCGGGGCCGACAGGTTTGTGCGTGAGGGTCATGGCCTATTGTAGCCTCCCGTCTTTTCGGCGTCTCCCCTTGCTTTGCTTGCCTTCCGTCATGGCCGGGCTTGTCCCGGCCATCCCTGCGACCGGCCTTACCCCAACCGCCCGAGAGCAGCGGTGAGCTTCTCGATCCGCGCGAGCGCCTCCTCGCGGCGCTCCTTGTGCTCCTCGATCACGTCTTCGTCGGCCTTGGACATGAAGCCCGGATTGCCGAGCTTCGCCTCGACCTTCTTCACCTCGCCCTCGAGCCTGGCGATTTCCTTGGAGAGGCGGGCTTTCTCGGCGGAAAGATCGATCACGCCTTCGAGCGGCATGGCGACGACGCCGCCACGCACGATGATCTGCGCCGAGGATTTGGGCGCCGCCTCCGCGAAGCCGATGCGCGACAGGCGCGCGAGCTTGCGGATCGTCTCGTCCCAGCGCGAGGCGCGCGCCTCGACCTCGACATTCGCGCCGATCAGCAGAAGCTCGGTCTCGCTCGTCAGATTCATCTCGGCGCGCAGCGACCTGATTTCGGAGACGAGGTCGACGACCCAGCCGATTTCGCTCTCCGCGAGCGAATCTTCGAGGCCATGGAGCGACGGCCATTCGCTGAGCGCCAGCAGAGCCTCGCGCTTGGGGCCTTCCGCGCCCTTGATCGCCCACAGCTCCTCGGTGATGAAGGGCATGAAGGGATGCAGCAGCGCATAGATCTGGTCGAGAACGAAAGCGGCCGTTGCGCGCGTCTCGTCCTTCTGCGCGCCGTCGGCGCCCTGAAGCAGGGGCTTGGCGAGCTCCAGATACCAGTCGCAGAAGACGTTCCAGACGAAGCGATAGACCGCCGCCGCCGCCTCGTTGAAGCGATAGGCGTCGATGGCGGCGGCGACATCCTGCGCGGCGCGCGACGCTTCGCCGACGATCCAGCGATTGAGCGTGACCTGATTGGCGCGGGGGTCATAGCCCGAGACGCGCGCGCAGCCGTTCATCTCGGCGAAGCGCGAGGCGTTCCAGAGCTTCGTCGCGAAATTGCGGTAGCCTTCGACGCGCTGGGTCGAGAGCTTGATGTCGCGGCCCTGCGCGGCCATCGCCGCAAGCGTGAAGCGCAGCGCGTCGGCGCCGTAGTCGTCGATGAGATGCAGCGGATCGATGACATTGCCCTTCGACTTCGACATCTTCGCGCCCTTCTCGTCGCGGACGAGCGCGTGGATATAGACGTCGCGGAAGGGAATCTCCTTTTTGAAATGGAGGCCCATCATCATCATGCGGGCGACCCAGAAGAAGATGATGTCGAAGCCGGTGACGAGCACATTCGTCGGATAGAAGCGGGCGAGCTCCGGCGTCTCCTCCGGCCAGCCGAGCGTCGAGAACGGCCAGAGCGCGGAAGAAAACCAGGTGTCGAGAACGTCCTCGTCGCGCGTGAGCGTCACATCCGAGCCCGTCCGGTTGCGCGCGGCGGCGTGGGCCGCTTCCTCGCTCTCCTCGACATAGACATTGCCGTCGGCGTCGTACCAGGCGGGAATGCGGTGGCCCCACCAGAGCTGGCGCGACACGCACCACGGCTTAATGTTTTCGAGCCAGTCGAAATAGGTCTTTTCCCAGTTCTTCGGCACGAAGGTCGTGCGGCCCTCGCGCACGGCGGCGAGCGCCGGCTGGGCGAGCGTCTTGGCGTCGACATACCACTGGTCGGTGAGGCGCGGCTCCAGCACCGCCTGCGAGCGGTCGCCATGCGGGACCATGTGCCTGTGATCGTCGATCCCGTCGAGCAACTCGCGCGCCTCCATCATTTCGACGACGCGTTTGCGCGCGGCGAAACGGTCGAGCCCGTCGAGTTCGGCGACGGTGGCGACAAGTTCGTCCGAAGACGCCACGCCCTCATGGAAATCGGCGTTGGCGGCGAGCGTCATGCGCGCCTGCGCGTCGAGCACATTGACGAGACGCAGCCCGTGGCGCTTGCCGACTTCGAAATCGTTGAAGTCATGCGCGGGGGTGATCTTCACCGCGCCCGTGCCTTTTTCGGGGTCCGAATACTCGTCCGCGACGACCGGAATGAGGCGCCCGACGAGCGGCAGGCGCAGGCGTTTGCCGACGAGCGCCGTGTAGCGTTCGTCCTCGGGATGCACCGCGACGGCCGTGTCGCCCAGCATGGTCTCGGGGCGCGTCGTGGCGACGACGATATATTCGCCCGTCTCCTCGCCCGCTTCGTCGACGACCGGATATTTGAAGCGCCACAAATAGCCCTTCACGTCCTGCTGCAAGACTTCCAGATCGGAGATCGCCGTGTGCAGCACCGGGTCCCAGTTGACGAGGCGCTTGTCCTTGTAGAGCAGGCCGTCGCGGTAGAGCTGCACGAAGACCTTCACGACGGCGCGCGACAGACCCTCGTCCAGCGTGAAGCGTTCGCGCGACCAGTCGCAGGAGGCGCCGAGGCGCTTCAACTGCTCGACGATCTTGCCGCCCGATTCCGCCTTCCACGCCCAGACGCGCTCCAGGAACTTCTCGCGGCCCATCTCGCGGCGGCCCGGCTCCTGACGCTCCATGAGCTGGCGCTCGACCACCATCTGCGTGGCGATGCCGGCGTGATCCGTGCCCGGCTGCCACAGCACGTCCTCGCCCTTCATGCGGTGATAGCGCACGAGAATGTCCTGCAGCGTATTGTTGAGCGCGTGGCCCATGTGCAGGCTGCCGGTGACGTTGGGCGGCGGAATGACGATGGAATAGGGCGCGGCCTTCGCCCGCTCGGGGCGCCCGGCGCGGAAGGCTTGCCGCTCTTCCCAGGTCTCGCGGATGCGGCTCTCGATGGAGCGGGGGTCGAAGGTTTTTTCCATGGTCATGGGTGAAGCCGGGTGTCTGTTACAAAAATCCCTCCCCTTTACGGGGAGGGTGGCCCGGCGAAGCCGGGTCGGGTGGGGAATGTCGCAATAGACTGAGCCGGACCCCACCCGGCTCGCTGCGCTCGCCACCCTCCCCGTAAGGGGAGGGAGAGAGCGGCCAGATCGGTTTTTGCAACCGATCAGGCCAGCGCCTTCAGCGCGCTCTTGCCGGCGTAGATCGCCGCGTCGCCCAGTTCTTCCTCGATACGGATGAGCTGGTTGTATTTGGCGGTGCGGTCGGAGCGGGCGAGCGAGCCGGTCTTGATCTGACCGCAGTTCAGCGCGACCGCGAGATCGGCGATCGTGGAGTCCTCGGTCTCGCCCGAGCGATGCGACATCACGCTGGTGTAGCCGGCGCGATGGGCCATATCGACCGCCGCAATGGTCTCGGTGAGCGAGCCGATCTGATTGACCTTGACGAGGATCGAATTCGCCGTGCCCGTCCTGACGCCCTGCGAGAGGCGCGTGACATTCGTCACGAAGAGATCGTCGCCGACGAGCTGCACCTTCTTGCCGATGGCGTCGGTGAGCTTCTTCCAGCCCTCCCAGTCGTCCTCGGCCATGCCGTCCTCGATCGAGACGATCGGATAGCTCGAGGCGAGCTTGGCGAGATAGGCGACCTGCTCGTCGATCGAGCGCGTCACGCCCTCGCCTTCATAGACATATTTGCCGTCCTTGAAGAATTCGGTCGAGGCGCAGTCGGCGCCGAGCAGCACGTCGACGCCCGGCTTGAAGCCCGCCGTCTCGATCGCCTTCATGATGAAGTCGAGCGCCGCCTCGGCGGAGGGAAGATTGGGCGCGAAGCCGCCTTCGTCGCCGACCGAGGTCGAGTGGCCGGCTTTCTTGAGCGCGCTCTTCAGCGTGTGGAAGATCTCGGCGCCCCAGCGGATCGCGTCGCGGACGCTCTCGGCGCCCGTCGGCAGGATCATGAATTCCTGGAAGTCGATGGGGTTGTCGGCATGGACGCCGCCGTTGACGATGTTCATCATCGGCGTGGGCAGGACGCGGGCCTGCGTGCCGCCGATGTAGCGGTAGAGCGGGAGGGTGGAGGCTTCCGCGGCGGCCTTGGCGACGGCGAGCGAAACGCCGAGAATGGCGTTGGCGCCGAGACGCGCCTTGTTCGGCGTGCCGTCGAGCTTGATCATCGTCTGGTCGATTACGACCTGATCCTCAGCGTCGAGGCCGAGCAGCTCGCCGGCGATCTCGTCGTTCACATTGTCGACCGCCTGGAGCACGCCCTTGCCGAGATAGCGCTTCGGGTCGCCGTCGCGCTTCTCGACCGCTTCATGCGCGCCGGTCGAGGCGCCCGAGGGAACGGCCGCGCGGCCGAAGGAGCCGTCCTCGAGCGTCACATCGACCTCGACGGTAGGATTCCCGCGCGAGTCGAGAATTTCACGGGCGTGGATGTCGATGATCTCGGTCATTGGAAGGGCCTCTTTCAGATGCGCCGCGAAGCAGCGCCGCCTTTTAGCCTTATTAATCGGCGCGGGAAAGCCTCGGCGCGCGCCGAATGAGCGGCATTTGGCCTCCCCCCGCCGCTTCATGGCGGGGAAAGCGGTTGACTGGCGCGAGGGGGCGGTTACCTTGAGCTTTATCAAGAAAAACGCGGGCCTGCGCCGAGTTTTCCGGCCTCTCGCGGATAAACATAAGAAAAAAGCGGGAGAGGAAAGATGACGTTCGGCGCAAGAACGTGGGCGCTCGCCGCTGCGGCGCTCATCGGCGGGCTCGAGGGCGCTTCGGCGCAGACGGCGGAACATGCCGCCGCGGTAAAGGCCGTCTTCGACAAATCTCCCGTCCGGGCGGGCGCCTGCGCGCCCGTTTCCGAGGATTTCATGGGCTGGTCGGCCTCGCTCGTGCAGCGCTGCGAATATGCGCAAGGGTCGGCCCAGAACGTGGCCTATGTCCTCGACGTGAAGCCCGAGACGATGGCCAAATGGATCGAGACCGGCTGCGCCGCACATATGTCCGGCGTCTCCGCCTGTTTCGACCGCATGCTCAAATGCGCGGTGGAAAAGTCCAACGCCACTTTCGTCATCGGCGGCAATCTCGCCGCCGAGCGCAAGGGGGCGGTGACGAACCTCTTCTATCGCAATGGCGTCGTCGTCGCCGCGCCCGCGAACGGCAAGGCCGAGGCCGTGTCGGCGGCCGAGCAGGAGAAGCTCGCGCGCCTGCCCGAATCGGCGATCGAGGCCATGCCGGGGGGCGGGGCCGTGGCTTTCTGGCACACCCAGCCCTTTCAGTTCGCGGTGAAGGCGATCGACCTCGGCGTGCCGGCGGAGATGAACACGCTCGACCGCCGGCAGAAATGGCTGGAGGTCATCCGCCTCGAAATGCAGGCGGCGCTGAAATCCGACGCGAACCGCTTTCTTTCCGGCTGGATGACCGCGCATCCGATCACCCTGCGCACGGGCGAATGCGCAGATGATCGCGACCCGTGAGAGCTTGACGCTGCCGGCGCGGCGTTATCTCTAGCCCTCATGACCAAAATCCATGAAGGCGCGTCGCTTCTCGGCGCGCAGACGAAGCTTCCCGCCTCGCCGGACGAGGCGGAGCTCGACCTCGTGCCCAATCCGCACAAGGGCGTCGCCTATCTCGTGCGATTCACCGCGCCCGAGTTCACCTCGCTCTGCCCTGTGACGGGTCAGCCCGACTTCGCGCATATCGTCATCGACTACGTCCCCGGCGAATGGCTCGTCGAATCGAAGACGCTGAAGCTCTATCTCGGAAGTTTCCGCAATCACGGCGCCTTTCACGAGGACTGCACGCTGCGCATCGCGCGCGACCTCGTGGCGGCGATGAAGCCTCAATGGCTGCGCATCGGCGGCTATTGGTATCCGCGCGGCGGCATTCCGATCGACGTGTTCTGGCAGACCGGCCCGGCGCCCGAGGGCCTGTGGCTGCCCAATCAGGGCGTGCCGTCCTATCGCGGCCGGGGGTAAGGCCGTCAGTCGCGCGTCAGGCGCGCGACCTCCGCGCGCAGGGTCGGCAACACTTCCGCCTCGAACCAGGGATTCTTCTTGAGCCATCCGGTATTGCGCCAGGAAGGATGCGGCAGCGGGAAGACGAGCGGCTTCGCGCCCTGAAACTCCCGCCAGCGGGCGACCGTCTCGGAGACGCTGGCGCCTTTCGGCAAGGCGTGGCCGAGCCGGGCGAAATGATAGGCCTGCGCATAGCGGCCGATAACCAGCACGGTCTCGATCTGCGGCATGGCCGCGAAGAGGGCGTCGTGCCAGAGATGGCGGCATTCGGGGCGCGGCGGCAGGTCGCCGCCGGCCGCGTCATTGCCGGGAAAGCAGAAGCCCATCGGCACGATGGCGACGCGCGAGACGTCGTAGAAGGTGTCGCGATCGACTCCCATCCAGGCGCGCAGCCTTTCGCCCGAAGGATCGTTGAAGGGGATGCCGGTCTGATTGACGAGATTGCCCGGCGCCTGGCTCGCCACGAGAAGCCGCGCCGTGGCCGAGACCCGGAACACGGGACGCGGGGCGTGCGGCAGGGGCGCGAGCGCCTGCGCGCAGTGGCGGCAGGCGCGAATCCGCGCCGCCAGTTCGTCCAGGGTCTCGGCGGCGTCGCGCCTCATGCCGGTCCGATTCTCACGCGGCCGCGCTCGGCCGCGCCCCCACATCCGCGCGCCACCGCGCGAGATGCGCCAGCTCCTCGGGAATGTCGAGGCGGGCGAGCGGCGTCAGCTCCAGGGCGACGAAGGCGGTGATGTCGGCGATGGTGAAGGCCTCGCCCGCGACATGGCGGCGCTCCGCCAACTCGCCGTCGAGCCAGCGCATCGAGCCGCCCGCCCGCGCGCGCTGCGCTTCGGCAAATTCAGGAAACTGCGGCTGCTCCAGCGCGGCGAGCCGAGGATGGCTGTGGCGGAAGGCGTGCGCCACCGGCATGAACAGCTCGAACTCCATCCGCCGCTGCCACATGTCGACGAAGGCCGCTTCGCGGCCGTCGCGGCCGAAAAGGTTGGGCTCGGGATAGAGCGTCTCGATATAGCGGCAGATGGACACGCTTTCGGTGAGCACCGCGCCGTCGTCGAGCACGAGGGCCGGCACGCGCATCAGCGGGTTGATGCGAGCGTAATCGTCGCCCTTGTGCTCCAACGCCATGAGATCGATCTCGCGGATCGGGACAGGGACGCCCTTTTCCGCGAGAAACATGCGAACGCGCCTGGGGTTGGGCGCGCGCGGCGTGTCGTAGAGAAGCATGAGGACTCCTACCATCGCAAAGGCGCCAGGTTCAATTCGAACCGCAGCTTGAGCGTGTCATTAAGATTTGGAGCGCAGAGTCCCTGTTCGTCGTTTCACCGCAGTGTGAGCATGAGCGAAGTCACCGCCGAGATGATCGAACGGGGCCGCGGCCTCGACCCGCAGACCGCGACCCGCAAGCGCCGCATGGGCGCGCGCCTGCGCGAGGCGCGCGAGCGCCTGACGACCTCCGACACGGGCCGCCGGGGCGCCGATCTCGAGCTGCTGCGCGCCTACGCGGAAACGCGAGACAATTCGACGCTTTTTGCGGCATGGCTCATTCTGGCGATGGCGCTTCTCGCCTGTTTCTGGGTTCCCGGCCAGAGGATGCTCATCTGGATCGCGCTCGCTTTTTCGAGTCTGATCCTCTGCCGCTTCATGGCGAGGAGCCTGCGCGGCCTGGAGGATTCCAGGGTCTCCGTGAGGGAGTGGCGGACCAAATTCATGGCGGCCGAATTCCTGCATGGCGCCGTCTGGGCCGGCTATGCGGCGATGCTGCTCAGCGTCAAGAATCCGGACGCACGCACGCTCGTCGTGGTCATGCTCCTGCTTTCCTCCGCCTTCAACACAATGATCACGGCGACAGTGCCCGCCGCGGTTTACGCGGCGATCGCGCCGAGTTCGATCACGGCTGTCGCCTATGTCGCCTTCATCAATCGCGGCGCCGCAGAGACGCTCGTGGCCCTGCTGGCCATGGTCGCGTCCGCGCAGTTCTTTTTCTACAGCCTGGCCAGACGCTTCCATCATCTCGCCTCCGAGAGCCTGTTCGTCCGCGCCGAGAAGAACGAACTGATCGCGGAGCTCGAGCAGGCCAAGGCCAATTCCGACGAGGCGCGCCGGCGCGCGGAGGAGGCCAATCTGGCCAAGTCGCGCTTCCTCGCAACGATGAGCCACGAGCTTCGGACGCCCCTGAACGCCATACTGGGCTTTTCCGAAGTGCTCAAAAGCGAGCTGTTCGGCGCCCACGCCAATCCCGCCTACCGCGACTATTCCGCAGACATTCATGCGAGCGGCCAGCATCTCCTGATGCTCATCAACGAGATTCTCGATCTCTCGCGCGTCGAGGCGGGGCGCTACGATCTCAAGGAGGAGAGCGTCTCCCTCATCGCCATCGCTCAGGATTGCCGTCATCTTCTCAACCTGCGCGCCGAGAAGCGGGACATCGAGCTGATCGAGGCGGTCGAGCCCAGCCTGCCGCGCATCTGGGCCGACGAGCGCGCGGTGCGCCAGGTCATCCTCAACCTGCTGACCAATGCGATCAAATTCACGCCGCGAGGCGGGCAGGTGACGCTGAAGGTCGGCTGGACCAGCGCCGGCGGCCAATATATCGCCATCACCGACACGGGTCCGGGCATTCCCGAGGAGGAGATCGCCGTCGTCATGTCCTCCTTCGGCCGGGGGGCGCTGGCGCAGAAGAATGCAGACGAGGGCTCCGGCCTCGGCCTGCCGATCGTCAAGGGGCTCGTCGAGCTCCATGGCGGGCAGTTCATGCTTCGGTCGAAGGTGCGCGAGGGCACGCAGGCGATCGTCATCTTCCCCCCGCAACGCGTCATGAACGCTCTGCCAAGGTTCGATACGACAGGTCGTCAGCGAGGCAAGGACGCCGGCGCCAATCGCCCGGCGGCCTGACGCCGGACTTCTGACGGGCGCAAAACTGGTCTAGGCTCGCGCGCCATGACATCCCACGACGCTCATCCTTCTCCCGACTCCGCCGCTCTGGTGCTCTTTTCGGGCGGACAGGATTCGACGACCTGCCTCGCCTGGGCGCTCGCCCATTTCGCCCGTGTGGAGACGGTCGGTTTCGACTATGGGCAGCGCCACCGCATCGAGCTCGCCCAGCGCGAGAAGTTGCGCGACGGCCTCGCGGCGATCTCGCCGCTCTGGCGCCAGAGGCTCGGCGAGGATCATACGCTGTCCCTCGAGGCGCTCGGCGCCATCTCTGACACGGCGCTGACCCGCGACGCGGAAATCGCCCTGCGCGAGGACGGCCTGCCCAACACGTTTGTGCCGGGGCGCAATCTCGTCTTTCTCACTTTCGCGGGGGCGCTCGCCTATCGCCGCGGCGTGTCCGATCTGGTCGGGGGCATGTGCGAAACGGATTATTCGGGCTATCCCGACTGCCGCCATGAGGCCATTCGCGCCATGAACCGCGCGCTCTGTCTCGGCATGGCCGCCGAAATCGAAATCCACACGCCCCTGATGTGGCTCGACAAGGCCGCGACCTGGCGGCTGGCCAAGGAGTTGGGCGGCTCTGCGCTGGTCGAGCTCATCGTCGAGGAAAGCCACACCTGCTACCTCGGCGAGCGCGGCCGCCGCTTCGACTGGGGCCATGGCTGCGGCGAATGCCCCGCCTGCAAGCTGCGCGCGGCCGGATGGCAAAAATTCTCGGCCGAGGCGGAGACTTGACCGGCTGAGACCATAAAATGTTATAACGTGCATGTTATAACATTACATGGGTGAGCGCCTTGCTGTTGCGCGATGTCTCTGCCGGAGCCGAGAGGAGCGCCGCGCGCGCCGGGTCCGCGTCACGGGGTTCGAGATTTGGCGTCGCGGCGCTCCTTGCGATGGCGCCGGGCTTGGCGGATGCCCAGCAGGCGCTGCCAGCGATCGAGATCGGCGCCGCGAAGCGCCGCCCACCAGCGAAGATCGCAAAAGCGCAAAGCGCCACGGCGCAACGTCGTCCCGCCGCTGCGCCGGTTTTGCCCGCCACCGCCCCGCCGGTTGCGCTGCGAGACGATCTGCCCATCGTGGCGGACCAGATCGGTTCGACTCTGGTCGTTTCCAGAGAGGCGCTGCGGCGTCTGCCCGGCGCGACGCTTGGCGACGTGCTCTTCGACAAGCCTGGGGTCACCGGGTCGAGCTATGCGCCGGGCGCCGCGAGCCGCCCCGTGGTGCGCGGGCTCGACAATTACCGGGTCCGGATTCAGGAGAACGGCGTCGCCGCCAGCGGCGTCTCGGAACTGGGCGAGGACCACGGCGTCCCGCTCGATCCGCTGGGCGCCAATCGCCTTGAGGTGATCCGCGGCCCCGCGACCCTGCGCTGGGGCGCCGCCGCCATGGGCGGCGTCGTGAACGTCGAAAACAACCGCATTCCCGACCGACCGCCCTGCGACGACGCCGTCCGGTTCCGCGAGTCGGGATGCGCGGCGGTTGAAACTCGCGCCGCCGCCTCTACCGTCGACGGCGCGCTGGAGAACGCCACCCTGCTCGACGCGGGGCGCGGCGCCTTTCTCGTCCATGCAGATGTCGCTGGCCGTCGCGCCGGCGATTACGCCATCCCCGCCTATCCCTATCTCTTCCCGCCCGATCCGCCGCCGCCGGTCTATGGACGCCAGCCCAATTCGGCGATGCGCATGGGCTCGGCCGCGCTCGGCGGAACCTATCTCTTCGACGCGGGACGCGTCGGCTTTTCGGTGACGCAATTCGCCAGCCGCTACCACATCCCCGGCGTAGAGCCGAGCGAGGCGGATGCGCGGATCGACATGCGCCAGACGCGCATCGCCTCGAAGGGCGAAGTGCGGCCCCGCGGCGGCCATGTGCGCGCCATAAGGTTCTGGGTGGGCCTCGGGGACTACAGGCACAATGAAATGGCCTTCGCCGACGGCTTGGACGGGGCCCAGCAGACCTTTACCAATCAGGAGCTCGAGACGCGGGTCGAGACGCTGCTCGAGCCGGTGGCGCTGCCCTTCGGGACGCTCGAGACCTCCTTCGGGCTCCAGGGCGCCCATCAGGCCCTGACGGCGTCAGGCGCGGAAGGCGGGCTCTTCGATCCCAACCGCACGAGAAGCGTCGCAGGCTTCCTGTTCAACGAGCTGATCTTCAACCCGGCGCAACGCCTGCAATTCGCCGGCCGGGTCGAACATGCGCAAATTCTCGGGGCCATGCCCGATTCGCGGATCGACCCGGGCGTTTCCTTCCCGCGCAGCCGCGCCTTCACGCCCGTCAGCGGCGCGCTGGGTTTCCTGCAGGACCTGCCGGGCGACATGACCGCGAGTCTGACGGCGCTATACGCGGAGCGCGCCCCGCGGGCGGCCGAGCTCTTCTCCCGCGGCCCGCACGAAGCGACCGGCACATTCGACATCGGCGACCCCAGGCTGAACATCGAGGGCGCGAAAACCTTCGAGCTCAGCCTGCGCCGCGCAACGGGAGGGCTGCGCTTCGAGGGCAGCCTTTTCTATACGCGCTTCGATGATTTCATCTTTCGCAATCTCACGGGCGAGAGCTGCGCGGCTCTTGCCGCAAGTTGCACGCCCTTGGGCGAGGGCGGCGATCTGGCGCAGGCCTTCTATGCGCAGCGCGACGCGGTTTTTAGAGGCGCAGAATTCCAGAGCCAGATCGATCTCGCGCCGCTCGCGGGCGGGACCCTCGGCGTCGAGAGCCAGTTCGACGTGGTGCGGGCGAGCTTCACGGGCGGCGGCAATGTGCCCCGCATCCCTCCGGCGCGGCTCGGCGGCGGCCTCGTCTGGCGCGACGCCCAGTGGGTCGCGCGGGTCAATCTGCTGCACGCCTTCGCGCAGAACGCGATCGCCGAGACAGGTGAGACGCCCACGAAAGGCTATGATCTGCTGAAGGCGGAATTGAGCTACCGCATCGCCTTCGCCCCCGGCCACCCGGTCGCCCGGGAGATGACTCTCGGCCTCGCCGGCAATAATCTCCTCAATGCGGACATCCGCAACAGCGTCTCTTTCCGCAAGAACGAAGTCCTGCTGCCGGGGGCCAATCTGCGGATGTTCGTCAATATCCTGTTTTAGCTTGATCCGCGGCGCGAAATTTGGCATAGGCGTCGCCAACGAGGCGCTGGGCGTTATCCCCGGCCAGTGTTCTATTGCCGAGGATAGAAAGATGAAAGTCCGCAACTCTCTGAAGTCCCTGCGTTCGCGCCACCGCGCCAACCAGATCGTGCGCCGCAAGGGCCGCGTTTACGTCATCAACAAGGTCCAGAAGCGCTACAAGGCCCGCCAGGGCTAAAAGCCCCCGCCCAGCCCTTCGAGCCATTTCAAAAACCGCGAGACGTCTCGTCTCGCGGTTTTTTGTGTTTTTCGATCGCGCCGCTCAGGCCCCCATCAGCGCGCGCACATGCGCCGAGACGCTGCGGGAGAGGCCTTCGAGGTCGTAGCCGCCTTCGAGCAGCGACACGATCCGGCCGCCGCATTTTCTGTCCGCGACATCCATGAGGCGCTTGGTCGCCTCGCTGAAATCCTGCTCGGTGAGGCGCAGGCCGCCCAGCGGGTCGCGCTCATGGGCGTCGAAACCCGCCGAGATGAGAATGAGATCGGGGCCGAAGTCGCGCAGGCGCGGCAGGATGCGCTCGGCCAGCGCCTCCTGGAAGACGTCGCCCGTCGAGCCGGCGCGCAGCGGCGCATTCACGACCGTGTCGTGCTCCCCGGTCTCGTTGTAGCCGCCGGTGCCGGGATAGAAGGGCGCCTGATGGGTCGAGCAGAACAGCACGCTGTCGTCGGACCAGAAAATATCCTGCGTGCCATTGCCATGATGCACGTCGAAATCGACGATCGCCACCCGCTCGGCGCCATGGGCGGCCTGCGCATGACGCGCGGCGACGGCGACATTGTTGACGAAGCAGAAGCCCATCGGATTGCGGACGCCCGCGTGGTGGCCCGGCGGGCGCGCCGCCACGAAGGCCGTGTCGGCGGCGCCGCGCATCACCTCGTCCACGGCCGCCACGGCCCCGCCGGAAGCGCGCCAGATGGCTTCCAGCGTCCTGGGGCACATCACCGTGTCGCTGTCGAGCGCCGCATAGCCCTCCCGCGGCTGCGCCTCCTGGAGCGCCGACAGATACTCCTGCGGATGCACCCGCAGCAGCGCCTCGAAGGGCGCGGCGGGGGCCTCGACGCGGCTGAGGAACTGGAAGGCCTCCCCCTCGAGCTCGCGCTCGATCGCGCGCAGCCGATCGGGGCGCTCCGGGTGGCCCGGACCCATCTCGTGCGCGAGGCCGCTCGCATGTGTGAAGAGAAGGGTTTTCACCAGCTCGCCGCTTTACCGGCCGCCACCCGCGGACCGCCTTTTATTGGGCTGTTTTTCGCCAATGTCCATGAAAAATGGAAGACGGTCCTTCGGCCTCCCCGTTCCCGAGGCGGCCGCGGACGGGGGGGCCTTCCCGTGGCGCTCGCGCAACACCTCCAAGATTATTGGCGATAGCAGGGCGGAAAGCGGACTATGGGCGGCGGGTTCGTGGTAAGGGATTTTCAAGAATTGGGACTTGCGGCGGAGAGGAGCGTGCTGATGAAGTGGGAGACTATGGCTGCGATTTCGCTGTCCGCACTCGTTTTGGCGGGCTGCTACAGCGGCGTTCGGGTGCCTGACCCCAAACTCTCAGCGCGCGACGCGGAATTTCTGGCCCTTGCCCCCAAGGCTCAGATCAGTTCGGAGTTCGACCGCTACCTCGTCGATTACAAGACGAATGAGCCCGTGGGCTCGATCGTCGTCGATTCCCGGTCGCATTTCCTTTACTACATCATGCCCGGCGGCAAGGCCGTGCGCTACGGCGTGGCGACGGGGCAGGAGGCGATGGGCTGGACCGGTCGCGCCTATATCGGCGGCATGCAGGAATGGCCGCGTTGGGTTCCGCCCAAGGACATGCTCGAGCGTTGGCCGCATCTCCAGCCAACGGCAGACGCCGGCGGCCTGCCCGGCGGTCCCGACAATCCGCTCGGCTCGCGCGCGCTTTATCTTTATCAGGGCGGCAAGGACACGCTTTACCGCATCCACGGCACCAACGAGCCCGAGAAGATCGGCCAGGGCGTTTCCTCCGGCTGCATCCGGATGCGGGACATCGACGCGATCGACCTTTACAACCGCGTCAAGGTTGGCACGCCTGTCGTTGTGATTTAAGCGCCTGAATTTGCATTCGGAGAGCCCTTCCCCGGCGCGGGGAGGGGCTTTTTTGCGCTGAACGAGCAGCGCGGCGTCCACAATAATTTTTGCAAGCTTGGCGAATATTTACGGAACGGAGGCGCGACCACGGCGTTATCCGGGCGTTCTCGTCCGGCTGAGCAAGAGACGCCGGGACGGGGCCGTCGGGAGCATTGCGACCCAAGTTGATTGCGACGAGACAGGGCGGGAGGGAAGAATGAGAAAAGCCGCTATTTTTGGGATTATAGCTTTTCTGCTGGCGGTGAGCTTCGCGAGCGCCGCGTCGATGATCAAGCCTGCGGACAGCGACGAGGATTTCTGCTTCGGCTACGCGGTCTGCGAATAAGAGTTCAGGCGGGGGGCTTCTGGCGCAAAGCGTTCCGCAACAGAGCGGCGCGGCGCAGGAAAACCCCGCCGTTCTTTCCCATGATGGCGACGGCCCTGGCGCGTACACGTGCAAAAGAGGCCATCGCGCGCAACTTCAAGGGCCTTACCAACGCCAGAGACCAGTCGCGTATCTCGATGACGATCGAATAGAGCCGCGCGAACCACGCCATTTGCAGGAGTTTGTCGCGGCAGATGTCGAAGAGGAACGCCTCGACGCCCAGCGTCAGCGACTTCGAGAAAAAGATGAACAGAACGCCGAGAAAGACGTGACCTGATGCCAGCAGGGCCAGCGCCGCGACCTTGATCGGCAGCACGCCCACCATCGGAACCGCGAACAGCGCCAGCGTCATCGGCGGCGACAGCCGGTCCACCAGATCCGAAAGCCAGGGCTCGATGCGCTCCAGCCCGAGCGCCCGTTCGAGCTGGCGCAGCCAGTCCCGCACATGGTCCCATATCCAGGCCTCGATCAGGAAAACGATCGCGAGCGTCAACCAGAACATGCGGCCGAGAAGAGACTTCAGCCGATCCATAACTTCCGGGCCTTCCATGCCGTCGCTCCTTCCAGCTGGCGGGGCGCCGCCGTCTCGAGCAGCATGTAGGCGCAAAGGCGGACAGCGCCAAGGTCTGGGCGATCAGATGTGAAGCGCCCGCTTCGCCACCGCCAGCGCCGCCTCCTTCATTGCTTCCGACATGGTCGGATGGGCGTGACAGGTGCGCGCCAGATCTTCCGACGAGCCGGAGAACTCCATCAGCACGGCGGCTTCCGCGATCAGCTCCCCGGCGCCGGCGCCGAGAATGTGAACGCCGAGCACGCGGTCGGTCACGGCGTCGGCGATGATTTTCACGAAGCCTTCGGTCTCCCGCATGGAGCGCGCGCGGCCATTGGCCGAGAAGGGGAATTTGCCGATCGCGACATTCAGCCCTTGGCCCCTTGCCTCTTCCTCGGTGACGCCGACGGAAGCCACCTCCGGCGAAGTGTACACGACCCCCGGAATGACCTTGTAATTTACATGACCGGCCTGGCCCGCGAGAATTTCGGCGACGGCCACGCCCTCGTCCTCCGCCTTATGGGCGAGCATCGGACCGCGCACAACGTCCCCGATGGCGTAGACGCCGGGGACGTTGGTCGCGAAATGCGCGTCGATGACGATGCGTCCGCGCTCCAGCGCGACGCCCGCCTCTTCGAGCCCGAGCCCTTGCGTATAAGGAATGCGGCCCGTGGCGATCAGCACGACATCGGCCTCGATCTTGTCGGACGTCGCGCCATCGACGGAAGAATAGGAGACGACGACGCTTTCGCCCCCGCTCGCGACGCTCGTGACCTTGGAGGAAAGCTTGAAGGCGAAGCCCTGCTTTTCGAGAACCTTCTGAAAGCGCGACGCGACTTCGAGATCGAAACCGGGCAGCACGCGGTCGAGATATTCGATCGCCGTCACCTGCGCGCCGAGCCGGCGCCAGACCGAACCGAGCTCGAGGCCGATGACGCCCGCGCCGACGACGACGAGCCTTTGAGGAACCTTCTCCAGCGCCAGCGCCCCGGTCGAGGAGACGATCGTCTTCTCGTCGATGGGGATGTCGGCGCCCGACGCGTCGCGCAACGGCGCGACCGCCGAGCCCGTGGCGATGACGACGTTCTTCGTCTCGAGAGTCTGGATCGCGCCGTCCGGCCCGGTTACGACGACCTTGCCGGGACCGGCGAGGCGGCCGACCCCGCGATAGGGATCGACCTTGTTCTTTTTGAAGAGAAAGGCGACGCCAGTGACATTGGCGCCCACCGTGTCGGCCTTGTGCTTCATCATCGCCGGGAGATCGAGCCGGGGCGGATCGACGATGACGCCGAGCGGCGCAAGGCCATGGGCGGCCTCGTCGAACATATGCGAGGCGTGAAGCAGCGCCTTCGAGGGGATGCAGCCGACGTTCAGGCAGGTCCCGCCATAGGTCGCGTCCTTCTCGACAACGGCTGTCTTCAGCCCCAGTTGCGCCGCCCTCAGAGCGCAGACATAGCCGCCCGGCCCGGAGCCGATCACCACGAGATCATAGGTCATGAACGCCGCTCTTCAAAAATGGCGCCGAAGCGTCAGCCCGCCGCCCAGACGAAAATCGCGAGGCCCAGTACTCCGATCGCGGTCTGCCCCAGCTCCAGCCGGCCCCACAGGTCGATGACCTTGCGGGCCTCATGGGCCGCATCGGCCCCGATGAGGCCCAGGATGCGGTTGTTGAGCGGCACGATCGCCCAATAGGTGTAGGGCCATGAGGCGAGCATGACGAGGGCGCCGAAGAGCCAGCGCAGATCATCGAGCTCGCGATAGGCGATGAAGCCGAAAATTGCGGCAGCCGCCGCCAATCCGGCGAGCAGGAGGAAGCCGCGATGATCGGAGGGCTCCCACTCCTTGATGAGCGCGTCGTCGCTTAAGGCCAGACGCGCGGGCTGCTCGACATAATTGACGTAAAGAGACGCGCCGGTGAACGCGCCCGCCGCCGCGAGCGCAAGCGAACCAATGATCATCCTGCAATCCTTGTATGAGGTGAAAAGCTCAGGCCGACTCGATTGCTTCCTCGTCGCAGACGACGCGGGCGTTGGCTTCGGCCTCGGCGGCCACATCGACCTTGAGCGCGCGCACCGCCTCCTCTTCGCGCGCGCGGTCGGTGAAGTGATCGAAGAACATCTTCATCGTGCGGTCGATGCCGTGCGAATTGATGCGCCGCGTATCCTCCCGATAGAAGCGTCCGGCGTTCGGCGAGACGTTGACGAGATCGTAAGAGGGGAAATAAGCGATGTTCGGCCGCGCCCGCACGACCTCGTCGGCGGCCGCGCGCAGGATCGACTTCACCGCCGTATTCGATACGACGACATGCCGGTCCTCATAGGTCGCGATGATGCCGACGGGCGAGACGCTGAGAATGATGCGCACTTTCGGATTGACGGCGCGGATGCGGTCCACGGCGGCGAGGAAGTCGCGGACGACCTCGCTCACCGTCATATTGTAGAACTCGTAGACGCTATCGTCCCACGTCCCGCCGGCGACGCCTGGCGCGAGTTGCAGGATCGCGCCGTCCGCCTTGTGGCGCCAGGTCTCCGTGTGCCCGAAAGTGAAGACGAAGACGTCCATCGTTTCGAGCATGTGGCGCACGGCGGCGAGGTGACCCTCGCGGTCGGCCCGCATGTCCTCCAGCGTGGCGTAGCCCTCAGGTTCGATCCGCGGGCGGAAGGGATCGACGAATCGGCCGTCGTCCGGGCTGTTCCAGTAATCGAGCGACGGCTTGAAATCGCCGTAAGCGCGGTCGAGGAGCTGGCGGAACTGCGCGGTGGTGTAGATATTGCCGTAGCGGCAGGAATACATCGAGTAATTGCGGCGCAGCGCCTCCTCGGCCGACATGCCCTGCGGCGGCTTTTCGGCGAGATAATAGGTGTAGCCGCTCGTCTGGAGGCGGTGGGCGATTTCCTGCGCGAAGCAGCTTCCGGCCGTCGCCACGCGATCCTCGCGCGCGATCTTGAACGGCGTCGACATCAGCGGATCGATGGCGAAGGGCGGCAGACCGGTCACAGCCTTGCGCCAGAAGCGATGGTCGGGTAGGGAGCTATAGGGATTGTCCGCCACGGGGCAAACTCCTGATCGCGGTGTGAATCAAGTCACGGATGGCGCTTGGCGTGTTGTTGTGGCGCGCCATCGCTCGTGAGCGGACCATAGACGAAGGCGCCGCCGCTTGTCACCAGCCGCAGGCCGGCGGACGACGCGGCCCAGGCGGCAAGGCCGGTGAATGACCCAAATGTTCTCCCAGATCGAGAAGCAGATTTTCAAGTCCTGGATCCAGTACGCCATCGAGCCGCGCATAGCCAAGCTGACCGGGCGCCAGATCCGCACCACCGGCCCGCGCATCGCGGTGATGGGCAATTGCCAGGCGTTCGGCGTCGCCTATGCGATGAAGGTCATGGACCCGAGCGCCACCGTCCATCATTTCTCGGCGATCGGGCATTCGCGCTTCGCCAATTTCGATCTCTTGGTCAAGACGCTCGAAACCTATGATTACGTCTTCTCCCACGAGTTCCTCTCGGGTCATTTGCGCGGGCCGGGAGATTCGGCCGAGCTGCGCCAGCGCCTGCCGCGCGTGACGCGGCTGCCGGCCGTGACCTTCGCGGCCTTTCATCCCGATCTCATTTACATCCAGGACCCCACGCAGCCGCTGCACGGCTTCATCTTCGGGCCGCTCGGCCCCTATCATTCGGCGATCGCCGTCTTCGGCTATCGGGCGGGCCTGTCGCTCGACGAGACGCGGGCGTTGTTCAACGAAAACGTCTTTCAGGCGGCGGGCTATCTCGACATCTGGAACGACGCGGCGCGCGAACTGCTCGAAACCACCAAGCGGGATTTCGACGTCGATCTCTCGACGGAGCTGATGAAGTGGTCGCGCCGCGGCGTCTTCATGTTCAGCCTCGTGCATCCCATGCATTACGTGCTCTTCGATATCGCGAAGATCATGTGGGAGAAGGTCGGGCTGAAGCCGCCGGCCACGGATTTCAGCTATTATCAGATCCACGATCTCGCCCGCGCCGAGATTTTTCCGGTCTATCCGCCGATCGCGAAACACTTCGGCGTGCAGGGCGGCTATCTGTTCAAGCTGCAAAATCACCATCTCGCCAATGACGTGGGCGATTTCCTCACGCTGCCGCAATATCTCGCGGCCTGTTTCCGCACCTATGAAAAAGAAGGCGCCGCGCGTCTCGGCAATCCGCGCGTCGACGCCTGGCTCGCCGACGAGAAGACGAAGAACCTGCTCGTCGGCCTCGCGCGGGAGAATCTGAAGGCGGGTCGCCTGCCGACGCTCTGAGGGGAGAGGCTTCGCCCTCTCCCTGCGAGCCGGGAGAGGGCTGAGGACGCCTTACGCCTCGACGCGCTCCATGTCCCCGGTGAAGGCGCAGATGCGCGGCGCAATGTCGCGGCGAAAGCGGGAGCCGTTGAAAACGCCGTAATGGCCGACGCCGTCCTGCAAGTGATGCGCCTTGCGCGCCGCCGGAATGCCGGCGCAGAGCTCTTGCGCGGCGAGCGTCTGGCCGACGCCGGAAATATCGTCCTTCTCGCCTTCGACAGTGAGCAGGGCCGTGCGGCGGATCGCCTTGAGGTCGACGAGTTCGCCGCGATGGCGCAGGAGCCCGAGCGGCACTTCGTGCCGGATGAATACGCGCTCGACCGTCTGGAGATAGAATTCGGCCGTCAGATCCATCACGGCGAGATATTCGTCGTAAAAGTCGCGGTGTTTCTCGGCCGAGTCGCCGTCGCCCTCGATCAGATGGTTGAACATCTCCATATGAGCCGTCACATGGCGCTCGATATTCATCGCCATGAAGCCCGAAAGCTGGAGGAAGCCCGGATAGACGTCGCGCCCCATGCCCGCATGAGGGAAGGGAACGGTGTGGATACAGTGGCGGCGGAACCACTCGATGCCGCGCTTCTCGGCGAGCTTGTTGACCGCGGTGGGATTGACGCGCGTATCGATCGGTCCGCCCATCAGGATCATGGATTGGGGGGCCGCCGGATCGTCGGCCGCCTCCATGGCGGCGATGGCGCAGATCAGGGGCACGGAGGCCTGACACACGCCAAGCGTGTGGACGGGCGTCCCGTCCTCGGCAAGGAAGCCCATCATCTCTTCGAGATAGTCGATGTAATCGTCGAGATCGAAACCGCCCTCGATGAGCGGCACGGTGCGCGCGTCCGCCCAGTCGGTGATATAGACGTCGTGGCTCGGCAGGAAGGCCTCGACCGTCCCGCGCAGCAGCGTGGCGTAATGGCCCGACATTGGCGCGACGATGAGAAGCTTCGATTGACGCGGCGCCTCGCCCTCGAACTGCCGCTTGAAATGCAGCAGGCCGCAGAAGGGCTTCATCCAGACATGCTCTTCGGCGATCTCGACCGTTACGCCGTCGACGACGGTCGAATCGAGGCCGAACATCGGCTTGCCGTAACGGCGCGTCATGCGCTCGAAGAGTTCGGCGGAGGCCGCGATGCTGCGGCCGAGCGAGGTGTGATAGAGCGGATTGAGGGGGCTCTTGATCGTGTGCAACAGGGCGTCAGTCGCCGCGCGCGCCGGCGCGAAGGCCAGATGCAGCATCTCGTAAACATGATAGGACATACGATCCATATTCAGAGCCTTTCCGCTACTCCTATGCTGCGCTGCACAAAAAATTTGTAGCCGAATTCTTCAAAAATGCAAAGTCCAGCGCCCGCGACATCGTCGCGCAGAAATGCAAACAGATTGAAGGCGTCCGGGGAAACAACCTATCTAGCGCCCGCCGCCGCGCCGGCGAACATCAGTAGCCAAAGCACGGCGGCCGACCCTTTGTAAATCATTAATCCGCGAAAAATATCCGCCGCTGTGGCCTCCCGCCGGCCACGCCCGAGCAGGGCGCCGTCCACCGTCGCGCCATGATAGGCGCGCGGGCCGCCAAGCGCGAGGCCGAGCGCGCCGGCCATGGCGGCCTCGGGCCAGCCGGCGTTGGGCGAGGCGTGTCGCGCGGCGTCGGCGCGGGCGGCGTCGAGCGCGCCCTTCGCCGAGGCGGCCGGGATCGCCGCGGCCGTCGCAACGATGAGGCCCGCCGCGACCCGCGCGGGCACGAGGTTGAGGAGATCGTCGCAGCGCGCCGCCGCCCAGCCGAAGGCGAGATGGCGGTCGGATTTGTGGCCGATCATGCTGTCGGCGGTGTTGACCGCCTTGTAGACGAGCGCGCCCGGCAAGCCGAAGAGGGCGAGAAACAGCGCGGGCGCGACGACGCCGTCGGAGAAATTCTCGGCGAGACTTTCGATCGCCGCGCGGGCGACGCCGGCCTCGTCGAGCGCGGCCACGTCGCGGCCGACGATCTTCGCGACCTCGCGGCGCCCCTCGTCGAGGCCGCGTGACAGCCCTTGCGCTACGGCCGCCACATGATCGTAAAGGCTTCTTTGAGCAAGGAGGCTCGAGGCGAGGAGCGCGGCGAGAAGCCAGCCCAAGGGCAGGGCCTCGCAGAGCCGCTCGATGACGACTCCCGCGGCGAGCGGGAGGGCGGCGACGAGCATCAGCGCCGCGGCGCCCTTGGCGCGTCGCCGGGCGAAGGTGTCGCTCTCACGGTTGAGCCGGCGGTCCAGCGCGCCGATGAGGGCGCCGATCCAGGTGACCGGATGGCCGATGCGCCGGAAGAGCGAATCGGGATAGCCCGCGCCCGCTTCGATCGCGAGCGCCGCCAGCGCAACGCCGAAACTCATGGGCGCGTATCGGCCGATATTTGGGGCGGGCGCTGCTCCCTCCCCGCAAGGGGGAGGGATTTGGCCCCCGCAATATCCGTCGTCGGCCTCCTCACCTCAGCGCCCGAACAGGCCGGTGATCGAGGCCTTGGCGAGCGCGTTCTGATTGATCGTGAAGCCGGCGATCGCCGTGCGGCCCTTGCCCGCGTCGCCGATCTTGTCGGTTTTCAGCGCATAGACGGTGATGACATAGCGATGCGGCTTGCCGGGCGGCGGGCACGGACCGCCGTAGGATCTGTCGCCGAAGTCATTTTCGAGATGATGCGCGCCGGGCGGCAGGTTCTTGCCGGAAGCGTCGCCGGCGCCCTGATTGAGTCTGCGCGCGTCCGGCGGAATATCCACGACGAGCCAGTGCCAGAAGCCCGCGCCGCCGGTCGGCGCGTCGGGATCGTGCATCAGCACGGCGAAGCTCTTCGTGCCGGCCGGCGGGTCGCTCCAGGTCAGTTCGGGAGAGAGATTGGCGCCCGTGCAGCCGAAGGAATCATAGACATGCTTCATGTCGATCCTCTGGCCGTCGGCGATGTCGGGGCTCCTGAGTTCGAAGGCCTGCGCGCCGGCGGCCTCGGCCGTCGCGAGCGTCATCATGGCGAAAAAGGATGTCAGGCTGCGATTCATGGGCCAAGCTCCTTCCTAGAAACGGGCGACCCTTTTAGCGGATCGCCGGCCCGGTGTCGCCGGGATGTCGCGGGGCGCGGGGACTTGCTACACATGGCGCATGACGGACGCGCCAAAAGATCGCTCCTTGCGCCGGGGCTGGACGACCGGCGCCTGCGCCACCGCCGCGACCCGCGCCGCCTTCGAGGCGCTGGTGACGGGCGCGCCGCCCCCCGATCCGGTCGAGATCGCGCTGCCCTCGGGCCGGCGCGTCGCCTTTGCGCTCGCCGAATTTGCGCGCGGACCCGATTTCGCGCGCGCGGGCGTGGTGAAGGACGCGGGCGACGATCCGGACGTGACCCATGGCGCCCTCGTGCGCGCCACGGTCCGCCGCGCCGCGCCGGGGACGGGCGTGTCCTTCCTCGCGGGGGAGGGCGTCGGCACGGTGACTCGGCCCGGCCTGCCGCTGGGGCCGGGCGAGCCCGCGATCAATCCCGTGCCGCGGCGCATGATGGCCGAGGCGATCGCGGAAGCCGCGCAAAAGCTCGGCGTCGAAGCCGACGCGAAGATCGAGATTTCGATTCCCCACGGCGCGGAGATGGCGAAGCATACGCTCAACGGGCGCCTCGGCATCGTCGGCGGCCTCTCCATCCTCGGCACGACCGGCGTCGTCACGCCTTTTTCCTGCGCCGCCTGGATCGACAGCATTCATCGGGGCGTCGATGTGGCGCGCGCGAGCGGGCTCGTCCATCTCGCGGCGACGACGGGCTCGACCTCGGAGGCCGCCGTGCAGAAGCTCTACGGTCTGCCTGACGCCGCGCTGATCGAAATGGGGGATTTCGTCGGCGGCTTTCTGAAATATCTGCGCACGCATCCTGTCGCGCGGGTCACGATCGGCGGCGGCTTCGCCAAGATGGCGAAGCTCGCGCAGGGCAGGCTCGATCTGCATTCGGGCCGCTCCACGCTCGATCTTGCGGAACTGGCGGAGACCGCGCGCGCGGCGGGCGCCGATGGAGAGACGCAGGCGCGCATCCGCCACGCCAATAGCGCGCTCGACGCGCTGCTGATCGCCCGCGCCGAAGGCGTCGATCTCGCGGCCCCGGTGGCGCGCTCCGCCTTCGCCACCGCGGCGCGCGCGCTCGGCGCCGCCTGCGAGAGCGAGCTTCAGATCATGGTCTTCGACCGGGAGGGCGGCCTCCTGGCGCAGACGCCTTTCAAGAGGGCCTGCGATGCCTGAGCCGAGAGGGGAAGCCGAAAACCCCCGCCTGACGTTCATTCTGGGCGGCGCGCGTTCGGGAAAGAGCGCCTATGCCGAAGGGCTGATCATGGCGCATCCGGGGCCGTGGTTCTACATCGCCACGGCGGAGGCGTTCGACGACGAGATGCGGGCGCGCATCGGCGCCCATCGCGCGCGGCGCGGCGGCGACTGGCGCACCATCGAGGCGCCGCAGGAGCTGCCGGCGGCGATCGTGGCGGCGCCGGCCGAGTCGCCGCTCATGGTCGATTGCCTGGCGATCTGGCTCTCCAACAGAATGTTCGCGGAAGCCGATCTCGCGGCCGACCGCGCCGCGCTGGCCGCCGCGCTGCTGGCCCGCCGTGCGCCGACGGTGGTCGTCTCGCCGGAGGTGGGTCTCTCGATCGTTCCCGAAAACGCGCTCGCCCGCGCCTTCCGCGACGCCGCCGGGCTGCTGCATCAGGAGGTGGCGCGGATCGCGGCGCATGTCGCGCTCGTGGTGGCGGGCTATCCGGTGAAGGTGAAGTAGGGCCTTTTTTCACTCCCCCTTGCGGCGTGGGCGGTTCTCGGTTTGGGCGCGTTTACGCCCCCGCCGCCTTCAGCCCCCGCTCCAGATCGGCGAGAATGTCGTCGATATGTTCGAGGCCAATTGAGAGGCGCACATAGCCGGGCGTCACGCCGCTGGCGAGCTGCGCCTCTTCGCCGAGCTGGGAATGCGTCGTCGTCGCCGGATGGATGGCGAGGCTGCGCGCGTCGCCGATATTGGCGACGTGGTAGAACATCTCCAGCGCGTCGATGAAGCGGCGGCCGGCCTCCAGTCCCCCTTTGAGCTCGAAGCCGATCAAGGCGCCATAGCCGCCCTTGAGATAGGCGTCGGCGCGCCGGCGGGCTTCCCCGCTCTGCTGCGAGGGATGGATGACCCGCGTCACTTCGCTGCGCTTCGCCAGGAAATCCGCGACCTTCTGCGCATTCTGCACATGGCGCTCCATGCGCAGCGTCACCGTCTCGATTCCCTGCAGGGTGAGGAAGGCGTTGAAGGGCGAGGGCGCGGCGCCGAGATCGCGCAGAAGCGTCGTGCGCGCCTTGATGATATAGGCGACGGGTCCGAGCGGCTTGACCGCCTCGACCCACACCGCGCCGTGATAGCTCGGATCGGGCGTATTCAGCGCCGGCTGGCGGGCGGGGAATTTCTCCCAGTCGAAATTGCCGCCGTCGATGATCGCGCCGCCGATCGAGGTGCCGTGGCCGCCGAGATATTTCGTCGTCGAATAGACGACGATGGCCGCGCCGTGATCGAGCGGGCGGGCGATGATCGGCGCCGCCGTATTGTCGACGATCAGCGGAATGCCGTATTCGCGGCCGATCGCCGCGACTTCGGCGATGGGAAAGACGGTGAGCTTGGGATTGGGGAGCGTCTCCGCATAATAGGCGCGCGTGCGGTCGTCCGTCGCACGGCGGAAGTTCTCCGGGTCCGCCGGATCGACGAAGCGCACCTCGATTCCCTGATCCTTCAGCGTATTGGCGAAGAGATTCCAGGTACCGCCGTAAAGATCGGTCGAGGAGACGACATTGTCGCCGACGCGCGCAAGGTTTTGCAGGGAGAAGGCCGAGGCCGCCTGTCCCGAGGACAGCGCCAGCGCCGCGACGCCGCCTTCGAGCGCGGCGAGCCGCGCCTCGAGCACGCCCGTCGTCGGGTTGCCGATGCGCGTGTAGATGTGGCCGAGCTCCTTCAGCGCGAAGAGATTGGCGGCGTGCTCCGTGTCGCGAAACTGATAGGACGTGGTCTGGAATATCGGCACGGCGACGGCGCCGGTCGCCTCGTCGGCGCGCCACCCCGCGTGCAGCGCAATCGTTTCCGCATGTTTCGAGTCGTGAGCCATGGCCAATCCTCCCGCTACAGGCAACTAAACGAAAAGCCGGCGCGAGGCGATATTTTCTTGCCGGCGCGACGGCCCCGCCCATCTAGCCGTTGGGGGCTTACCCGGCCCGCCGCCAAGGCGGCGGTCAGGAGCGAGAACCATGAAGAAAATTCTCGTGATCTCTGCTTTTCTGTCGGCAGGGGCCGTTGCGCCCGCGTGGGCGCTCGATCAGGGAGATCCCAATCCGCCGACCTTCGACGGGGGCCAGCCGGTCATGCCCAAGGAGGCGCAGCAGGGGCCCGGACTCCGCCAGGCCGAGGCCCGCGAGAGCGCCCCCGTCGAGGCGTCGGGCGTGATCCCCAAATCGACGATGACGCCCTCGCCCGGCGAAACCTCCGGGCCGGCGGTCGGCACGCATGTCGATCCGCCGACGGTGGTGCAGAAAGAAAATCCCGCCGCCCAGATGCAGGCGTCGCCCACGGGCCTCGCCGGGCCGAGTGGCACCGCCGCCGGCTCGCCCGGCATCGAGGGCAAGGCCGGCACGCAGGCGGGCAAGGAATGGCTGCCGCCGGAAGAGCTTCGCGGCAGGAAGCCTAGCAGCTGAGACGCGCCGCGCAGGCGAGCGCGAAGGCGTATTCCAATCCGGTGTCCTCCAGCGCCTCGAAACGTCCCGAGGCGCCGGAGTGGCCGGCCCCCATATGGGTGTGGAGCAGCACGGGCCCGCCGCCGGTCATGGTGGCCCGCAGCTTCGCGACCCATTTGAGCGGCTCCCAATAGGTCACGCGCGGGTCCGTGACGCCCGCGATCGACAGAATGGCCGGGTATCTCTGGGCGCGGATATTGTCATAGGGCGAATAGGACGCCAGACGGTCGTAGACCTTTTCGTCTTCGAGCGGATTGCCCCATTCGAGCCATTCCGGCGGCGTCAGGGGCAGATCGTCCCGCATCATCGTGTGAAGGACATCGACGAAGGGAACGCCGGCGATGACCCCGGCGAAAAGCTCGGGCGCCGCATTGGCGGCGACGCCCATCAGCAGGCCGCCGGCCGAGGCGCCCTGCGCCACGATCGCGCCGGCGCGCGTATATCCCGTCGCGACGAGATCGCGCGCCACGGTCATGAAGTCCGAAAAGGTGTGCGGCTTTCTGTCGAGCTTGCCGTCCTCGTACCAGCGCCAGCCCTTGTCGGTTCCGCCCCGCACATGGGCCAGCGCATAGACGAAGCCGCGATCCACGAGCGACAGCGCGTCCTCGTTGAAACTCGCGCCGAGTGAATGGCCATAGGCGCCGTAGCCATAGAGCAGGAGCGGCGCGCCGCCCCGGCCCGGCTCGAAATCCGCGCGATGCAGCAGCGTGACGGGAATCGTCTCGCCATCCGCGGCCGGCGCGAAAAGCCGGCGCGTAATATAATTTTTTGGATCGTGTCCGGAAGGAATTTCCTGCCGCTTGCGCAGCACGCGCTCGCGCGTCCGCATGTCGTAGTCGAAGGTTTCGTCCGGCGTCGTCATGGAGGAATAGGTGAAGCGCAGCCTGTCCGTGTCGAATTCGAGGCCGGGATCGAGGCCGAGCGCGTAAGCCTCTTCCCCGAAGGCGATGGCGTGCTCCTCGCCGCTCGTCAGATCGCGCACCATGATGCGCGGCAGCGAATTCTCGCGCGTCATCCAGACGAGCCAGTTTCGATAGACCGTGAAGGAGACGATCATCGCGCCGTCGCGATAGGGCGCGACATCGCGCCAGTTGGCGCGCTGCGGCGCATCGAGCGGCGCGACCGAGATGCGAAAATCCTCGGCCCCGTCCGCATTGTTGAGGATGTAGACGAGATCGCCGTGCGGCTCGACGTCGTAGCGCAGTCCCGGTTCCCGCGCGGCGACGCGCCGGGGCGGCGCCTCGGCGTCGGCGAGATCGACGAGCCAGCATTCAGAGGCGTCGTGCCCCCGAATGGCGACGACGGCGAAACGCCGGCAACGGCTTTCCTCGATGCCGATGAACCACGCGCCGTCGGGCTCCTCCAGAATCAGGCGATCCGTCGCCGGGTCGGCGCCGACCTCGTGACGAAAGACCTGCGCCGTGCGATGGTTCTCGTCGACGCGCACGTAATAGAAGGCCCTCGAGTCGGCGCTCCAGACGATGGAGCCCTCCGTATCGGTCACCACGTCGTCGCGGTCCCGCCCATCCGCGAGCGCGCGGGTGCGAATGGCGTAAAGCTCCGATCCGGCGGCGTCGACGCTCCAGGCGAGCTGCGCGTGATCGGGCGAATGGGCGGTCTCGCCAATGTCGAAGAAGTCGTGGCCCCTGGCGAGCGCCTCGCCGTCGAGCAGGATGGTCTCTTCCCCGCCGTCGCGCGGCATGCGGCAGGCGATGGGGTGCTCCGCGCCTTCGCGGAAGCGCCCGTAATAGGCGAAGGGACCATCGGGATCGGGAACGTCGGCGTCGTCCTCCTTGATGCGCCCGCGCATTTCGGCCACGAGGGTCTTGCGCAGCTCGGCGAGCGGCGCGACGGCTTGCGCGCAATAGGCGTTCTCCGCCTCGATCAGCGTCGCAATGTCCCGAGGAAGCTTTTTCGGGTCGCGCAGCACCTCGCGCCAGTTCTCGGCCGCAAGCCACGCGTAAGGATCGTCGAGGACGCGCCCATGCGTGGTCATGCGAAAGGCGCGCCGCTCCGCCACGGGGGGCGTCGCGCTCAGATCGAATGTCGCGTCGTCGATCTTTCGTGGCTCAGCCATTCTCTTTCCCGCCTGTCCTGCCGCCCGGAGGCTCGCGGGGCGCCTGCGAAAAGGGGCGACGCGCGCAAGCCTTTCTCAATATTTTCGTCGTTAGCCTTACCACCCGGGGCCTCGGATTTTCGAGCGGAAACCAAAATGAGCTTCCTCCATCCCCATGTGCGCGCGGGCCGGCCACGCCGTCTACACGGCAAGGGCCTTATCTTTTATCTTATTGAAAGAAAAGGCGCTGCGCCAGGGCTCCTGTTGGCGCGGCTGCTCCTCTCGGCCCTTGCGGGCGTCCTCGCCATCCACTTCTGGAGAAATCACCGGGGCTGAAATCCTCGCTGTTCCCTGCCGCTTCGGGCGCAGGAGGCGACCGAGACAAGTTCTTAAAAATGTCATAACGTCCGCCTTGGCCGCGTTCTTGAGTAGCGTTTGGCCAGGGAGAGTCCGAAGCCGCGCGGCCGGCTTCTAAAAACAAAAGAGACGTTATGTACAAGAGCACCAAGTTCATTTGCGCGGCTGGCGCATTCGCTGCGTTGTTCGTCGGATCGTCCGCTTTTGCGGAAACCGCCTGGAAGCCGCCGGCGGAGATCGCCCCCAAGGCCGCCGAGGCCGGCGCCGCATCCACGGACGCCCCGGCCGCCACCCCCGCCGCCGCGACCTCACAGGCTTCGCCTGCGGACAAGGAAAAGGCCTGCGCCGATCAGGCCAAGGAAAAGGGCCTGAAGGGCAAGGCGAAGAAGCAGTTCAAGGCCGAGTGCTTGAAATCCTGACGCGATGCGCTGGCCGCGACATTTGCGCGGCCGGCTGTCTTGTCTCGAACTCGCATCCGGGAAGGAAATGAAAGGGGCGGGCGCCGGCGCCCGCCCTTCGTTTTGCGCGGGCTAGTAAACCCGCTCGATGCAGAAGTCGACCACCTCGAGGAGCGCGTCCTTCCAGGGCGATGCGGGGAAGATTTCCATCGCGTCGCGGGCAATCGCGCCGTAATGGGCCGCGCGTTCGATCGTGTCGTCGAGCGCCTTGTGTTTTTTCATGAGTCCGCAGGCGGTCTCGACGTCGCCGTCGTTGATCTCGCCCTTCTCGAGCGTGCGCCGCCAGAACTCGCGCTCCTTCTCGCTGCCGCGCCGGAAGGCGAGCACGACGGGGAGGGTGATCTTGCCCTCGCGGAAATCGTCGCCGACATTCTTGCCGAGCTTGGCGGAGGAGCCGCCGTAATCCAGCGCGTCGTCGATGAGCTGGAAGGCGATGCCGAGATTCATGCCGTAGCTGCGCGCGGCTTCCTCGTCGACCCTGGGCTTGCCCGCGAGCATCACGCCGACCTCGGCGGCCGCCGCGAAGAGCTCGGCCGTCTTGCGGCGGATCACGCCCATATAGGCGTCTTCCGTCGTCGTGGTGTCCTTGGCGGCGTTGAGCTGGAGAATTTCGCCCTCGGCGATGACGGCCGCGGCCTGCGAGACCACGGTGAGCGGCGGCACCATGCCCGGCTCGACCATCATCTTGAAGGCGTGGCCGAGCAGGAAATCGCCGACGAGCACGCAGGTCTGGTTGCCCCAGAGCATCCGCGCCGCGATCTTGCCGCGCCGCATGCTGGACTCGTCCACGACGTCGTCGTGGAGAAGCGTCGCCGTATGCATGAATTCGATGCCGGCGGCGAATTTGAGATGGCCGTCGCCCTTGTAGCCGCACATGCCCGCCGTCGCGAGCACGAGCATCGGGCGCAGGCGTTTGCCGCCGGCGGAAATCAGATGGTTGGCGACCTCCGGGATCGTCGTGACGTCGGAGCCCGTTCGCTGGATGATGAGCTGATTGGTGCGCTCGAGGTCCGGGCGGATCAGGCTGAGCAGGCTGTCGAGGCCTGCGGCCTTTTTCTCTTCGAGCGGAATAACGATACCCACGGACCCCCCTACGGCCTTACCTCAATAACGGCGGGGCAATTTAGGGCTTTGCGTCGCTACCGGCAAGTCGAGCCTTCGATTGATCCTTCCGCTACAAAAAATAATCTGCTTCTGAACCATCTTGCCGGGTTGCGCTTGCGGCGCGCGCGTCGGGCATGTGACTGTCGCAAAACAATGAGCGACGGCGAAATCGACGGATTTCTCGAAGGACGGCTGCGACTGCGGCAGGGGCGGGGCCACCGCGCAGGCCATGACGCGGTCTTGCTCGCCTCCGCGACGCCTCCGGACGCCCGTGGTCTGATCCTCGACATCGGGGCCGGGGCCGGAGCCGTGGGGCTCATGGCCGCCCTGCACGCCCCCGCCGCCCAAGTCGGGCTGGTCGAGATCGATCGGCAGACCTGCGCGCTCGCGCGAGAGAACATCGAACGCAACGGCCTTGCGGCGCGCGTGACGGCGCATGAGGCCGACGTCGCCTCTGCGACGTCGCGCCGCGCAGCCGGGCTCGTCGACGAGCAGGCTGCGCTCATCCTCACCAATCCGCCGTTTCACGAACCGTCGCGCGTGCGTGTGACGCCGGACGCCGGCAAGGCCCGCGCCCATGTCGCCGCCGCGCCGCTCTCGGAATGGGTGCGCGGCGCGCTCGCGCTGCTCGCGCCGGGCGGGCGTTTTGCGATGATCCATCGCGCCGACGCGCTCGCCGATTGCCTCGCCGCCGTCGCCGGAAGGCTCGGCGGCGTTTCGGTTCTGCCGATCTACTCCCGCCCCGGCGCGCCTGCGACGCGCATCCTGCTACAGGGGACGAAGGGATCGAAAGCGCCGCTGGCGCTTCTGCCGCCGAAGGCAATCTGGGATCAATAGCGTAAGATCATGATTGTAATGGTTTTATTGCTATAGCTTGTCTTTTCTGCCGAATCGAATAGCTTAGCTTGCGATGGAGGGCGCTGCTCCCGCCCGAATGCAGGCGCCGTCTCGCCGTCCGGCGGCGGAGAAAGGGGCTCCTCTCCCGTCGTTCGGCGCCTCATCGGCTGGGCGGCGGGGTTTTTTGGAAGCATATGGTCGGTGAAAGCGCAGCCATGACTATTCTTCTCGTCGAAGGCGATGCGGAACTGCATCAATCTCTCGCCGGCCTCCTTTCATCGGCGGGGGTGGTCGCCGCGGTCTCGAACGCCAGAGAATGTCGAGAGCGGCTGGCGCGATCGACGTTCGACCTTGCCGTGCTCGATCTCAATCTGCCGGACGACAGCGGTTTTGCGATGGTCAGATATCTCCGGCGGACCACGCGCACCCGCATCATCGTCCACACGCATCGCGACACGCTGACAGACCGCGTCGAGGCCTATACCCAGGGCGCCGATCTCTTTCTGGTGAAGCCTGCGCCCGAGGCGGAGATGCTGGCCGCCGTCAAGTCCTTGCTGGGGCGGGAGCAGCCGTCGCCGGAGGCGGAGCCGGGGGGCTGGCTGCTCGATAAGGGTGGCGGCCTGCGTGGGCCCGGCGGGGAGACGATCCGCCTGGGCCACCGCCAGATCGCCTTCATGAAATGCCTCGCCCGGACGCCGGGCCAACCCGTCGGCAGAGATGAACTGCGCCGGGCCATCGGAATCGAGGAGACGGACGAAAGCGGCCGGGCGCTGGACATGTTCGTGCGCCGCCTGCGTAACAGCATCGAGGAGCAGGCCCACCAGAAGGCCCCCATTACGACGATCTATCGGCAGGGTTTCGCCTTCGATCCCGCGTCTTCACAGGCGACCGCGCAGGCGGATTGAGGCCAGGCCTCAGTGGCGCGCGCGCCCCCAATGGCGCGCCCCGCCGCTGATGGAGATGATCGCCCCTTGCCGGCGCACCATGGAATAAAGCTGCGCGGCATGTCCGGGTGAGAGCCGCACGCATCCATGCGAGACCGGGCGGCCGAGGGAGCCGGTGGCGTACGTCCCATGAATGGCGTAGCCGCCGTTGAAGAAGATGGAATGCGGCATCGGCGCATTGTCGTATTTGCTGGAGTAATGCATGGGTTGCAGCGCCTTGGCGGAGAAGACGCCGCGCGGCGTCCGGTAGCCGGGCCGCGCCGTCGAGACGGGCCAGACATAGCTGCCGCTCCCCGAATTGACATACATGCGCTGGCTGCCGAGATCGATGTGGACGCGAACTCGCGCCGCCGCGCTTTCTCCGCCTGCAATCGCGAAGAGCGAAACAAGAAGAAGGGCATTGATACGCAAAGCAGCCTCCCGCGCGGATGAGCGTCAACCCAAGAGGCATATATGCGCCGCCTCGCGGCTATCCATCGCCGCGGGGTAAAAACCGCGCAGGGACAAGACGCTCCTACATGCGCGCGACCACCACCAGCCGGCGAATGTCGCCGCGCTTATAGGCCTGAAGGAAGGCGTTGTAGTCGCGGAAGGAGACGCAGCCGTTGGAGTCGCCGTTCGGCCCGAGCATATAGGTGTGGGCAAGGAGACCCGCGCGGCCGTATATCGAATCACCGCCGATCGGCGTCAGGCGCAGGGCCTCGACGCCATGAAACAGCGCCTCGCGCGGCGTCAGGGCATAAACGGTCGGAGGCGTCGGACCGCGCATGCGCACATGCACGTAGCGCGGATCGTCGAGATATTCGCGAAGGCCAGAATGGGCTTCGAGCCTGGTGCCGTCCGGCATGTAAACCGTGTGCGCCGAAATGTCGTAGACGGCGGTGCCGGCTCCCGCGCGCGGCGCCGGGCCGACGGCGGCAGATTGCGCCGGGGCCGCGGGCGCGGCGGGGCTCGTGACGCCGCCAAAAAGACCGCCGGTCGATTCCGGCGCGGCATAGGCCAAGACCTGAGCAGAGCCCTGAGCAGGAGCCTGCTGCGGGCGGCGCGCGTTGCGGCCGGTTTGCGCCGGCTCGGGCGGGGCGGCGGGTTGTTGGCTGGCGCCGGCGCCGCCGAAAATCTTCTCGAAGAAGCTGCGGGTGTCGGCTGACGCCGGCGCGGGGGCGGGTTCGGCGAGCGCGGCCTGCCGCTGCGGCGCGGGCGCCAGGCGGCTCGCAAGCGCCTTGAGATCGGCGGGCCGGCGGGGCGGCAGTGGCGTCGTCTCATCGTTAGGGGAGACGCTTTCCGCCTCCGCCGATTCGAGGTTCGCTTCGAGATTCGGGTCGAGCTTCGCCTCCGGCTCCAGAGCCACGGGCTCCACTTTCGCGGCGAGCGCGGCCGTCGTGTCGGCTGTCTGCGCAGGCGCGGCGGCCGTGCGGGCCCAGGGCCCAAGGCCCACGATCATCCGACCGTAAGGGTTGGCGGCAGGCGCCTCCGTCCGCGCCAGCGTGTCAGCCGCGACCGGCCCTTTTTGCCGATGGACATGCCAGCCGATCAGCAGGCTCGACGACAGCGCGACGCTTCCGAGCGCCACATAGGCGACGAAGCGGCCGCGATCTCGTGACAGGAAGCCATGTAAAATCTGGGGTTTCGTCAACATCCGCCCTCGGAAAATGATCGGGTGGCGCGCTCGCGCTGCGACCGGCGGCGTCACGAATCACGGGGTCGGCCGGGTCGAGCGGACGCGCAAGAACGCCGCAGCAACACTCTGGAAAAGCATAGCGGCCTTGCTTGGGCTCGATTGAGGCGAATTCTTGGCTGTGCGTGGACAGCTTCGCACAAGGCGTCAGCCCGCCATAGACATAAGAAACCGTGTGAATGCAGAGACTTGGCACAGGATTGTCTGTCCCGAAATGAGGCGCCCGACAAAAAAACGCGCCGATCCTGCGAGACCGGCGCGCTCGGTGGACGGGGCGGCTCCTCTCCTAGAGGTGCGCGACCACGGCGAGGCGGCGAATGTCGCCGCGCTTATAGGCCTGAAGAAAGGCGTTGTAGTCGCGGAAGGAGACGCAGCCGTTGGAGTCGCCGTTCGGCCCGAGCATATAGGTATGCGCGAGGAGTCCGGCTCGCCCGTAGATGGCGCCGCCGCCGCCGACAGGATTGAGGCGCAGCGCCTCGACGCCATGGAACAGGGCTTCGCGGGGGGTGAGCGTATAGATATGCGGCGGCGTCGGGCCGCGCATGCGGAGATGCACATAGCGCGGGTCGTCGAGATGCTCGCGCAGGCCCGAATGCGCCTCCAGCCTCGAGCCGTCCGGCATGTAAACCACCCGGGCGGAGATGTCGTAGACCGCCGTATAGCGGTCGAAGCGCGCGGCGGGATTGGTGGGCGCGACGGCGCTGCGCAATCCGCCGAACAGCCCGCCCGTGTCGGCGGGCGTGGCGGCATAGGCCATGACCTCGCGATTCGGCCGGCCGGTCGTCAACGCCGCCGCAGCCTGGGGCGCGCCGCCAAAGAGGCGCTCGAAGAAGCTGCGGCCATCCGAGGGCGCGGCGGGAACGGTCGTGGAGCCTGCCGCCCGCGCCATCTGGCGCGCAGGACTACGCGGCTCGTCCCGCGCGAGAGAGACGGGCTGCTCCTTCGGGGGCTCGGGCTTGAGCGCGGCGGAAAGTTCCGGCGGGCGTCGTGGCGGCGTCGGCGCCTCGAGGCTCGCCAGCTCCGGCGCTGGCGCGGGCGGCGCGTCGGCGTCAGTTCGGAGGTCGACGGGGCGCGCGGGCGGCTCGGGCGCCTGCGCCGCCCGCCATGCGCCTTCGGCCGGTTTTGGCCCGGCCTCGGCGCGCGAGACGAAGAAATCATAGAACCGCGCGCGGGCGCTGCGTGGCGCAAAGGCTTGCGGCGCATGGGCGCCAATGCCGGAGACGAGGGAGCCGCGCAGGCCGAGATCGGCGGGGGCCAGTTCGGCGGTCTCGCGCGCCGGCTCGGCCGGTCCGGCGGGCTCCTCCGGGAGCGAGAACAAAAAGCCGCCGGTCAGCAGGCAGAGGGCTACGCCGCCGACCGCCGGGACGATCTTGTGCGCCCGACGGGGGGCGCGAACGCGGGGATACGACACATGGTTACGCATGGGCTAACGCTAGCGCCCATGGCTTTCGGAATGGTTTCCGAGGGCTTTCCCGGCAACTTCGAGTTTGGCTCAAATTGGAACGGCCCCGGCCATTGACCGCGGGCCGCGGCGACCGTAACTGCTTCTTCGCCGCGACAGGATGCCTGCATGACCGCCACCGCCGACGATCTCTCCCCCACGCGCTCCTTCCAGGGCCTGATTCTCACGCTCCAGAATTTCTGGGCGGCGCAAGGCTGCGTCATTTTGCAGCCCTATGACATGGAGATGGGCGCGGGCACCTTCCATCCGGCGACGACGCTGCGCGCGCTCGGCCCGAGGCCCTGGCGGGCCGCCTATGCGCAGCCGTGCCGGCGTCCCAAGGACGGGCGCTATGGCGAGAACCCCAACCGCGTGCAGCATTATTACCAGTTCCAGGTGATCCTCAAACCGTCGCCGGCCAATCTTCAGGAGCTCTATCTCGCCTCGCTCGCCGCGATCGGCCTGGATGCGGCGGTCCATGACATCCGATTCGTCGAGGACGACTGGGAAAGCCCCACGCTCGGCGCCTGGGGGCTCGGCTGGGAATGCTGGTGCGACGGCATGGAGGTCTCGCAGTTCACCTATTTCCAGCAGGTTGCGGGCTTCGAATGCGCGCCGGTCGCGGGCGAACTCACCTATGGGCTGGAGCGGCTCGCCTGCTATCTGCAAGGCGTCGACAGCATCATGGAGCTGAATTTCAACGGCCGCGACGGCGCGGAAAAAGTCACCTATGGCGACGTCTTCCTGCAGGCCGAGCAGGAATATTCGCGCCATAATTTCGAGGCCGCCGACACGGCGAAGCTCTTCGAGGACTTTCGGGACGCGGAAGCCGAGTGCCGGCGCCTGCTCGATTTCGGCGCGGGCTCGGGCGATGAGCGGCATCTCATGGCGCTGCCCGCCTACGACCAGTGCATCAAGGCGAGCCACGCCTTCAATCTGCTCGACGCGCGCGGGGTGATTTCCGTCACCGAGCGGCAAAGCTACATCCTGCGGGTGCGCGAGCTCGCCAAGGCCTGCGGGGCCGCCTGGCTGCGCACGGCGGGCGGCGGCGCCAACGGCTGACGGCCGCCGGGGCGCGGAAAAAGCTCAGTAACGAATTTGAGATGTCCATATCGAGACCCGCGTCGGCGCTAGCCGGCGCGGGCGCCTTGCTGCGCCCAGTGACAGGCGCGAACCACGCCGGCCCGCGACAAAATCAAAAAAAATTGTCTCGCCGATGAAACTATCGTAGAAGTTGTGCGCCTTATGGCAAAGTTCACGCTTGCGTTGCTCGAATCGCACCCCATCTCCAGAGGAGTTCAAGCGGGAGCGTAGTGGCGCAGGGTGCGCGTTGGCGCACAGCCTCCGGGCTGGGCGTCATGCAAAGAGAGGCAAGACAGGCTGCGCCAGTACGGCCGCAGCCCAGTGCGGCGGGGGGAGCGCCCGCCGGGTCTTTCCGGGAACGCGAGGTCGCAGTCCTTGACTGTGTACATCGTTTGTTCTAGTAAAGTTCTTGTTTCGCTCTGTTTGGCAGGGTGTCATGCGTCGGGACCATAATTTTTCGCCATTAATGATGCGCCGGCCATCGCATGGCCTGTCGCCACGCGGTCAGGAACTCGATTCGCTCGCAGAAGCGAATCTCCTCCAGGGCCGCTTCTTCTCCTGGCGTGGCGTATCGGGACGCCGTTACGTCTGCTCCATCTTCCAGCGAGGCGAGGAAGGTTTCGTCTCCGAAGTGGAAAGCGCGGTCGTCGTCGGCGTGGCCCGTGAGGGCCTTGCGCGGCGCCCGCTCTGCGTCTTTTCGACGCGGGAGCCCGGGGCGAGGCCGCCACTCGCTTCCCTCGCCCACGAACTCGGCGTTTCCGAGTGGCATGTCCATTTCTGCGCCGGAGACGAAACGGCGCGCGATCTTTCGGGCTCGCTTCTCAATTGAAGCGGCTTCCGAATCAACGGGGCGCATAGACGCCCCGGACAACAGGGGCCCGGTCCTGACCGTAATGGATCGGAACGCCCCGGCTGAGTCAGCGTGTGGTCGCGTCCGAGTGACTTGTCGTCAAATAGTCGTTGCGTGAGCCGAGTAATCGTTGCGTTGGCGTTGAGTCGAGTTTCCGGTTTGCGTGGCGTGGGGCAGGCGTGGCGTGGCGTGGCGTGGCGTGGCGTGAGCGTAGCGTTTGTAGGCGTCGGGCGTCCGCGTGGCGTTGTGCGTCTGATTGCGCGTTGGATGAGTGCTCTAGCAGCCGGGGCTTGCCCCGGCCTTTTTTTCCTACGGTCTGTCAGACATCCTGTCCGGCCTGTCCGGCGGCAGGGCTCATCCGGCAGGACGAGCGGTCGAGACGTCGGACGACTTCCTCGAGTTCCGGGTCGTGAATGTCGAGTTGCAGCAGGTGCTCGTAGGTGTTGCGCACATAGGCCGGATTGTCGCCGTTGAGGCCCACGCCTTCCGCGACGAGGCGGGTCATCTCATCGACAGGCAGGCGGCCGGCGTATTGATGATGGCTGCGGTCGACGACATAGGCCAGGGCGTTGACGCAGCCGCCCTCGGCAAATCGCACACCGATCGTCTTTTCGAGATAGACGGAAGTCACGAGCTCGCGTTCGCGCAGGTAGTGGATCGTGCTGTCGCGGTCGCGCGCCGCGACGCGAAAGGCCACGCCCTGGCAGGACCCGCCCCGGTCGAGCCCGAGAACAAGCCCCGGCCGCTCGGGCGTGCCCCTGTGGACGTGGGAGAAAATGCAAAGAGACCGATGATAGCCGTGAACCCAGGCGAGGGCGCTCTCGACGAAGTCGAAGCCCGGCCGCCACATCAGCGAGCCATAGGCGAAAACCCAGAGATCCTCGTCGCGGGAATGCGTCGCCAGCAAACCTGACCTCATCCGAGCTTTTCAGCTCCAGCGGCCGAACGCTGCGCCCGGCACATCGCAGTTTATCAATTCGCAGTTTTTCAATTCGCCTCTCGCAATGCAACAGGAAAGAGGCGCGTTCGCTTGAAACGGCTCGCCGAGCCTGCCGCCTCCACTGGATGCTTCCACAAGATATTGTCGGCCGTTTCTTGCCTTCCCCATGCTTTTGTGGCGCTCTTGACGCATGAAATTCGAACGCCTGCGCATATTGGGGTTCAAGAGCTTCTGCGAGTCGACGGACTTCCTCATTCAGCCCGGCCTCACCGGCGTGGTCGGGCCGAACGGCTGCGGCAAGTCCAACCTCGTCGAGGCCCTGCGCTGGGTCATGGGCGAAAATTCCTATAAAAACATGCGCGCGTCCGGCATGGACGACGTGATCTTTTCCGGCGGCGGGTCGCGCGCCGCGCGCAATTTCGCGGAAGTCGGCCTTGTTCTGGACAATTCCGCCCGCCTCGCGCCCGCCGGCTTCAACGACGCCGATCTCATCGAGGTCACGCGCCGCATCGAGCGCGAGCAGGGCTCGACCTATCGCATCAACGGCAAGGAAGTGCGCGCCCGCGACGTGCAATTGCTCTTCGCCGACGCCGCGACCGGCGCCCGATCGCCCTCGCTCGTGCGTCAGGGCCAGATCGGCGAGATCATTTCGGCCAAGCCGCAGGCGCGCCGCAGAATTCTCGAAGACGCCGCCGGCGTCGCCGGCCTGCATTCCCGCCGCCACGAGGCCGAGCTGAGGCTGAACGCCGCGTCCGAGAATCTGACCCGCCTAGAGGATGTTTTGAAGCAGGTCGAGAGCCAGGGCGACAGTCTGAGACGTCAGGCGCGTCAGGCCGCGCGCTATCGCGAGGTCGCCGCCAAAATCCGGCAGAACGAGGCGCTCGTCGCGCTCGTTTCCTACCAGATCGCCGCCGATCAGCTGCGCGACGCCGCCCGCAAGCTCGAAGCCGACATCCTCAACGTGCAGACGCGCACGCTCGAGCAGGCGGAGGCCGCGAAGCTTCAGGCCATCGCCGCGCATGAGCTGCCGAAGCTGCGCGAGAAGGAGGCCGAAGCCGGCGCCGCCGTGCATCGGCTCGTGGCCGCCCGTCAGGCGCTCGAGGCCGACGAACAGCGCGCCAAGCAGCGCATTTCAGAGCTCGCGCGGCAGATCGAGCAGTTCATGCGCGATCTCGAGCGCGAGCGGGCCTTGATCGAGGACGCCGCCGAAGTTGCGCAGAGGCTGGAGGACGAGCGCGCCGACCTTCTGGGCGCCGATTTGCAGGACGACGACCGGGAAGCCGAGGCGCGCGAGCGTCTTGCCGAGATCGAGGCGAAGCTCGCCGAGACCGAATCGGCCCTTTCCGACGTGCAGCAGCAGCTCGCGGGCGTGAACGCCCGGCGCGGCGCCATCGAATCGGCGCTGCGCGACGAGAACGCCCGCGTGGCGCGCTTCCAGGCGGAGCTCACCCGGCTCGACACCGAATTCGCGCTGATCGCCGGGCAGGGCGGGGGCGTCGAGGAGGCGGCGCGTCTCGCCGAGGCGTTCGAGATGGCCGTCGAGGAGGCGCGCGCCGCCGACGAAGCCGCGCAGATGGCCGAGGAGGGGAGCCGTGAGGCGCGCGAGGCGGAGGCCGCCGCCCGTCAGCCGGTCGAGCAGGCCGCGCTGAGGGCGCAGCGGCTGGAGACCGAGGTCCGCACGCTCGAAAATCTGCTGCAATCCGGCGCTGGCGGCCTGTGGGCCCCGGTCGTCGAGAGCGTGACGGTCGAGAAAGGCTATGAGACGGCGCTCGGCGCCGCGCTCGGCGACGATCTCGACGCCTCCGCCGAGACATCTGCTCCCGCGCATTGGGCCCTCACCGCCGACGCGGGCGACCCGTCTCTGCCCCCCGGCGTGCGCCCGCTCCTCGACATGGTCGAGGCGCCGCCGGCGCTGCGCCGTCGGCTCGCCCAGATCGGCGTCGTCCTGCGCACCGAGGGCGAGAGTCTGCGCAAGCTCCTGAGGCCAGGCCAGCGCCTCGTCTCCAGGGAAGGCGATCTGTGGCGCTGGGACGGCTTCACCCAGGCCGCGGAGGCGCCGACGCCGGCCGCGCGCCGGCTTGCCGAAAAGAATCGCCTCGCCGATCTGCGGGCCGAGGCGGCCCGCGCCCGCGCCGAGGCCGACGCCCTCGCCGAGGAGCTCGACGCCGCCCGGGAGGCGACACGGCTCGCCGCCCTTGGCGACGCCGCCGCCCGCGACGCCCAGCGCCGCGCCCGCGCCCGGCTCGAAGAGGCCCGCGAGCGCCACACCGCCGCCGAGCGCCGTCTGGCGCAGATCGGCCAGCGCCTCTCCGCGCTGGAGGAGGCCAAGGCGCAGACCCTCGCCAACCGCGACGAGGCCGCGCAGAAACGCGAATCGCTCGCCGCCGAGCTCGACGCGCTGGACGAGCCGGCCTCGCTCGCCGGCGCCATGGAGAGCCTGCGCGCCCGCGCCATGGTCGAGCGCGCCCAGGCGGGCGAAGCCCGCGCGTCCCTGGCGACGCTGCGCAACGAGGCCAACGCCCGCGCCTCGCGCGTCGCCGCGATCGCCCGTGAAATCGCCTCCTGGGCCGAGCGCCGCGACCGCGCCCAGGATCGGCTCGGCGAATTGGAGGAGCGTCTCGAATCGGCGCGCGAGGAGCAGGAGCGCCTCGCCGAGGCGCCGGACGCCTTCCTCGAGCAGCGCCGGGCCCTGATGAATGCGCTGGAGGACGCCGAGGCCGCCCGCCGCGACGCCTCCGACGCCCGCGCCGCCGCCGAGACGAGCCTCGCGGGCGCCGACCGCGCCGCCCGCGTCGCGCTCGACGCCATGAGCGCCGCGCGCGAGGAGAAGGCGCGCAGCGAGGCCCAGCTCGAGGCCGCGAAACAGCGCGCCGCCGACATCGAGCGCGCGATTGCGCATGATCTCGAAACCACGCCCGCCGCGCTCGCCGGTCTCGCGGGGGTGAAGGAGGGCGACGAACTCCCCGACATCGCCGAGATCGAGAAGCGGCTCGAATCCCTGCGCGCCGACCGCGAGCGCCTGGGCGCGGTCAATCTGCGCGCCGAGGAGGAGCTGACCGAAATCGACGCGCAGCGCGAGAAGATGATCGCCGAGCGCGACGATCTCGCCGAGGCGATCAAGAAGCTGCGCGCCGCCATCGCGAGCCTCAACAAGGAGGGTCGCGAGCGCCTGCTCGCCGCCTTCGACAAGGTCAACGCCCATTTCAGGGAGCTGTTCACGCTGCTGTTCGACGGCGGCTCGGCGGAGCTTCAGCTCGTCGAAAGCGAGGACCCGCTGGAGGCGGGCCTCGACATTCTCGCCCGACCGCCGGGCAAGAAGCCGCAGACCATGACGCTGCTCTCCGGCGGCGAGCAGGCGCTGACCGCCATGTCGCTGATTTTCGCCGTGTTTCTCACCAACCCGTCGCCGATCTGCGTGCTCGACGAGGTCGACGCCCCCCTGGACGACTCCAACGTCGAGCGCTTCTGCGACCTCATCGACGAAATGCGCAAGAAGACCGACACGCGCTTCGTGACGATCACGCACAACCCCATCACCATGGCCCGCATGGACCGGCTTTTCGGCGTGACCCAGGCCGAGCGCGGCATTTCGCAGCTCGTCTCGGTCGATCTGGAGCAGGCGGAAAAATTCGCGCTCGCCAGCTGAGCGCGTGCGACTGTTCCCGACGCTCAGCGGTTCGCCGTCTTCGCCTGGCCGTCCCGGGCCGGCGGGATCGGCTTGCCGCCCGACTTCTCGATTTCGGCGACGAGCTGCTTCATTTCCGCGATCTGCTGCGTCTGGTCCGTGGCGATGCGCCGCGCCAGCTCGCGCACGCGGGGGTCACGCAAATGCGCCCGTTCCGCGACCAGAATCGCGGCGGAGTGGTGCGGGATCATCGCGCGCATGAATTCGACCTCGTGGACGCCGTCCTGCGTCCGCACCAGCCAGGCTGCGGCGGCAAAGACGGCGACCGCCGCCGCGACGATCACGGAATTCGCCGGCCCGCTGCGGTAAATGTCCGGCGAAAACAGAATGACGACCACCGCAACGGCGGCGCCGGCGGCGACGGCCATCCAGACGCGGCCGGCGCTGAACCAGAGATGATCGGCCTGATAGACGTCGAGATAACTCACGCAGAATATCAGAATGGTCGCGACCGCGATCATGACGGCGAAACGCGCGTAAGGCATCGGCTCCTCCCTGTCCCCGCCGCGCGGCGGGGACGCCCGCCGTTCCGCCCCCATCCCGATTAACAACGCAGCGGCGCGGAAGGTCCGGACGGCGCGGCGCGCGGATTCGGCGCGGGGCCTTTCGCAAATGCACAAACTTTCACCCGCGCAAATCGTCGCAAGCGGATGTTTTCCTTTGAAATCAGTGGATTTGCGCAAAAGCGGCGCGCCTTGACTTCACAATGGCCCGTCAATATGTTGCGCGCGGCTCGAAAGGGTCCGGCCGCAAGCCGGGATCTTTCGATTCCAGCCGCTCCCGAAAGCCGGACCATCCCTCGAACCAAGCCGTCCCGGCCATCGTTCAATTTTGCGCGCGCCAGCCATTCGAGCGCGACGGAGAGAGCCGATGACCGAAGACGACAAGCGGGACGCCGAACAGGACGCGCTCAATGCGCGGCTCGAGAAGCTCAACGCGGCGCTGCGACAGCGCGACGAGGAGCGACTCGCCAAGGAGGCGCCGCCGCCCGAGAGAAAGGGCCTGTCGCGGGCGTTGAGCGTCGGGCTCAACGCTTTTTCCGAGTTTGTGGGCGCGGTGGCGGTGGGCGGGGTTCTCGGCTGGAAGGCCGATGAATGGCTCGGCACCAAGCCCTGGCTGATGATCGTCTTGCTCGGTCTCGGCATAGCGGCTGGCTTTTGGAATATTTATCGCGTGGCGAAGCCCAAGGACTGAGCCGCCGCGAAAGGAAAAGTCACTAGGCGCGACCTTCGCGCCACCAATCGAGGGCCGGGCGGAGACGCTCGGGCAGAAACGATGAGCACTGAAGCAGCGGCCGCGCCGAATCCGATTGAACAGTTCGAACTGCACCGCTACTTCCCGCATCAGATCGCGGGCGTCGAAACCTCTTTCACCAACGCCTCGCTCTACATGCTCGTCGCCGCGCTGGGCGTCGTGCTGCTGATGGTCCTCGCGACCTCGCGCAAGGCCATCGTGCCGGGCCGCTTTCAGGCGCTCGCCGAAATGCTTTACGAGTTCGTCGCCAATACGGTGCGCCAGACCGCGGGCAAGGAGGGGATGAAGTTCTTCCCCTTCGTCTTCTCGCTCTTTTCCTTCATCCTGATCGCCAATCTGATCGGCCTCATCCCCTATACCTATTCGGTGACGAGCCAGATCGTGGTGACCGGCGCCTTCGCGCTGCTCGTCATCACGCTGGTGACGGCCTATGGCTTCTACCGCCACGGATTCGGCTTCCTCAATCTCTTCGTGCCGCATGGCGTGCCGCTGCCGGTGCTGGTGATCCTCGTGCCGATCGAGGTCATCTCCTTCCTGTCGCGCCCCGTGTCGCTCTCCATTCGTCTGTTCGCCAACATTCTCGCGGGCCACGTGACCCTCGCGGTGTTCGGCGGATTCGTCGTGCTGCTGCTCGCGGCCGGCGGCGTCTATTCGGCGCTCGCGCCGGTGCCGCTGCTCGCGATCGTCGCGCTCTATGCGCTGGAACTGCTCGTCGCCTGTCTGCAGGCCTTCGTGTTCAGCGTCCTCACTTGCGTCTATCTCAACGACGCGATTCATCCGGGCCACTGATAAACACCCAACAATAAAAGTCGCCCATAAGGAAAACAGGAGAAGTCTATGGCTACTGAGATGCAACTGGTTGGCGCGGGTCTCGCCGCGATCGGCACCGGCGCTGCGGCGATCGGCGTCGGCCTCATCTTCGGCAACTTCGTCAATGGCGCGCTGCGCAATCCGACGGCCGCCGCCTCCCAGTTCACCAACGCGATCATCGGCGCGGCGCTCGCCGAAGGCTTGGGCATCTTCGCCTTCGTCATCGCGCTGCTTCTGTATCTGAAGGCCTAAAGAGCTTTCTCCTGATCTCGCGGGGCGCGCGCACATGGCGCGCCTCGCAGCCCGTACGCCCCTCGCAGAGGCGCGCCCCGCGTTCCATCCGCGCCGCGTCGAAGACTCTGGATCATCTCCATGGCGATCATCTCTTCCGCCCACGCCGCCGAGGCCGAGCAGGAAACCCAAGGGACCCATGAAACCCAAGGGACCCTCGAAGCTCAAGGGACCCACGAATCCGTGGGCGCGCCGGGTGGCGAAGCCCATCACGAAGGCGGCTTCCCGCCTTTCCAGACCGAGAATTTCGCGCCTCAGCTCGTCTGGCTGATGCTGATCTTCGGCTTTCTCTACGTGCTGATGTCGCGCATCGCGCTGCCGCGCGTTGGCGGCATCATCGAGAACCGCGAATCCAAGATCGCCGCCGACCTCGACGCCTCGCGCGACATGCAGTCGAAGGCCCAGGCCGCCGCGCAGGCGAATGACGAAAACCTTCGCCGCCGCCGCGAGGAGGCTCAGGCGATCGGCCGCGAGGCCCAGCAGAAGATCGCCGCCGAGGCGGCCGCGCAGCGCACGCGCGCCGAGAGCGACGCCGCCGAGAAGATCCGCGCGGCGGAGGAGCGCATCGGCGCGGCCAAGAGCGCGGCGCTCGGCAATGTCGAGCAGATCGCCCTCGACGCCGCCGCCTCGATCGTCGAGAAATTGACCGGCGCCCCCGCCGATCGCGCCCGGCTCGCGGCCGAATATCAGTCCGTGAAGAACTGAGGAGACGCATTCCATGCATTTCGACGCGGAATTCTACGTCGCCGTCGGCTTCACGATCTTCGTGCTCGTGCTGCTGTGGGTCGGCGCCCATTCCAAATTCGCCGCGCTGATCGACGCGCGCATCCATCGCATCAAGGGCGAGCTCGCCGAGGCGGAGCGCCTGCGCGCCGAAGCCGAATCGCTCCTCGCGTCCTTTGAGAAGAAGCGCGAAGAGGCGGAGGCCGAGGCCCGCGCCATCGTCGCCCAGGCGAAGGAAGAGGCCGAGCTGATCGCCGCCGAGGGCAAGCGCCGTCTCGACGAGTTCATGGTCCGCAGCGTCAAGCAGGTGGAGCAGAAAATCGCTCAGGCCGAGGCCCAGGCCGCCGCCGAGGTGCGCGCCGCCGCCGCCGACGCGGCCGTGAAGGTCGCCGAACGCGTTCTCGCAAAGGGCGCGCCGGGCAAGGACTTCGTGACGGCCGGGATCAACGAGGTCAAATCGCTCGCCGAACGCGCGCGCTACGTCTCGACCTGAAACGGTTGATCTTTAGGAAGAATTTGGAAAGGCCGGCGTCAGCGCCGGCCTTTTTTGCGTCTGGCCGCGGGCTTCTCTTCCGCATCGGCCGCGCCGCCGGTGAACCCGACGAGGATCTCATATTCCTCCTGCGCCTTGCCATTGGCGGGCACGGTCAGCGGATCGGCGAGCAGCCGGAAATCGGCGCGGGCGCCGCCGGCCGGGATCGAGGCGTTTACGCGATAATTCTTCGTGGAGACGATCGAATCGTCCTTGGTCCGGCGCAGCGCCACGCGAATGGTTCCACCATAAGCGCCAGGGGCGCCGGCCGGGCCGAGCATGGCGTCGCCCTCGACGCCGACCCGGATCACGATCTGATCGCCATTGACGACGCATTCCCGGGCAATGTCCTTGATCGACACCTGATGATGCACGCTCGCGGCCTCGACGCCGGGAGGCGTTCGCAACATCTGCGCGCCGTCTTCCGCCACGATCACCGGACAATCCGCCGTGGCGCCGGGCGTCTGCGGCGCGTCCTTCTTGCCGCCGAGCATTTCCGGCATGCCGAGCTTGGGAAAATCGAAGGCGACGGCCGTCTCGACGCCTGGCGCCGCCAGCAGGGCGAGCGCCGCCAGTCCAGCAAAACCCTTGTTCATCCGCTTGCGCGCTCCTCTCGAAGACCGCCGCCGATCACGGCAGCTTCGCAAAACCTTCCTTGAATCCCTGCAGACTCAGAGGGAGGCCAATTCCCTCCTCGGGAACCTGATGAATGATGAAGGTGGCCATCTTGCCGTTCTTCAGATGGTCGATCAGCTTGTCGTCCATCGTCACTTCCGCCACACAGCCGGTCGGCAGACATTTGACGAAGCCGGCGAGGCCGATGTCCGTCTGGTCGATTTTCAGGCCGAGGCCATTCGGCAACAGCACGCCGAGCGGCGCAATGACACGCAGCAGGCGGCTCTTGCCGTCGCTGGTCTTGAGCACGATCACCACCAGATTGACGTTGTTCTTGTCCTCGGCGACGACGCTCTGAATGAGCGCGCATTGCTCGGCGGAGGCGCCTGCCGGCGTCTCGCAGCGAATCTCCCAGTCGCCATATTTGGACTTGACCACGCCCTGGGCCAAAGCGGCGCTCGCGGCAGTTGTCATCACGACGCCGGCAACGCCCGCGACGAGATGTCGCAAGGGATTGGAGCAAATCGCGGCGCGAAAAGGATTCATGGTCTCTCCAGAAGCAGAGGCGCCGATTATGTGCGGAAAAACGGCCGCTTCGCGGCCGCCGCGCCGTCGCGGGGCGGGCCGCTTTGCCTAGCAAATGGACCCGCGCTGTCAAGCCGCATCCCGCAGCGGCTCCTTGCCTCGCCGGGACCTTGCCCCAGCCTCTCCGGCGCGACCATTTGTCAGCCGGATTATGGCGACGCAGCAATTGCGCAGGAGTTGCGTTTGTGGTTGAACCGGGCCGGAACGGGCGAAGCCTGCCTCGGGCGAGGCGCGCCCGAAATTTGCATGAAAAAAATGACAATGTCTGACGAAAAGGTGCGAAAGGCGACCTGCATGTCCACGGGCAATCGAAACTTCCTTTCTGTCGGGGCGCTTGCGGCGGCTGCCGCGCTTCCGGTCCTCCTCTTCGCTGGCTTTGCCTATGCTCAGGCCGAGGGACAGCCGACTCCGGGCGGCATCGGCCTGCCGGCGACGGTGACGGACATCGGCCGCGAGACGCAGTTCTTCTACAACGGCATCCTTCTGCCGATCATCACCTTCATCGCCCTGTCGGTCCTGGGCCTGCTGCTCTATGTCTCCTGGAGGTACAACGAGCAGGCCAACCCCGTGCCCTCCAAGCTGACCCATCATACGGGTCTCGAGATTGTCTGGACGCTCGTTCCGATCCTGATTCTGGTTGTCATCGCGATTCCCTCGTTCCGCATCCTCGCCCATCAGGTCGAGATCCCGGAGTCGAAGATCACCATCAAGGTGACGGGCAATCAGTGGTACTGGTCCTATAAATATCCCGAGGACCAGGGCGGCGGCTTCGGTTTCGACCAGCTCATGAAGCCCGAGAATGAGCTCAAGGAAGGCGAGCCGAGGCTTCTCGCCGTCGATAACGAGGCCTATGTGCCTGTCAATGAGGTGGTGAAGCTCCAGATCACGGCGGCGGACGTTATTCACTCCTTCGTCATTCCGGCGTTCGGCGTCCGCATGGACGCGGTGCCGGGCCGTCTGAACGAGACCTGGTTCCGGGCGGAGAAGGAAGGCGTCTATTACGGCCAGTGCTCGAAGATCTGCGGGAAGGACCACGCCTTCATGCCGATGGCCATCCGGGTCGTGAGCCGCGAGAAATACGACGAGTGGCTCGCCGAGTCGAAAAAGAAGTTTTCCGCCGCCGAATCGCGGACGCGCCTCGCTTCGAGCGAGCCGGCTCGCTGAACTGGACGCAAGACAACATAAGACATCGAGGACAAAACGATGGCGAGTTCGACTGCCGGAGCGCATGACCATCCGAGAGGCCTGCGCCGCTTTCTCTTCTCAACGAACCACAAGGACATCGGCACGCTTTATCTGATCCTCGCCGTCATCGGCGGCGTGGTCGGCTCGCTGATGTCGGTCGCGATCCGCGCCGAGCTGATGTATCCTGGCATCGGCGTGTTTCCGGGGCTTGCGGCGCTCATCAACCATGCCGATCCGTCGATGGGCGTGGACGCCGCCAAGAACCTCTACAATGTCTTCATCACCGCCCATGGCGTGCTGATGATCTTCTTCCTGGTCATGCCGGCCCTGATGGGCGGATTCGCCAACTGGTTCGTGCCGATCATGATTGGCGCGCCGGACATGGCCTTCCCGCGCCTCAACAATATTTCGTTCTGGTTCCTCGCCGTTTCGCTGATCCTTCTGGTCATGTCGATGTTCGTCGAGGGCGCGCCGGGCATGATGGGCTTCGGCGGCGGCTGGGTCTTCTATCCGCCGCTCTCGTCCAACATCGGCCATCCCGGTCCGGCGATGGACTTCGTCATTCTCTCGCTGCATCTCGCCGGCGCGTCGTCGATCCTGGGCTCGATCAACTTCATCACCACGATCTTCAACATGCGCGCGCCGGGCATGACGCTGCACAAGATGCCGCTCTTCGCCTGGGCCATGCTGGTCACGGCCTTCCTGCTCGTGCTGACGCTCCCGGTCCTCGCCGGCGCCATCACCATGCTGCTGACCGACCGTAATTTCGGCACCATGTTCTATGATCCGGCCGGCGGCGGCGACCCGCTGCTGTTCCAGCATCTGTTCTGGTTCTTCGGCCATCCGGAAGTCTATGTGCTGATCCTGCCGGCCTTCGGCCTCATCAGCCACATCGTGTCGACCTTCTCGAAGAAGCCGGTCTTCGGCTATCTGGGCATGGCCTACGCCATGGTCGCCATCGGCTTCCTGGGCTGCATCGTGTGGGCGCACCACATGTATACGGTCGGCCTGTCGCTGAACGCGCAGCGCTACTTCGTCTTCGCCACCATGGTCATCGCGGTGCCGACCGGCATCAAGGTGTTCTCCTGGATCGCGACGATGTGGGGCGGCTCGATCAGCTTCCGCGCGCCGATGATCTGGGCGATCGGCTTCATCTTCGTCTTCGTCATGGGCGGCGTCACGGGCGTCGTGCTGGCGAACGCCAGCGCCGACCGTCAGCTCCACGAGACCTATTTCGTGGTGGCGCATTTCCACTACACGATGTCGCTCGGCGCCGTCTTCGCCGTCTTCGCGGGCTTCTACTACTGGTTCCCGAAGATGACGGGCTACCTCTACAACGAGACCCTGTCGAAGCTGCACTTCATCGTGTTCTTCATCGGCATCAACCTCACCTTCTTCCCGCAGCACTTCCTCGGCCTCGCCGGCATGCCGCGCCGCTATATCGACTATCCGGACGCCTTCGCGCTCTGGAACTATGTCTCGTCGATCGGCGCATTCATTGGCGCGATCAGCATGCTGGTCTTCTTCTATACGGTTATCGAGGCCTTCATGAGGAAGCGTGAGGCGGGCGCCAATCCCTGGGGTCCGGGCGCCACGACGCTGGAATGGACGCTGCCTTCGCCGCCGCCCTTCCATCAGTTCGAGGTGCTGCCGCGGATTTCCGGCCCCGGCCACCAGTAAGACGACGCCAGCCGGCGCGGGTCCGCCTGCGCCGGCTGCCGCGAGACGATCGCGGCCTTTCTCGTTCCTGTCAGTTTCAAAGAGCGACGGCGATGAGCGACGCATCCTATCTCGACGACGGCCAGAGCCCGCGCATTCCCGTTGCCGCGCCGTCGGACTATTTCCGGCTCCTCAAGCCGCGCGTCATGTCGCTCGTCGTGCTGACCGCGCTCGCGGGCCTCATGCTTGCGCCGACGCCGCCGCATCCGCTCATCGCCTTTACGGCGCTGCTCGCCATCGCCGTCGGGGCAGGGGCTTCGGGCGCGCTCAACATGTGGTTCGACGCGGACATCGACGCGGTGATGACCCGCACGCAACAGCGTCCGATTCCATCGGGCCGCCTGGAGGCCGACTCGGCGCTGGCCTTTGGTCTCGTGCTGGCGCTGCTTTCCGTATTCACGCTCGGCTTCGCCACCAACTGGCTTGCGGCCGCGCTCCTCGCCTTCACCATCTTCTTCTATGTCGTCATCTACACGATGTGGCTGAAGCGTTCGACGCCGCAGAACATCGTCATCGGCGGCGCCGCGGGCGCGCTGCCGCCGATGGTCGGCTACGCCGCGGCGACCGGGGACCTGTCGCTTGCGAGCCTCGTGCTGTTCGCCATCATCTTCGTCTGGACCCCGCCGCATTTCTGGGCGCTCGCGCTCATCAAGCATGACGACTATGGTCGCGCGGGCGTGCCGATGATGCCCAATGTGCATGGCGCGGACCGCACGCGGCTCGAGATCCTCGTCTATTCCCTGCTGCTCGCACCGCTCGGCGTCCTGCCCTGGCTGATGGGCTTCGCGACCGCCGTCTATGGCGTCGTTTCGGTCGTTTCCGGCCTTTATCTCGTCTGGCTCGCCGTGCAGGTCTATCGCCGGCGCGAGGGAGACGCGGCGCGGCGCGCGTCGCTGCGGCTGTTCCTGTTCTCGATTTCCTATCTCTTCATGCTGTTCCTCATTCTCGTCGCCGAGCGCGCGGCGCATATCGCCGGATACGTCTGAGCGTCGCAAAAGGAAGAAGACATGAGCAGAGAGTCGCAGGAGAGGAGAACTGAGCGCGTCGATGATGGCGTCGTTCTCACGCCGGAGCAGGAGCGCAGCCGGCGGGCGCGCAACATCGCCATCGGCGTCACCGTGGCGCTGCTTGCCGTGCTGTTTTATGCGATCACGGTGGTTAGACTCGGCGGCGCCGTCGCCAATCGGGCGATCTGAAGATGAACGCCCCCGCCAAACAAACGGCGCCCCGTCGCCCGCGCGCCATCGCCGCGGCGCTCGTCGTCGGCTCATTGGGAATGCTCGGGCTTTCCTTCGCGTCCGTGCCGCTCTACCGCGCCTTCTGCGCGGCGACGGGGTTCGGCGGCACGCCGCAGGTCGGCAAGACCGCGGCCGCGACGCAGGGCGAACGTCATCTTACCGTGTTGTTCGACGCGAATGTGTCGCGCGACCTTCCCTGGCGTTTCTCGCCGGAGGTCTCCAGGATTTCGCTGCGAACGGGCGAGATGGCGACTGTTTATTACAAGGTCGCCAATCTCTCCGACAAGGCGACGAGCGGCCAGGCTGCCTATAACGTCAGCCCCGATCAGGCGGGCGCCTTTTTCGTCAAGGTGAAGTGTTTCTGCTTCGACGAGCAGCGCCTGGGGCCGGGCGAAACGGCGGAATGGCCCGTAGTTTTCTATCTCGATCCCGCGCTCGAGTCGGACGAAGCGATGCGTCGGGTGCAGGAAATTACTCTTTCCTATTCCTTCTATCCGACCCGATCGCCGGCGAAGACCAGCGACGCAGCCGGACAGAAGCCGAAGTCCTGATCGCCGGAGAAAGCCGGCGGAAGCGTTGATCTCAAGAACACGCCGGGCGACCGGCGCATGACGAGGAAAAGTAAAGATGGCCGACGGACACGCGAAACCTCAACACGACTACCATCTCGTCGATCCGAGTCCGTGGCCGATCGCCGGCGCCTTCGCCGCGTTGGCCACCGCCATCGGCGCCATCATGTGGATGGCGCAGCACAAGGGCGCGCCGATCTACGGCCAGACCTGGGGCGGCACGCTGTTCTTCGCGGGATTCGCGGCGATTCTCGCGGTCATGTACGCCTGGTGGAGCGACGTCGTGCGCGAGGCGCAGGTCGAGCGCCATCACACGCCGGTGGTTCAGCTTCACCACCGCTACGGGATGATCCTCTTCATCCTTTCCGAGGTGATGTTCTTCGTCGCCTGGTTCTGGGCCTTCTTCAATTCCAGCATTTTCCCCGACGACGTCTGGCAGGTGACGCGCACGGAGCTCTTCCAGGGCGTCTGGCCGCCGAAGGGCATGGAGGTGCTCAGTCCCTGGAAGCTGCCGCTGCTCAACACGGTCATTCTTCTGACCTCGGGCGCGACGCTGACCTGGGCGCATCACGGCCTGCTGCACGACGATCGCGGTCAGCTCCAGAAGGGCCTGATGGCGACCATCGCGCTGGGGCTGCTGTTCACCTTCATCCAGGGCTATGAATACGCCCATGCGCCTTTCGCCTTCTCTTTCGATCCGGCGCACCCCGCGGCGACCAATTACGGCTCGACCTTCTTCATGGCGACAGGCTTCCACGGCTTCCACGTCATTGTCGGCACGCTGTTCCTGATCGTGTGCCTGGTTCGCGCCTTCAAGGGCCATTTCGCGCCCAACCAGCATCTCGGCTTCGAATTCGCCGCCTGGTACTGGCACTTCGTCGACGTGGTCTGGCTGTTCCTGTTCCTCTGCATATATGTCTGGGGGAACTGGGGCGGCGCGATGGAGTAAGCGCCCGGCGCGCATCACCCGCGCGCCGACCGAGAGACCGGAAAATCGACGGTCACGGCGCCGCCGTGGCCGTTTTCTTATGGAAGCGAGCTCGCAATGTCCGAAGAGCATGTCTATCCGCCCGCGCAGGTCTATATCGACGGGCTGCTCGGCAGATGTCCCCGCTGCAGCAAGGGGCATATGATCCAGGGTCTTCTAGAGGTCGCGCCGAAATGCGAGGTCTGCGGGCTCGACTTCTCCTTCGCCGACACCGGAGACGGACCGGCGATCTTCGTCATGACGATCGCGGGCTTCATCATCGTCGGCCTCGCCTGGTACATCGAGGTCGCTTACCAGCCGTCCTACTGGATTCACGCGCTGATCTTTCTGCCGCTGTCCGTGATCGTTTGCATCGGGCTGCTGCGGCCGACCAAGGGGCTGCTGGTCGCCCTGCAATATTTCAACAAGGCCGAAGAGGGCCGCCGCGAATCATGAGAAGCGCCGCGCGGGCGCTCGTCTGGCCGGCGGCCGCGGCGGCGCTCGTCGCGGCGCTGCTCGTCGGCCTCGGGGTCTGGCAATTGCGCCGCCTGGCGGAGAAAGAGGCGCTCATCGCCCGCGTCGAGGCGCGCGTCCACCTTGCGGCCAAGCCCGTACCGCCCCCGAGCGAATGGGCCGCCCTCGATCCGGCGGAGTATGAATTCTCCCATGTGACCGCGCGGGGGCGCTACCTCCCCGGCCGCGACGCCCTCGTCTTCATGAAGCCGCCGGAGGGCTTCGGGCTCGAACCCGGCTATATGGTGCTGACGCCCTTCGCCCTCGCCGAGGGAGGCGTGATTTTCGTCGAACGCGGCTTCGTTCCGACATCGCGTGCGGAGGATGCGGCCGGGCGCGCGCCGCCATCGGGCGAGACGACTCTCACCGGTCTCATGCATGGCCCGCAGCGGCGCAACGCCTTTACGCCAGCCGATACGCCGGATCGGTTCATCTGGTTCACGCGCGACGCCGGACCGATCGCGGCGCGGCTGGGCCTCTCCGACGCCGCGCCCTTCACCCTGGCGCTGGAGGCGCCGGCCAGCGCGGGGCCGAACGGCTTTCCCCGGCCCGCGTCGACGGCGCCGGAATTTGCAAACAACCATCTCTCTTACGCGCTCACCTGGTTCTCCCTCGCCGTGGCGCTCGTCGTGATGTTTGCGCTCTTCGCCCGCGCCCGTCTCGCAAGCGGCGCATGAGGCGCGCAGAAGCCGCCTTGCGACGCGCGTGAATGTGCTATGAAAGAGGCTGACGCGCTCGTCCTCGCGTCGCCTGCCCCTATGGATTGAGACAGTTGCGCTACCTTTCGACGCGCGGGGAAGCCCCGCAGCTCGCTTTTGAAGATGTTCTGCTCGCCGGCCTCGCGACCGATGGCGGGCTCTACACGCCCCTCGCCTATCCGCATGTGTCGCCGGGGGAGATCGCGGCGCTCGCCGGCGCGCCCTATGAAGAGGCGGCGGCGCGGCTGATCGCGCCCTTTCTGACCGAAGAGGCCTCGCAGGCGGCGCTGCGGGCCCAGACCGAGGCCGCCTATGCGAGCTTCCGGCACCGCGCCATCGCGCCGCTCACGCAGATCGCCGACAATCTCTTCGTTCTGGAGCTTTTCCACGGTCCGACGCTCGCCTTCAAGGATCTGGCGATGCAGCTCCTCGGCCGCATGATGAACGACCTTTTGGAGAAGCGGAACCTGCGCGCCACGATCGTCGGCGCGACCTCCGGCGACACGGGCGCCGCCGCCATCGAGGCCTTTCGCGGCCTGCCGCGCGTCGACGTCTTCATCCTCTACCCGCATGGCCGCGTCTCGGACGTGCAGCGCAAGCAGATGACGACGGTCGCGGAGGACAACATCCACACGATCGCGCTGCAGGGCACCTTCGACGACGCTCAGAACATTCTGAAGCGACTGTTCCGCAACGCGCCGTTTCGCGAGCGCGTCGGCCTCGCGGGCGTCAATTCGATCAACTGGGCCCGCGTCGTGGCGCAGATGGTCTATTATTTCACGAGCGGCGTGGCGCTCGGCGCGCCGCATCGGCGCATCTCCTACGCCGTGCCGACCGGCAATTTCGGCGACGTGCTGGCGGGCTATATCGCCAAGCGCATGGGTCTGCCGGTCGACCGGCTGATCGTGGCCACCAACGCCAACGACATTCTCGCCCGCGCGCTGGCGACGGGGCGTTACGAGCCGCGCGGTGTGACGCCCACGCAGTCGCCGTCCATGGACATTCAGCTTTCCTCCAATTTCGAGCGCCTCCTGTTCGACGCCGCGGGGCGCGACCATGCGGCAGTGCGCGCGGCCTTCGCCTCGCTGGAGCAGTCGGGCTCCTTCGAGATTCCGGCGGGGCCGCTCGAGGCGATTCGCGCCGAATTCGAGGCGCTCGCGGTGGGCGAGGCGCAGACGACGGCGGAAATCGCCCGCACCTGGCGCGAGGCCGGCTATGTGCTCGATCCGCACACGGCGACCGGCGTGCGCGCCGCGCGGACGCGGCTCGAAAAGGACCCGGCCACGCCGGTCGTGGCGCTCTCCACGGCGCATCCCGCGAAATTCCCGGAGGCAATCGAACGCGCCATCGGCCGCCGGCCGCGCCTGCCCGACGAGATCGCCGCGCGCCTCGAGGGGCCGGAGCGATATACGGTTCTCGAAAACAGCGAGGCCCGCGTCGCCGCCTTCATCGCCGAGCGCGCCCGCGCGGCGCAGATCTGAGCGTCGAGGCTTGCACATGGCTCTCTTTGGCGTCATTGGCCGTCGCGACATGCCGCTCCGGGGGGAGGGCGTCTATCTGCGCCCCTCCGAAATGCGCGATTACGTCGATTGGTCCTCGCTGCGCGAGCAAAGCCGCGCCTTTCTGACGCCCTGGGAGCCGATCTGGCCTGCGGATGATCTCACCCGCGCGAGCTTCCGTTACCGGGTGCGCCGGCACGCGGAGGAAATGGCGCGCGACGAGGCCTATTCCTTTTTCGTTTTTCGGGACGAGGACGACGCGCTGCTCGGCGGTCTTTCCTTCGGCCATGTCCGCCGGGGCGTCTCCCAGGCCGCGACGCTCGGCTACTGGATGGGCGAGCCCTATGCCGGCAAGGGCTATATGACCCGCGCCGTGCGGGTGGCCTGCGCCTATATCTTCGAGCGGCAGGGTCTGCACCGGATAGAGGCCGCCTGCCTGCCCAACAACGAGCCCTCGAAGCGGCTTCTGGAGCGGGTGGGCTTCCGCCAGGAAGGTTATGCGCGGGCCTATCTGAATATCAACGGCGCATGGCGCGACCATCTGCTGTTTGGGCTTCTGGAGTCGGACCCGATCCCGCCCGCGAAACCCCGCTAACCATCCAAAATTTTTATTGCTGAGTTTCAGCCCGGTTCCTGTAGAGTGCCAAAGCTTGGCCATAAGGGGAGCTGGTCGTGACGCTCGAACACATTGAGAAAACCCTCGTGGGGGGCGCCGCCGTCGCCCGGCTCGATCTGATGGAGACCGCGCGGCTGATGCTCGATCTGGCGCAGGCCCCCGCGCGGCCGGAGGGTCCCCTCTATTTCACCTCGGTCAATGGCGAAGTGCTGGCGCGTCGCTTCTTCGACAAGGGTTTCGCCCGTCTGATCGACAGCGCCGACTCGATTGCGGCGGATGGTCAGCCGCTGGTCACGGCCTCGCATCTCTTTTCGAGAAACCCGCTGCCGGAGCGGGTCGCGACGACCGATCTTTATCCGCTCGTCGCGCTGATGGCGCAGCAGACGGGGGCGAGCTTCTATCTTCTCGGCGCCAGCGAGGAGATCAACCGCGCCGCCTTCGAGGCGACCCGGCGGGCGGCGCCCAATCTGCGGATTCTGGGCCGCTCGCACGGATTTCTGACCGGCCGGCGGCTGGAGGAGAAGCTCGACGAGATCAATGCGCTCGCGCCCGATATTCTCTGGCTCGCCATGGGCGTGCCGCTCGAGCAGCAATTCGTGCGCGATCACGCGCATCGGCTGAAGAATGTGAAGATCATCAAGACCTCTGGCGGCCTGTTCGACTTCGTCGCGGGGGCGAAAAAGCGCGCGCCGGAATGGATGCAGCGGGGCGGCTTCGAATGGGCCTTCCGCCTCGCCCTCGAACCCAGGCGGCTCGCGAGGCGTTATCTGACGACCAATCCGGTCGCGGCCTTTCTGTTGTTGACGCAGACGCGATAATCGGGACGGGGCGTTTTCGCCCCGCTCTTTACCCGATCCGCGCCGCGAGCCGTCCCCACAGAGCATTTCCGGCGTTGAAGACGTAATCGAGCCGCGCGCTGGTGACGCGCTGGGCACCCTTGCCGATCAGCCAGTCGGCGAGGGCGGCGACCCGTTTCGTCGGGCACGCGAAGGTCGCCGTCTCGCCGTTGCGCTCGCGCAGGCTGGCGCCGAAGGCGCTCTCCGCCTCGCGCAGCGTCTCGTCGGAGAGGGGCAGGGCGGCGCGCACTTCGCGCGTCGTGCGAGCCGCCTCTTCCGCGGCGATGCGGGAGAGAATCACGCGGGCGGCTTCGCGCGCCGTCTCGCTCCAGGGCGCGGCGAGGGACGCGACGAGATTGGCCTGGGAGCGCAAAATCACGCCGTCGTCGAGCACCTTCAGCGCATTGGCGGCAAGCGTCGCGCCCGTCGTCGTGATGTCGACGATCAGATCGGCGGAGCCTGCCGCGGGCGCGCCTTCCGTGGCGCCGGAGCTTTCGACGATGCGATAGTCGCTCACCCCGTGCCGGGCGAAAAAGCGGCGGGTCGTGTTCACATATTTGGTGGCGACGCGCAGCCCGCGCCCATGACGGGCGCGGAAGCCGTCGGCGACGTCGGCGAGATCGGCCATGGCGCGCACGTCGATCCAGGCCTGCGGCGCGGCGACCACCACATTGGCGTGGCCGAAGCCGAGCGGCGCGATGAGCTCCACCTTGCGGTCAGGATCGGCGATTTCCTCGCGCACGAGATCTTCCCCCGTGATTCCGAAATGCGCCTCGCCGCGCGCAAGGCGGCTCGTGATTTCGGAAGCCGACAGAAAGGCGACCTCGACGCCGTCGAGCCCGGCGATCGCGCCGCGATAATCGCGCGCGCCGCGCCCCTGCGTCAGTTCGAGACCGGCGCGGGCGAAGAAGGCGTTGGCGTTCTCCTGGAGGCGGCCCTTGGAGGGCGTCGCCACGATGAGTTTCTGCGTCATGCCGCGCCTCCCGCCTGCGCGGCCCGCGCCAGCCTGTCGATCCAGATGGCGGCGCCCACCGCCGGAATGTCGGCTTTTGCGCCGAGCGTCTTGAGCAGCCGGTCGTAGCGCCCGCCGCCGATGACCGGCTCGCTCGAGGCCGGATGGCGCGCCTCGAACACGAAGCCGGAGTAATAGTCGAGCTGGCGGGCGAAGCTTGCCGAAAACGCCATCCCGTCGAGATCGAGGCCGCGGGCGGCGATGAAGCTCGCGCGCGTATCGAAGCGGTCGAGCGCCGCCGTGAGGTCGAGCCGGGCATCCTCGGCGAGGCTGCGCAGGGCCGCCGAGGCGATGTCGGGGGCGCCCTCGATGACGAAAAAGGCCTCGGCCAGCGCCCGCTTCTCGGGAGAAATACCTGCGCCCTCGGCCAGCGTCGCCTGATCGAGGAAGCGCTCCGCGATCTCGGCCGCGCTGCGTCCGCCGACCGCGGTGATGCCGGCGATGGAGAGAAGATCCTCGACGAGCCGCCGGGCGTCGGCCGGATCGGCCTTGGTCAGCGCCGCGAGCACGCCGGCCTTTTCGGCGCCGTTGCGCTGCGGGGGCGTGAAGATCGTCGCGAGCGACTGGCCGCGCGCATGGCCCTTCTCGACGCGACGGCGCCACACGGGCGGCAGATCGAGCCCGTCCAGAAAGGCGGCGACGAGGCCGGCGTCGCCGATGCGGACGGAAAGATCGCCGGCGCCGCCGGCGCGCGCCGCATCCAGCGCCGCGCCGAGAATTTCGGCGTCCGCCGCCTCGCTGTCCTCGCGGCCGAAGCTTTCGATGCCGGCCTGCAAAAATTCGCCGTCCCCGCTCGCGCCATGGATGGGCGCCCGGAAGATCGAGCCGCCATAGGCGAAGGCCGCGGCCCGCCCGGCCTGCGGCGACGCAAGATAATCGAGACAGACGGGGATCGTGTATTCCGGCCGCAGGCACTTCTCCGCGCCCGTGGCGTCGGTCGTCAGATAGAGATGGCCGCGAAAATCCTCGCCCGCGCGATCGAGAAAAACGCTCGCCGGCTGCAAAAGCTTCGGCTCGCGGCGGGCGAAGCCCGCGCGTTCGAAATGCGCCAATATGGCCGCAAGTCTGTCGGCGCCTTGCCTCTCGGGGGCTTGTTTCGTCGCGGCGGTCACAATCTTCCTTCCGATTTTTCGGGCTTTCTTTAGCAAGCGGCCCGCGCCCGCGCATCCGCTTTCCGGCGGAAAGGTGAATGGCGCGCGGATTTTTGGGCGCTCGGCGGCGAAAAACCGCAGCCCATGGGCTGCGGCTCGGTTTTTCAGGCGGCATTCCGGAACGCCTTCAGCGCCGGTGCTCCCACCCTCGGCGGGACGCTTCCGAATGGCCTTTGGGGTCGCCACGCCAGCCTCGGTGCTCGCTTCCCCGCTCCTGGCCTCCCCGCTCTTGGCCGCTCCGGCTTGCGCCGCGCTCTTGCCCGCGAGCCATGGAGCCACGGCCCTCTTCTTTGCGGGACTCGCCGCGCTCCTCTTCGCGGCCGCGCGAAGGGCCGCCGCCGATCTCGCGCTCTTCCCAGCCGCGCCGCGCGGCCTGCGCGCGCCGGCCGGCCTCGCCATGCCAGCCGTGTTCGCTGTCCTGGCGGCCGTGCGCGGAGCGGCGCTCGTCATAGGCGCCTCCGGCCTCGTCCTCGCGTTCGCCCCAGCCGCGGCCTTCCTCGCCTTCGCTTTCGCTCCCGCTCTCCCACGACGCGCGCTCTTCGCCCCGGCGACCCTCGCCCGCGTGGGCGCCTCTTCTGCTGGCGGGCGGGCTCGCCCAGACCTCTTCATCCTGCGCAAGCGTCACATGGAGCGCCTTGGGCTGCGGCAGCATGAGCTCCTCGGAGAACTGGTCCATGAGCTCCTCGCGCCGCGACGCCATGCGCGCTCCCAGCGCGGCCGTATCGACGCCGCCCTTGCGCGCCTCGTTGAAGATGCTGTCGGCGCCCTTTTCCTCTTCCTGGATGTGGTGGCGCATATATTCGGCGAGGACTTTCACCTTGGCGTCGAAGAAGGGATCGGCCGTCGGCGTTCCCATCGCCACCTCGGCCACGAGGATCTTCGCGGTGTCGTGCTCGATCTGCGCCTCGTCGAGCAGCGGATCGTCGACATGCTCGCGACAGGCCGGGTAGAAGATTTCTTCCTCGAGCTCCGCGTGGATGGTCAGCTCCAGGCATATCTGCTGCGCGAGCTTCGATTTCTCGGCGCGCCGACGCGCCTGGTCATATTTGTCGAAAAGCTGTTCGACGCGGCGATGGTCCGCCTTCAGCATTTCGATGGCGTCGGTCTTGGGTTCGCCGTCGCCGTTCGACCGCTCGCCTTTCGCGGATCTGTTCTGCGTATCCCACTCGCTCTGCTTCGCCATGGGGTTTCCTCGACGTCTTGCTGGAAGCCGCCCCTTTCAGCCGGTCACGTCGTAACGCCCACGGCGATTTGCCTGTTCCAGAGCGGCGGGAGCGCCCGATCGACGCGATCAACCATTGGGAAGTTTCTCCAGAAGCTGCTCGAGCGATTCAGAGCCCACCGAATTCGGGGGCGCGTAGGGCTCGGCCACCGATGCGACGAGCGAGATCGCGACAACGGCGGCGGCGGCGAAAATCGCCTGCGCCAGTAGCTGGGGCCGCACGCGCTCCAGATGCGCGACGGCGAGGCTCACCTGGGTGATGAAGGCGATGATGATCACCGCCGCCCATTTCCGGTCGTCCGGATAGGCGGCGGCGACGGCAAGCCGCTGCTCGCGAGCCGAGCGCAGCTTCATGACAGTGTCGACCAGCACGCGCTGATAGGGCGGATCGATCTTCGCGCTGCTCACGGCGCGGGTGAGCGTATTGAGCGCCGATTCGGCCTCGGACGACTCCTCGCCATTCTCCATGGTTTTCCATTCGAGGCCGACGACGGCCTCGACATAATCCCGGATCGCGTGAGGCAGATGGGCGGCGTCGACCCCATGATTCTCGCTCAGCGCGCCGAGGGTGACGAGCTGTTCGCGTTCCTGCGCCAGCGCGCGATAGGCCATGCCGTTCACCTCCCAGACATCATGGGACAGGAAAGTCATCAGCAGGCCGAAGAGCGTCGCCGGCACGCCGACGAAGGGCGGGACGACCCCCCTCAGGGTCTGCACGAAGGGCGTCGCGGGAGAGGCGAAGCTCAGCCAGCAGAGAAAGAGGGCGAAAACCGCGAAGGCGCCGCCGAGAGTCAGCGCCATGAACTCCGTGGATTGCGCCATCCAGTCATGCAGAATTCCAATGTGAACGAGCATCGCGCCCTCTGCGAATCACGTATCCAGCGCGCATTTGGGCCCCCAAAGGGCGATGGCGCCAGCGCTTCCTGCGCGGGGCCCGCCGCGACGGCGGGCGCTCCCCTCTTGCATCGCGGCGCATCCTCTGCCACATAGAGCCCGGGAGGTTGGCGTTGGACGTTTCACTCGCCAACCGGGTCAGGTCCGGAAGGAAGCAGCCCTAACGAGCTTGAGCGGGTCTTCGTCCAGCCTCCTACTTCACAGGCGCGCAATGCAGGGCCTCGCCGCTTCTGCCCGCGCCTTTTGTGTTTCTGGCGGACAGTGTTTCTGGCGGACGCAATGGACCATGAGCACGACCAGCCGGGACTGGACAACGCCGGGCCGTCGCTCTTTGGCGCCGAGGCCGCGCCGCCGGCCGCCTATCGCGTGCTCGCCCGCAAATACCGGCCCGTCACCTTCGCGGACCTCATCGGCCAGGAGCCGATGGTGCGCACGCTCGAAAACGCCTTCGATCTCGGCCGCATCCATCAGGCCTATCTGCTGACCGGCGTACGCGGCGTCGGCAAGACCACGACCGCCCGCATTCTCGCCCGCGCCTTCAATTACGAACGGCCCGCGACCGACGGCCGCCCCGCGATCGACAAACCCACGATCCACATGGACGGGCTCGGCGTCCATTGCCAGGCGATCATCGATTCGCGCCATGTCGACGTGCTGGAGATGGACGCCGCCTCCCATACCGGCATCGACGACGTGCGCGAGATCATCGACAATGCGCGTTACCGGCCGGTCATGGCGCGCACCAAGGTCTATATCATCGACGAAGTGCACATGCTCTCCAAGGCCGCCTTCAACGGCCTGTTGAAGACGCTCGAGGAGCCGCCCGAGCATGTGAAATTCATCTTCGCAACCACCGAGATCGACAAGGTGCCGGTGACGGTGCGCTCCCGCTGCCAGCGCTTCGATCTGCGCCGCATCGACGCCGGCCTGCTCGCCGGGCATCTGCGCAAGATCTGCGAGCAGGAAGCCGTCGCGATCGAGCCCGACGCGCTCGCCATGATCGCCCGCGCCGCCGAGGGCTCGGTGCGCGACGCACTCTCTCTGCTCGATCAGGCCATCGCCCATGGCGCGGCGCACAGCGCGAGCGGCGCGATCTCGGCCGAGGATTTGCGGCTGATGCTCGGCGTCGCCGACAAGTCGCGGATCATCGACCTGTTCGAGGCCACGATGGCCGGCGATGTGGCGAAAGCCATCGGCCTGCTCGAAGACCTCTACAACGGCGGCGCCGATCCGGCTCAGGCCCTCATCGAAATGGCCGAATTCGCGCATCTCGCCACGCGACTGAAGCTCGCGCCCGAAACCGCGCAATCCGCCGCCCTCACGCCGGAGGAGCAGCGGCGCGGGCGGGACGCCGCCGAACGCCTCTCGGTTCCGGCGCTGACGCGGGCGTGGCAAATCCTGATGAAAGGCGTCGACGAGCTGCGCGGCTCGCAGCGTCCGCTTCAGGCGGCCGATATGGTGCTGGTGCGGCTCGCCTACGCCGCCGACCTGCCGACGCCCGGCGAAGCCCTGAGACAATTGGGCTTCGGCGCCTCCGGCGGGGCGCCGGGCTCCCCGCCCCGAGTCGCGCCCGTCGCGAGCCGCCCCGCGCCTCAGCCGCAGGGCGCGAGCGCCGCCGCCCGGCCCGCGCTGGCGCAGCCGGCGCCGGCGGCCTCCGGCGTGACGCTCGCGAGCTTCGAGGCGCTCGTCGCCCTGGCCGAGGAGAAGCGCGACATTCGCCTGAAACTCGCGCTGGAATCGGACGTGCGGCTCGTGCGTTTCGAGCCGGGGCGCATCGAATTCGAACTCGCCCCCGGCGGCGCGCGCGATCTTGCGTCGCTTCTGATGCAGCGGTTGCAGCTCTGGACGAATGCGCGCTGGATGGTGTCGGTCGTCGCCTCGGGGGGCGCGCCGAGCCTGAAGGAAAAGCGCGAGGCCGAGGAGCGCAAGCTCCGCTCGGGCTTGGAGGCCGACCCGGTGGTGGCGAGCGTGCTGGCGCATTTTCCGGGGGCGCAGATCGTCGCCGTGCGAAGCCGGGAAGAGAACGCGGGCGTGGGCCGGCCGGAGGCCGAGGAGGCCGCGGACGTGCAATATGACGATTTATCCCCGGCGGACGAAGACTGAGGAGAGACCGCGATGATGGACTTCATGGGCCTGATGAAACAGGCGCAGCAGTTTCAGGCCAAGATGGCCGAGGCGCAGCTCGAACTGGAGAACACCGAGGTCGAGGGCGAGGCGGGCGGCGGTCTCGTCAAGGTGCGGCTCACCGCCAAGGGCGCGATGAAGTCCATTTCCATCGATCCGAGCCTGGTGAAGCCGGAAGAGAGGGAAATTCTCGAGGACCTCATCGTCACCGCCCATATGCAGGCGCGCGGCAAGGCCGACGAGCTGATGGCGGAAAAGATGAAGGCGATGACCGGCGGGCTCCAGCTGCCGGCGGGCTTCAAGCTGCCGTTCTGAGTTCCCTCTCCCCGCTGCGGGAGAGGGGCGCGCCCCGCCCCCGCACGAAACAGTAAAAATGGCCGAACGCGTCGCAGGTCCGGAAATCGAACGTCTCGTGCAGTTGCTCGCGCGGCTGCCCGGACTTGGGCCGCGGTCGGCGCGGCGCGCGGCGCTGCATCTCATGCGCAAGCGCGAGGAGCTTCTCGGCCCGCTCGCGGACGCCATGCGGGTCGCGCGGGAGCGCATCGTCGCCTGTTCGATCTGCGGCAATCTCGACACCAGCGACCCCTGCACCGTCTGCCGCGACGCGCGGCGCGACCCCTCGATCGTCATCGTCGTGGAGACGGTCGCCGATCTCTGGGCGCTGGAGCGCGCCGCGCTTCTCGACGCGCGCTATCACGTGCTCGGCGGCGTGCTGTCGCCGCTCGACGGCGTGGGGCCGGATGATCTCTCCATCGCCGGACTGATCGAGCGGGTGCGGAGCGGCGGGATTCGGGAGGTGGTGCTCGCCGTCAACGCCACCGTCGACGGCCAGACGACGGCGCATTACATCGCCGATCTGCTGGGCCCCTTCGGCGTCAAGGTGACGCGCCTCGCCCATGGCGTGCCAGTCGGCGGCGAGCTCGACTATCTCGACGAGGGCACGCTCGCCGCGGCGCTGGCGCGGCGAACGGTTTTTTAGAGGGCCTTCCGGCGAAGCGGAAACCTCGCTCCGGCCCGGCCTATTTCGCCGGCGTCTTCGCGGCGATGATCTTGTCGAAATCGGCCGTAGTGATCTCACCCGTATATTTTTCGCCGTTGATGAAGAAGGTCGGGGTCGAATTCACCCCGAACTTGTCGGCGGCGCGGGCGCGCACCTCGTTGACCTTCTTGTAGAGGTCCTGATCCTTGAGAATCGCCTCGAATTTTTCCTGGCTCAGGCCCGCCTGTTTGAGGACATTGGCGAGGCCGTCGAGCGGCTGGTCGACGAAAGCCCAATTCTTCTGCTGCGCGAAGAGAAGATCGACCACGGCGTCGCGCTTGTCGCCCATTTCGCGCGCCAGCATGAAGGCCGCGGTGGCGAGCGGATCGAGCGGGAACTCGCGCAGCGTGAATTTGACCTTGCCCGTGTCGATGTAATTCTTTTTCAGCGTCGGATAGACGTCGTGATGGAAGGCCGCGCAATGGCTGCAGGTCATCGAGGCGTATTCGACGATCGCGACGGGCGCATTGGCGTCGCCCTCGACGATGTCGGGGAGGGCGTTCGGCGCCATGAGCTCCATGAGCGACACCGAGCCCGAGGCCGCCTTTTCGGCCAGGGCGGGCGAGGCGGCGAGGGCGAGCGCGCCGCCGGCGGCGGCAATCAGGCGGCGGCGGGTGATCGCAGAAAGCGGAAAGGACATGGAAGGCCCGTAGCTGGAATGATCGGCGGGCCGAACATAGTCGTTCGGCCCTCGATCGCAACCCCAAACGCTATCGCTTGCCGGTCGGAAGCCCATGCTTGGGCTGGAAGAAGTAATAGACGAGCGCGATCGCGGCGAAGACGCCGCCCGCCCAGAAGACGACGTCGCCGATCTGCAAATCCTGCAAGCTGAAGCTTGCAAGGCTCACGAGCAGCCCCGCGATGGCGAACCACAGCGGCGACTGGCTGCGCTCCTCGGCCTGCGCAGGCCTCCGCCCGTTTGACGCATTATTAGACATAATTCCTCCCTGCCTCGTTTTTTGGGCAGGATAACGCGACGGCCGAGCCAAATGGAAGAGATAACCGGCGAGCCTCGTCTTGCGGCGACGCTCGAAAAGCGGCGGTCCCCGTCACACTTCAGAAGCTTATGAGACCGAATGGATCAGCCAGACGACTTCTCTTCGCCGGCGGGGAATTTGCTCATGTCCATCGCAGAAGAAGGCACGCGGCGTGAGAGAGCCCGGAACCAGTCTCTCATGCAGGCGCAGCTCGCAGCCGCCATTCGCGAGGCGCTCAAGGACACCCTCGCCGAACCCCTTCCCTTCGAAGTGCGTTTTCTGCTCGATCTGCTTTCGGCGAAGGAACAGGCCGCGCGCAGGGCGTCGGGGCGGGAGCGGAACAATTGAGAGGTCGCTTGCGGGCCGCGCCGCCACGGCCCTCCCGCGCAGGCGAAAACGCTAGTTGCCGCAGGCGTAGCTCAGCTCGCTGTGGCTGATCTGGTCGGCGACCCAGTGCACGCCCCTGGCCCGGTTGGCTTCGATGAAGGCGGAGGCCCTGTTCAGCTCGTCGTCCGATAGCGAGAGGTTGCACATGAGCGCGACCTGGCGGCCGATCTCCGCCTTGCGGGCGGCGGGGGTCTGCCGTGACAGCACGGCGCTGATGGCCGCCGCGGGCGAGGGCTTGGCGATCGCCGGAACAGCCGTCGCCGCCAGGATCGCGCCGCCAGCCAGGAGGATGAGCTTCTTCATGCCGTTTCGAGACCTTTCTGATGTTTGTCGCCGCATCGCAGAAGCTTGAAAACACGACGAGATTGTGACGCGGATGCGGCCGTGGGCGACGCCGGCGCGAAGAAAGAGGTTCAAACGGCGTTCTTATGCGCGGGGCTTGTCGGCGCGCGCATTCGGGGCGACGCTCGCCAGCAATTGCCGCAGGGCGGTCAGGCTCGCCGGCTTGGTGAGCTGAGCGTCGAAACCGGCCTCCCGCGCCCGGTCCTGAATTTGATCGGGACCCCATCCCGTGAGCGCCACGAGCGTCGCCGCCCGCCCTTCCGGCACGGCGCGAATCCGGCGCGCCGTTTCGTAGCCGTCCATTCCGGGCATGCCGATGTCGAGAAAGATCAGTTCCGGCTGGAAACCGGCAAGCGCCGCGAGCCCTTCGGCGCCGCCATAGGCGACGCGCACCGTGGCGCCGAAGCCGTCGAGGAGGGCCATGAGGCTGTCGGCGACGTCGCGTTCGTCGTCGATCACGAGGATACGGCGGGGGGCCGCCGTCTGCCCGGGCGCCTTTCCGCCGCGCTCCGGCGTCTTTTCCAGGGCGCCCGCGACGCTGACGGGGAGGCGCACGGTGAAGGCGCTTCCCTTGCCGAGTCCGTCGCTTTGCGCCTCGACGGCGCCTCCGTGCAATTCCGCGATGCGGCGCACGAGGGCAAGTCCGACGCCAATTCCGCCCTGGGCGCGACCGAGCGTCCTGTCGACCTGCGTGAAGAGCTCGAAGACATGCGGCAGCATTTCGCTGGGGATGCCAACCCCATTATCGCGCACGACGACGACGGCCGCGCCTTCTTTCGCCTCGGCGGTCAGCGAGATGACCCCGCCGGGGTCGGTGTATTTGGCGGCGTTATTCAGGAGATTGGTGAAAAGCTGCGCGAGGCGCACCGGGTCGCCGTCGACCACGATCGGGTCCGGGGGCAGGGCGATTTCGAGCTTGTGGCCGCCGCGCTCGATCAAGGGCCGCGCCGTCTCCAGCGCATTGCGCAGCACATCGGCGAGGTCGATCGGCTGCTTCTTGAGCTCGATCTTGCCCCTCGTGATGCGGGAGACCTCGAGAAGATCGTCCACGAGGCGATTCAGGTGCTGCGCCTGCCGGTCGGCGATTTCCAGCATGGAGAGATCCCGCGCATCCCAACTGGCCTGCTCGGCGTCCCATTGCAGAACGTGTATGGCGTTGCGGATCGGCGCCAGCGGGTTGCGCAGCTCATGGGCCAGCGTGGCCAGAAACTCGTCCTTGCGTCGGTCCGACTCGCGTAATTTTTCCATCAGCTCGGAGCGGCTTCTCTCCGCCCGGACGCGCTCGGTGATGTCCGTGTGGCTGATGACGACCGCCGCCGGCGCGCAATTGGCCCGCGCCCCATGCATGAGGAACCACCGCTCCGAGCCCGGCGCATGGCAGGGATACTCCATCGAGAATTCGTTGCGCTCTCCCCTCAGCAACTGCTCGATCCCGTCCAGGGCCGTCCTGGCGTGCAGGTCGCCCTCGGCGGCGGCGGCGCGGCTGACGTCCATATAATTTGCGCCCACCGCGACGCAGTGGCGCTCGCCGGGCGCAAAACATTCCCATCGGCTGTTGATTGCGATGATTTCTCCGGAGGCGTCGATCACCGCGATCTCATGGGGCAATGAGTCGAGCACCCCGCTGAGAAATTCTTCGCGCTTCCTGATTTTCTCTTCGGTAAACTCACGATTGCGCGCATCGGCGGCTTTCAGCTGCGCGTCGATCGCCGAAACGATCGCCCGGCGCTTCGCTTCCGTAAGGGCTGCGACGCTCGAGCCGATGGTCAGGAAGGCGATCAGGCGCAGGAGGTCGCCGCCTGAAACCATCAAGGCGCTCGCCGGCTCCATGAAGAAATAGACGCCCAGCGCCGACGAGAGGATCGTGGCGAAGAAGGCGGGTCCGGCCCCCGCAAGGGCGGCGACGAGCAGCACTGCAAAAAAGAAGGAAACGAAAGGCTGGCCATGCACGGCGTTGTTCAGCCAGAACCTGATCGCAAGCGCGGCCAGCACGGCGAACAGCGCAAAGAGATAGCGACCGGACCGAATCATGCGCGCCATTGACCCTGCTCAAGCTTTCGACAACGATCGGCGATCGAGGGGCGACAAATCCACTAGAAGCGCACGCGTCACTAGGCAAGCTGATGCTCGTCGTTTCCAAAGAGGGGAAAGCGTCGGAGTCTGTCAATTGGATCAATACGCGATACGTTGATCTATCTCGCCTTTCGCGTGTGTGGGGTGCGTTGTCGGCGAGAGCCGCGTCAAATGAAAAAGCCCGGCGAGGGGGCCGGGCTCCTTTGAGCAAGAAGGGGCGAGTCGCCCCTTTCAAGACAGGAAGGGGCGACTCGCCCCTTTAAGATCAGTAGGTGGCGACGGCCGGAGCCGAGGCGCCCCAGTTGAAGTGATAATTCACGCCGGCGCGGACCGTGTTGATCTGCGGATGACGATGGTATCCGACCTGGAACCCGAAGGGACCCGTCGCGCCGCCGCTGTTGAGGTCGGTGTAGAGATATTCGGCCTTGGCCGACCAGTTGGGCAGGAACATCCATTCCACGCCGCCGCCAGCGGTCCAGCCGGTGCGGGTATTGCTCTGGTTCGCGCCCGCCGAAACGCCGCCATAGGCGAAGCCTGCCGTGCCGTAGGCGAGCAGGGTCGGCGTGATCAGGAAGCCGGCGCGCCCGCGCACCGTGCCGAACCAGTTGAGCGCGACGCCGGCATTGCCCCCCGGCAACAACGGCACGAGGAAGGCGCCAGGGTTGTTCGGGTCGGGATAGACGAAGAAGTTGCTGTTGCCGCCCGAGCGCATGCTCGTGCCCTGGAAGTCCGTCTCGACGCCGACGAGGAAGCTCGATCCGATCTGGTAGTTGTAGCCGATCTGGCCGCCGCCCACGACGCCGCCGGCGTTGGTGCCGCCATTGTTGTTGCCGGGCAGGAGGGAGATGGCGCCGGTCGCCGTGCTCGCATAAGGCGTCAGGGCGTTGGGATTGACGCTGTTGGCGCTCCACCCGCCGCCGAGATTGAGACCCGCGTAGAAGCCGGTCCACATCGGGGGCGGCGGCGGCGGCGGCACATAGGCGGGGGCCGCCTTGCGATACGGCAGGTCGGCCGCGAAGGCGGCGCCGCTGAGCGCGGCGAGGGAGACCGCCGTGAGAAGACCGATTTTTTTCATTAGTGAACCCTTACGCTTTTGCTTCCGGTTCGATGTTTTTGATGCCGAAAGCTTTTTCCACACTGGAGAAATCTGGGCCGTGGGTCGATCCAAATCGCTCCGTAAGGTCAATAATCGGTCAACGGGATTAAGTTTTCCCCAAAAGGCGGCGCTTCGCCGGGGGTGCGCCAGCGCTTCCGCAAATATGAAAGCCCGGCCGCAAGGCCGGGCTCGGGTCTCTCACGCTCATGTCGCTGCGGGGCGCCTGCCATGCAGGCCCCCGGCCGGGCTCCACTTCAGCGGGCGTTCTTCTCGATCGCCTGCATCAGCGGGGATTTCGGCAGCTTCTTGCAGTAGCGCGTGATCTTCTCGGTGTTGCGCTTCACGTAGAGCGTGTCGATGACGGTCAGGTTCTTGGAGGACATCCAATAGCCGCGCATCCAGTTGCCGATGAAGTTCTGGGTCTCGGGATCGTAGCCCGAGAAATCCTTGCAGGTGATCTCGGACATGTCGATCGTGACCTGCGCGGAGGCGGGGGCGGCGATCAGGAGAGCGCCGGCGACGGCGGCGAAAATGACGTTACGGATCATGTGGCTTGCCGTCCTCTTCTTACTTCTTCTCGGTGGCGCGCTCGAGGCCCACCATCACCGACTGGTCCTTGTTGGACTTGCACCAGTCCAGCACGCTCGCGGTGTTCCGCTTGAACAGGCTCATGTCGATGAAGCTGCGGCCGGCCTTCTGTGAGAAGAAGCCGCTCATGAAGGCGGCGAAGTCCGCCTGGTCGTCGGGCGACATGGCGAGCACTTCTCCGCAGGTGACCTTCATCATGTCGATCTTGACCTGCGCCTGCGACAGCGACGGCGCGAGCGCGCCCGCGAGCGCCAGCGCGACGATTAGTTTCTTCATCTAGCTCTCCTTGCAATGATCCCCGTGGCGCGACGTTCCAGTCCCTGCCGGCTTCTTCCAGCGAGACCTCTGCGAGCGCCCGCGCGACCATTGCACAGCCACTGTCATAAGTCCAAGCTCGTACAATGGGAATTCCGCAGCCAGTCCGGTTGCTCCGCAGGCCGCTGTGGACGCCGAAGGAAGACTGTCCTAGTTTCAGCCGCGTCGCCGCCTGATCGCGTCACCCTCCTTTTCGCCCGAGAAACAGTCATGAAGCCAAAGCGATTTCTCGCGAGTCCACAAGCTGTGTGGCTGGGCCTGGGAGGGCTGGCGGTCGCCGCCCTCGTCGCCTTCAGGGTCGTCGCGGGCGCGCAGGATGGCGGGGCGGCCACGTCGGCGCCGCCGCCGCCCAGCGTCACGGTGGCGCATCCGCTTGCCGAGACGGTTCCGCGCTGGGACGAATTCACCGGACGATTCGTCGCCGTGCAGCGCGTGGAGGTGCGTCCGCGCGTCTCGGGCGCCGTGGAGAAGATCCATTTCGCCGACGGGCAGATCGTGAAGGCCGGCGATCTTCTCTTCACCATCGACCCGCGCCCCTATCAGATTGCGGTCGACAGCGCCCGCGCCGAGGTCGCGCGCATGCAGGCGCAGACCACCATGCTGTCCCGGGACGCCGCCCGCGGGGAGTCGCTCGTCGGCGGCGGCACGATCACGCGGCGCGACATGGATCAGCGGCGCGGCGGCTCGGATTCCGCCCGCGCCCAGCTTCTGGGCGCCGAGGCGTCGCTGCGCAACGCCGAGCTCAATCTGGAATGGACGCAGGTGCGGGCGCCGATCGCCGGCCGCGTGTCCGACCGGCGCATCGACACCGGCAATCTGGTGCAGGCGGGCGCAACGCTGCTCACGACCATCGTCACGCTCGACCCGATCTATTTCGAGTTCGACGTGTCGGAATCCGATTACCTGCATTATGCCCGCAGCGGCGCGGGGCATCAGAAGGCGGGGCAGACGCCGGCCTTCGTGCGGCTCGCCGACGAGAGCGACTGGAGGCGCAAGGGAACGATCGACTTCCTCGACAATCAGCTCAATGTCCATTCGGGCACGATCCGCGCCCGCGCCGTGCTCGCCAACAAGGATCTCTTCCTGACGCCCGGCGCCTTCGGCCGCGTGCGCCTCAATGGAGGCGACGCGTCGGCCCTGCTCATTCCCGACGCGGCCGTCTCCTCCGACCAGACGAGCAAGGTCGTGATGACCGTGACGCCGGATCGCAAGGTCGCCGCCAGGCCGGTCGCGCTCGGTCCGCTGCACAAGGGCCTGCGCGTCGTGCTCTCCGGCCTCGACCGCGACGATCTCGTCATCACCGCCGGACTCGCCAATCCCATGGTGCGTCCGGGCGCCGCCGTCGCGCCGGTCGAAGCCGCGATTGCTCCTGCGGGAAACTAGACGACCCATGCGCTTTCCGCATTTCTTCATCGAGCGGCCGATCTTCGCCGCCGTCCTGTCGATGCTGCTCACCATCGCCGGCCTCATCGCCGCGCGGACGCTGCCCGTGTCGGAATATCCCGACATCGCGCCGCCGACGGTGATGATCACCGCGACCTATCCCGGCGCCTCGGCGGAGGTCATCGCGCAGACGGTCGCCTCTCCGATCGAGCAGGAGGTCAATGGCGTCGACGACATGCTCTACATCGCCTCGCAATCGACGGGCGACGGCCTGCTCACGATCAATGTCGTGTTCAAGACGGGCGTCAACATCGATCTGGCGCAGGTGCTGGTGCAAAATCGCGTGGCGATCGCGACGCCGCGCCTGCCGGAGGAGGTGCAGCGTTTCGGCGTCGTGGTGAAGAAGGCCTCGCCCGATCTCATGATGGTCGTGCATCTGCGCTCGCCCGACGGCTCGCGCACGCAGCAGTATATTTCCAACTATGCGACGCTCTATGTGCGCGACGTGCTGGCCCGCCTCGAGGGCGTGGGCGACGTGCGCGTCTTCGGCGCGCGCGATTATTCGATGCGCGTCTGGCTCGATCCCGACAAGATCGCCGCGCGCGGCATGACGGCGGGCGAAGTCGTCATGGCGCTGCGCGCGGCCAATCTTCAGGTGGCGGCCGGCGCGATCAACCAGCCGCCCGCGGCCTCCCCCGGCGCCTTTCAGCTTTCCGTGCGCACGCTCGGGCGCCTCTCCGAGCCCGCCCAGTTCTCCGACATCGTGCTGCGCTCGGACGCCGACGGTCAGGTGCGCCTGCGCGACGTGGCGCGCGTCGAGATCGGCGCGCAGGATTATACGGTCAACGCCTATCTCGACCGCGATCCGGCGACGGCCATCGCCATCTTCCAGAAGCCTGGCTCCAATGCGCTCGCCACCTCGGAGGCGGTCGAGGCGGCGATGGCGGAGGCGAAGAAGCAGTTCCCGGCGGGCATAGATTATTCGATCGTCTATAACCCGACCGAGTTCATCCAGCAGTCGGTCGACCAGGTGGTGCGCACGCTCGGCGAGGCGATCATCCTCGTCGTTCTGGTGGTGATCCTGTTCCTGCAGACCTGGCGCGCCGCGATCATTCCCGTCGTCGCCATTCCGGTCTCGCTCATCGGCAGCTTCGCGGTGATGAAGCTCCTCGGCCTGACCTTCAACACGCTCTCGCTCTTCGGCCTCGTGCTCGCCATCGGCATCGTGGTCGACGACGCCATCGTCGTCGTCGAGAATGTCGAACGCTATCTCGATCACGGGCTCACGCCGAAGGAAGCCGCGCACAAGACGATGGACGAGGTCGGCGGCGCGCTGATCGCCATTGCGCTCGTGCTCTGCGCGGTCTTCGTGCCGGTCGCCTATATCACCGGGCTTCAGGGCGCCTTCTACAAGCAGTTCGCCATCACCATCGCCTCGGCGACGCTCATCTCCGCCTTCGTCTCGCTCACGCTCTCGCCGGCGCTCGCCGCCATTCTTCTGCATCCGAGAGGCGAGGAGAAAGAGCCGGAGGGGCGGCTTGCGGTTTTGCTCCACGCCTTCTTCGCGCGCTTCAATCTACTCTTCGAGCGCCTGTCCGATCGCTATGGGTCGATGACTGCGCGGCTCGTGCGCCTGGGGCTCGTTTCGCTCATCGTCTATGCGGGGCTGATCGGCGTGGCGCTGGAGCTTTTGCGGCGCACGCCGACGGGCCTCGTGCCGACGCTCGACCGCGGCTATCTCATCGCCGCCTTTCAATTGCCGCCGGGCGCGGCGCTCGATCGCACCGACGCGGTGATGCGGCAGGCGACCGACATCATCCTCAAGCGGCCGGGCGTCGAATCGAGCGTGGTGTTCACGGGCTTCGACGGCGCGACCTTCACCAATGCGCCCAATTCCGGCGTGATCTTCGTCACGCTGAAACCCTTCGCCGAGCGCCACCGGCAGGGGGTGACGGCGATCGGCGTCCGCGACGATCTGCGCGCGGCCCTGTCGCCGATCAAGGAAGCCTTCGTCTTCGTGCTGGAGCCGCCGGCGGTGCCCGGCATCGGCACGGGCGGCGGCCTCAAGGGCTATGTGCAGGATCGCGGCGGCATGGGCCTTCCGGCGCTGGAGGCGGCGACATGGGGGCTCGCCGGCCCGGCCATGGGCGCGCCCGGCGTGGCGCAGGCCTTCACGCTCTTCAACACGCGCACGCCGCAGATCTTCGCCGACATCGACCGCACCAAGGCCGAGATGATCGGCGTGCCGATCTCGCGCGTCTTCGAGACCCTGTCGGTCTATCTCGGCTCGGTCTTCGTCAACGACTTCAACATTCTCGGCCGCACCTACCGCGTCATGGCTCAGGCCGACAATCCGCACCGGCTGACGCTGCGCGACATTTCCGAACTCAAGACCCGCAGCGCGACCGGCGAGATGACGCCGCTCGGCGCCATCGCGACCTTCCGGGACACGACGGGCGCCTTCCGCGTGCCGCGGTACAATCTCTACCCCGCGGCGGAAGTGCAGGTGAACCTTCAGCACGGCGTCTCCTCGGGGCAGGGGATCGCGGTGATCGAAGGGCTCGCCAAACAGACGCTGCCGCGCGGATTCGGCTTCGAATGGACGGAGATCGCGCTGCAGGAGAAGCTTGCCGGCAATACGGCGATGCTCGCCTTCGGCCTTGCGGTCGTCTTCGTCTTTCTGCTGCTCGCGGCGCTCTACGAGAGCCTCGTGCTGCCGCTCGCCGTCATCCTCATCGTGCCCATGTGCGTGCTCGCCGCCATGGCCGGCGTCGCCCTGGAGGGGCTCGATCGGAATATTCTCGTCGAGATCGGCCTGGTCGTGCTGATCGGCCTCGCCGCCAAGAACGCGATTCTCATCGTCGAATTCGCCCGTCAGGGCGAGGACGAGGGCAAGGACCGCTTCGCGGCGGCGATCGAGGCGGCGCGCACCCGGCTGCGGCCCATCCTCATGACCTCCCTCGCCTTCATTCTGGGCGTTCTGCCGCTCGTCGTCTCGCATGGCGCCGGCGCCGAAATGCGCCAGTCGCTCGGCGTCGCGGTGTTCAGCGGCATGATCGGCGTGACCCTGTTCGGGCTCGCCTTCACGCCGATCTTCTATGTGCTGTCGCGCGCGCTCTCCCTGCGGATGCGCGGGCGCGCGCCCTAGTCGGCGGGGGCGCGAAGGAGGACGAGACGCCGCGTCTCGAGCGGCCCTGGTTGTCAATTCCTCTGTTCCAAGGCTAAGCTACGCCGTCACTCAATTTATTTTGGAGGATGCGGCATGACTGCCTTTGCTTCGGTTGATTACACGGCTGCGGAGGCGGCCACTTTGCGCGCCAAATGGGGCTGGATGGTCGCCTTCGGGGCGCTGCTCGCGCTCGCCGGCTTCGTGGCGCTCGGCAGCGTCGTCAGCGCGACGGTCGTCACGGTCTATGTTGTCGGCGTCGCGATGATCGCCTCCGGCATTGTCGAAATGGTTTACGCCATCGTCGTCCGGTCCTGGAAGAAGTTCTTCTTCTGGTCGCTCATCGGCCTCCTCTATTTCATCGGCGGCATAGAGGTCATCAACAATCCGATGCTCGCGGCCGGCTTCCTGACGCTGCTGCTGGGCGCGGGGCTCGTCGCCGCCGGGCTCATCCGCACCTTTCTGGCCTTCCAGCTGCCAAAGGAGGCGCCGCGGGGCTTCGTCGTCTTTTCCGGGATCGTCACCCTCCTGCTCGGCGGGGTCATCCTCGCCCATTGGCCGGTGTCGAGCCTCTGGGTGCTCGGCACGTTTTTGGGCGTCGATCTGATCTTCGCCGGCGCGAGCTGGATGGGGTTTGGCCTGTCTCTCAAGCGCGCCGGCGATAGCGGCGCCGTGGGCGCGGTCGGCGGCGAGCGCGTCGCGGTCGATCCGCCGGTCGAGGGGTTCTCGCGGGATTTCGGGCGCAAGCTTTTCGCCGAATTCCTCGGCACCTTCTGGCTCGTCTTCGGCGGCGTCGGCAGCGCGCTGATCTCGGCGGGCTTTCCCCAGCTCGGCATCGGCTTCACCGGCGTTTCGCTCGCCTTCGGCCTCACCGTGCTGACCGGCGCCTATGCCTTCGGCCCCGTCTCGGGCGGCCATTTCAACCCCGCGGTGTCGCTCGGCCTCGCGACGGCCGGCCGCTTCCCCTGGAAGGAGCTCGGCCCCTACTGGATCGCTCAGCTCGTCGGCGCAACCTTCGCGGCGTTCGTGCTGCTCCAGATCATGAAGGGCAATATCGACTTCTCGCTCGCCAACGGCTTCGCCGCCAATGGCTATGAGGATCATTCGCCCGCAGGCTTCACCTGGCAGTCCGGCTTCCTCATCGAAACCGTGCTGACGGCCTTCTTCCTGCTCGTCATTCTCGGCGTGACCGAAGGCCGCGCGCCTGTCGGCTTCGCGCCGATCGCCATCGGCCTCGCTTTGACGCTGATCCATCTTGTCGATATTCCGGTCACCAACGCCTCGGTGAACCCGGCCCGTTCGACCAGCCAGGCGGTCTTCGTCGGCGGCTGGGCGCTGGAGCAGCTCTGGCTGTTCTGGGTGGCGCCGCTACTCGGCGGCGTCATCGGCGGCCTCATCCATCGCTTCGCGCTGGCCGACGAGGCCACGGGCTAAAAGGCGATAGAGTCTTAACGATTGTCTCGCGGGTCCGGCCGTTGCGGCTGGACCCGTTTTTTTTTGTCGTTGACGCGGGGATCAGGCCCTTGCGACGGGAGCGCCCGGCGCCTGGAAGAGCGGGCCTCGAACCTGAGCGGGCTCGAGGGTTTGCGGCGCGCCGAAATAGGCGCGCACCTCGGGGGGCACTTCCGCAAGTTTCTCGCTCAGCAGCGAAATCAGGAGGCTGACGCTTTCGGCGATATCGAGCCCCGGCTGATCGAGCCACTCCGTTCCCAGAAAGGCGGAGAGTTCGTCGAGTTCGACCCGCTGGCTCTCCTGATCCATCAGCTCCGGCGGAAGATCATCCAGCCCGACGCCGAGCGCGCGGGCGAGGGCGGCGAGGGGCGACTCGCCGTTTCGCCACCCGCCGACGTGATAGGCCAAAATGGCGCGTTTGGAGCCGCGCCAGTCGCAGTCGATACGGCTCCAATCCTGGTCGAGCATGGTAAACTCCTACACGCTGCATGCTTCATCTGCGGACCGCCCCCTCCTTTGGGAGCGGCTGGATCAGGGCTGGAAGGGCGGCAGAGATTCGATGTGCTGGCCGAGGCCCACGTAGTTCTGGCTCCCGATCTGACCGACGGCCGCATCGTTGCCGAGCTTGCCGCCCGCCTTGCCGATGGCGACCTGCTGAACGCCGAAGAAATTCACGACGCTGCGCTGATCGGCGTTGACGCTGTTATTTTGTCCGAGCTGCACGCCCGCGGTGGCGCTCAGGAGCGGATTGCGAATGACGACGCCGATGAAATTCGGGTTCAGGCTCAGGAAACCACCCGCCTGCGCCTGGGCGGCTCCGGCGCAGAGAAGAACGGGGATAATCCAGTATTTCATTTCCGCTCCGCTTTTTTTGGCGCCCACCCCTCTCGACGAGGGCAGCGGCGCAATCTCGGTTCTGGCACGGGCCGTGACCGACGCGGGCCACGACCCGTCAGCATCCCGCTAGAGCGGTTCTCAGTTGGCGCCGAAGCTCAGCGGAACCTGCCCCTGAATCACGACGGCCTTGTTGACCGCCTCGCCGCCCTTGGCCGTGTTGCCGATCGACTGGCTGACGTCCATCTTCTGCGCCAGCGCGGACTTGTCGCCGGCGTTGACCGGAAGCTGCACCTGGAGGCCGAGGAACTTGTTGGTCGCGACGCCGCCCTTGGCGGTATTGCCGATCGACTGGCTGAGATTGGCCACCTGGCTGAGATCGATCGCGAAGGCGAAGGTCGTCGAAAGAGCGACGGCGGCCGAGGCGAGAAGCAGCTTTTTCATTTTGATATTCCTTCGAGAATAAGGACGAAGCCCGGACCGGTCCGAACCTCGACGGAGACTTATCCAATCCTGGGAACCTGTTACTAGTCACCAATATGGCTGATCTTGTAACGCAAGAATCGAAACAAAAGGTTATAACAAGTTACATATTGGGCAGGTTATTCTACCCAAAAGTCGTACGTAATTATACGTAGTCCCGGAGGCGCGACCATGCCGGGCGCGCCCTGTAGGCTCCGGGTTGATCCTCGGCTAGGATCAACCGGAGCAGGGCCTCCGGCGGAGACCTGCGTGCAAGTGAAGAGTTGAGAGGAGGGCTAACATGCGTTCCGCCGTTCTTGGCGCCCTTCTGTCGGCGGCGTTTTGCGGCTCGGCCGTGTTGGTCACCCTAAACGCCTTGGCCGCGCCCGCGCTGACGGGCAAATGGCGAATCCTCACGGTGGCCGGCGTCGATGAGCTGGACGCCGGGAAGAGCCGCGCCGAATTCGCCGGAAACGGCCGATTCGCCTCCACCGTCGGCTGCAACCGAATCGCCGGGGCGCCGTCGACCTCCGGCGGCCGGCTGAGCTTCGGGCCGATGATGACGACGCGCATGGCCTGCCCGCCGCCGCTCGACCGGGTGGAGCAGAATTATCTCGCCGCACTGCAAGCGGCGCGCGGCTACAGGCTCGACGGAGAGCGGCTCCTTTTCCTTGACGAAAACGGCGAAACGCTCGTTGCGCTGGAGCGCGAGAGGGAGCGCCCCTAAGCCGTGGGCGCCGTCTCCAGCCGATGCGCCGCGAGCCGCGCGGCCTCTGCGCCCGAGAGCATGGCGCCATTGAAGCCATGTTCGCCGCCGAAGGCCGAGGCGAGGAACAGCCCGCCAATGGGGGTCGCCGGCGTGCGCGGGAAGCCCATGAAGATCGGCTCCTCCGGAGGCAGCGGGGCAAAGCCGTAGACCGCGCCTTCCGGCGTGTTGAGATAGCTCGACATGGAGAAGGCGTTGAGCAGCATGCGCGAGGTCACGAGCCCCGAGATGCCGGGGTGGTCCTGCTCCAGCCGCGCCTGAATGGCGTCGAGCCAGGCCTCGCGGCGGGAGATCGCCTCTTCTTTCGTCAGCCCCTTCCAATTGTCGAAGCGGTCGAGGCCGAGGACGCTGAGAAGAATGGGCGGCTCGTCCCAGAGCCCCGAATCGACCGCGGTGAAATTGGAGACGGCGTGCAGCGGCAATTCGCCCTTCGGCATGTCCGCCATGGCCGTGGCGCCGTCGCCATACTGGTCGAACCGCCCCATGGTCGAGGGCAGGTCGATCGTGAGGAAACTCGTCAGGCCGACCGTGGCCGGCTTCGCGCTCAGGCCGAAATTTGCGGAGAAGAGCGAAGTCGAGAGCGGCCGGCGGCCGAAGGCCTCCTCCATCTTCGCGCGGGCCGGCGCTTCCATCATGGCGGCCGCCGTTGCGGGCGCGCAATTGGCGAGCACGATGCGCGCCTCGATTCGCTCCTCATTGTCGCCCGCCCGCCGCGCGACGTGACGGACTGCGACGGCCGCGCCGTCGGCGTCCGTCTCGATCTGCGAGACGAGCCGGCCCATGCGCACCTGTCCGCCGGCCCTGGTGATGCATTTGGCGAGCTTGAGGCTCAACTGCCGCGAACCGCCCTTGATGTAGGCCCCGCCCGACGCGATGTAACCGCCCTGCGCCAGCGCATAATAAATCCACCATAGCCGGCGCGGATCGTCGCCATAATAGAGAAGATTGGCCCCGAGCGCGCATTTGAGCCCCTCGGCGCCGGCGAAGTCGCGCGTGAAGATTTCGTCGAGCGAGCTCATCCAGCCGTCCGCGGCGGGCTGGACCTCCCACAGGCCGCGAGAGAATTTCGCGAGCGAGCCCTCCTCGCGCGCCTGTTTGAGGTTCCACAAAGCGTCGTGGATGTGCTCGACTTCCCCCAGAAAGCGTTTGATGGCGGCGTTCTTGTCGGGGAAGCGCGCGGCGAGCGCGTCATGCGCCGCCTCGAAACCGACCGGCAGTTCGAAGGGCTCGCCGAGAGGGCCGCCGCGCACCTTATAGAGCGGGCCGGTCGGCTGCCACTCGATCTCGTCGAGAATGCCGAGCCGGCTGAGGATATGATGTTTCACGTCGCGCGGATTGCGCGCGTCCGAGGTCTGGTGCAGCGAAGCCTCGACCCAGAGATCGCCGACCCGGTAGACCGAGGCCGCGCCGCCGATGCTGAAATTGCGCTCCAGAAGGCAAACGCTGTAACCGGCTTGCGCAAGCAGCGCGCCCGCCGTGAGGCCCCCGAGCCCGGAGCCGATCACCACGGCGTCGAATTTCCTGTCGCTCATTTTCTGGCGTCGCCTCTTTATCGTAAGTCGCCCAACTCGACGGGCGCGGTCTGGCCAAAGCCGGATTCGCCCCCAACATAACATGGCGTCGCGCGCGGGCGCGGCCCGTTCGAGGAAGCGTCAATGACAGAAGAAAGCTTTCCGGTCACGCGCAGCGAGGAGGAGTGGCGCGCGCGCCTCACGCGCGAGCAATATGAAGTGATGCGCGGCCATGGCACGGAGCGGCCGGGAAGTTGCGCGCTCAATCACGAGAAAAGGCGCGGCGTCTTTTGTTGCGCGGGCTGCGACCAGCCGCTCTTCCGCTCGGGGGAGAAGTTCGAGAGCGGCACAGGCTGGCCGAGCTTCTTCGACCCCCTGCCGGGCGCGCTCGGCTCAACGGTGGACCGCGGCTACGGCATGGTGCGCACAGAGGTGCATTGCAGCCGGTGCGGGTCCCATCTCGGCCATGTGTTCCCCGATGGCCCCCCGCCGACCGGGCTGCGCTATTGCATCAACGGGGTCGCCCTGAATTTCATCCCCGAAAACGAGCCCGCATGATAAGGCTTTCTGATCGACCGATAGGGCCGGCGCTGCGACAGGCGGGTGCGACAAAAATTTTTTCGACCTGCCTGTTTCCCGCCAAATGGCGCCCCATGGCCTCCCGTAGCGGATAGGGAAGGGCGGGGCCAACCTGGCCGCGAGACGCCGCTGTCGACATTCTGGCGCCTGCCGATTAGGCGCGATCCCGACATTGGCCTTCGAAGCGTTTCCCTAGAAAATACCGGGGGAAACGCGAATTCTTGTTGATAGTCGTCTTACCTGCCTGTTTGGATAGGCAAAGGGTAGATGGCTCGCCCCGCTCGAAGAATATGCGGCGCCCTCGATTCGCATCGTCGCGCGAGCGGGAAAGGCCGAATTGCTGCATTGCAGCGTTGCACGCGCGCGCGTGATCGGCTGCTTGACGGGCAATTTTTATTGCCGTCATACGAAGCCTGCACTCAAGGACGTTCGATGGGCTCATTGCGCGCGGCGGGCGGTCCGGGCGCGAGCCGGGCCTCGATGGGCCGAGGGCGAACTTAAGCGACGGTCGTTTGACAAGGCCGCGGACGCCAAGGCGGCGGGAGCCCCGCCGCACGCGCACCGGGGCCGATAATTTCCGGGGCCTGGCACAACGGGCTCGAGAGGGAGTGGAGCTATATGTCGTCATCTACGTCAGCCGCCGCGTCGGGCGCGAGCGGGAAAGACAACCAGCACCTTTCGCCCAAGTCCGACATCGAGATTTCGCAGGCCGCCAACATGCGGCCGATCGTCGACGTGGCGCGCGACAAGCTCGGCATTCCGGCGGAGCACATTCAGCCCTATGGCCACTACAAGGGCAAGATTTCCCTCGACTACATCTCGTCGCTCGAGGGCAAGCCGGACGGCAAGCTCATTCTCGTGACGGCGATCACGCCGACGCCCGCCGGCGAAGGCAAGACCACGACCACGGTCGGCCTCACCGACGGTCTGAACCATATCGGCAAGAAGGCGCTCTGCTGCCTGCGCGAGCCTTCGCTCGGCCCCTGCTTCGGGGTGAAGGGCGGCGCGGCCGGCGGCGGCTATGCGCAGGTCGTGCCGATGGAGGACATCAACCTTCACTTCACGGGCGATTTCCACGCCATCGGCGCGGCCAATAATCTGCTCGCCGCGCTCATCGACAATCACGTCTATTGGGGCAATTCCCTCGGCCTCGACACCCGCCGCATCTCCTGGCGCCGCGTCGTCGACATGAACGACCGCGCGCTGCGCTCGATCGTCTCCTCGCTCGGCGGCGTGTCGAACGGCTTCTCCCGCGAGGACGGCTTCGACATTACGGTGGCTTCCGAGGTCATGGCGATCTTCTGCCTCGCGTCGAATTTCGCCGATCTCCAGAAGCGTCTCGGCAATATCGTCGTCGGCCAGACGCGCGAGAAGAAGAACATTCGCGCCTCCGAGCTGAAGGCTGCGGGCTCCATGGCCGCGCTGCTCAAAGACGCGATCGCGCCCAATCTCGTGCAGACGCTCGAGAACAATCCGGCGATCATCCACGGCGGCCCCTTCGCCAACATCGCGCATGGCTGCAACTCGGTCATCGCCACGAAGTCGGGCCTGAAACTTGCTGATTACGTGGTGACGGAAGCGGGCTTCGGCGCCGATCTCGGAGCCGAGAAGTTCTTCGACATCAAGTGCCGCAAGGCGGGCCTCAAGCCCGACATCACCGTGATCGTTGCGACCATTCGCGCGCTCAAGATGCATGGCGGCGTCGCCAAGGAAGATCTGAAGGGCGAAAACGTCGAGGCGGTCGAGAAGGGCTTCGCCAATCTCAAGCGCCATATCGGCAACGTCCGCAAGTTCGGCGTGCCGGTGCTCGTCACGGTCAACAAATTCTCCTCCGACACGCCGGCCGAGATGGAGGCGCTCTATCGCCTGTGCAAGGCGGAAGGCGTCGACTGCGTCGTCGCGGACAACTGGGGCTCGGGCGGCGCCGGCGCCGCCGACCTGGCGCGCGCCGTCGTGCAGACGATCGAGTCGCAGCCCTCGAACTTTAAGCCGCTCTATCCCGACGACATGCCGCTCGCCGAGAAGGTGCGCACCATCGCCAAGGAGCTCTACGGCGCCGCCGACATCTCCTATGATGCGAGCGTCAAGGCGCGCTTCGCGGAACTGGAGAAGGAGGGCTTCGGCCACCTGCCGGTCTGCATCGCCAAGACGCAGTACAGCTTCTCGACCGATCAGAACGCCAAGGGCGCGCCCTCGGGCTTCGTGATTCCGATTCGCGAGCTGCGTCTCTCCGCGGGCGCCGAATTCGTCGTGGTGGTCTGCGGCGACATCATGACCATGCCCGGCCTGCCGAAGGTTCCGGCCGCCAACAACATCGAAGTGGGCGCGGACGGCCGCATCAGCGGCCTGTTCTGATCGTCGAGCGCCGGGGGTTTCCGGCGCCTTCGAACGCCAGCCGGCGCGCTGCGCTGGCGATATCCGTTGAAACCAGGAAAGCTCGAAGGGAGCTCAAAAATGTCCAATTCCAGAATTCCGGGCCGCAATTTCCTGTTCGTCCCGGGTCCGACCAATCTTCCCGACCGCGTCCTGCGCGCGATGATGGTCGCCTCGGAAGATCATCGTTCGCCGATTTTCCCCGATCTCGTGAAGCCGCTGTTCCCGCAGCTTAAGAAGGTCTTCGAGACGGAGAAGGGCCACGCCTTCATTTTCCCGGCGTCGGGCACGGGCGGCTGGGAAGCGGCCATCACCAACACGCTGTCCCCCGGCGACAAGGTTCTCGCCCAGCGCTTCGGCCAGTTCTCCCATCTGTGGATCGACCTCGCCAACCGCCTCGGCCTCGAGGTCATCAAGCAGGAGCTTCCCTGGGGCACGGGCAATGATCCGGCGCTGATCGAAGAGACGCTGAAGGCCGACAAGAATCACGAGATCAAGGCCGTCTTTGCCACGCACAACGAGACCGCGACGGGCGTGACCTCGGACATCGGCGCGGTGCGCAAGGCGATCGACGCCGCGAAGCATCCGGCGCTGCTCTTCGTCGACGGCGTGTCCTCGGTCGCGTCGCTGCCCTTCCACATGGACGAATGGGGCGTCGACGTCATCGTGTCGGGTTCGCAGAAGGGCTTCATGCTGCCGGCCGGCCTGCTGCTGATGGCGGCGAGCCAGAAGGCGATCGAAGCGGGCAAGACCAACAAGTCGCGCCGCGCCTACTTCGAATTCCAGGACATGATCAAGAACAACGAGACCGGCTACTTCCCCTATACGCCGTCGATCCCGTTGCTGCATGGCCTCAAGGAAGCTCTGTCGATCCTCTTCGAAGAGGGTCTCGATCAGGTCTACAAGCGCCACCACCACCTCGCCGAGGGCGTTCGCGCCGCTGTTTCGGCCTGGGGCCTCCAGACCTGCGCCAAGGAGCCGAAGTGGAATTCGGACACCGTCACCGCCATCGTGGTGCCGGAAGGCTACAATGCCGCCAAGGTCATCGAGACCGCCTACAAGCGCTATAACCTCGCGCTCGGCGCCGGCCTCTCGGAAGTCGCCGGCAAGGTGTTCCGCATCGGCCATCTCGGCGACCTCAACGAGCTGATGCTGCTCGGCGCCATCGCGGGCGCGGAAATGGCGATGCTCGACAACGGCATCAAGATCGAGGCCGGCTCCGGCGTCGCGGCCGCTCAGGCGGTCTATCGCGCCAATCCGCTCCTCAAGATGTAATTTGACGAAGCCCTCTCCCCGCACGCGGGGAGAGGGTCTCTCCCGAAACGGGAGAGCGCTGCAAGAAGAGTGAAGAACGGGGGAAGTTCATGTCGCACAAAATCGTCTTTCTGGATCGCGAAACGCTCGACGCCAATGTGCGCAAACCCAATTTCCCGCATGAATACACGGAATACGCCCAGACCTCGCCCGATCAGATCGTCGAGCGCACGAAGGACTGCGACATCATCATCACCAACAAGGTTCCGCTGCGCGAAGCGACGCTGAAGCAGCTGCCGAAGCTGAAGCTCATCGCCGTCGCCGCGACCGGCACCGACGTGATCGACAAGGCCTATACGACGGCCAACGGGATCACCGTCTCCAACATCCGCAATTACGCCTACAACACGCTGCCCGAGCATGTCTTCGCGCTGCTCTTCGCGCTGCGCCGCAATCTCGTGAACTATGTCGACAGCGTGCGCCACGGCCGCTGGGGCTACGCCAACCAGTTCTGCTATTTCGACTATCCGATTTATGACATCGCCGGATCGACGCTCGGCATCATCGGTTATGGCGCGCTCGGCAAGCAGGTCGAGAGCCGCGCCAAGGCGCTCGGCATGAAGGTTCTCATCAACGATGTGACGGACCTTCCCGGCAAGGTGGATGTGGCGACCATCCTGCGCGAGGCGGATGTCGTGACGCTGAACATTCCGCTGACGCCGGAAACGAAGAACATGATCGGCGCGAAAGAGCTCGCCTCGATGAAGAAGTCCGCCTGCATCATCAATACGGCGCGCGGCGGCATCATCGACGAAGCCGCGCTCGCCGACGCGCTGCGCAAGGGGGTCATCGCCGGCGCCGGCCTCGACGTCCTCACGGTCGAGCCGCCGAAGAACGGCAATGTCCTGCTCGATCCGACGATCCCCAATCTGATCATCACGCCCCATGTCGCCTGGGCGTCGAAGGAAGCCATGCAGGTGCTCGCCGATCAGCTGATCGACAACATCGACGCCTTCGTCGCGGGCGACCCGCGCAATATGGTGACGGCGTAAGAGGCAGGAATGGGCGCGGCTGTCACCCCGTCATGCCCGCGCCCGTCGCGGGCGTCCACGCGGCGCCGCCACTCAGAAGGGTTGCGAAGAGCGCCCGCAAGTTTTGCAACGTCGCGGCGTGAATGGCCGGGACGGGCTCGGGCCACGACGCGCGTGGCGGGCCTTGCCGAGGATCGCAAATGACCAAGAAACTTCTTTTCCTTTTCGACACCGACCCCGTCGCCAGCGTTTTCGACACGGTCGTGGGCTATGACGGCGGCGCCGACCACATCATCGGCTATGGCGGCGTGACGCCCGAAAGCGTCGGCGCGCTCGTCGACGGCTGCATCTACACGCGCGGCCCCAAGGAGAAGCAATATACGGCGATCTTCGTCGGCGGCGGCTCGATGGTCGCGGGCGAAGCGGTGTTCAAGGCGGTGAAGAAGCGCTTCTTCTCCAATTTCCGCGTCTCCGCCATGCTCGACTCCAACGGCTCCAACACCACGGCGGCCGCAGGCGTGGCGCTGCTCGCCAAGGCCGGCAATCTCAAGGGCAAGAAGGCCGTCGTGCTCGCCGGCACCGGCCCCGTCGGCATGCGCGCCGCCGCCATGCTGAACATCGAGGGCGCCGAAGTCGCCATCACCTCGCGCGAGAAGTCGCGCGCCGACGCCGCCGCCAAGGCCATTCAGGAGCGTTTCGGCTTCACGCCGACGGCGATCGAGGCGCCTGACAACGCGGCCCGCGCGAGCGCGATCAAGGGCGCGCAGATCGTCTTCGCGGCCGGCGCCATCGGCGTGCCGCTCCTCGACGAGAAGGACTGGCAGAACGATCCGACGGTGGAACTCATCGCCGACTGCAACGCCCAGCCGCCGCTCGGCGTCGGCGGCGTCGAGGCCATCGACAAGGCCAAGGAGCGCCACGGCAAGATCGTCATCGGCGCGCTGGGGCTCGGCGGCCTCAAGCTGAAGCTGCATCGTGAATGCGTGGGCAAGCTCTTCGAGAGCGCCGACAAGGTGTTCGATTGCGAAAACATTTACGCCCAAGCGAAAGAGCTGGCCTGACATGAGCGCGAAGACTGAAACGATCGGCAAATTCCTCGACGAACTCGCCAGCGACGCGCCGACCCCCGGCGGCGGCGGCGCGGCGGCGCTCTCGGGCGCCATGGGCGCGGCGCTCGTCTCGATGGTCTGCAATCTGACCATCGGCAAGAAGAACTACGAGGCCGTCTCCGAGGATCTGAAGAAGACCCTCGCCCGCGCCGAAGAGCTGCGCGCCGAACTGACGAAGGGCATCGACGAGGACGTCGTCGCCTTCAACACGCTGATGGGCGCCTATGGCCTGCCGCGCGGCACGGACGAAGAGAAGGCGAAACGCTCGGACGCGATCCAGCAGGCGCTCAAGGCCGCGACGCTCGCGCCGCTTTCCACCTGCAAGGTCTGCTACGAGGTGATCGCCCTCTCCAAGGACGCCGCCGACAAGGGCAACCTCAACGTCATCAGCGACGCCGGCGTCGCCGTGCTCGCCGCCAACGCCGGCCTGCGCAGCTGCGCGCTCAACGTCTTCATCAACGCCAAGTCGATCAAGGACCGCGACTTCGCCGAGAAGCAGCTCGCCGAGGTGAACGCGCTGCTCGCCAAGGCGAGCGCGGAGACCGAAGCGGTCTACGACGTCGTCAAAGGCAAGATCGGCGGCTGACGTGAAAAGCGCCGCCGCCCAATAAACCGCGACAAGAACGCGAGGAAGGAACGGGGAAATGGACGTCCACGAGTACCAAGCGAAGGAAATTCTGGCGGCGCATGGCGTGGCCATTCCGCCGGGCACCGTGGCTTTCAGCCCGGACCAGGCCGTTTACGCGGCGACCGAACTCGGCGGTTCGCATTGGGTGGTGAAGGCGCAGATCCACGCCGGCGCGCGCGGCAAGGCGGGCGGCGTCAAGCTCTGCCGCACCTATCACGAGGTGCAGCAGGCGGCGCGCGATCTTCTGGGCAAGCGGCTGGTGACGTCGCAGACGGGCCCCGAGGGCAAGCCCGTCCAGCGCGTCTATGTCGAGGTCGCCGATCCCTTCGAGCGCGAGATTTATCTGGGCTTCGTGCTCGACCGCAAACTCGAGCGCGTGCGCGTCATCGCCTCGAAGCATGGCGGCATGGACATCGAGGAGATCGCCCGCACCGCGCCGCACGAGATTCTTCAGGTGATCGTCGAGCCGGCGGTCGGGCTGCTGCAATTCCAGGCGCGCGAACTGGCCTTCCAGCTCGGCCTCAATCTCAAGCAGGTCTCGCGCGCCGTGCAGACCATCATGGGCGCCTATCGCGCCTTCCGCGACAATGACGCGACCATGCTCGAGATCAACCCGCTCGTCATCACCAAGGACGACAAGGTTCTCGCGCTCGACGCCAAAATGTCCTTCGACGACAATGCGCTGTTCCGCCGCCGCAACATCGTCGACATGAACGACCCCTCGCAGAGCGATCCGCGCGAGGCGCAGGCGCATGAGCACAGCCTCAATTACATCGGACTCGACGGCGAGATCGGCTGCATCGTCAACGGCGCCGGTCTCGCCATGGCGACGATGGACATGATCAAACACGCCGGGGGCAATCCGGCGAACTTCCTCGACGTCGGCGGCGGCGCCTCGCCCGAGCGCGTGGCCACCGCCTTCCGGCTCGTGCTCTCCGACCGCCGCGTCAAGGTGGTGCTCGTCAACATCTTCGCCGGCATCAATCGCTGCGACTGGGTCGCGCAGGGCGTCGTCGACGCGGTGCGCGCCGAGCGCATCGAGGATGTGCCGCTCGTCGTGCGCCTCGCCGGCACCAATGTCGAGGCCGGCAAGAAGATCATCTCCGAGAGCGGCATTCCGATCATCCAGGCCGATACGCTCGCCGAGGCCGCCGAGAAGGCCGTCGCCGCTTACAAAAGCGTCAAGTAAGGGCGGGGGAAGGACATCATGAGCATTCTCATCGACGAAAAGACGCCGATCCTCGTCCAGGGCATCACCGGCGACAAGGGCAGCTTCCACACCAAGGAAATGATCGACTACGGCAGCAATGTCGTGGCCGGCGTCACGCCCGGCAAGGGCGGCAAGACCCATCACGGCGTGCCGGTGTTCAACACGGTCAAGGAAGCCGTGCGCGAGACCGGCGCCCAGGCGTCGATCACCTTCGTCGCGCCGGCCTTCGCGGCGGACGCCATCATGGAGGCGGCGGACGCGGGCATCCGCCTCATCTGCTCCATCACCGACGGCATTCCGGCGCAGGACATGATGCGCGTGAAGCGCTATTTCCTGCGCTTCCCCAAGGATCGCCGGCCGATGATGGTCGGGCCGAACTGCGCGGGCATCATCTCGCCCGGCAAGGCCATGCTCGGCATCATGCCGGGGCACATCTACAGCCGCGGGCCGGTCGGGCTGATCTCACGCTCGGGCACGCTCGGTTACGAGGCCGCCTCGCAGCTCAAGGCGCTCGGGCTCGGCATTTCGACCTCGGTCGGCATCGGCGGCGATCCGATCAACGGCTCGTCCTTCCTCGATCACCTGGTTCTCTTCGACAAGGACCCGGAGACCGAGGCCGTGCTGATCATCGGCGAGATCGGCGGGCCGCAGGAGGCCGAGGCCGCCGCCTGGATCAAGGAAAACTTCTCCAAGCCGGTGATCGGCTTCGTCGCCGGCCTCACGGCGCCGAAGGGCCGCCGCATGGGCCATGCGGGCGCCATCATTTCGGCGGCCGGCGACAGCGCGGCCGAGAAGACCGAGATCATGAAGTCCTATGGCCTGACCGTCGCCCCCAATCCGGCGGAGTTCGGCACGACCGTCGCGAAGGTGCTGAAACGCGCCTGACGCGCCGCCGTCGCCGGGCCTGCGCGACGCGCGCGCCCGGCCGGCTCACACGCAGGGTCTGCGGCGACGCCGTTTCCGCGAGGGGGAACGCGCCGGCGCGGCCATCCCGCCGCCCGAGGGGCGCTTTGCGAACGCGCAGGGAGTTTTCATGACCGAGACAGAGAACACGAGCCGCGCGATCAGCCTCCCGTCGGCCTTTGCGACGCGGTCTGTCACGGAAGCGTCGGCCTTCCTGCGCGAGCAATTGCTGGCGGTCATCCGCCGCCACATGCCGGAAATCGAGCCGGTCGTGCGCGACAACAAGGCCGGGGCCGGGCTCGCGCCGCGTCAGATGGCGCGCGCGCTCCAGGCGCAGGGCATTCTTTTCCAGCTCGTCTCCATCGCCGAACAGGCCTACGCCATGCGCCGGCGCCGCCGCATCGAGCGCGAGAAGGGCCACGACAAGCTGCTCGGCACCTTCGATTACGTGCTCTCCAGCGCCGCCAGCGCCGGGGTGAGCGCGGCCGACGTGCATGCGCAATTGCAGACGCTGCGCATCCGGCCCGTCATCACCGCCCACCCGACCGAGGCGAAGCGCGTTTCCATTCTCGAGAAATATCGCCGCATCTATCTGCTGATGCGCGATCTCGAATCCACCCGCTGGACGGACCGTGAGCGCGAGGCGCTGGTCAAGGCGATTTACGATCAGGTCGAACTCGTCTGGCTGACGGGCGAACTGCATCTCGAAAAGCCGACTGTCGAGCACGAAGTCGCCTGGGGCCAGCATTTCTTCCAGGAGAGCATTTTCGACCTCGCGCCGGAACTGCTCTCTTCCTTCGAGCGGGCGCTCAAGCGCCACTATCCGCGCGAGAAATTCGAGGTCACGCCCTTCTTCCAGTTCGGCTCCTGGATCGGCGGCGACCGCGACGGCAATCCCTTCGTCACCAATGAGGTGACGCGCCGCACCATGCGCCAGAACGCGACCGCGAGCCTCAATTACTACCGCACGCGCGTCGTCGATCTCGTGCGCATGCTGTCGATCAGCGAACGCGCCGCCATCATCCCGCCGGCCTTCAAGGAGGAGCTGACGCGCCGCCTCGCCGCTCTTTCCGACGGCGCGGCCATCGCGCAGCGCAACCACAACGAGCCCTATCGCCAGTTCGTCACCACGATCCTGCGCAAGATCGACAATACGCTGGCGGCGACCAATGACGAGCCCGTCTCGGGGCCGCGCTACACCAGCGCCGACAAGCTCATCGGCGATCTGCTGATGCTCGAGGCGGCGCTCATGGAAGCCAAGAGCGAGGCGCTGGCGACGGATCTCGTGCGGCCGCTGCGGCGCGCGGTGGAGATCTTCCGCTTCAGCACCGTGCGTCTCGACATCCGCCAGAACACGACGCGCACCACCGCGGCCCTGCAGGAATTGTGGCGGCTGAAGACCGAAGGCGAGACGCCGCCCGACGTGCGGTCGGACGCGTGGCGCGCCTGGCTACTCAGTGAGCTCGACGCCCCGCGCGCCGCGCCGATCCCGCGCGACACGCTGACCCCCGACACGCGCGACGTCATCGAAATGTTCGAGGTCGTCGCCGACATGCGGGCGCGGCTCGACCGCGAGGCCTTCGGCAGCTTCATCCTGTCGATGACCTCCTCCGCCTCGGACGTTCTCGGCGTCTATCTGCTCGCCAAGGAGGCGGGGCTCTTCGCCGACGCCGCCGGGGTCGATCACCTCACCTTGCCGATCGTGCCGCTTTTCGAGACGATTTCAGACCTTCAGGACGCGCCGGCGATCATGCGCGACCTTCTGGCCGTTCCCGTCGTTCGCCGCAGCACGCAGGCCCAGGGCGATCTCCAGGAAGTGATGATCGGCTATTCGGACTCCAACAAGGATGGCGGCTTCCTGTCGTCGAACTGGGAGCTCTTCAAGGCGCAGGCGCGGCTCACCGAGGTCGGGCAGGAGATGGGCGTCGCCATCGCCTTCTTCCACGGCCGCGGCGGCTCGGTCTCGCGCGGCGGCGCGCCGACTGGCCATGCCATCGCGGCGCAGCCGGCGGGCTCGATTCGCGGCCGTTTCCGCGTCACCGAACAGGGCGAGGTCGTCTCCTTCAAATACGCCAATCGGGGCACGGCGGCCTATCAGATGGAGCTTCTGGCTTCGTCTGTCTTCGCCCATGCGCTGCGCTCGGAGCGTGAAGAGGCGCTGGTGCCGCGCAAGGAGTTCGACGAGGCGATGGAGGAGATTTCCGCCGCTTCCTTCGGAAAATATGACGAACTCGTCGCCGACCCGGACCTCGTCGCTTATTTTCAGGCGGCGAGCCCGCTCGAAGAGATTTCGCTGCTCAACATCGGCTCGCGGCCGGCGCGCCGTTTCGGCGCCAAGAGCCTCGCCGATCTGCGCGCCATCCCCTGGGTCTTCGCATGGGCGCAGAACCGCCATTCGATCACCGGCTGGTATGGCGTCGGCTCAGGCCTCAAGGCCTTCCTCGACGCGCGCGGCGACCGCGGCCTCGAATTGCTGCGCTGGATGTTCGAGGATTCGCGCCTGTTCCGGCTCATTCTCGACGAGGTCGAGAAGACGCTGGCGCTCGTCGATCTGCCGATTGCCCGGCAATACGCCAGCCTCGTCGCCGACGAGGCGGTGCGCGAGAAGATCTTCAAGCTCATCGAGGACGAATACGCCTTGACGCGCGAGATGGTCCTGCGCGTCACCGGCGACCGCGAGCTGACCGAGCGCTTCAAGGAATATGCGGCGCGGCTCACGCACCGCCTCTCGGTCATCAACGAGGTCAATCGCGAGCAGGTCGAGCTTTTGCGCCGTTTCCGCTCGGCGCAGGACGAAACCGTGAAGGAGGACGTGAAAGTGCCTCTGCTCATCTCCATCAGCTGCATCGCCGCGGGCCTCGGGGCCACCGGCTAAATGCATCCTGGCGCGCCTCAGAGGGTCTGTTTTCGATCCGGGCGCATCTTTGAAACGAGAGAAGAAGGAAGGAAATCGTTATGAGCTTTACGCTGATCGAACAGGCCACGCCGCGCCTGCACCGCTCCGAGCTGGCCGTTCCGGGCTCTGCGCCGGGCATGTTCGAAAAGGCCGCCCAGTCGAAGGCCGACGTCGTGTTCCTCGACCTCGAGGACGCGGTCGCGCCGGACGACAAGGAGCAGGCGCGCAAGAACATCATCCAGGGCCTCAACGACATCGATTGGGGCAAGAAGACCATGACGCTGCGCATCAATGGTCTCGACACGCATTACTGCTACCGCGACGTGGTCGACGTTCTCGAGAACTGCCCGCGCCTCGACGTGGTGCTGATCCCCAAGGTCGGCGTGCCGCAGGACGTCTACGCGATCGACATGATGATCACGCAGATCGAGCAGTACAAGAAGCGCACCAAGAAGATCGGCATCGAGGTGCTGATCGAGACCGCGCTCGGCATGGCCAATGTCGAAGCGATCGCCCAGTCGTCGAAGCGTCTCGAGGCCATGTCCTTCGGCGTCGCCGACTACGCCGCCTCGACCCGCGCCCGCACGACCGTCATCGGCGGCGTGAACCCGGACTACGGCGTTCTGACCGACAAGGACGAGAAGGGCGAGCGCGATTATTACTGGATGGATCAGTGGCACGCCGCCCAGACCCGCATGATGGTCGCCTGCCGCGCCTATGGCCTGCGTCCGATCGACGGCCCGTTCGGCGACTTCAACGATCCGGAAGGCTACAAGGCCGCCGCCAAGCGCGCCGCGGTGCTGGGCTATGAGGGCAAGTGGGCGATCCATCCCTCGCAGATCGAGCTGGCCAATGAGGTCTACACGCCCTCGGAAGCCGAAGTGACCAAGGCCCGCCGCATCCTCGCGGCGATGGAAGAGGCCGCCAAGCAGGGCAAGGGCGCCGTGTCGCTCGACGGCCGCCTCATCGACATCGCCTCGATTCGCATGGCCGAGGCGCTGATCGAGAAGGCCAACGCCATCAGCGGCTCGTAAGGACCGGGACGGCCCCTTCCCATCCCTCCCCCGCTCACGCGGGAGAGGGAGCGGGGCGGGGCCGTCGCCAAGAAAGCCGATCGCGAGCGTCCCCTCTCCCCAAAGCGGGGGAGGGTCAGGGAGGGGGCGACCCCTGCGCATTTCCGGAAGAAAGCCATCCATGTCCGACGATCACCGCCAGCTTCTCCGCGCCATGTTCGACGCCGCTGTCGGCGCCGCGCATCCGTCCCGTTGCCTGCCGCAGCATCTGGCCAGGATCGCGCCGCCCAAGGGCCGCACGGTCGTCATCGGCGCCGGCAAGGCGGCCGCCTCCATGGCCGCGGCGGTCGAGGAACATTGGAGGGGCGGGCCGCTCGACGGGCTGGTCGTCACCCGCTACGAACATGGCGCGCCCACGAAGCAGATCGAGGTGATCGAAGCCTCGCATCCCGTGCCGGACGCCGCCGGCCGCGAGGCGGCGAAGCGCATCCTGCAGAAGGTGCAGGGACTCACCGAGGACGATCTCGTGCTGGCGCTGATTTCCGGCGGCGGTTCGGCGCTGATGGCTTTGCCGGCCGAGGGCGTGACGCTCGAGGAGAAGCAGGCCGTCAACAAGGCGCTTCTGAAGAGCGGCGCCAATATTTCCGAGATGAATTGCGTGCGCAAACATCTCTCCGCGATCAAGGGCGGCCGTCTCGCCCGCGCCGCTGCGCCCGCGCGCGTCGTCGCGCTGATGATCTCCGACGTGCCGAACGACGATCTTTCCGTCATCGCCTCCGGCCCCACGGTTCCCGATCCGACGACGCGCGAGGACGCGCTCGCCGTCATCGCAAAATATAAAATCGACGCGCCGGCGGCGGTGCTCAAACATCTCTCCAGCCCGGATTGCGAGACGCCGAAGCCCGGCGACGCCATCTTCGAGCGGGTCGAGAACATCCTCATCGCGACGCCGCAGGGCTCGCTCGACGCCGCCGCCGCCGTGGCGAAGGCGGCGGGCTACACGCCCTGCATCCTCGGCGATCTCGAAGGAGAGTCGCGCGACGTGGCGCTGGTGCACGCCGGCATCGCCAAGCAGATCGCCAATCACGGCCAGCCCTTCGAGCCGCCCGTCGCCCTCATATCGGGCGGCGAGACGACGGTCACCGTGCGCGGCAATGGCAAGGGCGGCCGCGACGCCGAATTTCTGCTGGGCCTGACGCTGGCGCTCGAAGGCTTCGGCGGCATTTCCGCCATCGCCTGCGATACGGACGGCATCGACGGGGTCGAGACCAACGCCGGCGCCATGATGCTCCCCGACAGCTTCGCCCGCGCGCAGGCCAAGGGCGTCGATCTCAAGGCGCTCTTCGCCAACAACGACGCCTTCACCGCCTTCGAGGCCCTGGGCGATCTCGTCGTCACCGGCCCGACGCGCACGAACGTCAACGACTTCCGCGCCATCCTGGTGCCGAAGCGCGTCGGCGAGGGCCGTCGCGCCGAGGGAGCCGGCGGCGGCGCGAAAGCCGCGGAGGCTTCGTCCGGCTCCAATCTGCTGCGCTGGCTCGGCCTCGCGCGGTGACGGCGCGGCGCGCGTCGCCTGCGCAAGGGCCTTGGACCGAAGCGCCCGGCTTGCTAGACTGAGGACGAAAAGCGCCGGGCTTTCGAGGCCCGGCGCAGTCACGTACGGCTCGAGCGCCGACCATTCCCGAAAAGAAGATGAACAAGCCCGTGAGCCCCGAAAATTTTGACGCGCGCGCCGCCGCCGCCATGTTCGAACGCTATCGCCGCGAGGATTCGCCCCGGCCCGCGATGTGGAACGACACGCTCGACCTCATCCTCGCCCATCGCTCGCACCGCAATTATCTCGACCAGCCGCTGCCCGAGGGCGCGCTGGAGACCATCGTCGCCGCGGCGCAATCGGCCTCGACCTCCTCCAATCTCCAGGTGTGGAGCGTCGTCGCGGTCGAGGACGAGGCGCGCAAGACCCGCCTCGCCGATCTCGCCGGCGGGCAGAAGCACATTCGCGACTGCAAGCTGCTGCTCATCTGGCTCTGCGACCTCGCGCGGCTCGACGCCCTCGCCAGGGACAAGGGCCGCGAGGCGGCGGCGCTCCCTTATCTCGAAATCTTCATGACCGGCGTGGTCGACGCGGCGCTCGCGGCGCAAAACGCCGTCGTCGCGCTCGAATCGCTCGGCCTTGGCTGCTGCTATATCGGCGCCATGCGCAACAAGCCCGAAGAGGTGGCCAAGGAGTTGAACCTGCCGCAAAACGTCTTCGCCGTCTTCGGCATGACGGTCGGCGTGCCGGATCCCGCCGCCAACGCCGGCGTCAAGCCGCGCCTCGGTCCAGCGGCCGTGCTGCATCGCGAGCAATATCAGTGGGGCGACGCCCAGCGCGAGGCGGTCGAAAAGCTCGACGTGGTCTTCAAGGACTTTCAGAAAGAGCAGGGCCTGCCCGAACAGGGCTGGATCCGGCAGGTGCTCTCGCGCGTGCGCGGCCCGGACGCCATGAGCGGCCGCGATCACATTCGCGCGGCGCTGAAGGCGCTCGGCTTCGAACTGCGCTGAAGGCGAAAAACGCGGGTGGGAGTTTCCGGCTTCTTACGAGATATCGGGGCGCGGTCCCCCACCCGTCGCCGCTGCGCGGCGCCACCCTCCCCGCAAGGGGGAGGGATTGCCGTCCCCGGTTCACCATCGAGGCGATGCGGCGTGGAAACGCAAGTGTCCGAAGATGATGGGCGACCGCGCCGCGGCTCCATCCCTCTCTTTTACGGGAAGGGTGGCCAGCCAAGCCGGCCGGATGGGGCGCGCGCGTGACCCAGACCCTCGAGCGGCCGGCGCGGACCGAAATCGACGGCCAGCACGTCGTCGCCAAGATCGGCTGGCGGCTGATCCCGCTCCTGACCGCCGGTTTCTTCATCGCCTATCTCGATCGCGTGAACGTCGGCTTCGCCGCGCTCACCATGAACGAGGACATGGGCTTCACGCCAGCCTTTTACGGTTGGGCGGCCGGGATCTTCTTCATCACTTATTGCCTCTTCGAGGCGCCCAGCAATCATGTGATGCACCGCGTCGGCGCGCGCCGCTGGATCGCGCGCATCATGGTGAGCTGGGGCCTCGTCGCGGCGGCCACGGCCTTCGTGTGGAGCGAAACGAGCTTCGTCGTGCTGCGGCTGCTGCTCGGCGCGGCGGAGGCCGGCTTCGCGCCGGGCGCCATCCTTTACCTCACTTATTGGGTTCCGGCCGCGCAACGGGCGCGCCTGCTCTCGGGCTTCCTGATGGCGGTTCCGCTCGGCAGCGCCATCGGCGCGCCGATCTCGGGCGTGATCCTCACCGTGATGGACGGGGTCGCGGGCGTCTCGGGCTGGCGCTGGCTCTTTCTGATCGAGGCGCTGCCCTCGATCGCCCTCGGGTTCGTCTGTTTCTTTTATCTGCCCGACCGGCCGGTCGAGGCGAAATGGCTCACCGACCGCGAGCGCGATTGGCTTGAGGGCGAGCTCGGGCGCGAAGAGCCGGCCCATGATGAAAACTACTGGCGCGCGCTCGCCGACCGCCGCGTGCTGACGCTGGGCGTCGCCTATTTCGGCGTCGTCATGGCGCTCTACGGCTTGAGCTTCTGGCTGCCGCAGATCGTCAGGGGCTTCGGCGCGAGCCTTCTCGCGGCGGGCGTCCTGACGGCGGTCCCTTACGCCTTCGGCGCGCTCGCCATGCGGCTGTGGGGCGCGAGTTCCGACCGTCGGGGCGAAACCGTGCTGCATACGGCGATCGTCTGCGCCGTCGGCAGTCTCGGCCTCGCCGGCGCGGCTTTCGCGTCCTCGCCCGTCGTCGCGATGATCGCGCTGACGCTTGCGGCGGTGGGCGCCGTCGGCGCGCTGCCGACTTTCTGGAGTTTCTCGACGCTCGCGCTCGGCCCCGCCGACGCGGTGGTGGGGCTCGCGGTCATCAATTCCATCGGCAATCTGTCGGGTTTCGCGGGGCCGTGGCTCGTCGGCCTTATAAAAGGCGCGACCGGAGAGTTTTCTGACGCCCTGCTGGTTCTCGCTCTGGGGCCGGCGCTGACGGCGGCGCTCATCCTGCGCCTTGCGCCCCGGCGGCGCTGACGGCTAGTTGGAGTTTGGAGAGAAGCGCGTCACTCGAAAAACCGGTTTCCCCTTTTCTGCCGCGCACTCTAGAATCGCCGTTCCTGAATCGGAAAAGATCGAAATGTCGGATTTTTATCGGATCAAGCGCCTGCCGCCCTACGTCTTCGAGCAGGTGAACCGCCTGAAGGCCAAGGCGCGCGCCTCCGGCGCCGACATCATCGACATGGGGATGGGCAATCCCGATCTCCCGGCGCCGAAGCATGTCGTCGAGAAGCTCGTCGAGACCGCGGGGCGCCCGCGCACGGATCGTTATTCCGCCTCCAAGGGCATCGCCGGGCTGCGCCGCGCCCAGGCGGGCTATTATCAGCGCCGTTTCGGAGTCACGCTCGATCCCGAGACCCAGGTCGTCGCGACGCTCGGCTCCAAGGAAGGCTTCGCCAATATGGCGCAGGCCATCACCGCGCCGGGCGACGTGGTGCTCGTGCCCAATCCGTCCTATCCGATCCACGCCTTCGGCTTTCTGATGGCGGGGGGCGTCATCCGCTCCGTGCCGTCGGCGCCGGGCCCGGCCTATTTCGCCGCACTCGAACGCGCGATGATCCATTCGATCCCCAAGCCCATCGCCGTCATCGTCTGCTATCCGTCCAATCCGACGGCGGAAGTGGCGTCGCTCGATTTCTACAAGGACCTCGTCGCCTTCGCCAAGAAGCACGACATCTTCATTCTCTCGGACCTCGCCTATGCGGAGGTCTTCTTCGACGACGCGCCGCCGCCGTCCGTGCTTCAGGTGCCGGGCGCGATCGACGTGACGGTGGAATTCACCTCCATGTCGAAGACCTTCTCCATGGCGGGCTGGCGCATCGGCTTCGCGGTCGGCAATGAGCGGCTCTGCGCGGCGCTTGCGCGCGTGAAAAGCTATCTCGATTACGGCGCCTTCACGCCCATTCAGGTCGCGGCGACGGCGGCGCTCAACGGCCCCGACGATTGCGTGCGGGAGATGCGCGCGATCTACAAGAAGCGTCGCGACGTGATGGTGGAGAGCTTCGCGCAGGCCGGCTGGCCGATCCCGGCCCCTTCCGCCTCCATGTTCGCCTGGGCGCCAGTGCCGGAGCGGTTCCGCGGCATGTCGAGCCTGGATTTCTCCAAGCTCCTCATCGAGAAGGCGGATGTCGCCGTGGCGCCAGGCGAGGGCTTCGGCGAAAATGGCGAGGGCTATCTGCGTCTGGCGCTGGTCGAAAACGAGCAGCGCATCCGCCAGGCCGCGCGCAATCTGCGCCGCTTCTTCGAGACGGCCGATCAGCTACACAATGTCGTGCCGCTCGCGGCGCGGGGGTGATTGCGTTCGGCGCGCACGCCACACCGCTTGCCGGGGTTAGCGTGCGCACTCCATGGGAACGCGCTCAAGGTTTGGCGGGCAGAACGAGATTGATCTTCTCGCCCGGCCTGATGCCGAATATGTCGAAATACTCGTCTTCCGACAAAAGCTTCGCCGCTTCATCGAGAAAGTTCTGATTTCGCGCATTGAGTTCGTCAACGGTCGGTAGAACCAACGAATGCGCTTGAGCCGCAGCTGACGCTTGAAACTGAGCGCGTAGATGAAGCAGTTGCGCCGCGACGTCGAGCTTGGAGCCGAGCACCTGACCGACTTGCGCCGCAAATTCGTCTGGCTGGGGGCTGGGAGTCGTCATCGATGGTCCGGTGGTTAACGGATGGCCTCCGCCCGTGCATCCAGCGATCTTGCTTTGCCATGCAGCATGCTGGAGTCCATAGGTCCCGTAGATTGCAATGCTGACGGGGTAGCCTTTGGCCCCCGCGACGGTAAGCGCGGCGCCGCTTACGCCTGTCGCGTAAAGCACCTGGTTGGCGAGTTGGTGGCACACGCCGTCGACGCCGTAAGTGAATATAGTGCCTCGCGCGGCGTAGACAGCGACGCTGTCAGAATTTGGCGTGACGAGGCATCTGGCAAGGTTGAGGTCGCCGTTTCTGGATCCGAGCGCGCGCCCTTGCGAATGAAAGCCGCCCCAGCAGTACCAGAAATCTTCATGCGCGGCGATGACGGCCTGGATGTCAGGAAACGGATTTAATCTGCTATCGTAACTTGTTACCCACGTGTGGTCCACCGGCGCGCCGGATACGAAAGCAGGCGTAGCCCATGTAAAAAGGGTCATGGCAATATTCCATAAAATGTTTTTTGCGCATCGAGCTTGGCGCCAATTCAAGTCCGAGTGAAGCGCAACTTTCCGAATCGAGCTCTGATGTGAGCGTAGGCATTGATCGCGCCCGAAAATCAGAGGCGCGGGAGATCGAGTCGAGAGGCGAGTCTACCCCTGTCCGCTGATGCGCTCGATCTGTGCGCCGCAGTCGGAAAGTTTCTTTTCGAGGCGTTCGAAGCCGCGGTCGAGGTGATAGACGCGGTTGATCGTCGTCTCGCCGCGCGCCGCGAGCGCCGCGATCACGAGCGACACCGAGGCGCGCAGATCCGTCGCCATCACCGGCGCGCCGTCGAGATGATCGGCGCCCGTGACCACCGCCGTATCGCCATCGAGCTTGATGTGGGCGCCGAGCCGCGCAAGCTCCTGCACATGCATGAAGCGGTTCTCGAAGATCGTCTCGGTGATGCGCGAGACGCCCTTGGCGCGCGTCATCAGCGCCATGAACTGCGCCTGAAGATCGGTGGGGAAAGCCGGGAAGGGCGCCGTCACGATATCGACAGGCGAAATCCCTGAGCCGTTGCGCGTGACGCGCAGGCCCTCATTGGTCTCGATCACATGCGCGCCGGCGGCGACGAGCGCGTCGAGCGCCGCCTGCAAAATATCGGCGCGGGCGCCGGCGAGCAGCACGTCGCCGCCGGTCATCGCCACAGCCATGGCGTAGGTGCCGGCCTCGATGCGATCGGGCATGACGGCGTGACGCGCGCCCGACAGCGAAGTGACGCCCTCGATCTCGATCGTGGGCGAGCCGGCGCCGGAGATGCGCGCGCCCATCTTTTGCAGGCATTCGGCGAGATCGACGATCTCGGGCTCGCGCGCGGCGTTGCGGATGACCGTCGTCCCCCGCGCGAGCGAAGCCGCCATCAGCGCCGTATGGGTGCCGCCGACCGTGACTTTGGGAAAGTCGATTTCTCCGCCGACGAGGCCGTCCCTGGCCGAGCCGACGACATAGCCATTTTCGATCTCGATCCGGGCGCCGAGTTTTTGGAGCGCCATCAGCAGGAGATCGACGGGCCGCGTGCCGATGGCGCAGCCGCCGGGAAGCGAGACGCGGCATTCGCCCATGCGGGCGAGGAGGGGCGCGAAGACCCAGAAGCTCGCGCGCATCCGCGAGACGAGCTCATAGGGGGCGGTCGTATCGACGATCTCGCGGGCGGTGAAATGAACCGTGCGGCCGGCGTTCTCCGTATCGCCCCGGCGCTTGCCGGAGATGGTGCAGTCGACGCCGTGATTGCCCAGAATGCGCTCGAGTTGCGTCACATCCGCAAGCAGCGGCATGTTTTCGAGCGTCAGCGTCTCCCTGGTGAGCAGCGAGGCGATCATCAGCGGCAGGGCGGCGTTCTTGGCGCCGGAAATGGGGATGACGCCGTTGAGCGGCGCGCCGCCGACAATCCTGATCTTGTCCATTACGCCTCGCTGTCGTCTTTCTGCGCGGCGGCCCGCAGCGCCCGTTCACGGACCTTGCGGCGCGCCAGATTGGCCCGCAGCGCAGCCGAAAGCGCGGCCGCGTTTTTCTTTCCCGCCGTCTTTGAAGGTTTCTCGCCCGAATCCGACGCTTTTGCGGCGGGAGGGGGCTCCTGTCCTCGTTCCGTCATCGCCTCGTCAACCGGGATAGAGCGTGAGCGTCTTCCTAGGGCGTCGCGGCAGGGGTGGCAAGCGCGGGCGCCTTCCGCTCTCAAAGCGCCCGCACGACGAGCGTCGCATTGATCCCGCCAAAGGCGAAGGAGTTGGAGAGCGCCACGCGGATCGGCATTTTGCGGGCCTCGTTGGGGATCGCGTCGACCGGGCATTTGGGGTCGGACTCGACGAAGTTGATCGTCGGCGGGGCAATCTGCTCGCGCAGCGCGTTGATCGTCACGGTGAGTTCGAGCCCCCCGCTCGCCCCGAGCGCATGGCCGTGAATGGGCTTAGTGGAGGAAACGGGAGGCGGCCTGTCGCCGAAGACCGCGCGCATCGCTTCGGATTCGGTAATGTCGTTGGCGTAGGTCGCGGTGCCGTGGGCGTTGAGGTAATCGACGGCCGAGGGCGCAAGTCCGGCGCTCTCCAGCGCGAGCCGCATGCAGCGCGCCGGACCTTCGACATCGGCGCGCAGCGGATCGAAGGCGTCGCTCGTCGTGCCATAGCCCGCGAGTTCGCACAGCGGCGTCGCGCCCCGGGCGAGGGCGGTCTCAAGAGTCTCGAGGATGAAGACCGCGGCGCCCTCGCCGAGCGTCATGCCGTTGCGCCGGGCCGAAAAGGGCCGACAGAGATCGGGGGTGAGCACGCGCAGCGCCTCCCAGGCGCGCATCGAGCCATTCGTCACGCAGGCCTCCGCGCCGCCGGCAATGGCGCGGTCGGCGCGGCCGGCGCGCAGCATTTCGAAGGCCTCGCCGATCGCCTGGGTCGCCGAGGAGCAGGCCGAGGCGAGGGCGAAGGTCGGCCCCTTGGCGCCGTAGCGCATGCCGAGCGTCGTCGGCGCGGCGCTCGGGATCAGGCGCGGCACCGCAAGCGTGTCGGGGCGCTTGCCCTCCGCATATTCGCTGTAGGAGGTGTCGTCGATGGTTGTGGCGCCGCCGATGCCCGTGCCGATGACGACCGCCGTGCGCGCGCCGCCGACCTCCTTGCGCGCAAAGCCCGCCTGCGCCAGCGCCTCGTCAGCGGCGACGATCGAATACTGGGTGAAGGGATCGCAATAGGGCAGGAGCTCCGGCTCGATATGCCCGGCCGGGTCGAAGTCGGGAACCTGCGCCGCGATCTTGATGCGCCCCGGATAGGGGCGCGCGAGCGTCAGCGGCCGGATGCAGGAGACGCCGCCCTTCGCCGCGGCCCAGAGGGGCGCCGCGCCGACGCCCGCCGCCGAGACGGCGCCCATGCCCGTGATGACGACCCTGCGGGAAGAAAGCTTTGTCGTCATACGGTTCGTCCCCTCGCAAGAACCATCGCGGCGGGCGCCGCCCAATCAAGAATTCTCTCAATACTCCTGTTAAAGGCGCGGGGCCTCGAAACGCAAGCGGGGTCATGCGTTCCAGCGCCGACGCGCCGCCTTGCCTCGCCCGGCCCTGTCCCCTATAAGCTCGCGCTCGGCGCCTGCGTTTCCGACACCCCTGGAGGCGAGCGGCGCTTTTTCTTTTTTGAAAGGACACCGACATGGCCGAGATGAAGACGCTCGCGGCCACGGTGCGCAGCGGGACCGGCAAGGGGGCCGCCCGCAGCGTTCGCCGTGAGGGCCGTATTCCAGCAGTACTGTATGGCGGCGGCGAAGCGCCCTTGCCGATTTCGCTCGACAAGAAGGCGACGACCCAGCTGATCTTCGCGGGCCACTTCCTCACGACGATCTTCGAGCTCGAGATCGACGGCAAGAAGGAGCGCGCCATTCCGCGCGACTACCAGCTCGACGTCGTGCGCGACTTCCCGCTCCACGTGGATTTCCTTCGCCTGAAGCCCGGTTCGCGCCTCAAGGTGAACGTGCCGGTCCACTTCATCAATCAGGACCAGTCGCCCGGCCTCAAGCGCGGCGGCGCGCTCAACATCGTCTACCACACCATCGAAATGACGGTGCCGGCGGACGCCATTCCCGAGGCGGTCACGGCCGATCTCTCGGGCATGGACTTCAACGATTCGCTGCACATCTCGGCGATCCCGTTGCCCGAGGGCTGCAAGCCCACCAATCCCGACAAGGACTTCACCGTGGCGAGCCTCGCCCCGCCGGCTGGCGGCGGCGAAGAGGCGGCCCCCGCAGCCGCTGCGGAAAAGAAGAAGTAAGAATGACGAGACCCTCTCCCGCGCGCGGGAGAGGGTTCTTCTTCACGGATCGGCGCCGTCATGCTGCTCTTCGTCGGCCTCGGCAATCCCGGCCGCCAATACGCCAGAAATCGCCACAACATCGGCTTCATGGCTCTCGAGGCCATCGCCCGCCGCCATGGCTTCGCGCAAGCGCGGTCGCGTTTTCAGGGCCTCGCCAGCGAGGGAACGATCGCGGGCGAGAAAGTTCTGCTGCTCCAGCCGCAAACCTATATGAACGAGAGCGGCCGCTCGGTCGGCGAGGCCGCGCGCTTCCACAAGATTCCGGTTGGCGACATCGTCGTCTTTCACGACGAGCTCGACCTCGCGCCTGCCAAATGCCGAATCAAGATCGGCGGGGGCGTCGCGGGCCACAATGGCCTGCGCTCCATCACCGCCCATGTCGGCAACGACTACAAGCGCGTGCGCATGGGCATCGGCCATCCCGGCGACAAGGCGCTGGTGCACGGCTATGTGCTGAATGATTTCGGCAGGAGCGAGGAGCCCTGGGTCGAGGCGCTCTGCGACGCCCTCGCCGACAATGCGCCGCTTCTCGTCAAGGGCGACGACGCCGGGCTCCAGAACAGGCTTCACCTCGCCATGGAGGCGAAGGGCTTCGACGTCGTGAAGCGGGTCGGGGAAAAGTAACCTCTCTAAACGGCGCATGAACGCCGCTCTCAGCAGCTGTTCAGCACGGATACGCGATGCTCCTCTTCATCGAGACGCGGTCTCGATAGAGCCGAGGAGCCGAAAGATGATTCGCACGCTTGTTCTCGCCGTCGCCCTTCTCGCCGCCGCGCCGGCCTTCGCCGAGGGTCCGGCAACGAAAGCCTCTCCCGCCGCGGCGCCGTCAACCAAAATGGCCCCGGAGGCGCAGCGCCTCGATCTCAACTCCGCGACGATGGAGCAGCTTCTGTCCGTCAGGGGGTTCAACAAGAGCGTCGCCGAGGCGATCGTGAAGGCGCGTCCCTTCAAGAGCGTCGAGGACCTCACAGCGAAAAAAATCGTTTCGAGCGACGTTCTCGGCCCTGTGAAGGATCAGCTCATCGTCCGCTGAGCGCGGCTGCAAAACGAAGCGCCCGCCCGCGCCGGCGGGCGTTTCCGCCTGTCCACCGAGACCTTTGACGGCCGCGCTTCGCCCCCTTTCACAAATTCCGGGGAGCGCCTATATTCGGTTTGCCGCTTCACGGCGGCTATGGCGATAAACGAACATCGGAATAAACCATTCGGACCCGGGGGCGGTACCCGGCGCCTCCACCAGAGCCCGTCACGGCGGGCTGCGGCGGGGGCGAAATAGGATCGACGAGGGTGTAAAGGGTGCTTTTTCGCTCGGCATGATACCGCCGTTATCGGGTCAAACCTTATAGTTGCCAACGACAACTATGCTCCGGTGGCCGTCGCCGCGTAATGCGGCGCCCACACCGGGATCAAAGCCCTAGGGGTTAGCACTTCTAGGCGGGGCTCGGAGGCGCCTGGCAACAGAAGCCTCCACTTCATTTTTCCCGTCTCCGCGGCGGGGCGGAGTGCGAGACGATCGGCTCCAGGGACAAGCGCATGGCGACCGATCTCATTCGTTACGACCTTCTCGTTCAGGACGCGATGCGCGGCGTGGTGCGCAAGGTTTTGGGGGATGTGGCCGAGAGCGGCTATCTTCCCGGCGACCATCATTTCACCATCAGCTTCCGGACGGACGCGCCGGACGTGAAGATTTCCCGCCGCCTGGCCGAGCAGTGGCCCCAGGAGCTGACGATCATCCTTCAGCACCAGTATTCCAATTTGGTGGTGGACGAAGAGGGGTTCGGCGTCACGCTCTCCTTCCGCTCGATTCCCGAACATCTCTACATCCCTTACGCGGCGATCACCGGCTTCTATGATCCGTCCGTCGAATTCGGCCTGCGCTTCGAGACCGCCGATTTCGAGGAAGAGGAAGACGAGGACGCAGAAGAAGCGCCGCGCCGCCCGAGCCTCGTGACCGCGGAAAAGGCCGAGGCGAAGGCCGCGCCCGCCAAAGCGGAGAAGCTTGCGCCCTCGAAATCCCGAGCGGCCGACAAGGCCGAGCCGCCCGCCGCGCAAGAAGCCGAGGGCCAGGGCGAGGGCGACGCCAAGGTCGTGTCCATCGACGCCTTCCGCAAAAAGACCTGATGGGCGAGATCGTCAATCTGCGCCGCGCCCGCAAGGAGCGCGCCCGGCGCGAGAAAGACGCGCAGGCGCAGCAGAACCGCGCCGTCTTCGGGCGCAGCAACGCCGAGCGGACGCTGGCGACCGCGCAAGAGCGCCTGGAGGCGCGACGGCTCGACGCGCATAAGCGCGAGCCCGGAGAAGAGCCGGCGTGAACGACAGGGCCGAGCCGGGCGCCCGCTCCGGCCGCGTCGTCAAACATTCGGTCCTCATTGCGGGCCATCGGACCAGCATATCGCTCGAAGACGCGTTTTGGCGCGCCTTGAAGGACATTGCGGCTCAGGAGGGCATCTCTCTCGCGGCGCTCGTCGCGCGGGTCGACGCGGGACGGGGCGACGCGAATCTTTCTTCGGCGCTGAGGGTTTTCGTTCTGGAGCGGGCGATGTCGGCGGCGCGCTGAAGCGTCAGAAGGGCTCGATGAAATCCGCCATGTTGGGCACGAGGCGGACCCGGTAGCGCGCATTCTCACAGACGAGGATCCACACGGCTTCATCGGGCCGCGACGCCGCCGCGTCGCGCTTTGCGCTCTTGGGCGCGTCGCAGGGATACCCCTGCAGCCGCACATGCGCGGCAATGACGTTGCGGGGCGTTTCCTGCGCCTGCGCCGGCGCTCCGCCGGCCAGCAACAGCGCGCCGATCGAAAACCAAATTCTCCGCATCCCATCCGCTCCCGCGCCGCTCGAAAAAGAGTCGCCGTCAAAATGACAGGCCTGATCCACGGCGTCGAGTGGCGCGCCAGCGGCGATCAGGGCGCGGCGCCCGAGAAAAGGCCCCGCAGGAACAGAAGCGACGCGCCCGCAAGGATCACGAGGCGCAAGAGCAGGGAAATGGCTCGGTTGCTGTGGTTCTGTCGCATGGTGGCGTCGGCGCCAAAGGCCGCTCCGATGACGACGCCCATTGAGACACAGCCGCCCTTTTGGCCGCGTGAACGCAGTCTTAAAGATTGTTAAGCTCGCGCGAACCTTTAGCCTTCGATCTCCTCGCGCTTGATTTCGAGCTCCAGCCATTCCTCCTCTGCGGCGGCGAGCGCCGCCTCGATGCTTGCGAACATCTCGCTCGCCCGGGCGAATTTGGCGGGGTCTTTCGCATAAAGCTCCGGATCGTCGAGAAGCCCCTGCAATTTGGCGCGTTTTTCCTTGAGCTCCTCCATTTTGGCGGGGAGGGTCTGGAGCGCGTGCTGCTCCTTGAAGGAGAGCTTCGCTTTTGCCGGCTGCCGCTCGGCGGGCTTCTCCTTCGGCGCCTTCTCTTTCGGGGCCTCCCGCAAGGCGGCGCTTCCGCGCGCCTCGACGCCGCGGCCGCGCTGCGCGACCATGTCGCTGTAGCCGCCGGCATATTCCACCCAGCGCCCGTCGCCCTCGCTCACCAGCACGCTCGTCGCGACCCGGTCGAGAAAATCGCGGTCGTGCGACACGACGATCAGCGTGCCGGGATAATCTGCCAGCATCTCCTCGAGGAGGTCGAGGGTTTCGAGGTCGAGGTCGTTCGTCGGCTCGTCGAGCACGAGAAGATTGGAGGGCTTGGCCAGCGCCCGGGCGAGCATGAGGCGGCCCCGCTCCCCGCCCGAGAGCTTGCCGATGGGCGTGCGCGCCTGTTCGGGCTTGAAGAGAAAGTCCTTCATGTAGCCGACGACGTGGCGCCGCTCGCCGTTGATTTCGACCGTATCCGAGCCGCCGCCGGTGAGGGCGTCCTGCAGCGTCGTCTCGGGCTTCAGGCTGGCGCGGCTCTGGTCGAGGGTCGCCATTTCGAGCCCGGCGCCGAGCTTCAGCCGGCCGCTGTCGGGCGGGAGGGCGCCGGTCAGGAGAGAGATGAGCGTCGTCTTGCCCGCGCCATTGGCGCCGACGACGCCGAGTCGGTCGCCGCGCAGGATGCGCGTCGTGAAATTGTCGACGATGACGCGCTCGCCATAGCTTTTGCGCAGCTTCACCGCCTCGATGACGAGCTTGCCGGACAGCTGCGCCTCGCTCGCTTCGAGCTTCACTTCGCCCGTCGGCATGACGCGGTTGCGCCGTTCGGCGCGCAGCGTCTGGAGCCCGGCCAGCCGCTTCACATTGCGCTTGCGCCGGCCCGAGACGCCGTGGCGCAGCCAATGCTCCTCATTGACGATCTTGCGCTCGAGCTTGTGCGCCTGTTTCTCCTCCTCCTCGAGCTCGCGGTCGCGCCAGGCCTCGAAGTCGGCGAAGCCGCGCGAGAGATGGCGGGCGCGGCCGCGGTCGATCCAGACGGTCTCGCGGGTGAGATCCTGAAGGAATCGCCGGTCGTGGCTGATGATGACCATCGCCGAGCGCAGCGCGTCGAGCCGTTCTTCCAGCCACAGGATGGTGGGGAGGTCGAGATGGTTCGTCGGTTCGTCGAGCAGCAGAATGTCGGGCTCCGGCGCCAGCGCGCGGGCGAGCGCCGCCCGGCGTGCTTCGCCGCCCGAGACCTTCGACGGGTCTTCGTCGCCCGTCAGGCCGAGGTCGTCGAGCAGCGTCCGTGCGGCATGCGGATCGTCGAGCGGGCCGAGCCCCGCCTCGACATAGGCCGCCGTGGTCGAAAAGCCCGAGAAATCCGGCTCCTGCGGCAGATAGCGCAAGGAGGCGCCGGGCTGGAGAAACCGGACGCCGGCGTCCGCCTCGATCTCGCCGGCGGCGATCTTGAGCAAAGTGGATTTGCCGGAGCCGTTGCGGCCGACGAGGCAGATGCGCGCGCCGGGGGCGACCGAAAGCTCGGCCCCCTCCAGCAAGGGCTTGCCGCCGAGGGTGAGCATGACGCCCTGCAGGGCGAGGAGGGGGGGCGGGGCCATTGCGCGGGAACCGTGTCTCGTGTCTCTCTTGGGGTTGGAGCCTTTTTCCACGGCCCGGCGCGGTTTGCCACCCCTCGCGCGGCCAAATCTGCAAGGGAGGCAAAATGTCCTTCACGCCTGAGGAGATCGCCGCCGGCCAGGCGATCTACACGCCCGGAATGCTGAATTTCTACGACCTGCGCGTGCTGTGGGTTTCGAACCGCCTCATCTGGAAATGCCCGACGCCCCGGCTGCTCGCCCATTACGACCGCCATGTCACGGCCAATCACCTCGATGTCGGCGTCGGTAGCGGCTATTACCTCGACAAATGCCGCTTTCCCGCCGCCCATCCGCGCCTTGCGCTGATGGATCTGAACCCGAATTCGCTGGCCTTCGCCGCCCGGCGCATCGCCCGCTACCGGCCCGAAACGCACATCCGCAACGTGCTGGAGCCGATCTCTTTCGACGGCGCGCCCTTCGACTCGGTCGCCGTCAATTATCTGCTTCACTGCCTGCCGGGCGACATGGCCGCCAAGGCGATCGTCTTCGACCATCTCGCGCCGCTGATGGCGCCCGGCGCCGTGATCTTCGGCTCGACCCTGCTGCAGGGCGGCGTGGAGAGAAGCGCGGCGGCGCGCTGGCTCATGGACTATTACAATTCCGACGGCGTCTTCTCGAACACGCGCGACGATCTTGCGGCGCTGCGCCGCGAGCTGGAGAGGCGTTTCGCCGAGGTCTCGGTCGAGGTCGTGGGCTGCGCCGCCCTGTTTTCGGGACGGCGGGCGTGACTCAGCTCGAAAAACCCAGCGCCTTCCGCACCCGCGCCGAATAACCATAGAGGTCGGGGCGCTGCACCAGCCGGCCCGCGTCGTCCACGTAAGCGGTGAAATAGACGATGTGCACGGGCAGGGGTTTCGAGAGATTGATATAGCGCTCGCTGTCGCCCACGAGCCGCTTCACCCGCTCCTGCGACCAGCCGCTTCCCGGTCCGAGCACGGCTTCGGCCAGAGCGAAGGGCTGATCGACGCGCATGCAGCCATGGCTGAAGGCGCGATGCGACTGGGCGAAGAGTCCCCGCGACGGCGTGTCGTGCATATAGACGGCGTAATCGTTGGGGAAGACGAATTTCACTCGGCCGAGCGCGTTCTTCTCGCCCGGCGGCTGGCGCACGACCATCTGCCCGTTGCGGTAGGAAACCTCGTAACCCGCGCCGACGCCGCCACGCCATTCCTTCTGGATGATGGATTGCGGCACATACCACGACGGATTGACGATGATCTCGACCATCTCGTCGGAGAAGATTGGCGTCGGCGTCTGCTCCTTGCCGACGATCACGCGGGTGCGATGAGCCACCGCGCCGTTGCGAATGACCGCGAGTTCGAAATCGGGGATGTTCACCTCGATCCGGTTGTCGCCCATGTCGCGCGGCAGCCAGCGCCAGCGCTCCATATTGGCGACGATCTCGGCCTCGAGATGCGAGGTCGACGGGCCGCCCAGCGTCTCCATGCGCCGCCGCTTCGCCTTGGCGGGCGGCAGGGCGTCGGTCTGGGCCACGCCAGCCTCGGCGGCGGCGAGACGGTCGTCGAACTCCGGCAGGCCGGCGCGGTTGGTTCGCAACTCCACGAGTTTCTCGCGCAGTTGCTGATAGCCGAAATGGGGCGGGTTGAAGTTTTGCAGGGTCTCGCCCGCGCGCTCCTTCGCGTCCGCGACCTCGGCCACGGCCCGGGCGGGATCGGGAAGGGCGGTCTTTGCGCCGATGAGGCGGGAGAGCCGCTCGGGCTGGAGACGGCCGCCGCGCGCCTGATGGGCATAGAGGGCGACAGCCTCGGAAAGGGCCAGCTCGCCGGCGACGCTGGCGCCCGTCTCCGCGGAGGGAATCGTCGCGCCGCGCAGGTCGAGCCCGTCTTCATTCGCCGCGCGCAGGCGCGCAATGGCGGAGCCGGCGGCCTCGCGCCAGCCGGCGCCCTCCGTCCAGAAGGGCGCGAAATGGCGCGCGGCATAGGCGCGCGCGAGTTTGGCGCGCAGGGCGCGGCGCGCGGCGTCGCGGGCGACCTCGGGCGCGGCGCTCCAGTCCGATAGCGCCAGCGCCAGCCCGCGCTGATCGTCGGGAAGCAGGCTCCAGGCGAGATCGAGTTCGTCCGGCGCGGCGGGCACGACGCGCAGCTTGGCGGCGGTGAGAGCGACGAGAGGCGGCGCGTCTATGGCGGGAAGCGCGTCGGCCGCGAGCGGGGCGACGGTCGGGGCCTTGTCGAGCCCGCTAAGCGCGACGGTGGCGGGCGGGGCCAGGAGATCCGGACGGCGCGGCGTCGCGGCCTGAGCCGAGCTCAGCGCCGCCGCGAGCGCGACGCCGGAAAGTCCGAACCGAACAATATACGCAAGCATGGCTGCCCCCGAAGGAAAGCGACGCACGGCGCGAAGATTGGGAACTGTCAAGGATATGGCGCGTCGCCGCCGGCGCGCGAGCCCTTCATGGAAAAAACTAGCGCGCGTCGGCATCCCTGTGAATCCCGCGCCGCCCAGCCTGGGCGCAGGCCGCGAGAATTTCCGCGACTGTGGCGCAAGGGCAACATGGCGGCGGGCGGCAGGGAACGCGCAGGCTTTCCAAGCGCGAAGGCCGGGCGGCGCCTTCGCCGCGGGGACCTCAGGCGGCGTGACGCAAGGGCCTCAAGGGGATCAGCGCCACCATGTAGCGGGCAAGGTCCTCCGCGATCTCCGGAACGCGCTTGAGCTCGGTGAGGCTGCGCGGCGCCGGGACAGGACAATTGTTTTCTTCCGCGACCTCGATCCATAGCGCAAGCGCCTCTGCGGCGTTGGCCATGGCTTCGTCGTCCGTGTCCCCCGCCGAGACGCAGCCCGCAAGATCGGGAAACCAGACCCCGACGGCCTTTCCCTCTTCTTCCTCGACGATGGCGACGTGATGGGTCATGCGCACGTCAATCCTTCGGCCACCCTGCCGCTTTGTAGATTGTCCAGACGAGACCGGAGCCAAGGTCTTTCTTCGGGTGAGACAGGGAGATTATGGGGCCTGTCTTCGGGTTGCGAAAGACATGGTGCGAGCCGGAGACGCGCAGGAGACTCCAACCTCCTGTCCGAGACGGAAGCGGGATTCCGTCACTCACCGCGCCTGCAAAAAGCTCTCCAGCACCATCTTGCGCCCGGCCTTGTCGAAATCGACCGTGCATTTGTTGCCGTCGACCGCCGCCACGGTGCCGGGGCCGAATTTGAGGTGAAACACGCGCGCGCCCGCGCGATAGTTCGAGGCCGTCGATGCGCGCGCGATGATTTCGCCCTCGATCGTCAGCGGCGGCTTCGAGCGCGCCGGCTTGTCGCTGGCCGGCTCTCTCCGCGCGGCCTGGGCGCGTTTCCAGCCGGGGGTCGAATAGTCGGAGCCATAGACGTCGAGATTGGCGAAGCGCGAGACGCCATAGCCGCCATAGTGCGAACCGTTCGGCGCCTCGACGACCTCCACATGGGTCGGGGGCAGATTGTCGACGAAGCGCGAGGGGACGGTCGGCTGCCAGAGGCCGCGAATGCGGCGATTGCTCGCGAAGAAGATCCGGGCGCGGCGCTTCGCCCGCGTGAGGCCGACATAAGCGAGCCTCCGCTCCTCTTCGAGACCCGCGCGGCCCTGTTCGTCCAGCGAGCGCTGATGCGGGAACAACCCCTCCTCCCAGCCGGGGAGATAGACGGTCTCGAATTCGAGGCCCTTGGCGGCGTGCAGCGTCATGATCGAGACGCGCGCCTGCTCCTTGCCTTCTTCCGCTTCCATGACGAGCGAGACATGTTCGAGGAACGCGGCGAGGTCGGGGAAGTCCTCCATCGCGCGCACGAGTTCTTTCAGGTTTTCGAGCCTCCCGGCGGCTTCCGGCGTCTTGTCCTCGCGCCACATCTGCGTATAGCCGGACTCGTCCAGCACCATCTCGGCGAGTTCGTTCTGCGGCTTTGCGTCGATCAGGCCGCGCCAGCGGTCGAAGTCGGCGATGAGGCTTTTGAGCGCGCCGCGCGGTTTCGCTTTCAGTTCCTCGCTCTCGACGAGGACGCGGGCGGCCTGCATCAGGGGAACGCGCTCGCGGCGGCCGTATTCGTGCAGCATTTGCAGCGTGGCGTCTCCGAGCCCCCGCTTCGGCGTATTGACGATGCGCTCGAAGGCCAGATCGTCGGCGGGCTGGGCGACACAGCGCAGATAGGCGAGCGCGTCGCGGATTTCCGCCCGCTCGTAGAAGCGCGGGCCGCCGATGATGCGATAGGGCAGGCCGATCTCGACGAAACGCTCCTCGAATTCGCGCATCTGGAAGGAGGCGCGCACGAGGATCGCGACGTCCTCGAGCGAATGGCCCCGGCGCTGGAGTTGCTCGATGTCCTCGCCGATGATTCGGGCTTCCTCCTCGCTGTCCCAGACGCCGGTGAGCGTCGGCTTCTCGCCTTCTTCGCCGTCGGTGAAGAGCGTCTTGCCGAGGCGGCCCTCATTGTGCGCGATGAGATGCGAGGCGGCGGCGAGAATATGGCCCGTCGAGCGGTAATTGCGTTCGAGCCGCACGATTTTTGCGCCCGGAAAATCCTGCTCGAAGCGCAGGATGTTTTCCACTTCCGCGCCGCGCCAGCCGTAGATGCTCTGATCGTCGTCGCCCACGCAGCAGACGTTGCGCCGCCCCTGCGACATCAGCCGCAGCCAGAGATATTGGACGGTGTTGGTGTCCTGATATTCATCGACCAGAATATATCGGAACCGCTTCTGATAATCGGCGAGGACGTCGGGATTGTCGCGCATGAGGCGCAGCGACTCGAGCAGCAGATCGCCGAAATCGACGGCGTTGAGAATCTTGAGCCGCTCCTGATAGAGCGCGTAAAGCGCCGCCCCCTTGCCATTGGCGAAGCTCTCGGCTTCGCCGGCCGGAACCTGGTTCGGCGAAAGGCCCCGGTTCTTCCAGCCGTCGATGCGCGTCGCGAGAGCGCGGGCCGGCCAGCGCTTGTCGTCGACGTTCTCCGCCTGCAAGACCTGCTTCAGCAGCCGGATCTGGTCGTCCGTGTCGAGAATGGTGAAATTGGGCTTGAGCCCCACGAGCTCGGCGTGGCGGCGCAGGATCTTGGCGCTGATGGCGTGAAAGGTGCCGAGCCACTGCATGGCCTGCGCGCCCTCGCCGACGAGCATTTCCACACGCTCGCGCATTTCGCGCGCGGCCTTGTTGGTGAAGGTGACGGCGAGGATCTCGTGGGCGCGCGCCTTGCCGAGCGCAAGGAGATGCGCAATGCGCGTGGTGAGCGCCCGCGTCTTGCCCGTGCCGGCGCCGGCGAGCACCAGCACCGGCCCGTCGAGCGTCTCGACCGCCGCGCGCTGCTCCGGATTGAGCCCGTCGAGATAGCGCGGCCGCTGCGCCGCCACCGCGGCGCGGGCGGCGAGCCCGCCGGCCTGCGGCGTGTAATCGTCTAGATCGGACAACCGTTTCTCCCCGATGATTCACTTTTCAGCATATAGGAGAACGGAACGCGAATCACGATCTGCCGCCCGCGTGGCCGGCGCCGACTCTGTTACTTGACCGATTCGAACTGTTGCAGCGCGAGCTCCGCCTGTTCCGTGGCTTTGGCGACGCGCTTGTCGTAGCTCGTGCCCTTGGCGAGCTTCACGGCCTTGCGCAGATATTTGATGCCCTTGCGGATCGGATCGACGGGCGTCTGCCAGACGGCGCTGCGGGCGCGGTCGATCGCGTCTTCGGCATGTTCGACGAAGGAGCCGGCCTGAAGCTGCTTGCCCGCGTCGATGGCGGCGCGCGTCTCCGTGATCGCCTCCTCGAGATAGTTCGGGTCCGCGACGGCGGGCCGGGCGAAAAGGCCGAGGCCAAGGCCTATGCCGAGCCCCATGCTCAAAGCGACAATCATCAATCGACGCGACGTCATTTTTGCGCTCTCCCTGAAAACGGCCAGGCCGAAACTGACGCCCATGTTGCGCATTTTTGCGCTGGCCTCAACTTTTGGCCCCCGATCGCCTATCAGCCTGTCCTGCGTGGAGGGTCACAAGGAGCGGCGTCATGCGCATATTCGTGCTGACCGGGGCGGGCGTCTCGGCTGAAAGCGGGCTGGGCACATTTCGCGACGCATCGGGGACGGGCCTCTGGGCGCGCTTCGATCCGATGACGCTCGCAACGCCCGAAGCCTTCGCGCGGACGCCCGAGGCCGTTCACGAATTCTATAATTTCCGCCGTCGCAACCTGCTGTCGGCGCGCCCCAACGCGGCCCATGACGCGCTGGCCCGGTTGCAGCGGGAGATGGCCGCGAGGGGCGGCGCGGCGATGCTCGTCACGCAGAACATCGACGATCTGCACGAACGCGGCGGCGCGCGGGAGGTGATCCATATGCATGGGGAGTTGCTGAAAGCGCGTTGCGCCGCCTGCGGCGGCCTGCGCGACCAGCGCGCGGACCTCTCCACTGCGGATCGCTGCGGCGACTGCGGCCGCGTCGGCGCCATGCGGCCGCATGTGGTCTGGTTCGGCGAGACGCCGCTCCACATGGAGGAGATCACAGCAGCCCTCGCGGCGGCGAGCCTCTTCGTCTCCATCGGAACCTCGGGCTCCGTCTATCCGGCGGCGGGCTTCGTCTCGCTGGCGCGCCGGCTCGGCGTCGCCACATGCGAAATCAATCTCGAGCCTTCCGACAACGCCGGGCAATTCGATCAGACGCGCTATGGCGCAGCGAGCGAGCTGGTTCCGGCCTGGGTCGAGGAGATGTTGCGATAGCCGGGAAAGGTCAGTTGTCGCCGGGCAGTTCGGGCAGGGGGAGGATCTCTATGCCGTCCTCGAGCAGCGCCTTCGCCTCCTCGAACGTGGCGCGGCCCCTTATGGGCCGGCGCTCGATCTCGCCGTCCTCCATTCCGCGCGCCTCCTGCGGGAAGCGCTCGCCGACATCCTCTGTCCCGGCGACGACCTTCTCGCGCAGTTTGCGGATCATTCCGCGCAGTCGCGCCGCTTCGGCGTCGCGGCCGCCGCGGGCCACATGGGGCGCCATCACGGCGCGGGTGACGCTCGTCGAGGCGCAGTAGGGGCAGGAAACCAGGCGCTGGGACGATTGGGTCTCAAAAGTCTCGCTGTCCCGGAACCAGCCGTCGAAATTGTGCCCTTCCTCGCAGACGAGCGCGTAGCGGATCATGCCGGCGCCCCCGCCGAAAGCAGCGGGTCGAGCCCGCCGGCGCCATCGAGCGCATGAAGGTCGTCACAGCCGCCGATATGCCTGCCATTGATGAAGATCTGCGGCACGGTCGTGCGGCCGCCGGCGCGTTCGCTCATCGCCCGGCGTCCGGCCGGATCGCCGGCGACGCTGATCTCCACGAAGGCCGCGCCCTTGTTTGTGAGCAGTCTTTTTGCGGCAATGCAGTAGGGACAGGTGGGGGTCGTGTAGATCTCGATATGCGCCATTGGGATTTGAGCCCTCGTCCGGCGATTTCATTGCACCGCTTATACGCCCGAAGTCACGCGCTTGTCACGGCCCGGGCGAAGACCAGCAGATCGACGCGCGCCGCGCCGGCGCGAAGCAGCGCGCGCGCCGCGGCGTTGGCTGTCGCCCCGGTCGTCAGAACGTCGTCGACGAGGAGAATGTTTCGGCCTTCCAGACGGGACGCCCGCTCGGGGTCGATGCGGAACGCTCCGGAAAGATTGGCGGCGCGCTGGGCGCGGGAAAGCCCGACCTGTGGGGCCGTCGCCTTCACGCGCAGGAGCGCCAGCGTTTCGACTGGCACGCCGCTTTCGCGCGACACGATTCGGGCGAGTTCGGCCGACTGATTGAACCGCCTGGCCGCGAGCCGCAGGCGATGCAGGGGAATGGGCGCCAGGAGATCGGCCTCGGCGAGGAGGTCGGCCCCGGCGCGGGCCATCCAGCGTCCCATCGGTCCCGCGAGCTCCAGGCGGTCATGATATTTCAGCCGATGCGCGAGCGAGCGCGCCTTGTCGCTGTCGTAGCGCGCGACGGCCCGCGCCCGCGAGAAGACGGGCGGATTGGCGGCGGCCTCGGGCGAGATCAACCCGGCCTGTCCGAGATCCTGCTCGAAGGGCGTGCCGAGCCTTTCGCAAAATGGTCGCTCGATGAAGGCGACCTCGCGCCAGCAGTCGGCGCAGAGCGCGCCATGTTCGGCGACGGCGCGGCGGCAGGCGAGACAGGCCGGCGGATAGACCAGGTCGAGCAGCGCGGCGCCCGCGCGTCTGGCCACGGCGGCGAGGGGACCAAGGCTGACGGGACGAAGCGGCATCTTTGCTTTTTAACGCGGGGCCTCGTCCCTGTCCGCCCCCGAAAGCGGGAGAAGGGCTCTCCAGATCGTCGGGAAGGGTTGGGGACGGGGCGCTATCCGAGCAGCCCGCCCCGCGCCGGCGCGAGCGGATTATTCATCAGCGCCTCGGCGTCGGGCGTATCGACCGCCGGCCGGGAGATGAGCGCCGCATAGAGGCCCTCGACGAAGGCGCGGTCGAGGTCCTTCACGATGAAGACGATGCGGGTGCGGCGATCCGTGTCGGGCCAGGCCTCGAGACGGTGCGGCGGATGGAAGACGTGCTGCACGCCATGGATGACCACCGGGCGCTCGGGCGCGTCGGAGAGAGCGACGATTCCCTTCACGCGCAGCAGGCGCGGTCCATGGGTGTGGCGCAGCAGATCGATGAAAATATCGAAGGAGGGCGGGGTGAAGGGCGTGTCGCCGGTCAGGCAGAAGGCCTGAATATGGTCGTCGTGGCGGTTGACGTCGTGATGGTGATGGCCGTGGCCCGCATGGTCGTGACCGTGATGCTCCTGCGCCTCCACGGCCTCGGCGTTGAGCCAGTCGCGCACCCGGGGGGTCTTGGCGCCGAGATCGTAGAGGCCGCAGTCGAGCAGCGCCTGCGGCGTGGCCTCGCCTCTCGCCGCGACGAGGATGCGGGCCGTCGGATTGAGGGCGCGCAGACGCGCGGTCAGGCGCTCCTCATGGGCCGCGCCTTCGGCCAGATCGGTCTTCGTGACGACCAGACGGTCGGCGACGGCCGCCTGCTTCACGGCCTCCTCATGCGCATCGAGCGTCGACTCGCCATTGACCGCATCCACCACGGCGATGACGCCGTCGAGGCGGAAACGCATCACGAGATAGGGGTGGCTCATGATCGTGTGGAGGATCGGGGCCGGATCGGCCAGCCCCGTCGTCTCCAGCACGACGCGGCGGAATGGCGCGATCCGCCCGTTGTCGAGCCGGCGCAGCAGGTCCTCGAGCGTATGGACGAGATCGCCGCGGATCGTGCAGCAGACGCAGCCCGAACTCATCATCACCATGTCGCCGTCGATCTTCTCGATGAAGAGATGGTCGAGGCCGACCTCGCCGAACTCATTGATGAGGACGAGCGTGTCGGAAAGCTCGGGCGCGGCGAGCAGCTCATTGAGCAGCGTCGTCTTTCCTGCGCCGAGAAATCCGGTGAGGATGGTCAGGGGAAGAGGCGGCGGCGGCCGGCGGGCCGCCGCTGGGGCGCTGTCGCTCACGGAGTCTTGACCTGCGGTTTGGCGGCGGTCTGCGTCTTGGTCGGCGCCGGCTTGGCGGCGGCGGCGGCGGCTTTCGCGGGCTGGGCGGGCTTGCCCGTGGCGTTGGCTTTGGCGCCGGCCTTGGCGGCGGCTTTGGCGGCGGCCTTTGCCGGCTTCTCCGGCTTTTCGTCGCCCGCCGCCTTGTCGTCCACGGCGATATCGTCGACGGGCGCCGGCGTGGCGACGGGCGAGACGCGCTTGGCGGCGCGCTTCGCGCCCCGTTTGGCCTGGCGCATGTTCACGGCGTCGGGCGCCGCCCGGCTGATCGGCGAGGCTTCGCCGCCCGCGGGCTCGGGGTTGTTGGCGTAGGCGGAATAATCGGTCTGCTCGCCGATCGGCGCGCCGGGCGCGCGGGCGCGCGCCACGGGACCGGCATAGCCCGGCGCGCGGCCGGCGTAGACGGGCACCGGATCGAAATGCGGACGCGGCAGGCGCGCGAGATCCTTGGCGCTGATCCGCTGCTGGGCCGAGGCGGCGTCGAGCAGCGGGACGCCAGTCGATCCGCCGCCGATCGGAATGGAGACGTCCTCGACCTCGTTCATGAATTCGGCCATGGCCGGGCCGCGGTTGCGGCAGACGCTGTCGCGCAGATCGGGGGCCGGGCCGGGACCGGGAGCGGCGATCGAGGCGAGCGATCCGGAGGCGCTCGACTGGAAGCCGCGATCGAGCAGGGCGGCGGCCTTGGCCGTGCGCGCGGCGGCGGACGGCGCGCCGAGCACGACGGCGATCAGCCGCTGATTGCCATGGCTGGCGGAGGCGACGACATTGAAGCCGGCAGGGCAGGTGAAGCCCGTCTTCATGCCGTCGGCGCCGGGATAGCGTCCGAGCAGGCCGTTGTGCGTGGGATGGATCTGCCGGCCGAACTGCATGGCCCCGATGTTCCAGAGGTTGGCGTATTCGGGAAATTGCAGATAGAGCGCCCGGCCCAGGATCGCGAGATCGCGCGCTGAGGTGACCTGCCGCGTATCCGGCAGGCCGTTGGGATTGACCCAGGTGGACTGCGTCATGCCGAGCTTTTGCGAGGCGTGGTTCATCTCCTCGGCGAAGGCCTCGACCGAGCCCGAGACGCCCTCCGCGATGGCGACCGCGATGTCATTGGCCGATTTCACCATCAGCATGATCAGCGCGTTCTGCAGCGTCACCTCGGAGCCCGGCCGAAAGCCCATCTTCGAGGGCGCCATGCGGGCGGCGCGCGGCGACATCATCAGCGGCGTGTCCATCGTGATGCGGCCGGCGCGCACCGCGTCGAGGGCCACATAGGCGGTCATCAGCTTGGTCAGCGACGCGGGATACCAGGAGGCGGTCGGCTGGTCCTGCGAGAGCACCGCGCCCGAGGATACGTCGATGACGAGCGAAGGCGAGCCCTGCGCGGCGGGAATGGCGAGGGTCGCGAGGACGGACGCAAATGCGCCGAGACGTGCCAGTCTCCTCAACGTCGTCATTGGCAAATGCCTCTCGTAGGTCGCGCCGGCCGGCGGCAGCAGGTGGGAAAATAAAGTTAATCCGAAACGCACCAATTGGGGGGAAATTGTGGCGCGGCCAGCCTGCCGGGGGCCCGGCGGGCCGCTCGGCGCCCGCCCCGCCGGCCAACCGGCCGATCTTTTCGCGGTAGCCTTTGCGGCCTGCGCGCCGGCGGCGTCTGTCGCTCTCCCGCGATTTTTCGGGCGTTCCGCGCCGGGATGTGCTAGCGGATGTCACGAGCGAAACAAGAAAAAGGGCGTTCGGCGCCGCCCCTTCCAAGAGCGGCTCCGCCTTTTTCGCCAAGGAACGGCTTTCGCCAAGGGACGGCGCGGCCAGGCGCCGAAACGCTTCGACGTGATCGACAAACTCGAATTTCTCATCACCGTCGCCAGCGAAAAGAGCTTTTCGCGCGCGGCGGAACTCTGCGGCGTCACTCAGCCGACGCTCTCCGCAGGCATCAAGCAGCTCGAGGATTCGCTCGGGGTGCTGCTCGTCAACCGCTCATCCCGCTTCCACGGGCTGACGGCCGAGGGCGAGCGCGTGCTGGAATGGGCCAAGCGGATCGTGGGCGACGCCCGCGCCATGCGCCAGGAAGTGCGGACCCTGCGGGAGGGCCTCTCCGGCCAGCTCAAGATCGCCGTCATTCCCACGGCCGAGGGCATCGTCTCGGCGTTGACGACCCCCTATCGCGAGAAGCACCCGCATGTGCGCTTCAAGGTCGTCTCGGCGTCCAGCGCGGAGGTGCTGGCCATGCTCGACAATCTCGAGATCGACGCGGGCGTCACCTATCTCGACAACGAGCCTCTGGGCCGCGTGCGGACCGTGCCGCTCTGTTCGGAGCGCTACAGGCTGTTGACGACGGCGGGCAATCCGCTCGGCGACCGCGACCGCGTCACCTGGGCCGAGGTCGGGCGCATCGATCTGTGCCTTCTGACGCCCGACATGCAGAATCGCCGGATCATCGAGCGACTCATTGGCGCAGGCGGCGCGGAGCCGACGCCGATCCTGGAGTCGAACTCGGTCATTCTCCTTTACGACCATGTGAAATCCGGCCGGTGGGCGACCATCCTTCCGGAAAAACTCGCGAAAACAATGGGCGCCTCGCCGCCCTTGCGCTCCATTCCGATCGTCGAGCCCGAGGCGGGGCATGAAATTGGACTGGTCGCGCCTCTGCGCGATCCGGTCATTCCGCTCGTCGGCGCGCTCGTCGCGGAGGCGAAGACGCTCGCCGAAAGTGGCAGGCTGGATGATTGATAGGCAGACCCTATGGCCTGACGGCGCGGACGCTATTGATCAAGTCGGGGATTTCCGGCACTGTCCTTGGAACAAAACCAATCAAGGGCGCTTGTCTTGAGCTCGACGCCCGAAGCGAGGGAAGAAATGGCTGGCGCTGCTCCTTATAGCGACGAGCGGGCGCGGGAGATCATTGCGGCCCATATGGGCCTCGAAGGTCCTGCATTGCCCATATTGCATGCGCTTCAGGCTGAATTCGGCTGCGTTCCGGAATCCGCCGTGCGCGAGATGGCGAGCGCGCTGAACATCAGCCGCGCCGAAATGCATGGCGTCGTCACCTTCTATCACGACTTCCATTCCTCGCCCCATGGCCGGCATACGCTGAAAATCTGCCGCGCCGAATCGTGTCAGTCGATGGGCGCCGAGAAGCAGGCGAATGAATTCCTCGCCCGCAACAAGCTCGAATGGCACCAGACGACGCCCGACGGCTCCCTGACGGTCGAGCCGGTCTATTGCCTGGGCCTGTGCGCCCACAGCCCCGCCGCCCTTTACGACAACGAGCCGATCGGGATGGTCGACGCCGAGACGCTGGACGGTCTCGTCGAGGAGGCGAAGGGCAAATGACCAAGATTTACATTCCCCTGGACATGGCCGCCGTGGCGATGGGCGCCGACCGCCTGGCCGCCGCCGTCGCCAAGGAGGCCGCCGCGCGCGGCCTCGACGTCGAGATCGTGCGCAACGGCTCGCGTGGCATGCTCTGGCTCGAGCCCCTGATCGAGGTGGAGACGCCCGCGGGCCGCGTCGGCTACGGGCCGGCCAAGGTCAAGGACGTGGCCTCGCTGTTCGAATCGGGCTTCCTGACCGGCGGCGCGCATCCGCTGAACATCGGGGTCGTCGACGAGCACCCCTGGATGAAGCGCCAGAACCGCGTCACCTTCGTGCGCTGCGGCGTCATCGACCCTCTCTCCGTCGCCGACTATGAGGCGCATGGCGGCTTCGCCGGCCTCAAGCGCGCCTTCGAGATGGGCGCCCCTGCGGTCGTCGAGGAAGTGACCAAGTCCGGTCTGCGCGGCCGCGGCGGCGCGGGCTTCCCGACCGGCATCAAATGGAAGACCGTCGCGGATTGCGCGCCCGGCCAGAAATATGTCGTCGTCAACGCCGACGAGGGCGATAGCGGCACTTTCGCCGACCGCATGATCATGGAGGGCGATCCGCTCTCGCTCATCGAGGGCATGATCATTTGCGGCTACGCCATCGGCGGCTCCAAGGGCTATGTCTATCTGCGCTCGGAATATCCGGTCGTCGCCAAGGTCTTCCAGGCCGCGATCGAGAAGGCGCGCGAAGCCGGCTGGCTCGGCAGGAACATCAAGGGCTCGGGCTTCGACTTCGACATGGAGCTGCGCATCGGCGCGGGCGCCTATGTCTGCGGCGAGGAGACCTCGCTGCTCGAGAGCCTCGAGGGCAAGCGCGGCATCGTGCGCGCCAAGCCGCCGCTGCCGGCCCATGTCGGCCTCTTCGGCAAGCCGACGGTGGTCAACAACGTGCTCTCCATGGCGACCGTCCCGATGATTCTGGAGAAGGGCGCGAAGCACTACGCCGATCTCGGCGTCGGCCGCTCGCGCGGCACCATGCCGCTCCAGATCGCCGGCAATGTGAAATACGGCGGTCTGTTCGAGACCGATTTCGGCATTCCGCTCGGCGAGATCGTCAATGACATCGCCGGCGGCACGCGGACGGGACGCCCGGTCAAGGCGGTCCAGGTCGGCGGCCCGCTCGGCGCCTATCTGCCTGTGTCGCTTTTCGATCTGCCATTCGATTATGAGGCCTTCGCCGCGAAGGACAGTCTGATCGGCCATGGCGGCCTCGTCATTTTCGACGACACGGTCGACATGGTTTGGATGGCGCGCTTCGGCATGGAGTTCTGCGCGATCGAGAGCTGTGGAAAGTGCACGCCTTGCCGCATCGGTTCGACGCGCGGCGTCGAAACGATCGACAAGATTCGCAATGGTCAGGACGTCGAGAAGAACATCGAGCTTCTCAAGGACCTGTGCCACACGATGAAGTTTGGCTCATTGTGTGCGCTCGGCGGTTTCGCGCCTTATCCGGTCGAAAGCGCTCTTCGTCATTTCCCAGAGGACTTCCGCAAGCCGGCCCTTGAAGCCGCCGAGTGAGGTAGCCGCCATGACTCTTATCAAAGAAACAGATTACGGAACGCCGGCTTCGAAATCCGAGGACATGGTCACGCTGACCATCGACGGCAAGAGCGTCACCGTTCCGGAAGGCACCTCCATCATGCGGGCGGCGATGGAGGCGGGGACCGAGATCCCCAAGCTCTGCGCCACCGACAGCATCAAGGCCTTCGGCTCCTGCCGTCTCTGCGTGATCGAGGTCGAAGGCCGCAACGGCACGCCGGCCTCCTGCACCACGCCGGTCGCGCCGGGCATTTCGGTCAAGACCCAGACCCCGCGCCTCGCGGCGATCCGCCGCGGCGTGATGGAGCTCTATATTTCCGACCATCCGCTGGACTGCCTCACCTGCGCCGCCAATGGCGACTGTGAATTGCAGGACATGGCGGGCGCGGTGGGTCTGCGCGACGTGCGCTACGGCTATGACGGCTCCAACCACGTCTTTGCGCGCAACAATGGCGAGGCGAATTTCGCCTGGAAGCCCAAGGACGAGTCGAACCCCTATTTCACCTATGATCCGTCCAAGTGCATCGTCTGCAATCGCTGCGTGCGCGCCTGCGAGGAAGTGCAGGGCACTTTCGCGCTGACGATTTCGGGACGCGGATTCGATTCGCGCGTTTCGGCCGGCATGGACGAGGCCTTCATGGAGTCGGAGTGCGTGTCCTGCGGCGCCTGCGTCCAGGCCTGTCCGACCGCGACGCTGACCGAAAAATCGGTGATCGCCATCGGCCAGCCGGAGCATTCCGAGATCACCACCTGCGCCTATTGCGGCGTCGGCTGCACCTTCAAGGCGGAGATGCGCGGCGAGGAAGTCGTCCGCATGATCCCCTGGAAGGACGGCAAGGCCAATCACGGACACAGCTGCATCAAGGGCCGCTTCGCCTATGGCTACGCCCATCATGGCGACCGCGTCCTCGACCCGATGATCCGCGAGTCCATCGATGAGCCCTGGCGCGTCGTCACCTGGGACGAGGCGCTGACCTTCGCGGCCGACCGGCTGAAGGCCGTTCAGGCGAAATATGGCAAGGGATCGGTCGGCGCGATCACTTCGTCGCGCTGCTCGAATGAAGAGACCTATCTCGTTCAGAAGCTCGTGCGCGCCGGCTTCGGCAACAACAATGTCGACACCTGCGCCCGCGTCTGTCATTCGCCGACGGGCTACGGCCTGAACCAGGCCTTCGGCACCTCGGCCGGCACGCAGGACTTCGACTCGGTCGACGAGGCCGACGTCATTCTGGTCATCGGCGCCAATCCGACGGACGCCCATCCGGTGTTCGGCTCGCGCATGAAGAAGCGCCTGCGCGAAGGCGCCAAGCTGATCGTCATCGATCCGCGCCGCATCGACCTCGTCCGCTCGCCCCATATTCAGGCGGACTATCATCTGGCGCTGCAGCCTGGCACCAATGTCGCGATGATCACGGCGCTCGCGCATGTGATCGTCAAGGAAGGGCTCGTCAACGAATCCTTCGTGCGCCATCGCTGCGACTGGGACGAGTTCCAGGCCTGGGCCGACTTCGTCGCGCTCGACCGCAACAGCCCGGAGGCTCTCGAGTCGGTTCTCGGCGTCAAGGCCGAGGACATTCGCGGCGCCGCGCGCCTGTATGCGCGGGGCGGCAATGCGGCCATCTATTACGGCCTCGGCGTGACGGAGCATTCGCAGGGCTCCACGACGGTCATGGGCATCGCCAATCTCGCCATGGCGACGGGCAATCTCGGCCGCCGCGGCGTCGGCGTGAACCCGCTCCGTGGCCAGAACAATGTGCAGGGCTCCTGCGACATGGGCTCGTTCCCCCATGAGCTGCCGGGCTACCAGCATATTTCGGGCGCGGCGGCGCGGTCGGTCTTCGAAGCCGACTGGGGCGTCAAGCTCGACCCCGAGCCCGGGCTGCGCATCCCGAACATGTTCGACGCGGCGATCGAGGGCCGGTTCAAGGGCCTCTATCTGCAGGGCGAGGACATTCTCCAGTCCGATCCCGACACGCGCCATGTTTCGGCGGCCCTCGCCAATATGGAAATCGTGATCGTGCAGGACCTGTTCCTGGTCGAGTCGGCGCATTACGCCCACGTCTTCCTGCCGGGGTCCTCCTTCCTCGAGAAGGACGGCACCTTCACCAACGCCGAGCGCCGCATCCAGCGCATCCGCAAGGTGATGACGCCGAAGAACGGCTATGGCGACTGGGAGATCACCCAGCATCTCGCCAACAAGCTCGGCATGAACTGGAACTACAAGAACCCGTCCGAGATCATGGACGAGATCGCGCGCCTGACGCCCTCCTTCCACAACGTCTCCTATGAGTTGCTCGACGAGGTGGGGTCGGTGCAGTGGCCGTGCAACGACGAGGCGCCGGAAGGCATGCCGATCATGCACATCGACGGCTTTGCGCGCGGCAAGGGCAAATTCGTCATCACCGAATATGTGCCCACGGACGAGAAGGTGGGGCCGCGCTTCCCGCTGCTGCTGACGACGGGCCGCATCCTGTCGCAGTACAACGTCGGCGCGCAGACCCGCCGCACCGAGAACAGCCGCTGGCATGAAGAGGACGTGCTCGAAATCCATCCGCACGATGCGGAGGAGCGCGGCGTGCGCGACGGCGATTGGGTGCGCGTCCAGAGCCGCGCGGGTGACACCGCGCTGCGCGCCCTGGTCACGGACCGCGTCGCCCCCGGGGTCGTCTACACGACCTTCCACCATCCGATGACCCAGGCCAATGTCGTGACCACCGACAATTCGGACTGGGCCACCAACTGCCCCGAATACAAGGTCACCGCCGTTCAGGTGTCTCCGTCGAACGGCCCGACCCAGTGGCAGGAGCAGTATCGCGAGCTCTCCGAGAACGCTCGGCGCATTGCGACGACCATCGACGCGGCGGAATGAACGACATTCCGTCGCCTGCTCTTCGGGTAGAATGCCTGGCGCGCCGTCACGATGTGACGGCGCGTTCTTCACGCGTGATCCCCGAAGAGACGCCGGTCGCCTTCACTTATGGCGGCTCCACCCATGCGGTGATGATGGCGACGCCCGCCGATCTCGAGGATTTCGCGGTCGGTTTCGCGATCACCGAGGGGTTGGTTGACCGTCCTCAGGACGCGGGCGAGGTGGAGGTGGTGACCTCGGACCTTGGAATCGAGCTGCGCACATGGCTCGTCGGCGACCGCCAGGACGCCTATGCGGCGCGTCGCCGGTCGATGGCCGGCCCGACGGGCTGCGGCCTCTGCGGCGTCGAAAGCCTCGAGGCCGCGGCGCGCAGCCTGCCGACGCTCGACAATGCTTTGATCGTGCGGGCGGAGGCGCTCATCGACGCCATGGACCGGATGCCGGCCGCGCAGAAGATCAATCAGGAGACGCGCGCAGTGCATGCGGCGGCCTTCTGGAACCCCGATTCCGGCGCGCTGATCGTCCGCGAGGACGTCGGCCGCCACAATGCCCTCGACAAGCTCGCGGGCGCGCTCGCGCGCCAGGGCCTGGCCGCCTCGCAGGGCGTCGTGCTGATGACCAGCCGCGTCTCCGTCGAGCTCGTGCAGAAAGCCGCCCGCATCGGGGCGCCGATCATCGCCGCCGTCTCGGCGCCGACCGCGCTCGCGGTTCGCAGCGCCGAAAAATGCGGTATGACCCTCGTGGCCGTGATGCGGGGCCGCGATTTCGAAGTCTTCACCCATCCAGGACGCATCCTCGAACAGGTCTCCGCCCATGTCGCATGATTCAGTTGAGAAGCTCGTGAAAATGGCCAATCAGATCGGCTCGTTTTTTGGCGCGCAAAAAATCGGGGCCGCCGCCGGCATGGCCGAGCATCTGCGCAAGTTCTGGGCGCCCCATATGCGCGAGTCGATCTGCGAACATGTCAAACATGGCGGCGCCGGACTCGAACCCATCGCCATCGAGGCCGTCAAGATTCTCGACGCCGAGAAGAAGGGCGCGGCCTGACGCGCGCCTGCCTGTCGCGCACAAAAAGCGGTTTTCAAGAATCGATTTTTCCGGCGCGGCGGCCTTTTTCTTTTCAACTCCAAGTGAAGACGCGCCTCCCGCCGCGCTTTTTTCAGTCCGCGCGCGGCCGGCGATCGAGTGAGAGACGATGACCGACGCCCTCTGCCCCTGCCGCGTGATCGACGCCGAGAAGCGCGACTACGCAGATTGCTGCAAGCCCTATCTCGAAGAGGGCAAGACGCCCCCGACGGCGGAGGCGCTCATGCGCTCGCGCTATACGGCTTTCGCGCGCGGCGACATCGACTATCTCGAAGAGACGCTGGCCCCTGGCACGCGCGAGGATTTCGACCGCAAGGCGATCACCCATTGGGCCAGGCAGTCTCAGTGGCTCGGCCTCGACGTGATTTCCACGGAGAACGGGCTCGAGACCGACGACGAGGGCCATGTCGAGTTCATCGCCCATTTCAGCCTCGAGGGCGAAAACTACGCGCATCGCGAGCGCTCGCTGTTCTGCAAGACTGATGGTCGCTGGTATTTTCAGGAAGAGGCCAATCGAAAGAGCCAGCCGATCGTGAAGGGCGCGCAGCCCGGCCGCAACGATCCCTGCCCCTGCGGCTCTGGCAAGAAATACAAGAAATGCTGCGGCGCGGCTGCCTGAGGCTTTGCCGTTAACTGGCCATTAGGCGCTTTCGGGCATTCTCCTTTTCAAGGTCGCGGCTTCGGCTAAACTGGCTCCGTCGACCAACGAAACGCGCGCCGCGTTTCCAAAAGTCGATAGTCGCTTCGGACGGGCCCAAACCCGTGGCATGACGCCTCATCCGTCGAGCCGGCGCAACACCGGCATGTCCCTTACTTGTTCTCAGTCCAACAAGGGACAACGCAAATGGCTAGTATTCTCGTCAACCCCTCCGCCATTACCGCGCTTCAGTCGCTGCGCGCGACCCAGGCGTCGTTGAACACGACGCAGAAGGAAATCTCGACCGGCCTCAAAATTGCGAGCGCCGCCGACAACGCCTCGACCTGGTCGATCGCCGAGACGATGAAGTCGGACAAGATGGTGCTGTCGACGATCAGCGACTCGCTGTCGGGCGCGAATTCGGTGCTCAATGTCGCCGCCGCGGCGGTGAAAAGCGCCATCGGCGTGATGAATGACATCAAGAACGGCGTCACCCAGGCCCAGCAGCCGGGCGCCGACACGGCGAAGATCCTGACGAATCTGCAGCAGCTCGGCAAGCAGCTCTCCAGCATCGTGTCCTCGGCCACCTTCACCGGCCTCAATGTCATCGACGGCTCACAGACCTCTGAGAAGTTCATCGCGTCCTACGCCGACAAATCGGGCGCCTCCGATTCGGCCGTCGGGACGATCGACCTCACCCCCACGACGCTGATCGACAGCGCCGGCGGCGGAACGGGCATTCTGGAAGCGGCGCAGGGCGGCACCGCCGCGGCGGCGACGGATTTCACCAGCATGACGTCCGGCGATCTTGCCGCGGCGACCATCGCCGACACGCTGACCAACGCGGACAAGGCGCTCGCCGATCTCACGACCTACGCCTCCGAGATCGGCGCGACGCAGACGCGCGTGACGCAGCAGAACGAGTTCATCAAGACGATGGCCGAGGCGCTGACGAGCGGCGTTTCCTCGCTCGTCGACGCCGACATGAACGAAACCTCGACCCGTCTGCAGGCGCTTCAGACCCAGCAGCAGCTCGGCATTCAGTCGCTGTCGATCGCGAACCAGAATGCTCAGATGATCCTGAAGCTCTTCCAGTAACGCATGCGCGCGGCGAGGACCGCGGCCCTCTGGGTCGCGGCCCTCGCAGGCGTTTACGCATAGCTGCTTCGGACGGGCCCAGACCCGTGGCATGACGCCTTATCCGTCGAGCCGGTGCGACACCGGTATGTCCCTTGTTTTTTCTCGTACCCGAAGGGACACATCAAATGGCCAGCATCCTCGTCAATCCTTCCGCAATCACCGCCCTTCAGTCGCTGCGCACGACCCAGGCGTCGCTGAACACGACGCAGAAGGAAATCTCTACCGGCCTCAAGATCGCGAGCGCCGCCGACAACGCCTCGACCTGGTCGATCGCCGAGACCATGAAATCGGACAGCAAGGTTCTGGGGACGGTCAGCGACTCGCTCTCCGGCGCCAACTCCGTTCTCAATGTGGCGGCCGCTGCTGTGAAGAGCGCGATCAATGTGGTGAACGACATCAAGAACGGCGTCACCCAGGCTCAGCAGCCGGGCGCCGACACCGCGAAGATCCTGACCAATCTTCAGCAGCTCGGCAAGCAATTGACCAGCATCGTGTCGTCGGCGACCTTCACCGGCCTCAACGTCCTCGACGGCTCCCAGGGGAGCCCCGTGAAATTCATCGCCTCCTACTCCGATGGCACGGGCTCCAGCAACTCGGCTGTCGGCACCATTGATCTCACGCTCACCACGCTCATCGACAGCGCGGGCGGCGGGACCGGCGTGCTGGAGGCGGCGCAGGGCGGCACGGCGGCGGCGGCCACGGATTTCACCAATCTGACCTCCGGCGATCTCGCCGCGGCGACCATCGCCGATACGCTGACCAACGCCGACAAGGCGCTTGCCGATCTCACGACCTACGCCTCGCAGATCGGCGCGACGCAGACTCGCGTGACGCAGCAGAACGAGTTCATCAAGACGATGGCCGAGGCGCTGACGACCGGCGTGTCGTCGCTCGTCGACGCCGACATGAATGAAACCTCGACGCGCCTGCAGGCGCTTCAGACGCAGCAGCAGCTCGGCATTCAGTCGCTCTCGATCTCGAACCAGAACGCCCAGATGATCCTGAAGCTGTTCCAGTAAGCTTCACGCCGGGCGGGCCAGCCGAAAGGCTTGGTCCGCCCGGGCTCAATTTGTTATTAACCTTTTGTTAGTGTTTGGATTAAGGGCGCGGCGCAACGCTCGCACAAGCCCCTGCGCCGACTCTTGGCGTCACAGGAACAGGGAGCGCCTGCTTCGGACGCCATGGACCATCTCACGAAACTTTTCGATAATCTCAAAGCCCTCGGCGGCAGGAAACTCGCCGCGCTCGGGCTGATCTTCGCGCTCGTCGTCGGGATGGTGTCGCTTGCGGCCTACTATCTCTCGCGGCCTTCTTTCGAGGTGCTTTACGCGGGCCTCGATCGTGAGGATGTGAGCCGCATCGGCGCCGCTCTGAAATCGAGCGGCGTCGCCTTCGACGTCAATCCGGAAGGGAACGCCGTTTCGGTTCCCTACGGCCAGACCGCGCAGGCGCGCATGCTGCTCGCCGAACGCGGCCTGCCGCAGAGCGCCAACGCCGGTTATGAGCTCTTCGACAAGGTCGGCGCGCTCGGCCTCACCTCCTTCATGCAGGAGGTGACGCGGGTGCGCGCGCTCGAAGGCGAACTGGCGCGCACGATTCAACTCATCCGCGGCGTCAAGGCGGCGCGGGTGCACATCGTCATGCCGGACGAAGGATCGTTTCGCCGCGCCAAGCAACCGCCGTCGGCCTCCGTCATCATCCGCACGGAAGGTCCCGACGATTCGAGCGCCGCGCAGGCGATCCGCCATCTCGTCGCCTCGTCGCTGCCTGGCATGACGGTCGATCAGGTGACGGTTCTCAATACGGACGGCATGATCCTTTCGTCCTCGGACGGAGAGGCGACCGACGCCGTTCCAGTGAAGACGCTTGCCCTCGAAAAGAGCATCTCGAAAGACATACAGGACAACATCAGACGCACGCTCACGCCCTATCTGAGGTTGCCGAATTTTCAGGTGAGCGTGCGCGCTCGGGTCAACACCGACCGCAAGCAGACGAATGAAACGATCTTCGACCCCGACTCGCGCATCGAACGCTCCATCCGCACGGTGAAGGAGACGGCTCAGTCGCAAAACAACAGCGGCGCGCAATCCACGAGCGTGGAGCGCAACATTCCGCAGAACGCCGCCAACAATGGCGACGCCAAGCAGTCGAACGACGAGAGCCGCAAGAGCGAGGAGCTCACCAATTACGAGCTCTCCTCCAAGACGGTGACGACGGTGAGCGGCGGCTACACAGTCGAGCGGCTCTCTGTCGCGGTGCTCATCAACCGTTCCGCCTTCGCCGAGCCCGGCAAGGAGCCGCCCAAGCCCGAAATCGTCGATAAGCAGCTCAAGGAAATCGAGCAGCTCGTCTCCTCCGCCGCGGGCTTGAGCAAGGAGCGCGGCGACGCGCTGAAAGTGACGGCGGTGGATTTCATGTTCAACGAGCATGAAATGACGCCGGAGGAAAATCCGGGCTTCGTCGCCATGCTCGGCAGCCATCTCGGCGCAATCATCAACGCCCTGACGGCCGTCGGCATTGCGGCGATCATCGTCGCCTTTGGCCTGGCGCCGGCGCGGCGCGCACTTCTCGCCGAAGCGCAGCCGGCGTCGCAGGAGAGAGTCGAGCCGCCGCCATTGGCCTCGCCCGCGGCGCCATCTCTCGCGCCGGCTGAACTTCCGCTCGCCCTCGAACCGGCTTTCCCCAATTTGGCGCCGATTCTCGACATTCCAGAGGAGGGATTACTGCCCGGCGCCGCGCTGTTCGATGGCATCGTCGAAGTGGCGAGAGGAAGCGCGCGCAAGAAACTCGAGCGGCTGATCGAGCAGGACGACGCTCATGCCGCTGCGATCATGAAACAATGGATGAGGTCCTAAGGCCACGCCATGAACATTCACGACGTTTCCACTTATCTGCTGCGTTTCGACGAGGCCCCCCGTCTTCCGCCGCAATCGCCGCTCCCTGCGCCGCTTCCTCCGCCCTCGCCGATCCTCGAAACGCTCTTCGAGGCGTCGGCGGAAATTCCGGACGAAGACTTCGCGCCGGATATCGTCGCGCGGGAAGCGCGCGATGACGCCGCGCTGCTGCGCCGGGCTTTCGACGAAGAGCTCGCCGCCGCGCTCGAAAAGCAACAGGCTGCGCATGAGGAGGATTTGCGCCTGCTGCGGACGCAATGGATCGAGGAGCAGGGCGAACTTCTGGCGAGGCGTCTTTCGGAGAGTCTCGCCGAGGCGCTGGAGGCGCTGAGAACCGATGTGGCGCGCATACTCGCGCCCTTTGTGGCGAGGGAAGTCGAGCAGACGACCTCGCAGGAACTGATCGACGCCATCCGACGCGCTGTCGCCGGCGAGAATGGACCGGCGATCCGCCTCCAGGGCCCGAGAGAGCTGATCGAAAAGATGGCCGAGGCGCTCGTGGAGCAGCAGGCTGCGGTGAGTTTGACCGAAACGGACGGCGTCGACGTCACGGTCGATTTCGACCTGACGCGGATCGAGACGCGGCTCGACGCCTGGATGCGGCGTCTGCGCGACAGCAGGAGTGAAGGTCTATGAGCAACGGCCCCCCGATCATCATCAAGAAAAAGGTCGAAGGCGAAGAGGACCATCACGGCGGCGTCTGGAAGCTCGCCTTCGCCGATTTCATGACCGCGATGATGGCCTTCTTCCTTGTGATGTGGCTCATCAACTCCACCTCCAAGGAAACGAAGGCGGTCATCGTTCAATATTTCAACCCCGTGCAGCTCGTCGACACGACCAAGGCGCACAAGGGGCTGCGCGATCCCGCCACCGGCTCGGAAGGGAAGAGCGCCATCAATCCGCCGGTGCCCAAGAAGGGGGGCGCAAGCGAGTCGAAGGATACGGAGGCGGCGCTACAGAGCGAGCCCCTGAAGACGCTCGACGCAATCGCAAGGGAGGAGCCGCGCGCGGGCGAGCCGCCGGCCTCCGAGGTCTTGCGCGATCCTTTCGAACGCACCCTGAAAAAGGAGATGCGGCCCGCACCCGAGCCTGCGCCGGCGGAGCCGCCGCCCGCGCACGACAAGGCTGGTCTCAAGCAAGGTCCGACGGCCGCGGGAGAGAAGGCCGCGATGGCGAGCGACTTGCAGGCGGAGATCGAAAAGATCGCCGCGCAGGAGGCGCGCGCGCCCAAGGTCGAGGTCCGGCAGACCGAGGAAGGCCTGTTGATCAGCCTCACCGACGACGCGAATTTCTCGATGTTTGATGTCGGCTCGATCAAGCCGAAGCCGCAACTCGTGCGCATCATCGGCGAAGTGGGCAAGATTCTCGCCGGCAAACCCGGCGCGGTGGAGCTCAGGGGCCATACGGACGGCCGCTCCTATAGTGGAAAGAACTACGACAACTGGCGGCTCTCCAGCGACCGCGCGACAATCGTCAATTACATGCTGATCCGCGGCGGCCTGCCGGCCACGCGCATGGAGAGAGTCGTCGGCTTCGCTGACAGGCGCCCCAGGAACGCGAAGGATCCATTGTCGCCGGTCAACCGGCGGATCGAAATTCTGCTGCGTGGAGTCGAGCCATGACAATCGCAGGAAGGGCGATCGCTTTCGCCGCCTTGTTGCAGATGAGCGGCGCGGCGCAGGCGGAGGAATTCGCGGCGATGGTGCGCGATCTCAACGCCATGCAAAATCTCATGGCGGCCGGAAACGCCGGGGCGCGCGACCGGGCGGCGCGGCAGTTCGATCTCATCGAGAAGCAGATCGATTCCGTCGAGCCCGACGGTTGGCGCGACGAGCGCAATATTCGCGCGGCGATCGTCTATCTCCTGTGCGGCGGCGCGCCGGCGAAACTGCGGGAAATCTACGAGGCTCAATTCGTCGATCCGAAAGACGCAGGATTATTCGCCGCGAGCGTCGAATATGCGGAAGGGCGCGAGGGCGGCATTCCCAAGGCGCTGCAGGAGATCAGCGCGCGTGACGCTCCGGCGCTGCTCGGCGGCCATCTCGCGCTGGTGCAGGGCGGCGCGCTGATCGGCAAGGACAATGCGCGGGCGGTCTCCCTTCTCGATCTCGCGCGCCTGCTGATGCCGGGCTCGCTCGTCGAGGAAGCGGCGCTCCGCCGTGAGATCGCCCTTCTCGACCCAGCGCGGGAAAGCGGCAAGCTGGCGATGCTGGCCGCGCGCTATACCGCCAAATACGCCGCCTCGCCCTATGCGCAGAATTTCTGGGAGGCGTTTCGTCAGGCGACGGTCGGGCAGGAGACGTTTCTCGATCGCTCCGAACCCTTCGAACCGCTCTTCGACAAGGCCGCCCCAAATCAGCGCCTCTCGCTTTATCTCGCCCTCGCGCGCCAGGCGTTGCAGGCGGGCCGGTTCGACTTCGCCAGCAAGACGATCGAGAAGGCGGCGCCTTCGGCGACGACTCCTTCCGCCAGAAAGCGCATCGACGCCTATCGCAGCGTCGTCGCCGCTTTGACCGATGAGAGAAGCGGCGACGATCTGAAGGCGCTCGACCAAAAACAGCTCGAGCGGGAGGACGCCCGGCTGATTGCGCTCGCGTCCGGGGTCGTGTCGAGGCTTGCGGCAAGAGAGGAGCCGGAGACAAGGCCGGACGACCCCCCCAACGAAATGCTCGAGACCGCGCGGCAGGCGATCGCCCGGAGCGACGAGCTTCTCGAAAGGTCGGCCCGCCGATGACGACGAGCCCCCTGAGCGATCCTTTGGGAGCGGGCGGCCTGCTGTTGCTGCTCGCGGGGCGCGCGGCGCCGGATGCGCCTCCGGCCGCGCCGCCGTCCGCCGATTTCAGCCGCATCCTCGATACGCTGGCCGAGACGGCGGACGCGTCGCCCGATAAGGGCGACGCCGGGGAGGCGCCGGCCCCCGTCGCCGTCTCGGGCGCGGCATTCTCCTTCGCTTTCCTCGGGCTGGCCGCGCCGGCGAAAGCGGCCGACGCCCCGCCGCAAAAGGCGCCCGATGCGGCCCCCGAAACGGCCACGGTCACGGACCCGCTGGCGAACGCCGCGCCGCCGCCTGCGAAAGCCCCGGATGAACGGCGACGCGCCGAAGCGGATGCGGCGCAAGCTCCGGCGGCCAATGCGCCGCCCGCCGCGATGCAGGCGCCGCCCGCCGACATGCAAGCGCCGCCTCCGCCGATCCAGCCTTCTGCGCCTGCGCCATCCGCGCTGGCGCCCGCGCAGGCGCCCGCGGCGGCGCAGGTCGCGCAGCCGGCGCCGTCTCCGTCCCGCCGGTCCGTGGCGCTCACCCAACCGCCAGCGGCGCGCGTCGCTGGGGGCGAGGAGAATGGCGTCGCATTGGTGGAGCCGAAAGCCGGCCGCCTGCGGCAGGCGGTCGCTCCCGCGCCCCAGGCGCATGCGCCCCAATCGAGCCGCGACGGCGGCGTCGAGAAGACGCCGGGCGGGCCGCCGTCCGTGACCGCGGAGGATGCGCCGCGGGAACGAATTCCCGCGGCTCCCCTCTCGTCCGCCTCCGCGAAGTCCGAAGCGCCCCCCGAAGCTTCCGCGCCGCTGCAAATCCGCGTCTCGGAGATCGTCACCCATCTGCCGGCCGTGGTCGCGCAGACATTGACCGCCGCGCGCGATGCGGAGGCGTCCGGCCGCCCCGCGCCGATCCTGAGCGGCGCGATCGCGCCGCCCCCGGAAAAGCCTGTCGAACCCCTGAAGATTCTCAAATTCCAGGTCGAGCCGGCTTCGCTCGGCGCGATCACGGTGCGCATGCGCGTGAGCCGCGCCAGGGTCGAGATCGCCCTCGACGCGGACTCCCCGAAAACCTCGGCGCTTCTGCTGGAGGCGCGAGACCATCTCGCCTCGGCGATCGGCGAGAAAGGGATGACGCTCGAGTCCTTCCATGTCGGCGTGAGCCCGCCCCCCGCGGCGCTTACGGCGGGACAGGAGGGCGCCGGCGCCGACGACCGGCCGCGGCAATATGGCGGGGAGCGCGGATTCGCCAATGAGGAACGACCAGACCAGCGGCAGAACTCTCAAACGCCGCCGCGCGACCGGCAAGGACGCGGCGAGAAGCCTGCTGCGGCTGGCGCTCCTGGCGTCCTTTTGTAGCGGGGCGCAGGCCGCGGAGAACGTCTGCGAAGCCGAAATGATTCGCGCCGCGCGGGAAAACGACGTGCCGGTCGCCGTTCTCTATGCGGTCGCGCTCACAGAAACGGGCCAGCGCGGCGCGCTTCATGCCTATGCGATGAACATTCACGGGCGCGCGGTCTTCAACGCGACGCTCGCCGACGCGCTCGCGACGTTCGGTCAGGCCCGCCGGCAGGGCGAGAGCCTCGTCGACATCGGCTGCATGCAGATCAACTGGCGCTATCACGGAAAGCAGTTCGCCTCGCTGGAGGAGATGTTCGATCCCGCGAGGAATGTCGACTATGCGGCGCGCTTTTTGAAGTCGCTGCACGAACGGGAAGGAAGCTGGACGGCGACGGTCGCGCGCTACCACGCCGGGCCCGGCAATGCGCCCGCGCAGCGCACTTATGTCTGCGCCGTCATTCGCAACATGGTGGCGAGCGGCTTCGGCGCCTGGACCGATGCGGCCATGGCCTTCTGCGGCGTGTCGCCATGACCCATCAGGCTCGGGCAAGTCCCACAACTTATCCAGAGCTTGTCAAACGGCAAGAAAGAGCGTGATGAAATGAGCTTCGTCATTGGTCTCATCGTAACGATGGGTTGCATGCTCGGCGGCTTCGCCGCGCTCGGCGGCCATCTGATCGTCCTTTGGCAGCCCTGGGAATTCGTCATCATCATGGGCTCCGCGCTTGGCACCTTCATCGTGGCGAATCCGATCAAGGTCATCAAGGACACGGGCAAGGCGATCGTTCAGGCGATCCTCGAAAAGACGCCCAAGCGGCGCGACTATCTCGACATTCTCGGTCTCCTGCACGCCCTGATGCGCGAGTTGCGCAGCAAGTCCCGCACCGAGGTCGAAGGCCATATCGACGCGCCAAACGAATCGCCGCTCTTCACAGCCTTTCCGAATGTTCTCAAGAACCCGGAGATCACCACCTTCATCTGCGACTATTGCCGCCTCTACATTATCGGCAATGTGAAGACATTCGAGATCGAGGCGCTGATCGACGAGGAGATTTCCTCAATCAAGCACGACAAGCTGAAGCCCTATCATGCGCTCACCGCCATCGGCGACGGCCTCCCCGCGCTCGGCATCGTGGCCGCGGTGCTCGGCGTCATCAAGGCGATGGGCGCGCTGGATCAGTCGCCGGAATTGCTGGGCGGCCTCATCGGCGCCGCCATGGTCGGCACATTCGCCGGCATCTTCGTCTCCTATGGCATCATGACCCCGCTCGCCTACAAGGTGAAGGTCGCCCGCAGCAAGGAGTGCCATGTTTTCCTCATCATCAAGCAGACCCTGCTCGCCTTCATGAACGGCGCGCTGCCGCAGGTCGCCATCGAACATGGCCGCAAGTCGATACCGGCGCATGATCGTCCGTCGATCGACGAAGTGGAAAACGAAACCATCAACGGCGGCGCTGCGGCGGCTGAGGCGGCATGATCCTGAAAGAAGCCTTGAAAGAAGCGGACGGCGAGGAGCAGCTCGTGCTCGTCGGGGATGCGACGATCGATCGCATGCCCGCGCTCACCGCCATCTTCGAGGAAACGGGCGCAGGCTTCGCCCGTTTTCTCAGCCGCTACGCGAGCGGCCTCGTCATTACGACGGAAAATTTCGAAGGCAGCCGGGTGCACGAACTTGCCGAAAAATACGGGGCGCTCGGCAAGATATTTGTCTTCAAAAGCCAGGAAAACGACTCGCGCGTCGCGATCGCCGTCGACGGCGTGTTTCGTTGCCTGGCCTTCGAGCTTCTGCTCGGTTCGGGCGTCATCGACGCGAGCCTCGACAGGCCGCCGACCCGCATCGAAGACCGCATCATCGGCTATTGCGTCACGAAATTGGTTTCCGGATTTGCGGAAAGCTTTTCGCGCCTCGCCAAATTGACCTATGAGCGCGAGCCGTCGCTCGAGGGTTCGGGCTTTTTCGCGCTCGGGCCCAAGGCGACCGTCGCCGCTTTCGTTCGCATGACGGTGCGTTACGGCGAACACGCCGGCCAGATACTGATCGCCATGCCGCGCAGCGCGCTCGATCCGTTCCGCACGGCGCTGTCGCGGCTTCCGGGCGCCGAAGGCAAGGCGACGGACGAGAAATGGTCGGAAAATCTCTATCAGAACGTCGTGCGCACGGAGGTGAAGGCGGAAGTGCGTCTCGAAGCGCGCGGCTTTACGCTCGGCGACGTTTCGCGTCTCGAAGTCGGCGACGTGCTGCGTCTGCCGATCGCGCCTACCGATCCGATCCGTGTCGTCGCGGAGGGGCGGACGCTCTTCTGGTGCACGCTCGGCCAGAAGGACAACATGTACACGGTGAGGCTCGAAGAATTTTCCGACGAGCGTGAATCTTACATAGAAAACATTCTGGGCGTTTGAGACATAGGCTGAGAGGAGCGGCGATGAACGACGAACTGGAAAGCGACGGGCTGGGGCCGTCTTTGTCTTCGAACGACATGCCGCTCGCCGGCGTCGGGGAGGATGAGCCGAAGGTCAGCTCCCGGCGGATCGACTCCATCCTGCGAATTCCGGTCGTTTTGCAGGTCGTCGTGGGCTCCGCGACGCTGCCCGTGTCCAATCTCCTGAAACTCGGGCGCGGCGCCGTCGTGCCGCTCGATCACCGCGTCGGCGACCCCGTGGATGTGGTGGTCAATGGCCGCACCATCGCGCGCGGCGAAGTTGTCGTCGTCGAGGAAGACGGCGCCCGCTTCGGCGTTTCCCTGACCGAAATTTGCGAACCGCAGAGTGAGCAACCGCGCTAGGCTTTAGACAACCGGCATGACGATCCACCCCCTCCCGGACGCTGGCCGCCCACTCGGCGGCCCTGAAAAGATCGCCGCTGTGCTGCTCGCGCTCGATCGCGAAGCGTCCAGCCGGGTGCTCAAACATTTCGACCATGGCGAGCTCAAGCAGATCGCGCGGGTCGCCGCGACTCTCGACATCGTGCCGTCGGCGGCGCTGGAAGAGATTTGCAACGGTCTCATCGACGAGATCAGCAACGGGCAGCCGGATCTTCTCGGCGGTGAATCCGTCGCGGAGGAATTGCTCGCGAGCGCCCTGCCGGATGAGCAGGTCGCCGACATCATGTCCGAGCTGCGGGGGAGATCGAACAAATTCCTCTGGCGTCGTGTCGGCGGCCTGTCGGACCAGGTGCTGGCCAATTATCTCGGGGCCGAACATCCGCAGACGGTCGTGATCCTCCTGTCCCGCGTCGATCCGGCGGTCGCCGCCCGCGTGCTTGCGCTGCTGCCGGGCGCGCTGCGCGCGGAGGCCATGCGGCGGATGCTCGTCTCGAAGCCTGTCTCCGAGCATGTGCTGCATATCGTCGAGGAGGCGTTGCAGGAGGATCTCTTCGCGGCGGCGAGCGCGCCCTCGACGAATGAGGTGAGCGCGCGTGTTGCGGGCATCGTCAATCAGCTCGAGCGGGAACACATCGTCGAAATCATCGAGGGCATCGCGCGCTCCGAGCCTGTCCTCGCCGAGCAGCTCAAGTCGATGATCTTCTCCTTCGAGGATATTGTCGGCTTGAGCGAGCGCGCTCGCATGATCATCTTCGATCAGGTGCAGATCGATCGGCTGATCCTGGCGCTGCGCGGCAGCGACGCCTCCGTGCGCGAGGCGGTGCTTCCCTGTCTTTCCGCGCGCACGAGGCGCATGGTCGAGTCGGAGCTGGCGTCGGCCGCCGATCCGCCGAAAAAGGAGGTCGTGACGGCGCAGCGCGAGATCGCCAATCTGACATTGCGGCTTTCGAGCCAGGGGCTCATCGATCTTGTGGCCGAAAGACGCGGCGAGGCGGCGTAAGTGTCGCAAGGCGAAGACGCCGACTCCAAAACGGAAGAGGCCACAGAGAAAAAGATCGGCGATGCGCTCGAACAGGGCAATACGCCGGTTTCGCGCGACGTCTCGACCGCCTTCGGCGTCCTGGGGCTTCTCGGCGCGCTCGCGTTTCTCGCGAGTTCGAGCGTCGCGCAGCTTTCTCGATCGTTACAGCTTCTTCTGGCGAATTGCGGCGCCTTGCGCCTGCATTCGGATGGCGACGCGTCCCGTTATCTCGAGGCCGTCGCCATGGAGCTCGCCGGCTTCCTGACGCCGTTGCTTCTCGTGCTCGTGCTGTCGGGCCTCGCAGGCGCCTTCGTGCAAGGCGCTCCGCGCCTCGTGCTGGACCGCATCATGCCCGATGTCGCGCGGATTTCTCCGATGGCGGGCCTCGGCCGCCTCTTCAGTCTCGCCTCGGCGCTGGAGCCGGCCAAATCCGCGGTCAAAATCGCGATCATGGGCGGCGCCATGGCGATCGTCGCCTCCGGGGATCGTTCTCTCTATGCCGACGCCATGGGCATGGAGCCCGCGAGCCTTCCCTCGATAACGCTGCGGCTCGTCATCCATCTCGTCAGCGTCGTGGCGATCGCCGTGTCGCTCATGGCGCTCGCCGATTTCTTCTGGACGCGCTTCAAATGGCGCCGCGATCTGCGCATGAGCCGTCAGGAATTGAAGGAAGAGTTCAAGCAGTCCGAGGGCGATCCGCTGGTCAAGGCGCGCATGCGCTCTCTTGCGATGGATCGCTCGCGCCGCCGCATGCTCGCCGCCGTTCCCGATGCGAGCTTCGTCATCGCCAACCCCACGCATTTCGCCATCGCGCTGCGCTATGTCCGCGAGGAAGGCGGCGCGCCGATGGTGCTGGCGAAGGGCAAGGACTTGGTCGCGCTCAAAATCCGCGAGGTCGCCGAGCAGCATGGCGTGCCGGTGCTGGAGCGCAAGGAGCTCGCGCGCGCGATGTACGACGTCGTGGAGATCGACAAGATGATTCCGCAGGAGTTCTATCGGCCGGTCGCCGAGCTGATTCATTTCCTCGAGCGCCTGTCGAGCAGGCGCTCGTCTTCGGGTCTGCGTTAAAGGCTGATCAATTTGCAGGCGCGCCCGGCGCTCAGATTTTGAATCGCAGCGACATGCCGGCCTGCCAGTTCTTCATGATCTGAGGCCCGTTGAGATTCTGATAGACAGGGAGGCCCGCCTCGACCGCGAGCGTCGTGTTCTCGAAGCCGATGAACTTGCCGCTGATTACCGCGCCGCCGAAGAGTTCGATGCGCTGACCGCCATAAAAAAGCGGATTGGCGGGCACGGCGGCGCCGCGGATTTCGGGATCGAGGCCACGGATGGGGCCTTGCGCGACGCCGCTCGCCCGGAAAGTCGTCGTCAGCCCTGGCGTCCATGTGTAACCGGCCCAACCGTTGAACTCGTGCAGATCGCCCCAGCGATACCCCTGCCGGTTGGCGGCGAGGGGCAGTCTCGCCCGATATGAGAGACCCCAGGACCACGGCCCCAGATTGCCGGCATAAACGATGCCCGGCATGGCGTCGAACGTGCCCGCGCCAGGCTGCATCCCATAGAAAGCGCGTATATTGCTGCGCAGGCCGTTCGGCAGCAGGAAATCCGAGAAGGTGGCGTTGTTGACGCCGGTTGGAAATGCGAGACCGACATTGATCTGGATGCGATGGATCTCATCCTGATAGATGCGATAGACGCCGGACAGGGTGAAATCCGCGAGGCCTGCTGTTGACGGGTAGCTCCAGCCAAGCGGGATGATTCCGGATGTCCCCTTGAAGGTCAACGCCTCGAGATTGCGCTCGACCATGCCGGCCGTGAAAACCACTGCGAAGTCTTTCGTAACGCCATAATTGAGACCCAGGATTTGCGTCGCAAGCGCAATGTTCTGAGGAACGATGCGCACCGTCTGTCTCGGGTTCAGGAAAAAGGGCACGGTTGAAACGATATATTCGTTCCAGACCGTTCGCGTGCCCATCTTGATGCCCGACAGATTGGCGAAAACGGGCGTGATGGACAAAATCAGCTTTCCCGGGGCGGGCATATCGACGCCAAAGACGCCCAACGGCGCGGGCGGCGGAGGGGGAGGAGTCGGAACGGCCGCCGGCGCGGACGCCGCCGGCTTTTTCGTGATCTCCGCTGCGCCGGCGCTCGAGAAGCCAAAGGGAAAAACCGTTGCGCCCAGCGCCATCGCAGAAGTGATAATTGCGTGTCGAATATTCTGTCCTGTTTTCATGATCAGCCGCCCTAGCGCCCGCACGAGCCCAAAACAAAAAAGCCGCTGTCCAGATGTCCCGCGCGCGGCGCGGAACGTCTGGAACAGCGGCGTTGCTGTTTTTGACCCGTCGTTGAGTCGACCACGCGAAACGTGGTGCGCCATCAATTTGCAAGTATCGCGCCAGGCGCGGCGCTATTGTAATGCGCTGGTTTTAGCCTCGCGAACAGGCTCGCAGGGATCCGACTGCTTCCGACCCGAGCGGAACGGATGACAAAGAATAGGCGAACTGCGGTTCATTTACTCGTTTGAAGTCAGCGGGCGCTTCCAGCGGCGACGGTCCGCAAACGCCCGGCTCGCGAACGTCGAACCGAGGCGCTCCGAGGGCGAAAAAATGGCCCGGATTGCTCCGAGCCAAGTCTGGGGAGGAAGAGTGTGTCGCGGCCTTCAGACGAGGCGCTCGACAAGGACGGACTTGCCACGCTGCCGCACCTTGAATTTCATCCCGTGGCGCAGGCCAAACATCTGGGCCGCGCTGCGGATGCGGTTGAGCGAGACGCTGTAATAGCGCCAGGCGTCGCCGAGTTTGAATTCATCGAAACCATATTTCACGCGTTTGTTCGTCTGATCCATAGCGACCCGTGCGCCTTTCCCGACATGTTGGGCATGACGACCATATATGAGACGAAGCTAATATATTCAAGCGTAGCTTTCAGGCGCTCGCGGCATCGTGGGGCGGCTCAAAAGCCGGCGTGCCCCCCCAAAAACCACCCGAATTTTTTGTGCCCTTTTCGCAACACAATGTAATCAAACTGCGGCTAAGCTTATGTCTGTTCGTCAGATTTCGTTGACTGTGCAGTCGCCTTACTGATGGATAGGGTCATGGCTGAGCGGGGGGAAGAATCGTTTCTCCGGCCAGGCCTGGCCAAAAAAGGTTGGGGGCGTGCGCTTGGGCGCGGTTCCGACAGAATTTTGTTCAAAGAGGCTTGAATGAAGAAGATCGCTCTTTCCGTCGCCGCGCTCGCGCTGACCGCTGGTTCTGCGCTCGCCGCCGATCTCCCCTCCCGCAAGGGCCCGCCGGTCCTTCCCCCGCCGCCCCCGCCGCCGCCCATGTGGACCGGTTTCTACGTCGGTCTGAACGCCGGCGCCACCTGGGCCAACAGCAACCAGCAGGTCGTCGCGGTCGGCCCGGTCGGCGTGGCCCCGAACTGGTCGCCCGGCTGGATCACCGGCGAGCAGGCCAACTACATCGGCGCCTTCAGCCTGGCCGCCTCTGCGGGCGGCGTGAACACGGGCAACAACGTCGGCTTCATCGGCGGCGGCCAGATCGGCTACAACTGGCAGTTCTACAACAACTTCGTTGTGGGCCTCGAGGCTGACATCCAGGGCATCGCCTCCAGCAATTCGTCGCGCACCTTCGCGACCGGCTCGGCCGTTCCCGGCATCGCCGGCAGCGCGCTCGGCGACTCCTTCGCCGGCATCCACAGCGTGCGCGGCAGCCTCGACTATCTCGGCACGGTGCGCGGCCGCCTCGGCTGGCTGTTCACCCCCACCCTGCTGGTCTATGGCACGGGCGGTCTGGCCTATGGCGGCGTGACGCTGAACTATGCGTCGGCTGTCGTCCCGTCGGGCATCTGGGGCAATACGCTGGCTCCGAGCTTCGGCGGCGTCAACTTCTCGAACACGCAGGTCGGCTGGACGGCCGGCGGCGGCCTCGAGTGGATGTTCATGCCGAACTGGTCGGCCAAGGTCGAGTATCTGTATTACGATCTCGGCACGGTCACGCAGAACTTCGCCCTGGCGTCGTTCGACCCGAACTTCCCGGGCGCCTTCGGCGGCAACGGCGGCGCCCTGTTCGGCGGCCAGGTGCGTGCGCGCCTCAACGGCAACATTGTTCGCGCTGGCGTGAACTATCACTTCAACTGGGGCGCTCCCGCTCCGGTCGTCGCGAAATATTGATAAACGACGCTCCAGCCTCGTCGTTTTCAATAGCGAGGAAGAAGCCCGGCGATTCGCCGGGCTTCTTTCGTTTTGCAGGGCCGTCACTGGATCAGGAGATCGGCCTGCAGCGCCCCGGCGCTCTTGATCGCCTGCAGGATTGAAATGATCCCGGTGGGTTTGAGCCCGATTTCGTTCAGTCCTTTCACCAGCTGTTTCAGCGAGGCGCCCGCCAGCATGGCGACCTGACCCGCCGGTTCGGCGGCGGAAATCGTGGTCTGGCTCGTGACGGTCGTGCGGCCGTTTGAGAAAGGCGCGGGCTGGGAGACCTCCGGCGTTTCCGTGATGCGCACTGTGAGGCCGCCCTGTGTGACGGCGACGGGAGAAATCTGCACGTCGGCGCCGATGACGACCGTGCCCGTACGCTCGTCGATAATGACGCGCGCGGGCGTTTCGACCGGCACCCGCAAATCTCCGACCTCCGCCAGAAAGCGCGTCGCATGGGCGCCTCTCGGCAGCGTCAGCAGCACGCTGCGGTCGTCGCGCTCCTGCGCCAGCGCGGACTTGTAGCGCTGGCGGGTGAATTTGTTGACGGCGTCGGCGACGCGCACGGAAGTCGCGTAATCCGGATTTCGCAATTGCAGGACCAGCGGACCGTCCTCGCCGGCCGTGGGGCGCGGCGGCTCGCGCTCGATCGTCGCGCCATTGGGAATGCGCCCGACCGTCGCGACGCCATGGGTCAGCGATTCATTCTGCCCCTGCGCGGCGAAGCCCGAGACCGCGATCGGCCCCTGCGCAATGGCGTAAACAGCGCCGTCCAGTCCCGTGAGCGAGGTCAGCACCAGCGTGCCGCCCATCAGCGAGGTGGCGTCGCCCATGGAGGAGACGGTGACGTCGATCGTGGTGCCCCAGCTCGTGAAGGGCGGCAGCGAGGCCGTCACCATGACGGCGGCGACGTTGCGCGTGCGCATGCTGTTATTGGGGCGCACATTGACGCCCATGCGGTCGAGCAGCGCGGAGGTCGACTGCTCCGTGAAGGGCGCGTTGCGCATCGTGTCGCCCGTGCCCTGCAGGCCGATGACGAGGCCGTAGCCGACGAGTTGATATTCGCGCGGCCCGACCGGCGACGTGATGTCCTTGATGCGCACGTCCGCCTCTGCGGCGGGCGCGAAGAGCAGCAAGGCCGCGAGGACGACGAAGCGCCGCATATCGTCAGCCCTCGCCGACGCGCACGGAGCCGTCGCTTTGCACGCGGCCCGAAAGGAAGAGGCCGCTGTCCTGATTGCGAATGCGGATTACGTCGCCGACGCCTCCGGCCTGCTGCGCGATTCCATAGGCCACGATATGCAGGCCGCCCTCGGCATAGACGATCTTGACCTGCGCGCCGACGGCGACGAGGCGCGGATTGTCGATGGCGATGACCGGGATGGGCTGCCCCGGCAACAGCGTGCGGCGCGCGACCTTGCCGACGAGCCCCTCGCGCGTGCGCATGTAGAAGCCTTGCGACTCCGGCGCGACGGCGCCCACGCGCGCGTCGAGCATCTGTTTGGTGATGGCGTCGCCGGGATAGATCGTGACGCGCGCGACGGGAAAACTCTCCTGCGCCTGCGCGACGCCGGCGCCGGTCGCGAGCAAAGCGGCGAGCAGACAGCGGGAAAGGGTCATCTGATGCCTTTCGAAATCGTGCCGGCCATTTCATCGGCGGCCTGAATGACCTTCGAGTTGAGTTCGAAAGCGCGCTGCGCCGCGATGAGATTGACGAGCTCCTTCACCGGATCGACGTTGGAGCTTTCGAGATAGCCCTGGTTGACGACGCCGAAGCCCGGATCGCCGGGCACGCCGACGATGGGCTGGCCCGAGGCCGCGGTCTGGCGGAAGAGATTGCCGCCGAGCGCCTCGAGACCCGCGTCATTGGGGAAGGTCGCGATGGTGATCTGGCCAAGCTGCTGCGGATTGGTTTGTCCCGCGATCATGGCGGAGACGACGCCGGTCTGGCTGATCGAGACGCTCAGCGCGTTGTTTGGCGCCGTGATCGTCGGGGAAAGCTGATAGCCGTCCACCGTGACGAGTTCGCCATTGGCGTTGGTGCTGAAGGAGCCGGCGCGCGTATAGACGGTCTCGTTGTCGGCGCCGAGGATCTGAAACCAGCCGCGCCCGTTGAGGCTCAGATCGTACGGATTGCCGGTGTTGCTCATGGCGCCCTGCTGTTGCAGGCTGCGCACGGCGGCGGTGCGCACGCCGAGGCCGAACTGCGAGCCCTGCGGCACGGTGGCGTCGCGGCCGCGGTTGGAGACGCCCTGGAGACGTTCCGTCTGATAGAGCAGATCGGTGAATTCGGCGCGCGCGCGCTTGAAGCCCGTTGTGTTGATGTTGGCGATGTTGTGGGAAATGACTTCGATGTTTTGCTGCTGCGCGCTCATGCCCGTCGCAGCGATGGCGAGTGCTCTCAAGACGCGTGCTCCCTCAGATCGCCATGCGGCTAATTTCCTGATAGGCGGAAACCGCCTTGTCGCGCAGCGCGATCGCCGTGTGCAGATCGCGCTCGGCCTGCATCACCGCGCCGACGACCTTCTGCAGGGATGCCTTGCCGTCGACGCCGGCGATGGCCGCCGCTTCGCCAGTCTTCAGCGAGTCGACGGTCTGCGCGGCGTATTGCTGCAACACCTCGCCGAAGGAGGCGCCGGCGGCCTCGGCCGTGGCGGCGGGGCGGGGGGGCTGGGCGAGGGCGGTCGCCGCCGTTTCCGCGAGCGGGCCGACAGCGGCGGCCGCGATGGAGGTCAGAGGAAGCATCAGGCGCCTTTCAGAAGATCGACGGTCATCGCGACGAGGTCGCGCGTCTGTTTCATGATTTGCAGATCGGCCTCATAGGCGCGATTGGCTTCGCGCAGATCGCCCATCTCGAGAAGCATGTTCACATTGGGCCGCTTGACGTCGCCATTGGCGTCGGCCGCGGGATTGCCGGGATCGCGCTCGATCGCGAAAGGGCTCGGATCGGTCCCGATGGCGTTGATCTTCACGAGATTGACGCCATTCGCGCGGTCGAGTTCATTGGCGAAGGAGACGGTCTTGCGCCGGTAAGGATCGGCCCCGGCGGTTTTTCCCGTGGACTGTGCGTTCGCCATGTTTTCGGAGACGACGCGCAGTCTCGCGGACTGGGCGGCGAGGCCGGAGGCGGCGATCTTGAGGGAAGCGTCGAGCGGATCGATCATGGCCGCGCCACCGACATCCACATCGTGTGGAAGCTGCGCATGAGATTGGTGTCGAGCGTGAAGGCGCCGCGGATTTCGCCGGCCTTGATCATCTCCTGCTCGGGAGAGACGGTGTTGCCGGAGATCGTCGTCTCCCAGGTCTCCGCGGGCTTCGCCGCGGCGGCCATGGCTTCGCTCGGGGAGGGACGCATGTGCAGGGGAGAGGAGCCCGCCATTTCGAGCGCGCTGCGCTCCATCACGCGCTCGAAGGGCAATGTGTCGAGCGCCTTGTAGCCGGGCGTATTGGCGTTGGCGACATTCTGCGCGACGAGCGACTGCCGGGTCGACAGCCAGCTCTTCTGCTGGTCAATGAGTTTGAAGAGATACACTGGCTCCATATTCGGCCTCACATGATCGAATGAGGCCAAGCTAGGCGCGCCCGCTTGTGTCTGGCTGGAGGTTTCAGGCCTCTGGCGCGCGCCTTTCGCGCGCCAGCAGCGCGCGCTTGCGGGCGACGCCCCAGCGATAGCCCGAAAGCTGGCCGTCGCTGCGCAGGATGCGATGGCAGGGGATGGCGACGGCGATCGGATTGGCGCCGCAGGCGCCGGCGACGGCGCGCGTCGCCGTCGGCGCGCCGATGCGCCGGGCGATCTCCGCATAGCTCGCCGTCTCGCCCGGCGGAATGTCGCGCAGCGCCGCCCAGACGCGACGCTGAAACTCGGTGCCGCGCGCATCGAACGGAAATTCGGGGCGCGAGGCCGGCGCGTCCAGAAGGGCGAGCGCGGCGGCGACGAAGCCCTCTTGATCCTGCTCCGTTTCCGTAAGCTGGGCTCTTGGAAAGCGGCGGCGCAGTTCCTCCCGCAGCGCCTCTTCTTCGTCGCCGAGCAGGATGGCGCAGACGCCCTTCTCATTCGTCGCGACGAGCGCGAGGCCGAGGCTGCATCGGCGCACTGCAAAGCGGATCATGTCGTAAGCTCCGCGAGTTCGGCATCGTCGAAGAGACGCGAGCGCGTGAGGAAGCGCCTGCCCGTGCCATTGTCGAGCGAGAACATGCCGCCCTGTCCCGGCACCACGTCGATGATGAGCTGGGTGTGTTTCCAGTAATCGAACTGCGCCGCGCCAATGTAGAAGGGCGCGCCGCCGATCTCGCCGAGCAGCACGTCGTTGTCGCCCGTGAGAAAGTCGCCACGCGGATAGCACATGGGCGCCGAGCCGTCGCAGCAGCCCCCTGACTGGTGAAAGAGGATGTCGCCATGCTCGGCGCGCAGACGCGCGACGAAGTCGAGGGCGGCTTCCGTCGCTGTTACGCGCATCGGCTTACCCGTTGTGTCCTCCAAGACCCCCTCCCTGTCCCGCCTCCGCTTGGCGGGAGAGGGGACGCTCACGATCCGCATTCTCTATAAAGCTCCCTCTCCCGCGACGCGGGGGAGGGTTGGGAGGGGCCTTTAGAAGAACCCCAGCTTCTTCGGGCTGTAGCTCACCAGCATGTTCTTGGTCTGCTGGTAATGATTGAGCATCATCTTGTGATTCTCGCGCCCGATGCCGGATTGCTTGTAGCCGCCGAAAGCGGCGTGCGCCGGATAGGCGTGATAGCAGTTGGTCCAGACGCGACCGGCCTGAATCGCGCGGCCGAAACGGTAGCAGCGATTGATGTCGCGGCTCCACACTCCGGCGCCCAATCCGTAGAGCGTGTCATTGGCGATCTGCAGGGCGTCCTCGTCATCCTTGAACGTCGTCACCGACACGACCGGGCCGAAGATCTCCTCCTGGAAGACGCGCATGCGGTTGTGGCCCTGCAAGACAGTCGGCTTCACGTAGAAACCGCCAGCAAGATCGCCGTCGAGCATGTTGCGCTCGCCGCCCTCGAGCACCTTTGCGCCTTCCTGCTTGCCGATGTCGATGTAGCTCAGGATCTTTTCGAGCTGCTCGGAAGACGCCTGCGCGCCGATCATCGTTTCGGGATCGAGCGGGTTGCCCTGTTTGATCGCCGCAACCCGTTCGAGCGCGCGCGCCATGAAGCGGTCGTAGATCTTTTCGTGGACGAGCGCGCGGCTCGGGCAGGTGCAGACCTCGCCCTGATTGAGCGCGAACATCACGAAGCCCTCGACCGCCTTGTCGAAGAAGTCGTCGTCGTCGCGCGCCACGTCCTCGAAGAAGATGTTGGGAGATTTGCCGCCGAGTTCGAGCGTCACCGGGATGAGCGTCTGGCTGGCGTATTGCATGATGAGTCGGCCCGTCGTCGTCTCGCCGGTGAAGGCGATCTTGGCGATGCGGTTCGACGAGGCGAGTGGCTTGCCGGCTTCGAGGCCGAAGCCGTTGACGATGTTGAGCACGCCTTTCGGCAGAAGGTCGCCGACGATCTGCGCCCAGACGAGAATGCTCGCGGGCGTCTGCTCGGCGGGCTTGATCACGACGCAATTGCCGGCGGCGAGCGCGGGCGCGAGTTTCCAGGCCGCCATCAGAAGCGGGAAGTTCCATGGAATGATCTGGCCGACGACGCCGAGCGGCTCATGGAAATGATAGGCGACGGTGTCGTGGTCGATCTCGGAAATGCCGCCTTCCTGCGCGCGCACGGCGCCCGCGAAATATCGGAAATGATCGATGGCGAGCGGCACGTCGGCGGCCATGGTCTCGCGGATCGGCTTGCCATTGTCCCAGGTCTCGGCGACGGCGAGACGCTCGAGATTTTCCTCCATGCGGTCGGCGATCTTGTTGAGAAGGCGCGCGCGCTCGGCGGCGCTCGTGGCGCCCCAGGCGGTCCTGGCGGCATGGGCGGCGTCGAGCGCGGCCTCGATGTCGTCCTTGTCGGAGCGCGCAATCTCGCACACCTTCCGGCCGGTGATGGGCGAGATGTTGTCGAAGGTGCGGCCCGATTTCGCGTCCGCCCATTCGCCATTGATGAAATTGCCGTAACGCGCCTCGAAGGGCGGTTTCGAGGCGGCGAAAGTCTCGTGCTTGGTCATCGGCGGCCTTCTTTGCGTTTCCATCCCGGCGCGCGCTTTCGCGCTGTTCCTAGCCGAGAGATAGTAACGCACAGGCCGGAGCCAAGAGAAAGGGCTGATGTCGCGGCTTTATCTCAGTCCAGGCAGGCCTTCGCCATGGCCTGAAACGCCCGCGCGCGATGCGACAGGGCGCGCGAGCCGTCGCCGGGCAGCGCGTGCTTCTCGGCCGACATCATCTCGCCGAAGGTCTTGTCGAGCTCGTCCGGTTTGAAGATCGGATCGTAACCGAAGCCCTTGTCGCCCTTGGGCGGAAACACGAGCGCGCCGTCGACGCGGCCCTCGAACTCCTCGATGTGGCCGTCGGGCCAGACGATCGCCAGCGCGCAGGTGAAATTGGCGCGATAGGGCGGCGCCGCCCCGCGCTCCTCGAGCCGGCGGCGCACGAGGTCGCAGGCCGCCTTGAAGTCTCTCGATTCGCCCGCCCAGCGCGCGGAATAGACGCCCGGCGCGCCATTGAGCGCATCGACGCAGAGGCCCGAGTCGTCGGCGAAGGCCGGCAGGCCCGAGGCCATCGCCGCCGCGCGCGCCTTCAGCGCCGCATTTCCGCGAAATGTCGTCTCCGTCTCCTCGGGCTCGGCGAGGCCGAGTTCGCCCGCGGAGACGGCGTCGACGCCATGCGGCGTGAGCAATTGTTGGAGCTCCCAGAGCTTGCCGGGATTGTGCGTCGCGATGACGAGCTTGCCGGCGATCCTGCGGTGGGTCATTTCGCCTCCAGCGCCGCCCGTTGCAGCGCAACGAGATCGGCGACGCCCTTTTGCGCCATCGCGAGCATGGCGCCGAGTTCGTCCTGCGAGAAAACCGCGACTTCGGCCGTGGCCTGAATCTCGACGAGGCCGCCGGATCCGGTGATGACGAAATTGGCGTCGGTCTGCGCGGTGGAGTCCTCGGCGTAATCGAGATCGATCACCGGCGTTCCGTTGAAAATGCCGCAGGAGACGGCCGCGACGTGATCGCGCAGCGGATTTTCCTTGATGATCGAGCGCGACCGCATCCATTCGAAACAGTCGCGCAGCGCGAGCCACGCGCCGGTGATCGACGCCGTGCGCGTGCCGCCGTCGGCCTGAATCACATCGCAATCGAGCACGATCTGACGCTCGCCGATCGCGGGGAGATTGGTCACGGCGCGCAGGCTGCGGCCGATGAGGCGCTGGATCTCCTGCGTGCGTCCGGTGAGCTTGCCGGCGGAAGATTCGCGGCGCGTGCGCGTGTGGGTGGCGCGCGGCAGCATGGAATATTCCGCGGTCACCCAGCCGCGGCCCTGGCCGCGCAGCCACGGCGGCGGCTTGTCCTCCAGCGATGCGGCGCACAAAACATGCGTATTGCCGAATTTCACGAGACAGGAGCCTTCGGCGTAACGGGCCACGCCGCGCTCGAAGCTCACGGAGCGCATCTCGTCGGGCGCGCGCTTGCTGGGACGCATCAAGAAACCCTTCTTCTTTGGAATTAGAGTCGTTCTAACCCGCTTTGGCGCGTCTTGGAAGCGCCTCCCTTATTCCTCGCTTGCGCTAATTGGATTGTAGTGGGAGCATGAAACAACGGAGCCGGCCGAAAAGGCTTCGGCGCATAAGGGAGGATATGATGGGCGAGTCGACCTCTTCCCACGAAGCGAGAGCGCGGGGACCCCGGCTGATCGCGCTGGCCGGTCCCTTCCAATGCGGCAAGACAACTCTACTGGAAGCCATTTTGTCCCATGCGGGGGCGATCCCGCGTCAGGGCGCCGTGGCCGACGGCGCGAGCCTCGGCGACGCGAGCCCGGAGGCGCGCGCCCACAGGATGAGCGTCGAGTCCAATATCGCGACCGTCGACTACATGGGCGACCGATATAGTTTCATCGATCTTCCCGGCTCGGTCGAATTCGCCCATGAGGCGCGCAACATCCTTCCCGTCGTCGACGCTGCGATCGTGGTGTGCGAGGCCGACGAGCGCAAGATTCCTGCGCTGCAACTGACGCTGCGCCAGCTCGAGGAGCTCGGCGTTCCGCATCTTCTCTTTCTCAACAAGATCGACGCCGCGACGATCGACGTGCGCCAGGCGCTCGGCGTCCTGCAGCCCGCGTCGCGCACGCCGCTGCTCCTGCGTCAGATCCCCATCTGGAACAATGGCGTCGCCGTCGGCTTCATCGATCTGGCGCTCGAGCGCGCCTATGTCTATCGCGAACACGCGCCCTCGGAGGTGATCGAGATTCCGAAAGGCGAGGCGGCGACGGAAAAGGAAGCCCGCTACTCCATGCTGGAGCGCCTCGCCGATTACGACGACGCGCTGATGGAGGAGCTCATCTCCGACATCGAGCCGCCGCGCGATCAGGTCTTCGACGATTTGACGAAAGAGCTGCGCGCGGGGCTCGTGGCGCCGGTCTTCATCGGTTCGGCCGAGCGCGGCGCGGGCGTCACGCGCCTTCTCAAGGCGCTGCGCCACGAAGCGCCGGGCGTCGCCGACATGCGGGCGCGCCTCGGCGTTGCGGAAAACGGACCGCCTCTTGCGCGCATTTTGCGCACGATCCATACGCCGCACGGCGGCAAGCTTTCGGTCGCGCGCGTGCTGCGCGGCGTTTTCTCCGATGGCCAGACGGTGACCTCGCCCAATGGCGAGGACCGCCTGTCGGGACTTTCACGCCTGCTCGGCCCCAATCTGACCAAGGTGAGCGAAGCGAAGGAGGGAGACGTCGTCGCGCTCGGCCGCCTCGAACACGCGCAGACGGGCGAGACGGTGGTCGCCGACGGCCGCGCGGAGAGCGCCGCGCTAACGACGCGCGCGCGCGTTCCGGAGCCCGTGCATGCGATCGCGCTTTCGGTGAAGGACCGCAAGGACGAGATGCGCCTCGCCGCGGCGATGGCGAAGCTCGTCGAGGAGGATCCATCGCTCGTCTTCGTCCACGATCAGGAGATGTCGCAGATCAAGCTTTACGGTCAGGGCGAGATGCATCTGCGCGTGGCGCTGGAGCGTCTGCAATCGCGCTTTGGCGTCGCCGTCGACGTGGCGAAGCCGACCGTCGCTTATCGCGAGACGATCCGCCACAAGGTGACGGTGCGCGGCCGCCACAAGAAGCAGTCGGGCGGGCATGGCCAGTTCGGCGACGTGGTGCTGGAGGTCGCGCCGCGCGGGCGCGGCGAAGGCTTCGCCTTCTCCGAGCGGGTCCATGGCGGCGCGGTGCCCAAGCAGTATTTCTCCTCGGTCGAGGCCGGGTGCCAGGACGCCATGATCCATGGTCCGCTGGGCTTTCCCGTCGTCGATGTGGAGGCCGTGCTGACGGACGGCTCCTATCACACCGTCGATTCCTCGGACATGGCCTTCCGCACCGCGGCGCGCATCGGCATGAGCGAGGCGCTCGGCAAGGCCGAACCCATTCTGCTCGAGCCGGTTCTGGCCGTGGACATCTTCGTGCCGAGCGACGCCATGTCGCGCGCGACGGGGCTCGTCTCGGGGCGGCGCGGGCAGATCATGGGCTTCGGGCCGCGCGAGGGCTGGGAGGGCTGGGACAGGCTGGAGGCCCTCATTCCCGAGGCGGAGATGGACAATCTCATCGTCGAGCTGCGCTCGGCGACGGCCGGCGCGGGCTTCTTCCAGGCGCGCTTCGATCATCTCGCCGAAGTCGTCGGCAAACAGGCCCGCGACATCGTCGCCGCCCACGTCGGTCACCCGGCGCGCGCCGCAGCGGGTTGAGTTACGCCCTCTTCCTCTCCCGCAGGATGCAAAGCCAGGCCCGCCCTTCCGGAACGACGGTAATGGCGGGTTTCGGATCGCCGCCCTATCTACCGCATCGAGAGCCATGGGGATGCCTGTGCGGCTGCATAGTCGCCGAAAACGCCGGAGCGTCGAGATGCGTCTTCTCCTGCTTGTTTTCTGGATATTTGCCGCAAGCCTGCCCGGCGCCGCGGCGGCTGAGAACGCACGCGCCGCCGTGGCGGGCGAAAGCCCCCGCGCAGCTGCCGAGAAGCAGCCCGAGCTGAGGACGCCGCCGGGCAAGCCGGCGCATTTTCGCTGCGCGAGGAAAATCACCCTCGGCCCGGACAAGAGCGAGGTCGCCTGCCTGTTGAAGAGGCACAATACTTACGCCGGAGGGCCCAGCCCGAAGCCGGCGCCGCAGCAGAAAGAGACTGGCGGGCGTGATCAGGACCGGCGGCAGCCTGGACGTCACTGAGGCGCCGCGCCGGTTCGTCAGTCGGCGGGCGCGGCCTGAGAGCCTATCTACGCCCAACAAAAAACCGGCGGCCTCCAGGGGCCGCCGGTCTGGCGCTGAAGCTTTCGTAGAGAAGCTCTAGGTCAGATACTGGCCGCCATTGATGGTGAGCGTCGAGCCGGTGATGAAGCCGGCGTCATCCGCCGCCAGGAAGACCACGGCGCGCGCGATTTCCTCCGGCTCGCCGAGGCGGCCGACCGCGATGTGGGAAATGACGTTCTTCTTCAGGATTTCGGGATCGACGGCCTTGACCATGTCGGTCGCGATATAGCCCGGCGCGATCGCATTGACGGTGACGCCCTTGCCGGCGCTTTCCTGCGCCAGCGCCTTCACGAAGCCGATGTCGCCGGCCTTGGAGGCGGAGTAGTTCGTCTGGCCCGCCTGGCCCTTCTGGCCGTTGATCGACGAGATGACGATGATGCGGCCGAAGCCGCGCTCGCGCATGCCGTTGATCACCGGGCGCGTGACGTTGAAGAGCGAGTTGAGATTGGTGCCGATGACGGCGTTCCACTGCTCCAGCGTCATCTTGTGGAAGAAGCCGTCCTTGGTGATACCCGCGTTGTTGACGAGAATATCGACCGGACCCAGATCCTTCTCGATCTGCGCGAGGCCGGCGGTGCAGGCGTCGTAATTGGAAACGTCGAATTTATAAACCGGAATGCCCGTATCCGCCTTGAACTTGTTGGCGGCCTCGTCGTTGCCCGCATAGGTCGCGGCGACAGTGTAGCCCGCCGCTTTGAGCGCCTTGGAAATCGCTTCGCCGATGCCGCGCGTGCCGCCCGTCACAACTGCTGTTCTGGCCACGTTTCTCTCCTCTCTCTCCAAATGGAAAGCCGCGCGCGTTCAAAGGCGCGCGGCGTGTTCTCCTGCCTCTCTTCGATGAGGCTCAGCGCTCCACGGTGAGCGCAATGCCCATGCCGCCGCCGATGCAGAGCGTGGCGAGGCCCTTCTTCGCGTTGCGGCGGCCCATTTCGTGCAGCAGGGTCACGAGGATGCGCGCGCCGGAGGCGCCGATCGGATGGCCGATGGCGATGGCGCCGCCATTGACGTTCACAATGTCGGTGTTCCAGCCCATGTCCTTGTTGACCGCGATGGCCTGGGCCGCAAAGGCTTCGTTGGCCTCGACGAGGTCGAGGTCGGAGACCTTCCAGCCGGCCTTCTCCAGCGCCTTGCGCGAGGCGGGAATCGGGCCGGAGCCCATCACGGACGGATCGACGCCGGCGGTCGCCCAGGACGCGATGCGGGCGAGCGGCGTGAGGCCGCGCTTCTTGGCCTCGGCCGCGCTCATCACGACGAGCGCCGCGCCGCCGTCATTGATGCCGGAGGCGTTGGCGGCCGTCACCGTCCCATCCTTGATGAAGGCGGGCTTGAGCTTGGAGACGCCTTCGAGCGTCACGCCGTGCTTGATGTATTCGTCCGCGTCGACGACGATGTCGCCCTTGCGAGTGGAGATGGTGTAAGGGACGATCTCGTCCTTGAATTTGCCGGCCTTCTGGGCGGCCTCGGCCTTGTTCTGCGACGCGACGGCGAAGGCGTCCTGCTCCTCGCGGGTGATCTGCCACTTCCGGGCGACGTTCTCGGCCGTGATGCCCATGTGGTAATTGTTGAAGGCGTCGGTCAGCCCGTCCATGATCATCGTGTCGATGAACTTCACGTCGCCCATCTTGGTGCCGGTGCGAAGCTGCGCGGCATGGGTCGAGAGCGACATGGACTCCTGTCCGCCGGCGACGACGATCGACGCGTCGCCCGCCTGGATCTGCTGGGCGGCGAGCGCCACGGCGCGCAGGCCCGAACCGCAGACCTGATTGATGCCGAAGGCGGTGGCGCTATCGGGAATGCCGGCCTTGATCGCCGCCTGGCGCGCCGCGTTCTGGCCCTGGGCGGCGGTCAGCACCTGGCCGAGGATGACTTCATCGACAGAACCGGGCTCGACCCCGGCGCGCTCTAGAGCGGCCTTGACAGCAGCGGCGCCGAGCTCGTGGGCCGGAACCGCGCCAAGGGCTCCGTTGAACGATCCGACGGCGGTGCGCGCCGCGGAAACGATCACGATATCGGTCGTCATGTCTGTCTCCTTGCAGATGGGTCGGGCTCTCGAGAAGCCCCGTTTGCGCCCGGCCGGCGCGGATGTGGTTGAGCATTTCGCGCTTGCGTTCGTCAAGCCGCGGCCCGTTTTGCACGGAATTGAGCGTGAGCGAAAGGCGTCGCGGAGGAAAATATTGCCGCAGGCGCCAAAATGCGCTTATCGTCGAACGAATGGTCCCTGGCGTTTTTTTGGGCGTCCGGCGGGTCGAGGGGAGCGGCGGCGCAGGTATGGCGACGGAAAAGAAACCTACTGTTATCAAGAAATACGCCAACCGTCGTCTCTACGACACGGGCACCAGCACTTACGTCACCCTCGAGGACCTCGCCGGCATGGTGAAGCGCGGCGAGGATTTCGTCGTCAGCGACGCCAAGACCGGCGAGGACATCACCCGCCCGGTGCTGACCCAGATCATCTTCGAGCAGGAGGGCAAGGACGGCCAGAGCCTGCTGCCGATCGCCTTTCTACGCCAGCTCATCCGCTTTTATGGGGATTCCATGCAGATGCTCGTGCCGAGCTATCTGGAGTTCTCCATCGACAAGCTGACCAAGGAGCAGCAGAAGTTCCGCGACCAGCTCACCTCGGCGCTTCCGGCCGGCCCCTTCGCCGAGCCGACGCGGGCCGCCTTTCAGGCGATCGAGGAGCAGACCCGCAAGAACATGGCCGTGTTTCGTCAGGCGCTGACCATGTTCAACCCCTTCGGCCTGCCGGCGGAAGGCGTGACAGGCACGACCGGCCCTTCGCTCGACGAGCGCGAGGCCGCCCCCGCCCGGGAGGGCGGCGCGGATGTGGCCGAGCTCAAGCGTCAGCTCGACGAGCTCAACAAGCGGATCGACAATTTGTCGAAGCAGGGATAGGGGCGGTCCCGATCTTCTGCCACGCGCTTTGGGCGTTGGACGGCCGGCTGGGCATGGATGGCCGGGACAAGCCCGGCCATGACCATCCAGGAGCCCGTCATGCCCGCGCTTGTCGCGGGCATTCAACTGCGGACCTCGCTCAACTCACGTATTGAACCTGAAGTGCATCACGTCGCCGTCAGCGACGACATAGTCCTTCCCCTCGAGCCGCAGCCGCCCCGCATCGCGGGCGCCCGCCTCGCCCTTGTTGGCGACGTAATCGTCGAAGGCGATGGTCTCGGCGCGGATGAAGCCTTTTTCGAAATCGGTGTGGATCACGCCGGCGGCCTGGGGCGCGCGCGTGCCTTTTTCGATGGTCCAGGCGCGGGCTTCCTTGGGGCCGACCGTGAAATAGGTGATGAGATGCAGCAGCTCGTAGCCGGCGCGGATGACGCGGTTGAGGCCCGGCTCCGTCAGCCCGACGGCCTCGAGGAAGTCCTTTTGCTCCTCGGGCGGCATGACCGCGATTTCGCTCTCGATCTTCGCCGAGACGACGACCGAGGCCGCGCCTTCCTCTGCGGCGCGCGCGGCGACCTTGGCCGAATTGCCGTTGCCCTCGGCGGCGGATTCCTCTTCCACATTGCAGACGTAGAGCACCGGCTTCGAGGACAGAAGCCCCAGCCCGTTGAAAGCCGCGCGCTCCTCCTCGGAGACTTTCGTCATGCGGGCCGGCTTGCCTTCGCGCAGCAGGACGAGGCAGCGGTTCATCAGCTCGACGAGCTCCTTCGCCTCCTTGTCGCCGCCCTTGGCCTTCTTCTCCAGAGCGACCACGCGCTTTTCGAGGCTTTCGAGATCGGAGAGCATCAGCTCGGTCTCGATCGTCTCGATGTCGCGGATGGGATCGACGCCGCCTTCCACATGAGTCACGTCGCCGTCTTCGAAACAGCGCACGACATGGGCGATCGCGTCGCATTCGCGGATATTGGCGAGGAACTGGTTGCCCAGGCCTTCGCCCTTGGAGGCGCCGCGCACGAGGCCGGCGATGTCGACGAAGGTGAGCTGTGTCGGGATGATCTGCTTGGAGCCGGCGATTTGCGTCAGCGTCTCGAGACGCGGGTCGGGCACCGCCACCGCGCCGACATTGGGCTCGATGGTGCAGAAGGGATAATTCGCGGCCTGCGCCGCCGCCGTCTGCGTGAGCGCGTTGAAAAGAGTCGATTTGCCGACGTTCGGCAAACCGACGATGCCGCATTTGAAGCCCATATCCGTCCCGTTCGATTGGAGTTGTTCGCTTGGGCGCGGTATGCGGGGCGGCGCGGCAAAAGGCAAGGGGGCGCGGGCGCCCCCTCGTTCGCGAGAGCGATCAGAGGCTTTTCAAATATTCCAGCAGGGCCTTTTTCTCGTCCGCCGAAAGCTTGACGCCGAACTCGTGGCCGCAGCGGCTGTTGCCCGAGTCGCGCTTGCCGCAGTCGTCGGCCGTATAGGTCGAACTCAACCCCGGCTGCTCCTGCGCGAGACCCACCTTGTCGATGTCATAGGCGCGGCCGACCTTGAACGAGGCGGGGCGCTTCGAGGCGGGTTCGAGCAGGTCGGAAAGCGTCGGCACCGAGCCATTGTGCAGATAGGGCGCCGCCGCCCAAATGCCCTTCATCACGCGCGACTCATAAGCGGGCGGGGGCGCCTCGCCAGGCTTCCGGTAGGTATTCTCCAGCGCCTGCCGCATCTTCTCGATCACCGCCGCCCGCAAGGCGGCCGGAGTCGCCGGCCTGATCGGCAGACACTCCTCCACGATCGGCCTGAACACATCCAGCCCGAAATGCAGCGGCGCCTCCAGGATCGAGCCGATGACGGACAGGCCGAGAATGCTGATGATCTTGTCCTTGGACTTCAGCGGCGTGTCGAGGCCCGGCAGGAAGGGCAGCGACGCCCCTTCGAGCACGCCGGTCTGCGCCTCGCGGGCCAGCACCGCATATTCCTTCGAGTCGGTTCCGACATCCTGTATCGGCGTCCGCCAGGTGCTGGGGTTGCAGGCGCGCGCCGCGCCAGTCGCGACCTCGTGGCACCCTGTCGCGCAGCCGCCGTCCTTGGGGGCGCGATGGAAGATTTCCTCGCCCTTGGCGACGAGCGCCGGGTCGAGCGGCCACGGCCATTTCGGCGGCTCGATCTGCTTGAGAAGAATTTCGAGCCTTTGCAGGCCGGCGTAGTTCAGGGAGGAATCGTTCAGAAAGTTGATGACGTCGGGCAGAATCGATTTTGTGGGACGATAGACGCCGAAGACGCCATAGACCTCGCCCACATTGCGCGCGAGGCCGAGAATATCGTCGCCATTGCGGGCGAAGCCCGGCCATTGCGTCGTGTCCTGAATGGGCGCGTTCCAGACGAAAGGATAGCGCACTGGCGCATTCGCGGATTCGATGTTGTCCCGGATGATGCGGGTCGGCGGCTCTCCGATGTCGAGCCCGGCGACGCGGTTGAAGATCATCGACACCGCGTCGGCGCGCCCCACACCCCACGCCGGCGAGGGCAGCGCCTTGCTCATCAGCGCGTGATAGGGCGCAAACCACGCCTGGAGGTCGTCGCGCAGCTCCTGACGGGCCTCCTCGCTCGCGGCGCCGACGGACTTGGCGAAACCGTCGAAAGCCGCGCCGTCTTTCAGGACGCGGTCCACCGCCGCGTCGATGTCGGCAAGAAGCGACTGGAAATCGGACAGCGCAGGCCCGCCGTCGATCCGCCAGGAGACGCCGTTCACCTCGATCTGGCGTGTGTGACACGCCGAGCAGGTCATGCTGAGCGTGCGGACGTTGTTTTCCGTGGCCGTGAGAAAGCCGACGGGGAGGCCGGGCGTCGGGCTGTCGGGATTGGGCAGATAGCCATAGCGGGTCAGGCCGTCGTCGAGGAATGCCGAGCCGTCGGCGCGCTTGAGCGCCTTGAACCAGGCGAAGGGCATGATCCGCGCCCCCTGGTCCCGCGTATAGAAGTCGCTGCGGCTCGCCTGCGTCCATTGTGCGCCCTGGCTCGCATATTTCAGTTCCGCTTTCGCGGGGGCGGCGGCGAGGGCAATCGATGACAGGCTCGCGAAAACGAGCAGGGAAATGGGTTTACGCTTCTCCCACATTGAATGATCTCCAATAGAAAAACCAAATATATCAGTAGGCTATCACGGTACGGTTCGGCGGGCAACCGCGGCGGCCGCCTGTCGCGGCGCTTTCCCCGCGGAATTCAGTTGACCCCCGAAGCCGGGGGACTGCAATAGGGCGTGGACATTCGATGCTTGACCCCGGGGTTGGTTGGCGCCACGGGGCGCAAGCCCGCGAGAGGCGATGGCTTTCATGGCGAGACGGACAGTTTCACGAAGGGTGCGCCTCGGCCTCGGCCTCGTCGCCTGCGCATGGCTCGGCGGGTCGCCGCTGCTGGCGCAAAACGCACCGCCGCTGCCGCCAACCGCGACGCCGGCGCCCGCGCCGCAACCGGCCGCGCCGCCCCCTGCAACGCCCGCCGCCGCGCCGAACCCCGCCGCTGCGCCGGCCACCGAGGCGAGCGCGGCCGCCCCCAAGCCCAAGCCGAAGCCCAAGCCCAAGCCGCCCGCGCCGCCGCGCGAGACGGCGCTGTCCGACGATCCGACGCCGGTTCTCCAGCCCGAAACCTTCTTCACGACCTCCAAGGCGTCGGAACGCTATGCGCAGATCGTCGATCTCGGCGGCTGGCCGACGGTCGGCGTTCCCTTGCGCGCGGGGGCCAAGGGACCCGCGGTCGTGGCGCTGCGCCGGCGCCTCGCGGCGGAGGACGACGCCGTCACCGCCACGCGCAAGCCGGGCTGGGACGCGGAGCTCACGGCGGCCGTCAAGCGGTTTCAGTTCCGCATGGGCCTCAAGCAGACCGGCGTGGTCGCGGGCGCCACCCTGCGCGCTCTCGACGTGCCGGCGGATGTGCGCTTCCGTCAGCTCGCCTCGAGCGCGCAGCGTCTCGCCGGCGTGGATTTCCCCTTCGGCGATCGCTACATCGTCGTGAACATTCCCTCGACGGCGGTGGACGCGGTGGAAAACGACCGCGTCGTCCGCCGCTACGCCGCCATCGTCGGCGATCCCGAACATCATTCGCCGGAAGTGCAGGCGAAGATCGTCGCGGTGAACATCAACCCCACATGGACCGTGCCGACCTCGATCATCAAGAACGAGATCGCGCCGAAGATGCTGACAGACCCCGGCTATCTCACGCGCTCGCGCATCCGGGTGCTCAACAATCGCGGCGAGGAAGTCGATCCGCGCTCGATAAACTGGGCGAGCGAGCGCGCGGTGAATTACACGCTGCGTCAGGATTCGGGCGCCGGCAATTCGCTGGGCTCGATCCGCATCTCAATGCCCAATTCGCACTCGGTCTATATGCACGACACGCCGTCGCGCAATCTCTTCGCCAATGACTACCGCTTTCTCTCCCATGGCTGCGTGCGCGTGCAGGGCGTCGTCGATCTTGCGGCGTGGCTGCTCGACGGCGCCAGCGGTCCCGCGCTGACCAAGGAGGAGATCGACGCGAAGATCGCGAGCGGCGAGCGCGAGGAGGTCAGGCTCGCGCGGCCTGTCCCGGTGGTGTGGGTCTACATGACGGGCTGGGCGTCCGCCGACGGCACGGTGCATTTCCGCGACGACGTCTATCACCTCGACGAGGTTGGCGGGGTGGCCGAACAGTAAAGTAGGCGCGGTAAGGGATCGAACGCCTCTCCTTCGAAGAAGGGCGCGAGGCGGTCAGTCGCCCCTTTCGCGCGCGCTTTCGTGCCAGCCGCGCAGCAGGAGATAGGAGAGCGCCGAGAGCGCGCCATAGATGGCGAGGCCGGCGAGCGAGATCAGCGCCAGCGCCGCGAACATGCGCGCAATGTCGAGCCTGAAGCCCGCCTCGACGATGCGATAGGCGAGGCCCTCGCCCTGGCCAGAGGCGCCCGCCGACAATTCCGCGACGATGGCGCCGACAAGGGAGAGGCCGCCGCCGATGCGCAGGCCCGTGAGAAACTGCGGCAGCGCTGACGGCAGCCGCAGATGGACGAGCCTTTGCCAGGCCGAGGCGCGGTAGAGGTCGAAAAGATCGCCGAGCGCGTGATCCACGGAGGCGAGGCCGAGCGCCGTGTTGGAGAGGATCGGAAAGAAGGCCACGAGAAAGGCGCAGACCAGCACGGCGTTGTCGGGCTTCATATAGACGAGAAGCAGCGGCGCGATGGCGATGATCGGCGTCACCTGCAAGACGACGGCGAAGGGCAACAGCGCGCGCTCGAGCCATTTCGATTGCGCGAGAAGCAGCGCCAGCGCCACGCCGGAGAGGGTCGCGACGGCGAGCGCCTTCAGCGTCACGCCGAGCGTGACGGCGAGCGAGGACAGCAGCAGCGCGCGGTCTTCGACGAGCTTGGCGAAGATCGCAGAGGGCGCGGGCAGCACATAGGGCGGAATGGTCCGCGCCGCGACGATCCACTCCCAAAGGCCGAGGAAAGCGAGGAAAACCGCAAGAGGGATGGCGATGTCGCGCAGCTTCACGCCGTCTCTCCCATGGCGCCGCGCAGGGCGAGGGAGGCGCGGCGCGCGGTTCGCGAAAAGCTCTCGCTCATGCGGTAATCGTCGTCGCGCGCAAGGGCGGGATCGACCCTGATTTCCTCGACGATGGCGCCGCGCGGGCGCGACATCACCACCATACGGGTCGAGACGAAGGCGCTTTCGAAAATGGAGTGGGTGACGAAGACGATGGTCGCGCCGAGTCGCTCCTTGAGCGTGACGAGCCCTTCGTTCAGCTTGCAGCGCGTGACTTCGTCGAGCGCGGCGAAGGGCTCGTCCATCAGCACCAGCGAGGGCCGCGTGATGAAGGCGCGGGCGATGGCGCAGCGCATTTTCATGCCGCCCGAAAGCTCGCGCGGCAGCGCCCGGGCGAAATCGGCGAGGCCGACCCGCTCCAGCGCGTCCATGACCCGCTCGCGCGAGCCGGCGCGGCTCTCGCCGGCAAGGCGCAGCGGCAGAAAGACATTGTCGAACACATTGGCCCAGGGGAGCAGCGTCGGGTCCTGAAAGACGAAGCCGATGTTTCGTCGCGCCGAGTCGTCGGCCCAGACGATGGCGCCGGCGCTCGGTTCGGTCAGTCCCGCGATCAGGCGCAGCACGGTGGATTTGCCGCAGCCCGAAGGGCCGAGCAGCGTCAGCGTCTCGCCCTGCCGCACGTCGAGTTCGAGGCCTGCAAGCGCCGTGACGCCGTTGGGAAAGGTCTTGCCGACGTTCTGGAGCGAAACGAGGATCGGCGCGAGCGCGTCCCGTGCGCGTCCCGAGGACTTTTCTTCGCTTGCGATGAAGAGAGAGTCGCTCATGGCCGCAGATCCATGCCGACCTTCTTGCCGATGAAGCGCAGCGTATAGCCTTTTGCGTAATCGAGGTCCGCCGGCGCGACGCCCGCCTTCGCCATTTTCTGAAAGAAGCTCTTCATGCGCTGATCGGTCATGACGCCGACGCCATAGGTGCGGGCGTCGCCCCCGTCGACGACTTCGCGCTCCTTCAGTTTCGCCAGCGAAAAAGCGATCTGTCCGTCGGTCATCTCCGGATTGTCGCGCTTGATCGCCGCATTGGCGGCGGCGTTGTCGCCGTAAAGATAATTGTACCAGCCGATGATCGAGGCGTCGACGAAGCGCTGCACGAGATCGGGCTTCTTTTCGATCGTGTCGGCCCGCGTCTCGATCGTCGTCGAATAGCTGTCGTAGCCCACGTCCGAAAGCAGGAAAACATTGGGCCTGAAGCCGCCCTGCGTTTCGACGGCATAGGGCTCGGAGGTGAGAAACCCCTGCTGGATCGACTTCCTGTCGGCGATGAAGGGCGCCGAGTTGAAGCCATAGGGCTTCACTTTTCCGTCCTGAAAACCATAGGCCTGTTTCAGCCATTGCCACAGGGAGGCGCGCATGTCGTTTGCGATGAAGACGGTCGCTTTCGGCAAATCCTCGAAGCGGTCGAGCCCTTCGCCCGGATGCGACATGAAGATGACGGGATCGATCTGGAACATGCTCGCGACCGTGACGAGCGGCACGTTCTGCTGCACCGATTCGAACATCTGAATCGTATTGGCGCCCATGGCGAAGTCGACGCGTCCCGCCGCGAGCAAGAGCCGCGCGTTGACCTGCGGCCCGCCCTGCTGGATGCGGACGTCGAGCCCATAGCGCGCATAGGTGCCATCGGCGGCCGCCTGATAGAAGCCGCCATGCTCGGCCTGCGCGCGCCAGTTGGTGGCGAAGGTCACCTTGTCGAGCGCGAGCGCCGGAAGCGCGACAAGGAGCGCGACGCATGCCGCGAGAAAACGAAGAAACATGAAGGGGCGCGCTCCGTTTGACCTCGCGGCGGCGGGATGACTTACACGCCGCTGGATTTCGATGAGAAATGGAACTTCTCGACGAGCATCGGCGGGGCCGCCGCCGCGCCGCCGCCGCCGGCCGCGCGCCATGTCCGTTCCGTCGGCCCGAGCGCGACGATATTGGCGAAGAGATCGCCGAGCCGCTGATTGAAGCGCATGTTGCGCACGGGCGCGGTCACGCGGCCGTTCTCGATCAGGAAGTTGCCGTCTCGGGTGAGGCCGGTGAGCAGCAGGCCCTTGGGCTCGACCATGTTCTCGTACCAGATGCGCGTCACCAGCACGCCGCGCTTCACCGAGCGGACCATGTCGTCGAGCGTGGCGTCGCCGCCCTCCATGATGAAATTGCGCGCGAAAGGAATGGCCTCGGCGCCGGTCTTCTGCGCCCAGGCGCGCGAGCGATAAAGCGAAGAGACGACGCCCCTGTCGATGAAGGCGCGGGCGCGATGCGGCACGCCCTCGTAGCCGACGCCGCCTTCCGGCGCGAGCGGATCGGCGGGGTCGATGCGGATCGTGAGTTTCTCGTCGAAGAGCGTCTCGCCGATCAGCGCGCCGCCGCCGGGGCGCGCGTAGAAGCTGCGGCCTTCGTCCGCCGCCCGCGCATCCATCGCACTCAAGGCCCAGAAGGCGAGTTCGGCGACGGCGACCGGCTCGAGGATCACGGTGTAATCGCCGGGCTCGAGATCGACGGGCTCGGCGTCATGCGCGGCCTTCTCGCAGGCGCGGCGCGCGATGCTCTCCGCGTCGAGGCGCCCGGCGAAGAACTGATGCGCGCCCGCCCAGCCGGACCATCTGTCGGATTTGTTGCGCGCCGTGGCCGAAAGGTCGATCTCGCTGCGCCGGTCATAGGCGAAGAGGCCGGCGCTCGTCGCCAGCGCCTCGAAGCGCCGCGCGCTCGACGCGCAGCCGAACGTATCGACGCCGACGCGCGCGCCTTCCTCGATCACCCGCGCCGCCTGGGCCGCGAGCGTATCGAGCCGCAGCGCGGCCGCGTTGTCGTCGTAGCGCGCCGAGGTTTCATAGTCCTGCGGCCCCAATGGCGCGACATAGTCGGGATCGACCGGCAACATGCGGGCGATCTCCTCCGAGCGGACGCGAGCGGCGTCGAGCGCGGCCTCGTCGAGGCGCGTCGTCGTCACCGAGCCGACGCGCCCGCCGATATGGGAGGAAATGCGCAGGCTCGTCTCGGAAATGGCGAGATTGGTGGTAGCGCCGCCGCGCGCGAAACGCAGGCTGTAATCCTCGCCGCCGTCGATCTTCACGACGCAGGCGTCGGCGTTGGAGCGCGCGATGATTTTCCCGGCGATTGTCTTCGCGTCGTCTGAGGTGAGAAACATGCGATTATTCGTCGCCAGTCGTGTTCAGCACGCGGACATTGCGGAAGCGCGCGGGCGGGCTGCCGTGGGAGACCGGCGCGACCTGCACCGGCTCCGCCTTGCCGCAGGTGAAGGTGCCGTCGAGGTGATAGGTCGAGGCGTCGCCGAGCCCGTCGAGCGCGTTCCAGAAGGGAATCGTGCGGCCCTGATAGGCGCCGTCGCGCAGCAATTCGCCGAGCCTGCCGTCCTTGATCTCGTAGAAGAGCTGCCCGCCGAACTGGAAATTGTCGCGCTGCTGGTCGATGCTCCAGCTTCCGGCGCCGACGACGTAAATCCCCTTTTCGACCCCCGAGAGGAGGTCGTCGAGCGTGCATTTTTCGGGGTTGGGCGCGAGCGAGATGTTCGGCATCCGCTGTATGGGGAAGGCCGTGGGGCTATCGGCGTAGGCGCAGCCGTTCGACGCCGACAGGCCGATGTAATGCGCCTGGCCCAGCGCCATCTGGAAGTTCTTCAGCACGCCCTTTTCGATGATGTTGAATTCGGCCGAGGAGGCCGGGGCGCCGTCGTCGTCGAAGCCGATCGTCGAGAGCGCGCCCGGCTGCGAACGGTCGGCGACGATGGTCATCAGCTCCGAGCCGAAGCGCAGATCCCCACGCATATGGGGCTTCACGAAGCTCGTGCCGGCGAAATTCGCCTCCCAGCCGAGCACGCGGTCGAGCTCGGTCGAATGGCCAACCGTTTCGTGGATGGTGAGCCAGAGATTGGTCGGATCGATGATGATGTCGTAGTCGCCGGAGACGACGGGCTTGGCGGTGAGCTTGGCGCGCGCCTGCGCCCCGGCCTCCGCCGCTTCCGCGACGAGCCCGGCGTCGGTCACATACTCCCAGCCGGCGCCCCGCGCCGGAACGAGGCTGTCGCGCGAGGCCATGCGCCCGGCGGCGCGGTCGACGGCCGTGGCGGTGAACGTCGGATGGACGCGCGTGCGGGTCTGGCGGATGCGCGCGCCGAAACTATTGGCGAAAAGCCGCTCCTCGCGCGCGAGTGAAAGCGAGGCCGAGCAGAAATCGGCGCCATTGTCGCGCGCGCTCGCGCAGATCGCGAGCAGAAGGTCGGATTTCTCGCTCGTGGAGACGGAGAAAGGATCGACGCCCATGGGCATGGCCCATTCGGCCTCGTGGGCCGGGAGCCGCTCGAGCGCGATGGGCGCGCCCTGAATGGGGCGGACGGCGCGGGCGTTCTCCAGCGCGCGCGCGACGCCCTCGCGAATGCTCGCCTCGTCGAGCCGGCGCGCGCCGTAGAAGCCCCAGGAGCCGTCGAGCAGCACGCGCAGGCCGAAGCCGCGCGTCGATCGCTCGTCGAAATGCTCCAGGCGGTCGTCCTTGGCCTGCGCATATTCGCGCAGCGTCTCGCCGAGGCGAATGTCGGCATAGGCCGCGCCGCCGCGCCTCGCGCCGTCGAGCGCGAGATCGGCCAGTCTGTCGAGAGCCGTGCGGTCGAGCGCGAAGCGGCTCGCATTCGTCGCATCGGCCCGCTCCGGGGCGTCCCTGAGGGGCGCAAATGTCGGCGCCACTGTCGCTTCTCCTTCGGATTCAGTCCGCTAATTTGAGCGCTTCGGACGCTTTTGGCAAATCGGGCGCCAAAGCCTCGGGCGCCGCGGCGTCCGCGCGCCAGCCGCAGGCGGCCAGAGCCTCGCGCATATGGTCGGGCGCCGGCGCCGTGACGTTCACCGTCGGCTTGCTGTCCTGCAAGGGAATGGCGATGGCCCTGGCGTGGAGATGCAGCGGCGGCGCGCCCTCGCGGCGGCCCCCGCCATAGACCGGATCGCCCAGGATCGGCCAGCCCATCGCCTGCGCATGGACGCGAATCTGATGCGTGCGGCCGGTGTGGGGGGTGAATTCGACAAAGGCGCGGGCGCCGTCGGCCGAGCGGCCGAGGACGCGCCAACTCGTGCGCGAGGGCAGGCCCAGCGGGTCCGGCCGCATCCACCAGCCGCGCGCGGCGTCGAGGCGGCCGAGCGCCAGGTCGATCTCGCCGGCCTCCTCCTGGGGCGCGCCCTCGACGACGGCCCAATAGGTCTTGGCGATTCGGCCCGTCTTGAACAGCTTGCCCAGCCGGTCAAGCGCCTTGCGATGGCGGCCGAGCACAAGACAGCCGGAGGTGTCCTTGTCGAGCCGATGGGCGAGGGCGGGGACGCGGGGCAGGCCGAAGCGCAGCTGATCGAAGGCGTCCTCGAGGCTCGGTCCCCCTTTGGGGCCGCGATGCACGGGAACGCCCGCCGGCTTGTCGATGACGAGCATCAGCCCGTCGCGGTGCAGGAGGCGGGAGAGAAGATCCATGGCGCGCTTATAGCAGGCCGCCGCTATTTTTGTTCGGCCATGCGGTGCGGCAGCGCCATCGCCCGGCCGATGAAGGCGCCGTATTTGTGCAGCCATTCATCGGTGAGATGCACGCCGTCGAATTTGTAATATTCCTCGTGGCCCTCGAATCTGTCGATGAAATTGTCGAATTCGATCACATGCAGGTCGGGGTGGTCGCGCCACAGGGCGACGCGATAGACGTCGTTCACCTGGAAATCGCAGCCGTCGTAGAAACAGCGCAGCACGTTGCGCTTCATGCGGCTGAAGAGATTGGGCGGCTTGAACCAGCGTTCGTTCACCCGCGGTATGGAGATGACCTCCACATCGCCGGCGTCGGGAAAATATTCGATGAGTTTCTTGGTGAACTCCACATAATTGCCCGCGCCGACGTGCTGGATCTCGTCGTTGACGCCGTTCATGACAATGACCTTGTTCGGCGGCCTGCCGTCAAAGAGCGAATAGAGCTTGTAACGGGGAAATTTTTCGCGCAGCTCCGAATAGAGAAGCCGCGAGTTGCGGCCGTTGAAGGCGACGCTGCACGCCTCGACGCCCCGGCCGCCGAGCCGGTTGGAGGCCGCCTCCGGCAGCTCCGGGAAGAGCTTGCCGTCGGAGGCCCAGGATTCCCCGACGACGAGCACGCGGTAATTGTCGGGACCACTGTTGACGATGGAACAGGCGACGACGGGCTCGTCCGTGCGCTTGACGGTCAGAAGCGTCAGGCCGGTGGTGACGGCAAGGACGAAAAGCGCACGCCGCAACTCCGGCAGAAGTATTGCGAAACCTTCTCTCAGCAAAGCGAAGCGCCCCGGCTGTCTCCTCGCCGGCAAGGCCAGGAGACCACGATGCGCCGCAGGCTATCAGCTTCGCGGTTCCCCCGCCACTCGTCGTTTGCGCCGTGGATCCAGAGGCCTGGCTTCGCGCCCGGGCCGAAGAGATCAGGCGAGGGCCGGTTGCAGGGCGCCCGCCTCGCCGATGATGCGCCGGCCGGCCACCCAGGCGGCCCGCAGCCTGCCGATCGGCCGGTCGAACACGAGCCAGATCAGCCAGGAGGCCGCGAGGATGACCACGACCGCCTCGGCGCAGAGCGCAAACCGCTCGAGAGAGGAGCCCTCGCCCGTGCCGATGGCGCCGATCACCGACCAGTGCAGAAGATAGAAGATGTAGGAGAGGTCGCCGAACATGCGGTCGGTCGAGCCGCTCTTCTGCTTCGTCGTGTAGATCGCCCAGGGCGTCATCATCACGGCGATGAACAGATTGGCCTTGCTGCTGAAGACGAGAAGTCCGGTCTGCGCCGGATCGGCCGCGACTTTGGCAAAGAAGATCACCGCATAGACTGCGAGCAGGGCGAAGGTCGCGCCAAGGGAAGCATAGGCGAGCCGCCGGCTGGGCGCGAGCCCATGGGTCGCGGCCGCGACGCCGATGCCGAAGAAATACAGGAACGGCAGCACGGTCGCCGAGCCGCCGAACTTCGGCGCCAGCAGCGACAGGACGATGCAGCCGAGCAGGACGAAAATGTTTCGCGAGACGAGGAAGACGATCACGGGCGCGACGAGATAGAACTGCATCTCCATGTCGAGCGACCAGCCCGGCACATTCGCCTGATAGGAAAGCGAATTATAGCCGAGGATCATGACATTGGAGAAGAGCTGCCGCATGAGTCCGCCCGCGTCCGCCGGCGCGACGCCGCGCCACCAAAGGAGCGTCCAGGCGATCGCAGAGCACAGCGCAAAGACCGGCGCAACGCGCCAGAAGCGCGAGACGAGAAAAGTGAAATAGGCGAGGGTCGTCTTGGAGTATGTTTTCGTCCACATGGTCGCGACCCAATAGCCGCTGAGGACGAAAAAGATCAGCACGGCGGACATGCCGAGATTGAACTTCGTCGTATGGTGCACGAAGACCGCGAAGGCCAGCGCCATTCTGAGCGCGCCGGGCGATCCGAATTTGTCTGTTCCAACCGCCATGACCGCTCCCATGCGCGTCAGCAATCCATGCAATTTGTTTACTCCCTCGCGGCGCGTGCGGACTGTGGCAAGAGGTCGCGAAGGCGGGCGGCCGGGTGTGACCTGGCGTCGCAGACCACCGGACGCGTTTTCGTCCTGTTGGAGACGTGGCGGTTTTTGCTACATCTCTTCCATGCCCATCGATTCACCTTCCTCCAAGCTGCGCGTTGATCTTCATCAAGGGGTCGCGCGTCTCCTCATCGACAATGGCGCCAAGCGCAACGCCTTCGACCTCGAAATGTGGCGGGCGCTGCCGGCGCTGATGGCCGCGATCGACGCCGAGCCGGAGGCGCGCGTCGTCGTCATGAGCGGCGCGCCGGGCCTCCCGTTCTGTTCGGGCGCGGATATTTCGGAATTCTCGACCGTGCGCGCCACGAGCGGCGGCGGGCGGGCCTATGAGCAGGCCAATGTCGAGGCCTTCGAGGCCATCTCGGCCTGTTCGAAGCCGACCATCGCGGCCATTTCGGGCTTCTGCATGGGTGGCGGCATGGGGCTCGCCTCGGCCTGCGATCTGCGGGTGGCGCAGGCGGGCGCGGCCTTCGCCATTCCCGCCGGGCGGCTTGGCGTCGGCTATCCGCCCTCGGCCATGCGCTATGTCGTGGCGGCGGTCGGCGCGCAGCGCGCCTTGGAGATGTTCTTCACGGCCCGCCGCCTCACCGCGCAGGAGGCGCTGGCGACGGGCTTCCTGTCTCAGGTTCTGGAGCCGGAGAGCTTCGACGGCGCCGTGGCGGCGCTCGCCGACACCATCGCCGCAAATGCGCCGCTGACGCTGAAAGCCGCCAAGGCCGCCATCCGCGCCGCCGCCGGCTTGCCCAATGCGCCGAGCCTCGACGCTTGCGAGGCGCTCGCGGCGCAATGTTTCGACAGCGCGGATTACATGGAGGGGCGCGCGGCTTTCCTCGAGAAGCGCGCGCCGAAGTTTACGGGGCGGTGAGCCGGCCTCAGATCACGTAATCGAAGGAATCATACGCGAGCCCGCGCAATAGTTGGTCCATGTCACGAGCCGGCTGCGCGGCCGGCTCCACGCCGACGACCTTCGCCGGCACGCCCGCGACGATGGAATTGGGCGGCGCGGCGTGCAGCACGACCGAGCCCGCCGCGATGCGCGAGCATTGGCCGATCTCGATATTGCCGAGGATTTTCGACCCGGCGCCGATCATGACGCCGCGCCGGATCTTTGGGTGACGGTCGCCGGCGACCTTTCCAGTGCCGCCGAGCGTCACGCCGTGAAGGATGGACACGTCGTCCTCGACGACCGCCGTCTCGCCGACGACGAAGCCCGTGGCGTGGTCGAGGAAAATCCCCTTGCCGAAGCGCGCCGCCGGATGAATGTCTGCGGCGAGCGCGTCCGACGTGCGGCTCTGGACGTAGAAGGCGAAGTCGCGCTTTCCGGCGCGCCACAGCGCATGGGCGAGGCGCGACGCCTGGATCGCGTGATAGCCCTTGAAGTAGAGCAGCGGCTCGATGAGGCGGCGACAGGCGGGGTCGCGCTCCACATAGGCCGCGGCATCGGCGCGGAAGGCGTCGCCCAGCGCCGGCTCGCTGTCGAGCGCGGCGAGAAAGGCGTCGGCGATGGCGGCGGCGTCGATCGCCGTGGTGCCGAGCCGGCCGCTCACGCGATGGATCACCGCCTCCTCGAGACTGTGACGATTCAGAAGTTCGCCCATGAAGAGCGGGGCGAGCGCGGGGTCGCGCCCAAGCGCGTCCTCCGCCTCCTGCCGCATATGCGCCCACATGGCGTCGCGCTCCTTGCAAAGCGCGCCAAGCTCTTCGGGCGGGCGCTCGGCGGCCATGCTAAAACTTCACCTGCGGAGCCTGCTGGGCGGCCTCGCTCGCGGTGAACTCCGCCATGGGCTTGGCGTCGGCGAAGAAGGTCTTGGCCCAGAGCAGGGTGGGGAATGTGCGCAGGGAGAGGTTATATTCCCGCACGGCCTCGATATAGTCGCGCCGCGCGACATTGATGCGATTCTCCGTCCCTTCGAGCTGGGATTGAAGCGCGAGGAAGTTCTGGTTGGATTTGAGGTCGGGATAGGCTTCGCTCACGGCGAGCAGCCGGCCGAGCGCGCCCGTGAGCTGGGCCTGCGCCTCCTGGAACTGCTTCATCTTTTCGGGGTCCGTGAGGTTCGAGGCGTCGATCTTCACCGACGTCGCCTTGGCGCGCGCTTCCGTCACGGAGGTGAGCACGTCCTTTTCCTGCTTGGCGTAGCCCTGCACGGTGGCGACGAGATTGGGGATGAGGTCGGCGCGGCGCTGATATTGCGACTGGACCGCGGCCCATTTGGCCTTGGCGTTTTCTTCGAGCGTCGGAATCGTATTGTAGCCGCAGCCGGAGAGCGAAAGGGCGGCGAGAATCGCAAGGGCGAGGAGGCGCCAGCGGGACATGATGCTCATATGCATCTCCAGAAAATCGGGACGCGCGTGCGCCCCGGCAAGTGATGATGGCTCGGAAGCTTAGGGATTCGCTTGCCGCATGGAAAGGGCGCGCGGCTGGTCTACAATGGGCGGGTAACAGGGGAAGGCGTATGGCCATCGACGACATCATCGGCAATTTCGAGCTGCTCGAGGAGTGGGAGGACCGCTATCGCTATCTCATCGAGCTCGGCCGCACGCTCGAGCCGCTGCCCAAGGACGCCTATACGGACCAGAACAAGGTGCGCGGCTGCGCCAGCCAGGTCTGGCTCGAGACGACGCGCGGACGGGACGCGGATGGCGCGCCGGTTCTCACCTTTCGCGGCGACAGCGACGCGCATATCGTGCGCGGCCTCGTCGCGCTGGTGCTGGCGCTCTATTCCGGCCGCCGCGCGCAGGAGATCGTCGAGACGGACGCAGCGCCGCTGTTCAAGCAGCTCGGCCTCGCCGACCATCTCACGCCCCAGCGCGCCAACGGCCTGCGTTCGATGGTCGAGCGCATCAGGAAAGAAGCGCGCGACGCGCTCCCGGCGTGACGCCGGCGCCGGAGGCTCCGGCGCCGGCGGGCTTTCTTACAGGCTGGGCCGGTAGTCCTCTGCGCCCCAGTGCAACAGGCCCTTCGCCCGGGCGGGGCCGGTCGCCCTGTCGCCCATGCCGTAATGGCGCGCGAGGCGTCCGAGCGCGATCTTCAAGACCACCTTCCCCGAGCGCGCGGGCCAGCCGCGCTCGCTTTCGACCATCTCCAACCCCTTGAGATAGCCGCAGACGTCGGTGAGCAGGCCGGCGAGATCCGGCCCGACGGCGTCATGGGCGCGGGCGAGGCGCCGTCGCGCGTCCATCGCGATCTCCGTGACCACGACGCCGGCGTCGGCCCCGCGCCGGGAGGCGGCGGCGGCCTCCCAGCGGGCGGTGACGCGCTGGAGAATCTGCGCCTGCTCGATGTCGCGGCGGAATCGCTCGCCCGCCTCGAACTGGACGGGTTCGAGGAAAGGCCGCCCATCCGCGCCCTTGCGCCGGGCGAGCCAGGCGAGCGGGCTCTCGGCGTCGTTCACCAGCGTCGGGCGCGCGCCTTTTTCGGGCGCGCGGCGGGCGTGGTCGCCATGCTGGGCGCGGAAGGGATCGAGCTCCGGATCGGCGGCCGCCAGCCGGCGCAGGAAGGCGCGGCCGCCGTCAGTCAGACGCAGGCGCCGCGCCGCGCCGTCGCAGTCCCATTTCGCGAGGCCCTGCGCCACGGCTTGCCCGCCGATCGTGGCCGCAAATCGGGCGCGCGGCACTGTGACGCCCTTGCGGGGGACCAGAACGACGAGCGTGTCGTCCTCGAAATCGCTGCGAACCGCGCTGGCGCCGGCCTCGCCGAGCGCGCGCGCCAGCCGCTCGAGTGCGCGCGCCGCCGTTTCTTCCCGAGTTTTCGTGGCTTTGCTCATTGTCCGGCTCCTTCTTGCGCCGAGACGAGCGACAGGACCATGTCGCGCTGAGCGGCAAGCGCCTGCTCCAGCCGGGCTGCGCAGCGGTCGAAGGCGGGATCGTCGCGCAGGTCCTCGATGCGGGCGCAGGCATAGCGCATCGAGGCGCGATCTCCGGCGAAGTCGCGGGCGCAAGCCGAAAGGCTCGCCCCGAGCGCGACATGATGAAGGTAAACCGCGAGGTGGCGCGCCCGCGCGACATGCGCCCGCCGCCGCCAGGGATCAGCGAGGGCCGCCGCCGGAAGGCCGGCCGCCGCCGCCGCCGCCGCCGTGCTGAGCCCCCCGATCGGTGGGGGTGGAAAAAAACTCGTCTCGAGAAAAGCCTGCGTCATCTCGGTCTCCATTCGCTATGACAAGGCAAAGCTTATGACGGAAAAAAATCCTATTCAATGGAAAATATTCTTTCCCCAGGGGGGTCCACGGAGTCGATCCTCGGCGTCTGGAGGATCGAACCATGACCAGAGCCAAGAACTCGAAAGCGAGCGCAAAGACCCAGGTTTTCGAGAGGCTGGAGGCGGCGGCGCGGCCCGCCGTCGAGGCGGCGCTCGTCGCAAGCCTCGCCGCCTACAATCGCGCTCATGCCTTGTCCCGCTTTCACCGTCTGTCGGCGGAGACGATCCTGAGCGAAACGCCTCAGGCCGCAGGGCTGATCCTGCGCGAAATCGAGCGCGCCTTGCGCGCCGAGCGGGCGCGTCGCGGCCATTGGACCTATGATCTCAATAATCATATCGCGCTGCTCGTGGCGCGCCGCGCTGAAAGCGCGCGGCTCGAACGCCTGCGAAAAGCTTAGAACTTGCTTCACGGCGGCCTTTGCCTAAATTCGGGCGTCCGCTCTGCGCGTCACAGGCTTGCTGAATGCTCTTCGTTGAAAGAATTCTGGCGCTCGCCGCCGCCGCCGTCGTGGCGATCTGCCTCGGCGTCGGGATGATGATCATGGCGTTCAGCCCACCGCGGCCGGGCGGGGCCATCGCCGCCTTGAGCGGTCCGCTCGACCTCGCTTCCGCGCGGCAGATCGTGGAGACGGAGATCGCGCAGACGCCTGAATATGCGCGATTCTTTGCGCGGCTGCGGGAAACCTTCACGAGCGATTACGAACGGATGCTCCAGGATTTTGCGGAGCGGCTCTCGCAGACGAAGACCGAGCAGAGCGTCGATTATTATCTCTCCGAAACCGTCCGAAGCCTGCGCCAGTCGCGCGGGGAGTTCGCCGCCAAGGCCGAGCCAGAGGCGATGGCGCGCGTGTTCTCCGAGCAGCTGGCTGTGTTGCAGGCGGTGGCGCGGGAGGACAAGAAAATGTGCGTCGCCTTCCTTTATGGCGCGACCAATCAGGACTTCCAGCGTTTCGCCGCTGCGCAGCGGCCCCTCGTCGCCAGCATGGCGATGGCCGGGCTGGAGGCGATGGTGAACGGCAAGGCGAAAAACCTTTCCCGCAGCCCGCCCACCGAAGCCGATTTCAAGGCGCTCGAAACGGCGCTGGCCGCGCGCGGCCTCGGCAAGGCGGAAATCGACGCCTTGCTGGACGGCAAGATGCCCGACCCGCCGCTCGACGACGCCAGGATGTGCGCCGCCGGCCAGACCTATCTCGAAGTCTTGCGCACCTTGCCCGAGGGGTCCCGCGCGCGGATCTATGCGCTCGCGCTCGAGCTTATGGCGAAGACCTAGCGGCTGTCTTCCGCCTCTTCGCAGCGGAACGGACCTCGCCAGCGCGCGTAGCGCCAGGGCGTGCATGCGCTGGCGTTCCCGGGCAACGCCTCGGGGACGGGATCGAATCCCTCGCCGCCGCCCGGACGGCAGCGGCAGATGCGTGCGAAGCCCATCCAGCCGCCGGCCCAGAGGCCGTGCCTGGCGATCGCTTCCTCCGCATAATCCGAACAGGTCGGCGCATAGCGGCAACTCCGGCCGGCGAAGGCGGAAAAGGTGACGCGATAGAGGAGAATGAGCGCGCGCGCGGCGCGGGCGGGCAGGGAGAGGACCGCCTCGATCATGCGCTTTCCTTCTTGTGAAAGGGAAAAGGCCGCCCTTGTGGGGCGGCCCTGTGTTCTCGCCGTGCGGTCGCAAAGGCGCGCGCCTTTACTCCGCGGGCGGCAACGCCGGGGCCGGAGCCGGCTCGGCGGCCTCGGCACGTTGCGTGATGATGAGGTCGTCGCGGCCGGAGGCGATGCCGCGGAACTTGGCCATCGCCGCGCCAGTGCCGGCCGGGATCAGACGGCCGACGATGACGTTCTCCTTGAGACCCACGAGCGGATCGATCTTGCCGTTGACGGCGGCCTCGGTGAGGACGCGCGTCGTCTCCTGGAAGGAGGCGGCCGAGAAGAAGGAGCGCGTCTGCAGCGACGCCTTGGTGATGCCGAGCAGCACCGGCGTCCCGCTCGCGGGCTTGCCGCCATTCTCGATCGTCCTGGCGTTCGTCTCGTCGAGCTCGACATTGTCGACCTGCTCGCCCTCGAGGAAGCCGGTGTCGCCCGGATCGACGATGTCGACCTTCTGCAACATCTGGCGCACGATCACTTCGATGTGCTTGTCGTTGATGTTCACGCCCTGGAGACGATAGACCTCCTGGATCTCGTTGACGAGGTAAGCCGCGAGCTCCTCCACGCCCTTGATCGCCAGAATGTCGTGCGGCGCCGGATTGCCGTCGACGATGTAATCGCCCTTCTCGACCACGTCGCCGTCCTGAAGGTGAATGTGCTTGCCCTTCGGGATCAGATATTCGACGGGGTCGGCGCCTTCCTCGCTCGGAATGATCGACAGACGCTGCTTGTTCTTGTAGTCGCGGCCAAACTGCACCGTGCCAGAAATCTCCGCGATGATCGCGTGGTCCTTCGGCCGGCGCGCCTCGAAGAGCTCGGCGACGCGCGGCAGACCGCCCGTGATGTCGCGGGTCTTGGCGCTTTCGACCGAAATACGCGCGACAATGTCGCCGGCCTTCACCGTGCCGCCGGGCTCGACTGCGATGATCGAGTCGACGGGCAGGAGATAGCGGGCGTCGCCGCCGCGCGCGAGCTTGGCGATCTTGCCGTCGGCGCCCTTGATCACGATCGAGGGCTTGAGGCTCGCCGATCGCAGATTGAGGCGATAATCCATGACCATGCGCTTGGCGATGCCGGTCGATTCGTCGATCGTCTCCGACATGGACTGGCCTTCGACGAGATCCTCGAAGCCGATGACGCCGTCCACCTCGCTGATGATGGGACGCGTATAGGGATCCCATTCCGCGATCCGCTGGCCCCGCTTGACGGTATCGCCCTCGTCGACCTTCAGCTTGGCGCCGTATTGGATACGGTTCACGGCGCGCTCGACGCCGTCCGGCCCGAGGATCACCACGGCGACATTGCGCGCCATGACGATGAGGTCGCCGTCCGAGTTGCGGGCCACATGCCGGTTGCGCACATGCACCGTGCCTTCGAAATTCGATTCGATGAAGGACTGGTCCGCAAGCTGCGCCGCGCCGCCGATGTGGAAGGTGCGCATGGTGAGCTGCGTGCCCGGCTCGCCAATGGACTGCGCCGCGATGACGCCCACGGCCTCGCCCATGTTGACGGGCGTGCCGCGCGCGAGGTCGCGGCCGTAGCACTTGGCGCAGACGCCGTTCTTGGCCTCGCAGGTGAGCACCGAGCGGATCTTCACCTCCTGAATGCCGGCGGCGTTGATCGGCTCGAGATGCCATTCCTGGATCATATCGCCCGCGGGCACGATGACGCGGCCGTCCGGCGCCTTCAGATCCTCGGCGGCCGTGCGGCCGAGGATGCGGGAGGCGAGCGAGGCGACGATCTGACCCGCGTCGATGATCGCGCGCATCCGGATGCCGCCCTGCGAACCGCAATCGGTCGACGAAATGATCGAGTCCTGCGCCACGTCGACGAGACGTCGCGTCAGATAGCCCGAGTTTGCGGTCTTCAACGCCGTGTCGGCGAGACCCTTGCGGGCGCCGTGGGTGGAGTTGAAGTATTCGAGAACCGTCAGCCCCTCCTTGAAGTTGGAGATGATCGGCGTCTCGATGATCTCGCCCGAGGGCTTGGCCATCAGGCCGCGCATCGCGGCAAGCTGGCGCATCTGCGTCGGCGAACCGCGGGCGCCCGAATGCGACATCATGTAGATCGAGTTGATCGGCATGTCGCGTCCCAGGTCATCCTTGCGGACGGCGGAGATGCGCTGCATCATCTCCTCGGCGAGCTTCTCCGAGCATTTCGCCCAGGCGTCGACGACCTTGTTGTATTTCTCACCCTGGGTGATCAGGCCGTCGTTGTATTGCTGCTCATATTCCTTCGCCGCGGCGCGCGTCTCGGACACGATCTTCTCCTTCGTCTCCGGCACGACCATGTCGTCCTTGCCGAAGGAGATGCCGGCCTTGAAGGCCTCGCGGAAGCCGAGCGCCATGATGCGGTCGCAGAAGATGACGGTCTCCTTCTGACCGCAGTTGCGGTAGACGGTGTCGATCATGTTCGAGATCTCTTTCTTCGTCATGAGCTTGTTGACGACGTCGAAAGGTATCTTGTGATGTTTCGGCAGCAACTGCCCGAGCATGAGGCGCCCAGGGGTGGTGTCGAAGATCTTCGACACGCGGTTGCCCGCCGCATCATAGGTCCAGCCACGGCCCTTGACCTTGGTGTGCAGCGTGACCGCCTTGGCGGCGAGCGCGTGCTCGATCTCGCCCTGGTTGGCGAAGCACATGCCCTGGCCCGGCTCGCCGTCGCGCTCCAGCGTCAGATAATAGAGGCCCAGAACGATGTCCTGCGACGGCACGATGATCGGCTGACCATTGGCCGGATGCAGGATGTTGTTCGTCGACATCATCAGGACGCGCGCCTCGAGCTGCGCCTCGAGCGACAGCGGAACGTGCACGGCCATCTGGTCGCCGTCGAAGTCGGCGTTGAAGGCGGCGCAGACCAGCGGATGCAACTGGATCGCCTTGCCCTCGATCAGCACCGGCTCGAAGGCCTGAATGCCGAGGCGATGCAGCGTCGGCGCGCGGTTCAGGAGCACCGGATGCTCGCGGATGACCTCGTCGAGAATATCCCAGACCTCGGGCTTCTCCTTCTCGACGAGCTTCTTGGCCTGCTTCACGGTCGCCGAATAGCCCTTCGCGTCGAGACGCGAATAGATGAAGGGCTTGAACAGCTCCAGCGCCATCTTCTTGGGCAGGCCGCATTGATGTAGCTTCAGCTCGGGGCCGACGACGATCACCGAACGGCCGGAATAGTCGACGCGCTTGCCGAGCAGGTTCTGACGGAAGCGGCCCTGCTTGCCCTTCAGCATGTCGGCGAGCGACTTCAGCGGACGCTTGTTGGCGCCCGTGATCACGCGGCCGCGGCGGCCGTTGTCGAACAGCGCGTCGACGGCCTCCTGCAACATGCGCTTTTCGTTGCGGATGATGATGTCCGGCGCGCGCAGCTCGATCAGCCGCTTGAGGCGGTTGTTGCGGTTGATGACGCGGCGGTAGAGGTCGTTCAGATCGGAGGTCGCGAAACGCCCGCCGTCAAGCGGCACGAGCGGACGCAGATCAGGCGGAATGACCGGAATTTCTTTCAGAATCATCCATTCCGGGCGGTTGCCCGACTGGATGAAGGCCTCGATGATCTTCAGGCGCTTGGCGAGCTTCTTGGGCTTGAGCTCCGTCTTCGCCTCGGCGATCTCCTGACGCAGCGACGCGGCGATGCCCTCGAGGTCCATCGACTCGAGCAGCCGGCGGATCGCCTCGGCGCCGATCATGGCCGTGAACGTGTCCTGGCCGAATTCGTCCTGTGCGGTGAGATATTCCTCTTCCGAGAGGAGCTGACGCTCCTTCAGCGGCGTGAGGCCCGGATCGATGACGATATAGGACTCGAAGTAGAGAATACGCTCGAGATCCTTCAGCGTCATGTCGAGCAGAAGGCCGATGCGCGAGGGCAGCGACTTCAGGAACCAGATATGCGCCACCGGCGCGGCGAGGGAAATATGGCCCATGCGGTCGCGCCGCACGCGCGCGAGCGTGACCTCGACGCCGCACTTCTCGCAGATGACGCCCTTGTATTTCATGCGCTTGTACTTGCCGCACAAGCACTCGTAGTCCTTGATCGGCCCGAAGATGCGCGCGCAGAACAGGCCGTCGCGCTCGGGCTTGAAGGTACGGTAGTTGATCGTCTCGGGCTTTTTGATTTCGCCGAACGACCAGGAGAGAATTTTCTCCGGGCTCGCGATCGAAATCCTGATCTGGTCGAAGGCCTGCGTCGCCACGACCGGATTGAAGAGATTCATGACCTCTTGCTGATTCATGGTCTTCTCCTGGGACGCCGGGGCGGGAAACCCGCTCTTCCTGCGTCGTAAAATCTCAAAGGGCGGCGCCCGTCCCTGCGATCGAAGCGACGCCCTCCAGAGCCGCTCTTCGGCTGCTGGATTGCGTCATCGCTTCGGTCCTCGTCGTGGCGGGCGACAGTCGCATCGACTATTCCGCGGCCTCCACTGCGGCCGGCGCGGTCTCTTCCTCCTCCGGCGCAGCATTGGTCAGCTCGACATTGAGCGCCAGCGAGCGCATTTCCTTGATGAGCACGTTGAAGCTCTCCGGAATGCCGGATTCGAAAGTATCGTCGCCGCGCACGATCGACTCATAGACCTTGGTGCGGCCCGCGACGTCGTCGGACTTCACGGTCAGCATTTCCTGAAGCGTGTAGGCCGCGCCGTAAGCTTCGAGCGCCCACACCTCCATCTCGCCGAAACGCTGGCCGCCGAACTGCGCCTTGCCGCCCAGCGGCTGCTGGGTGACGAGCGAGTAGGGGCCGATCGAGCGCGCATGGATCTTGTCGTCGACGAGGTGGTGGAGCTTCAGCATATAGATGTAGCCCACGGTCACCTTGCGGTCGAAGGTCTCGCCGGTGCGCCCGTCGAACAGCGTCACCTGACCCGAGGAGGAGAGCCCCGCCTTGGCCAGCATGTCGACGATGTCCTTCTCTCGCGCGCCGTCGAAGACCGGCGTCGCGATCGGTACGCCGCGCTTCAGGTCTTTGCCGATCTCGATGAGCGTCGTCTCGTCGATCCGGTCGATCTCCTCGTCGGGACCATAGATGTCCTTCAGGGCCGCTCGGACAGGCGTTGCGTCCTTGCTGCGCATATAGGCGTCGACAGCCTTGCCGACCTGTTTGCCCAGACCCGCGCAGGCCCAGCCGAGATGCGTCTCCAGAATCTGGCCGACGTTCATGCGGCTTGGCACGCCGAGCGGGTTCAGCACGATATCGACGGGCGTCCCGTCCTCGAGGAAGGGCATGTCCTCCTGCGGCACGATGCGCGAGACGACGCCCTTGTTGCCGTGACGGCCGGCCATCTTGTCGCCAGGCTGGATCTTGCGCTTCACCGCGACGAAGACCTTGACCATCTTCATCACGCCGGGCGGCAGCTCGTCGCCGCGCTGCAGCTTCTCGACCTTGTCGAGGAAGCGGTTTTCGAGGCCCTTCTTCGACTCGTCGTACTGTTTGCGGACCGCTTCGATCGACGCCATCAGCGCGTCGTCCTCGATCACGAAGGTCCACCACTGCGAGCGGGGATATTCGTCGAGGATCGCCTGAGTGAGAACCTGATCCTTCTTGAAGCTCTTGGGGCCGGCGATCGCGTTCTTGCCCACGAGGGTCTCGCCGAGGCGCGCATAGACGTTGCGGTCGAGAATCGCGAGCTCGTCGTCGCGGTCCTTGGCGAGCCGCTCGATCTCCTCGCGCTCGATCGCCTGGGCGCGTTCGTCCTTGTCGACGCCGTGGCGGTTGAAGACGCGCACCTCGACGATGGTCCCCTGCACGCCCGGCGGCACGCGCAACGAGGTGTCGCGCACGTCGGAGGCCTTTTCGCCGAAGATCGCGCGCAGGAGCTTTTCTTCCGGCGTCATCGGGCTTTCGCCCTTCGGCGTGATCTTGCCGACGAGAATGTCGCCCGCCTGCACCTCGGCGCCGATATAGACGATGCCGGCCTCGTCGAGATTCTTCAGCGTCTCTTCGGAGACGTTGGGAATGTCGCGGGTGATCTCCTCGGGGCCGAGCTTGGTGTCTCGCGCCATCACTTCGAATTCGTCGATGTGGATCGAGGTGAACACGTCCTCCTTGACGATGCGCTCGTTCAGTAGGATCGAGTCTTCGAAATTGTAGCCGTTCCAGGGCATGAAGGCGACGAGCACGTTGCGGCCGAGCGCCAGATCGCCGAGGTCCGTCGAGGGGCCGTCGGCGATGATGTCGCCCTTCTTCACCAGATCGCCGACGCGCACGAGCGGCTTCTGATTGATGCAGGTCGACTGGTTGGAGCGCTGGTATTTCATCAGCCGGTAGATGTCGACGCCGGGCTTGGCGGGGTCGAGTTCTTCCGTGGCGCGGATGACGATACGCGTCGCGTCGATCTGATCGACGACGCCCGTGCGGCGGGCCGAGATCGCGGCGCCGGAGTCGGCGGCGACGACGGCCTCCATGCCGGTGCCGACGAGCGGCGCATCCGCCTTCACCAGCGGCACGGCCTGGCGCTGCATGTTCGAGCCCATGAGCGCGCGGTTGGCGTCGTCGTTCTCGAGGAACGGGATCAGCGCCGCGGCGACCGAGACGAGCTGCTTGGGCGACACGTCCATGGCGTCGACCTTCTCGCGCGGCACCAGCATCACGTCGCCGGCGTGGCGGCAGAGCACGAGGTCTTCCGTCAGATTGCCGTCGGCGTCAACCGGCGCGTTGGCCTGCGCGACATGGTATTTCGACTCTTCCATCGCCGAGAGATAGGCGACCTCGTTCGTCACCTTGCCGTCGCGCACGCGGCGGTAGGGCGCTTCGATGAAGCCGTATTTATTGACGCGGGCGAAGGTCGCAAGCGAGTTGATCAGGCCGATGTTCGGGCCTTCGGGCGTTTCGATCGGGCAGATGCGGCCGTAATGCGTCGGATGCACGTCGCGCACCTCGAAGCCGGCGCGCTCGCGCGTCAGGCCGCCCGGACCCAGCGCCGAGAGACGACGCTTGTGCGTGATCTCGGAGAGCGGGTTGGTCTGATCCATGAACTGCGAGAGCTGCGAGGAGCCGAAGAACTCGCGGACCGCGGCGGCCGCGGGCTTGGCGTTGATCAGATCCTGCGGCATGACTGTGTCGATGTCGACCGAGGACATGCGCTCCTTGATGGCGCGCTCCATGCGCAGCAGGCCGAGGCGATACTGATTTTCCATCAGCTCGCCGACCGAGCGGACGCGGCGGTTGCCGAGATGGTCGATGTCGTCGATTTCGCCGCGGCCGTCGCGCAGGTCCACGAGCGCCTTCACCACCGCGAGAATATCCTCGCGGCGCAGCGTCCGCACCGTGTCCGGCGCGTCGAGATCGAGGCGCATGTTCATCTTCACGCGGCCGACGGCCGAAAGATCATAGCGCTCCGCGTCGAAGAACAGCGAATGGAACATCGATTCCGCCGTGTCCATCGTCGGCGGCTCGCCGGGACGCATAACGCGATAAATGTCGAAGAGGGCTTCCTCGCGGTTCGAATTCTTGTCGACCGCGAGCGTGTTGCGAATGTAGGGGCCGACGTTGATATGATCGATATCCAGAACCGGAAGCTCGTCGAAGCCCTTCTCGAGCAGCAGCGGCAGCGTCTTCGCGGTGATCTCGTCGCCTGCTTCCGCAAAGATCTCGCCCGTGCTCGGATCATAGAGATCCTCCGCGAGATATTGGCCGAAGAGGTCCTCCGACGACACGCGAATCGCCTTCACGCCCTTCTCGGCGAGCTGGCGCGCGGCGCGCACGGCGAGCTTCTTGCCGGCCTCCAGAATGACCTGCCCGGTGTCGGCGTCGATCATGTCGGCGACGGCCTTCACGCCCTTCATGCGCTCGGCGTCGAAGGGCATGCGCCAGTTTTCGCCATCGGCCTTGTAGGTGATGGTCCTGTAGAAGGTCGAGAGAATCTCTTCGCCGTCGAGACCCAGCGCGAAGAGGAGCGACGTCACCGGAATCTTGCGGCGACGGTCGATGCGCGCATAGACGATGTCCTTGGCGTCGAATTCGATGTCGAGCCAGGAGCCGCGATAGGGAATGATGCGGGCGGCGAAGAGCAGCTTGCCCGAAGAATGGCTCTTGCCCTTGTCGTGGTCGAAGAACACGCCCGGCGAGCGATGCATCTGGGAGACGATGACGCGCTCGGTGCCGTTGACGATGAAGGTGCCGTTCGACGTCATGAAGGGCATGTCGCCCATGTAGACGTCCTGCTCCTTGATGTCCTTGACCGACTTCGCCTGCGTGTCGGGATCGACGTCGAACACGATCAGACGCAGCGTCACCTTGAGCGGCGCCGCAAAGGTCATGCCGCGCTGGCGGCACTCGTCCACGTCATATTTGGGCTGTTCGAATTCGTAGCGGACGAACTCGAGCAGGGCGACCTGCGAGAAGTCCGAGATCGGGAAGACGGATTTGAAGACGGACTGGAGACCTTCGTCGGGGCGGCCGCCCTTGGGCTCGTCGACAAGCAGGAACTGATCGTAAGAGGCCTTCTGCACTTCGATCAGATTGGGCATCGCCGCGGCTTCGCGGATGTGTCCGAAGAACTTGCGGGTGCGCTTGCGACCGGTGAACTTGCGGGCCGACGTCTGAGCCATGTCGCTTTTCGAGCCTCTCTCGTAAGGGCCGGCTGGCTCCCTGTGGAGCCGCTCTCGCCCTGTCGGGCGCCTGCCACATAGCGCCCCTTCTCAACCGCGCGCGGCCCCGGCTCGAGCCGGGACCGCGATTCTCATCACGCCGCGTGGTGGCGGCGGGGAATTACTTGAGCTCGATCTTGGCGCCGACCTTCTCGAGGGTCGCCTTGATCTTCTCGGCCTCTTCCTTCGAAGCGCCTTCCTTCAGCGGCTTCGGCGCGCCTTCGACGAGGTCCTTGGCTTCCTTCAGGCCGAGGCCGGTGATCGCGCGGACCTCCTTGATGACCTCGATCTTCTTGTCGCCGGCCGAGGCCAGGATCACGTTGAACTCGGTCTTCTCCTCGGCGGCCGGAGCGGCGGCGCCAGCAGCCGGCGCGGCGGCGACGGCCACGGCGGCGGCGGCGGAGACGCCCCACTTCTCTTCGAGCATCTTCGCGAGCTCGGCCGCCTCGAGGACGGTGAGAGCCGAGAGGTCTTCGACGATCTTTTCGAGATTAGCCATAGTAACGTCCTTTGGATTTGGTTCTTGTGTTGGTCTTCGAGCCTGTCAGGCCGCGTCTTTGTTGGCGTAGGCGCCGAACACGCGCGCGAGCTTGGCGGCTGGCGCGGTCGAGAGCTGGGCGATCTTGGTCGCGGGCGCCTGGATGAGGCCCACGAGCTTCGCGCGCAGTTCGTCGAGAGACGGCAGGGTCGCAAGCGACTTGACGCCGTCCGGGTTCAGCAAAGTGGCGCCCATGGCGCCGCCCAAAATCACGAACTTGTCGTGATCCTTGGCGAAGGCCACAGCCACCTTCGGCGCCGCCACCGGATCGTCCGAATAGGCGATCAGGGTCGGTCCCTTCAGCAGGGAACCGAAATCGGCGACGCTCGCGCCATCAAGAGCGATCTTGGCGAGGCGGTTCTTGGCGACCTGAACAGTGGCGCCCTCTTGGCGGGCCCGCTTGCGCAGGGCCTGCATCTGGGCGACCGTCAAGCCGGAGTAGTGCGCAACGACGATCGCGCCGGCCTGATTAAAGACCTGGTGCAACGCCGCGACGGCTTCTTTTTTCTCCGCTCTATCCACGGTTGCTCTCTTCATAACTGGCGGGAAGATCCCGCCGGTTGCGACTTGCCGCCCGCGGCCGCGGGCGGCTCCGTAGATCCTGTCCCCAGAGCGCCTCGCCGGATGACGAAAGCCCTGGTTGAAGGGGCGTGAACCAAATTCAAGGGACGTCGGCGCCTTCGCGCCAGCGGCCAGAAATTACGGTTTCCCCGTCTGTGCAGGCCGCTTTCGGACGACAGATGACTCTGATCGTCCTCCAGCCGATTGAGCCGCTTCGGGGAAACCCCTCGGACGGCGCCGGCAGTCTCGGACAGGACATGGCCGGACGGGACACGGGGTTTTTCCCCGGATCCGCCGGCCTATCCACCGCCTGTCTCCTAAGCCATTGACAAAGCCTTGGTTCGGGCGGAAGCTCCAAATCTGAAAGCGGGGTCGAAGACCTATGTCAACCCCGGAACGCCCTATTTATAGGGCCGGCGTCCGTTTGCCAAGAGGCAAATTGGGTGCGGGGAGCGTTTGTCCGCAATCTCGACATTGCCTGCAATCTCGACATTGCCCGCAATCTCAACGGCGGCGATCAGAGTGGCGTTCCTCATTGCCGCCCCGGCGTAAATTCCATCCGCACCCGTCCGCCGGCGCGGCTCATGCTGGCTCCGACAGATCGCGGCGACCCGTGGCGCCCCGTCGCTCTCTTGCCGCCGGAAGCCTTTTCGCCGCCTTTTTCCCCCTCGCTCGCGACGCCCGGATAGCTTGCGCCATGTTGGCCGCGCGTGGGGCCGAAGGAGGCGAGGCAGAGATTATAGGCGTTGGCGTCCTTTATGGCCTCGCAGTCGTCGATGGTGCGCGGGCCCGCAGAGGCCGGCGCCGCCAATATCAGGCCCAGAAGGAGGGCCAGGGTCTCGCGGCGACGCGAGGAGAACGCCGGGATCACCGCAGCGTCGCTCCCGTCTTTTTCTCGGCCTCCGTGACGATCTTCTGCGCCACCGCCTCGATTTCCGCATCGGTCAGCGTTTTTTCGCGAGGCTGCAAGGTCACGGCGACCCCCACGGATTTCTTGCCTTCCGGCACGCCGACGCCCTCATAAATGTCGAAGACGCTCACATCGGCGATGAGCGCCTTGTCGGCGCCCGCGACCGCCTTGACCAGATCGCCCGCCGGGGCGTTCCGATCCAGAATGAAAGCGAAATCGCGGGAGAGCGGCTGGAGGTCTGCAAGTTCGAGCTTCGGCTTGATCCTTGTCGGCTTCGCCTTGGGCGCCGGCAGAACGTCGAGGACGATCTCGAACGCCGCGATCGGGCCTTCCACATCGAGGGCCTTCAGCGCGCGCGGATGCAATTCGCCGAAATGGCCGACGACGGCCTTGGGGCCGAATTGCAGCGTCGCCGAGCGGCCGGGATGGAACCAGGCCGGGCCGCCCGGAACCACCTGCAAGCCGCCCGTCGGCACGCCGAGCGCGCCAAGGAGCGCCATCACATCCGATTTCGCGTCGAACGCGCCGGCGCGCCGGGCCGGCGCCGACCAGTGCCGCCCCGCGCCCGCGAGGCCGCGGCGAATGCCGGCGGCGGCGAGGCGCTGGCCCTTTTCGGTGGGGTCGAGGAAGATCTGTCCGACTTCGAACAAATCCTGGTCGCCGAGCCCCCGCGCCGCGTTGCGGTTGGCGGCGGCGGCGAGGCCCGGCAGCAGGCTCGGCCGCATGTCGGAGAGATCGGCGGCGATGGGGTTCGCCAGCGCGAGTCCCGGTGCGCCGCCGCCGAAGGCCTCAGCCTGTTCTTTGGAGATGAAGGACCAGGTGACGGCCTCGACGAGTCCCTGCGTCGCGAGCGCGCGGCGCGTAGTGCGGGCGCGTTTCTGCATGAAGGTCAGCACGGGCGCGGCGACGCCTTCGGCGCGGGGCAGCGGCGTCGAGGGCACGGTGTCGACGCCGAGAATCCGCACGATCTCCTCGACGACGTCGGCCTTGCCCTCGATGTCGGGACGCCAGCTCGGCGCCGTCACGCGCGCGCCCTCGGTCCCGGTCTTTTCCACCGTGAAGCCCAAACGCTCGAGAATGGCCGTCGCTTCGGCCTGAGACACGTCGATCCCGGCGAGTCGTTGCGTCTCGGACCAGGGGAAATCCACGACCCGCCGCGCGCGCGGGATTTCGCCGGCGACGATGAGCGTCGACGGTTCGCCGCCGCAGAGCTCGAGGACGAGTTGCGTCGCGAGTTCGACGCCCGGCAGGGCGAAGTCGGGATCGACGCCGCGCTCGAAGCGGTAGCGCGCGTCGGTGACGATGCCGAGCTTGCGGCCCGTGTGGGCGATGTTCTGCGGGTCCCAGAGCGCCGATTCGATCAGCACGTCGGTCGTGTCGTCGTTGCAGCCCGAGACCTCGCCGCCCATGACGCCGGCGATGGATTCGACGCCATTGTCATCGCAGATGACGACCATGCCCGCGTCGAGTTCATGCGTGCGGCCGTCGAGCGCGAGCAGGGTCTCGCCCTTTCTGGCGCTGCGGACGACGAGATCGCCCTTTACCTTTTTGGCGTCGAAGACATGCAGCGGCCGCGCGCGGTCGAAGGTCATGAAATTGGTGATGTCGACGAGCGCGTTGATCGGTCGCAGGCCGATCTCGCGCAGGCGCTTCTGCATCCAGGCCGGGCTCGGGCCGTTCTTCACGCCCCTCACGAGACGCAGCGCGAAGAAGGGCGCGAGATGCTTGTCGCCCTCCGTGAAATCCAGCTTCACGCCGACAGGGCAGGGGAATTTGCCCTCGACGGGGAGAATGTCCTTCTCCTTCAGGACGCCGAGGCCGGCCGCCGCGAGGTCGCGCGCGACGCCGTAGACGCCGGCGGCGTCGGGACGGTTCGGCGTCAGATTGATCTCGATCACCGGATCGTCGAGGCCCGCCCATTGCGCATAGACCGCGCCGACCGGCGCGTCCTCGGGCAGTTCGATGATGCCCTCGCTCTCCGTCGCGAGCTCCAGCTCCTCGAAGGAGCACATCATGCCGAGCGATTCGACGCCGCGGATGACGCCCTTGCCGAGCGTGATTTTCTTGCCCGGAATATAGGTCCCCGGCGCCGAGAAGACGCTTTTCAGGCCCGTGCGCGCATTGGGCGCGCCGCAGACGACCTGTACCAGTTCCGGGCCGCCCGTATCGACCTTGCAGACGCGCAGCCTGTCGGCGTTGGGATGCTGCGTCGCCTCGACGATCTTCGCGATCCTGAAGTCTTTCAACTGCGCGGCGGGATCGTGCACGTCCTCGACTTCGAGGCCGATGCGCGTCAGCGTCTCGACGATCTCGGCGAGGGTGGCGGAGGTGTCGAGATGCTCTTTGAGCCAGGAGAGAGTGAGTTTCATGCTCGTCTTCTAGAACTTGTAGGTTTGCTTCAATAGGTCAAAGAGCTGTTTTGCTGACTCTCTTCCAAATTGGAGCGTCTGACTCTGCTTGCCTGGATTTTGGCGGTCTTCAGATCCGAAAGTGTCGATTTGGATGATGGGCGAGCTGTCTTGGATATCGAACACCTTCACGAATGCGATGACTTCGGAAGGCTGGCGACGCCCCTCTCCTTGTTTGCGCTCGACGCGTTTGACCCACGCCATCTGGACAGTTCCTTCTGGAGGAATCAGCTGCTCAACCCGCCCGAGAGCGTCGGAAAATCCAGCGGCCGGAAGCCGTAGTGCTCGAGCCAGCGCGTGTCGGCGTCGAAGAAGGCGCGAAGGTCCGACATGCCGTATTTCAGCATGGCGAGGCGGTCGATGCCGACGCCGAAGGCGAAGCCCTGATAGATGTCAGGATCGTGCCCGCAGTTGCGCAGCACATTGGGATGCACCATGCCGCAGCCCAGAATCTCCATCCAGTCCTCGCCCTCGCCGAAGCGGATTTCGCCGCCCTGGCGGCGGCACTGAACGTCCACTTCCATCGACGGTTCGGTGAAGGGAAAGAAGGACGGGCGCATGCGCAGTTTCACGCCCTTCACTTCGAAGAAGCTCTTGAGGAACTCTTCCAGCACCCATTTGAGATGGCCCATATGGGTCGACTTGTCGATGACGAGGCCCTCGACCTGGTGGAACATGGGCGTATGGGTCTGGTCGAAGTCGCAGCGATAGACGCGGCCCGGACAAATGACGCGGATCGGTGGTTTTTGCGACAGCATGGTGCGCACCTGCACCGGGCTCGTATGGGTGCGCAGAAGCTTCTTTTCGCCCGCTTCCGGCGAGAGGAAGAAAGTATCCTGCATTTCGCGGGCCGGATGGCCCTCGGGGAAGTTCAGCCTGGTGAAATTGTAATCGTCGCTCTCGATGTCCGGCCCTTCCGCCACGGCGAAGCCCATGTCGGCGAAGATGATGGAAAGCTCGTCCATCACCTGGGAAATGGGGTGGATGCGGCCGCGCTCCAGAGGGCTCGCGGCGGCCGGAAGCGTCACGTCCAGCCTTTCGGCCTTCAGCCGGGCCTCGAGCGCCGCCTCGGCGAGTTCGGCGCGGCGGACGGCGAGCGCCTCGGTCGCCTTGTCCTTGAGCGCATTGATCCGCGCGCCTTCTGTCTTGCGCGCCTCGGGGTCCATCTTGCCAAGCGTCGCGAGCAGCGCCGAAATCGTCCCCTTCTTGCCGAGCGCGGCGACGCGCACGGCCTCGAGCGCCGGTTCGTCGGCGGCTTCTGCAATCTGGCGCAGCGTTTCTTCTTCGAGTGTCGTGAGGTCGGTCATGTCGATGTTCTGGAAGGGCGCAGGACGGCCCTTCGTCCGCTTGCGTCGAGACGGCCCGCTTGGAAGCCCCCTCGGCGCAAGGGACAGGAAAGGCGTCCTGCCGGGAAATCTGTCGGTCAGCGGGGTTCTGCCACGCGCGGGCGCTTCTGTCGAGGCGGCTAGGGCGCGGGCCTCGGCCGATGGGCGAAGAGCTGGGCCAGCGCCGAGGAGGCGACCCGCGAGGCGACGTCGTCGGCGCGGCTTGTCAGCACGATGGGAACGCGGGCGCCGAGCACGATCCCAGCGGTATCCGCGCCGGCCAGAAAGACGAGCTGCTTGGCCAGTATATTCCCGGATTCGACGTCGGGCGCCACGAGAATGTCCGGGTCGCCGGCAACCTCCGAGACGATGTGCTTGGCCTCGGCCGCCTCGCGGGAGATGGCGTTGTCGAAGGCAAGCGGGCCGTCGAGGATGGCTCCCGCAATCTGCCCGCGGTCCGCCATCTTGCACAAAGCGGCGGCCTCCACCGTCGAGGGGATTTTCGGCTCCACCGTCTCCACGGCCGAGAGCAGGGCGACCTTGGGGCGCTCCAGGCCGATGGCGTGCGCGAGATCGACGGCGTTGCGCACGATGTCGCGCTTGATATCGAGCGAGGGCGCGATGTTGATCGCCGCGTCCGTGACGAGCAGCAGCTTGTGGTACGTCGGCGCGTCGATGACGAAGACATGGCTGATGCGCCGGTCCGTGCGCAGGCCCGTGCCCTCGCGCACGACGGCCGACATGAGTTCATCCGTATGCAGCGCGCCCTTCATCAGCCCATGGAGCTTGCCGCGCCGCGCCATCTCCACCGCCTGATCCGCCGCCGCATGGCTGTGCGGCGCCTCGACGATGTCGATGTCCTCGAGTGAGACTCCGGCCTGCCGCGCGGCGGCCTCGATCTTCTTGCAGGGGCCGATCAGCGTCGGCACGATCAGGCCCTTCTCGCGCGCCGCGAGCGCCCCTTCGAGCGAGGGCCGGTCGCAGGGATGCACCACGCCCATGCGGATCGGCGGCAGGGCCTGCGCCCGCGTGACGAGTTCGCCGAGCAGCGCGCCATGCGCGCGGGGAAACACCGGAGGCGCCGCCGCTTCAGTCATTCCCGTTCTCGCTCGTCACGATGCTTGCCTTTCAGGTGGCCGGATCGCGGGCGATCCGTTCGGTGAAGAACTTCGCCGCGCGCGCCCAGGATGTGTCGTTGTCGCCGCGGAAATCGAATCCCTGATGGAAGATCAGCTCTCCGGATGACGCGCGCGTGATGGAGACGCCCATGCTCAGGATCAGCGTGCTCACCTTGTTGACGAGCCCGGTCATGACGAGATCGGCGCCCGCCTTTCTCGCGAGCGCCGTCTCGCAGCCGTTGCAGGTGCGAATGTAGGTCTGTTTGAGAATCTGGTCGAGATCGGGCTGGATGACGGCGCGGTCGACGACCTCATAGGTTCTGCGCGCCGCAAGGCCCGAGGCGATCGCGTCGCGCGCCGCGGCGAGGCGCCGCGCGTGATCGGCGCGCTGATCGATTGGCTCGTTCGAAGTGTCGATGATCTCGAAATCCAGAACGAGAAGACGCTTGCCGGTTCGCTGTCCGGCCGTCTCCATTTCCGCTCTGGCCGCAAAAGGAAAGAGCGCCGCGGCGGCGATGAGGCGGCGCCGGTCGAGCGTCATTGCTTGGCTCCATATTTGTGCAGATGCGCCCCATTTGCGGATAGCCATGCTTCGGCGCGGTCGGTCTCGGGGCAGAGACGCCGCGCCAGCGCCCAGAAGCGCGGCGAATGGTCGAGGTGCCTGAGATGCGCGACTTCATGCGCCGCGAGGTAATCGAGAACGTAAGGCGGCGCCATGATGAGGCGCCACGAGAAGTTGAGCGAGCCTGCCGAGGAGCAGGAGCCCCAGCGACTCACCGTATCGCGCAGACCGACGCCACGCGGCGCCAGGCCCAGAGCCGAGGTGTGACGCGCGACGGCGCCTTCGAGATCGCGGCGCGCCTCCCGCCTGAAATGATCGAGCACGCGGCGGTGCACATGCTCAGCCTGTCCGGCGACGCAGAGCGCGACGCTTGTCTTCACCTCGTCACGCGGCTCCGTCCACACCGTGCCGCGCCGTTCCGGCATGTGCACGAGCGTGTGATCGACGCCGCGCAGCGGAACGATGGAGCCATGCGCGAAGGGAATGGTTTCCGGCAGGCGATCGAGCCGCGCCGCAATCCAGGCCGCATGGCGCTCGGCGAAGGCGCGCGCCTCCCGAAGCGAGGCGCGGCTCGGCATTGTGAGAACCGCGTCGCGCGCCGCGAAGCGAACGCGCAAGGTGAATCGTCTCGCCGTGGTCGCGCGGCGCAAGGCGACGACGATGGTTTCGCCGGCGTGCTCGAGAGTGATGAGGGACGCAGCGTCGGGAGCGGGTCCGTCACGCAGAAGTCGAAGCATGCGCTCATGCTACCCAAAGGCGCCGCGAGTCGCGAGTTCGAAAAACGCAACAGGGCCAAAATTTTTTCGTCGCTCAGAGGGGGACGTTCCGCTTCCGCGTCACAGATGGACCCTTCGCGTCAGAGATAACGCTTGAGGTCCTTCGCCGCATCTTCCGGCTTGCGGTTGACGTTGAAAGCGGTCACGAAACGGCCGTTCTTGTCCATGAGATAGACGACCGTCGTGTGATCGACAGCATAGTCTTCTTCCTTGCCGGGCGCGCGTTTGGCGTAGATGCGGTATTCCCGCAGCATGGGTTCGAGCTGCGGGCGCGGACCTGTGACGCCGATGATGCGCGAATCGAAATTGGCGAGATAATCCTTCAGGACCTCGGGCGTGTCGCGTTCGGGATCGACTGTCACGAACAGGCCGCCGATCTGCGCCTCGGGGCCGAGCGCGCGCATGATCTCCGACATTTCAAAGAGCGTCGTATGGCAAACGTCGGGGCAGTGCGTATAGCCGAAGAAAACGAGATGGGGCTTGCCGATGAGGTCTTTTTCGCTCACCTCCCCGCCGGTCTGCGAGGTGAGCTGGAACGGTCCCCCGATGGCCGAGGCCGAAGGCGCGGGCGCCGTATTGCTGGTGACGGCGACGAATGCGCCAAAGACGAGCGCGAAGACGGCGCCGGCGCCGATGAGCAGGGTTTTCGAAACAGCCGGGCCGTTTGCGGCGTTCCTGTCGCCGCGCTTTCCGGCTTTGCCGTTGCCTTTAACCGAGCCCTTGGCCATGTCCGCGTTTCCTGCTTTTCTTGTTTTGCTGTTGGCCGCCCGGCGCCGGGGGCTCTGTTGGGAGCCTAATCGACGAGGATTATGCGTCCGTCGTTGCAGAGGTCCACCACGCCAGCGTCCTTGAAGTCGTCGAACGCCCAGCGCGCCTCGAATTCGCATCCCGCTTCGCCCGAAAGCGGCAGGCGGACCGCGGCCCCGGCCGCAAGCGGCGCCGCGAGCTTCCCGACGATGCGCTCCGGTGCTCCGTTCCTGGCGGGCGCGACGATCTCGAAGGCGAGCAGCGCCACCGGACGCTTGTTCTCCAGATTGACCGCGGCGGCAGGCGCGAACGACTTCGGGGGCGCGACCTGCCCGCCCACTGTCGGCGCACAGATCGCGGGCGCGCAGACGCACCCGGCCAGTAGGCCGGCGATGACTAGACCAGACCGCATGGTTCTCCCTCTCGGGCCGGGAATTTAGCCCGGCCCGCGGCATTCGCCAAGCGGCCGCATCGAGCCATCGTTCCGGCCGCCTGATGCGGGGGTTGCGGGAATGAGGTAAATTTCATCCGCCCTTTCCGATTCCAGCCCGAAGCGCGACGATGGCCGACATGACGCAAAACCCGAACGACGCGCCCGGAAAAATTCTCATTGGCGCGACGCATGACGCGACGCCGCGCGCTTATCGCTATCTCACGCTCGCCCTCGGCAATCGCCACGGCCTGATCGCGGGCGCGACGGGCGGCGGCAAGACCGTGTCGCTGCAACTTCTGGCGGAGGGGTTCTCGAATGCGGGAACGTCGGTCTTTCTCGCGGACGTCAAGGGCGATCTCGCCGGACTGTCCCAGCCTGGCGACGGCAAGCCGCCTTTCGTGGCGCGCGCGGCGGAAATCGGGCGCGACTATCGCCCCGACCGTTTTCCGGTCGTCTTCTGGGACGTTTTCGGCGAACAGGGCCACAGGGTGCGCGCCACAGTTTCGGAAATGGGCCCTCTGCTGCTATCGCGGCTTCTCGGCCTCAACGAGACGCAGGAAGGCGTGCTCAACATCGTCTTCAAGGTCGCCGACGAACAGGGTCTGCTGCTGCTCGATCTGAAGGATTTGCGCGCGGCGCTCAATCACGTGGCCGAGAACGCCGGCGAGTTCAAACTGAAATATGGCAATGTTTCCTCCGCGAGCGTCGGCGCGATCCAGCGCCAGCTTCTCGTGCTGGAAACGCAGGGCGGCGACGAATTCTTCGGCGAGCCGGCGCTGGATATTCACGATTTCCTGGCGGTCGATCGCGAGGGGCGCGGCGCGATCAACATTCTCGCCGCCGAGCGGCTGATGCGCGCGCCGCAGCTTTACGCCACTTTTCTGTTGTGGATGCTCTCCGAACTGTTCGAGACGCTGCCCGAGGTCGGCGATGTCGACAAGCCGAAACTCGTGTTCTTTTTCGACGAGGCGCATCTTCTCTTCGAAGATGCGCCGAAGCCATTGCTGACCGCAATCGAGCAGGTGGTGCGGCTCATCCGCTCCAAGGGCGTCGGCGTCTATTTCGTCACGCAGAATCCGCTCGACGTTCCGGACACGGTGCTCGGCCAACTCGGCAACCGCATCCAGCATGCGCTGCGCGCCTTCACGCCGCGCGACCAGAAGGCCGTGCGCGCGGCCGCCGAGACCTTCCGCAAGAATCCCGCGTTCGACACCACCGAGGCGATCATGCATCTCGGCGTGGGCGAGGCGCTCGTCTCCATGCTCGGCGACAAGGGCGCGCCGGAGATTGTCGACCGCGTGCTGATCGCGCCGCCCGCCGCCCGCGTCGGCCCCGTGACGGCGGAGGAGCGCGCGGCGGTCATGGCGGCGAGCAGGGTCGCCGGCAAATACGACACGCCGATCGACCGGCAATCCGCTTACGAGACGCTCGAGGGGCGCGCGGCCGACAAGGCGGGCGGGGGCGGGCTGTTCGGGCCCATCGTCGGCGGCGTGCTCGGGACGCTCTTTGGCTCCAAGCGCGGCAAGCGCCTGTCCCCGGCTGAAATCGCCATGCGGTCGGCCGTGCAAAGCGCCGCCCGCTCGGCAGGGACCCAGCTTGCGAAGCAGGGCGGCGCCATCGCCAAGGAAATCCTGCGCAACATGCTGGGCGGCATGAGCAAATAGCCCTTTTGCGCCTTCGCTCCCGGCTGTGTTCGTCAACATGGGCAAGCGACGCTCGCCGGTCGATCGGTCGCGCTCCCGGCCGGCCGTCGGACTACGGATTATTACGGATTCTTAATCCGGGCTTTAGCCACTTGTCACGCGCAGCCGATTTTCCCGGCGGCTCTTTCCGGCCTATACTAACGTCGTTGCGATCGGCGAAGGCGCGATCGACCATTGCGGGCCCGCCGTCGCCCGGGAGCCCGTCAGGAGGGACGAGATATGGCGAATTCCTTGCCCATCGTCGCGGAAGGCGGCCTCGCCCGCTACCTTGCCGAGATCCGTCGTTTCCCGATGCTGGAGCCCCAGCAGGAATATATGCTCGCCAAACGCTGGCGCGAGCACGAAGACCCCAAGGCCGCCCAGGAGCTGATCACCTCGCATCTGCGCCTCGTCGCCAAGATCGCCATGGGCTATCGCGGCTACGGCCTGCCGATCGGCGAAATCATCTCCGAAGGCAATGTCGGTCTGATGCAGGCGGTGAAGCGCTTCGAGCCCGACCGCGGCTTTCGTCTCGCCACATACGCCATGTGGTGGATCCGCGCCTCCATTCAAGAATACATCCTGCGCTCATGGTCGCTCGTGAAGATGGGCACGACCGCGAGCCAGAAGAAGCTGTTCTTCAATCTGCGCAAGGCCAAGAGCCGCATCTCGGCCTTCGAGGAGGGCGATCTCAGGCCCGAACATGTCGAGAAGATCGCGACGCGCCTCGGCGTCTCGCAGCAGGACGTGATCGAGATGAACCGCCGCATGGGTGGCGACGCCTCGCTCAATGCGCCGCTGCGCGAGGAGGGCGAGGGCGAGTGGCAGGACTGGCTCGTCGACGACAGCGACAGCCAGGAGCACGTGCTCGCCGCGCAGGAAGAGAGCAGCAATCGCATGAAGGCGCTGCGGGGCGCGCTCGACGTGCTCAATCCGCGCGAGCGCCGCATCTTCGAGGCGCGCCGGCTGGCCGACGATCCGGTGACGCTGGAGCAGCTCTCGGAAGAGTTCGGCGTCTCCCGCGAGCGCGTGCGCCAGATCGAAGTGCGCGCCTTCGAGAAGGTGCAGGCCGCGGTGAAGAGCGGCGTCGCCCGCCTCGAGGAAGCGCAGCATCCGGCGATGTAACGGGCCGCGCTATATGACCCCCTGAGCGAGGGAGACGGCGCCATGTCGCATTGGCTGATCGCCGGGGCGAGCCGGGGCATTGGGCTGGAGCTGGCGCGCCAGCTCGCGGTGCGAGGCGAGCGCGTGACCGCCAGCCTGCGCGCCGAGAGCCTCCGGGAGCCGCTGGAAACGGCCTTGGCGCCGGCAGGAAAACGCGGCCGGATCATCGTCTTCGACACGCGAGATGCGGCGCAAATCAGCGCGGCGGCGGCGCAGGTCACGGAGCCCGTCGACGTGCTCGTGGCCAACGCCGGCGCCTATGGGCCGAGGCGCCAATCGGCGCTCGACATGGATTTCGCCGGCGCGCTGGACCTCCTCTCCATCAATACGCTCGGGCCCTTGCGCGTCGCACAGGCGTTCCTGCCGCAGCTTGCGCGGGGAGACCGGCCGCGCCTCGTCGTCATGTCGAGCGTGCTCGGCTCCATGGCCTTGCCCGGAACCTTCAATGTCGCCTATCGCGCCTCGAAGGCGGCGCTCAACAAGATCGCCCAGTGCCTCGCCGATGATCTGCGCCCGGCGGGGATCGCGGTCGTGTCCTTGCATCCCGGCTGGGTGCGCACCGACATGGGCGGACCGGACGCGACCCTTTCCGTCGAGGAAAGCGCCGAAGGGATCATCAGGGTCGCCGACGGGCTGACGCTCTCCGATACGCGCCGCTATCTCGATTATCGGGGCGTCGATCTCGACTGGTGACGATGGATCAGCGCCTTGCCGCCGCGAGCGCCTCGCGCGCCTGCGCCTCCAGCGCCTCGGCCTCCGCCTTCGACAGTCTCCCGCGGGGCGTCGGGATGTCGAGGGTCGCCACGACATGGGCGGGGCGCGGCGAGAGCAGGAAGAGTTTATCAGCGAGCGCGATCGCCTCGGCAAGATCGTGCGTCACGATGAGCGTCGTGATGCGCTTCTCCTCGATCAGCGCGGCGATCCTGTCGCGCAATTCGAGCGCGAGCGCGGCGTCGAGCGAGACGAGCGGCTCGTCGAGCAGCAGCAGATCGGGCTTGACGGCGAGAGCGCGCGCCAGCGCCGCGCGCCGCGCCAGGCCAAGCGACAATTCGCCCGGCAAATGCGTCGCATGCTCGCCGAGCCCGAGCGCCTCGAGCAGCGCGGCGATCTCCTGGGGCGTCGCCTCCGGAGCGGCGATGGCGATGTTTTCCGAGACGCTGCGCCAGGGCAAGAGGCGCGGCTCCTGAAAGACCATGCCGAGCCGCCCATGCGCGGGCAGGGCGATCCGCCCGGCAAACTCCCGGTCGAGCCCGGCGATGAGCCGCAGCAGCGTGGTCTTGCCGCAGCCCGAGGGGCCGACGACGGCGCCGGCCGCGCCCGCCGGCAGGACGAGGCGAAAATCTTCGAGCGCGCGCAGCGGCCTGCCGCTGGCGCGACGATGGTCCTTAGAGGCGATGGCGATGTCGAGCGGCGCCGCGCCGCCAGTGGGAGACGGTTCGTTCAAGGGGCTGCACCAGAATCGTTTCGACGCCGAGCATCAGCGCGACGAAGGGAAGGGCGTAGGCGAGCAGAAGCTTCATGTCGAAAAGCTGAAACGCCATGTTGATTTCGAAGCCGACGCCGTTGGAGCGGCCGAGCAGCTCCACGACGAGCACGATCTTCCATACGAGCGACAGGCCCGAACGCGTCGCCGCCGCGAAATAGGGCGCAAGCTGCGGCAGGATGAGGTGCCGCAGCCGCGCCGCGCGCGAAAAGCGGAAGGCCTGCGCCATCTCGTCGAGATGCGGATCGAGGGCGCGGGCGCCTTCGCGGATGACGACGATGGCGTTGGGCAGCTTGTTGAGCGCCACGGCGCCGATGGCCGCCGCTTCCGTCAGCCCCGCCCAGACATAGGCGAGCACGATGACGACCAGCGCCGGCAGATTGAGCAGCACGACCAGCCAGGGATCGAGCAGGCGGTCGGCGAGGCGGTTGCGCCCCATCAGATAGCCGATCGCCGCGCCGAGGCTCATGGCGAGCGCAAAGGAGGCGACGACGCGCGCGAGCGTGACGCCGAGATTCGTGAACAGGGCGCCGGAGCGCGCCTCCCCGACGATCGCCTCGAAGACGGGGAGCGGTCCCGGCAGCCGCCGCGGATCGGAAAGCCAGGCGCAAAGCTGCCACAGGCCGACCAGCGCGACGAGCGAGGCGAGGCGGATCAAGGTTTCGCGGCCTCGCCGCCCTTGTAGAAGGTTCCGGGGTCGAGGGTCTTTCCGGGGCCGACGAGCTTCTCGCCGCCGATTTCGGCCATCACGCCATAAAGCGCGGCGGCGTCGGCCTCCTCCTCGGCGACGCTGCGCTTCGGGACGCCCGCCGCATAGCGCTTGCGGTAAATGGCGAGGGTCGCGGGGTCTTTTGGCCCGATGCGCTGCGCGGCGGCGGCCCAGGCCTTGTCGTCGCTGGCGATCAGCGCCTTCGCCTTCGCCGTCATGGCGAAGAAGCGCGAGAGCGCGTCTCTGTTCTTGGCGGCGAAGCCCTCGTCGAAGACATAGCCGGTGACGACCACGTCTCCCTTGGCGCCGAGCGCCTTCTCCACGTCCGAGATTTCGATGGCCCGCGCGAACCCCTTGCCTTCGAGGTCCGCGGCGAAATTCCAGAACTCCAGCGCCGCGTCGATCTCGCCCTGAAGCGCCTTTTCGGCGATGAGCGGCGGCGCGCCGTAGAGAATGGTCGCGCTTTTCTCCAGATCGACGCCCTGTTTTTGCGCGAAGGCCTTCAGCATCAGCCAGCTCTTGTCGAGCGGCCCGCCCGCGACGCCGAGCTTCTTGCCTGTAAGATCCTTCACGGTGCGGATCGCGGGGTCTTTCGTCATCACCGCGCCGACGCCGGTGGAATAGGGAGAGAGCGTGAGCTTGGCGCCGGCCCCCCGCTCGCGCGCGACCCAGAGCCAGTCCGAAACGATGATGTCCGCGCCGCCGCCCTGAATGGCGATCTTGCCGGCTTCCGGCGCGGCGAGCTCCGTCACTTCGAGCTCGAGCCCGGCGTCCCTGTCGAGCCCGAAGGCGCGCACGACCGCGAGCTCCCAGCCGGTGGTGCCGGTCTTTTGCAAGGCGAGGCGCAGCTTTTCGGCCTGCGCGGGCACAGCGAAAAAGGCGGCGGCGAGAAGCCCGGAGACGAAGGCGCGTTGCATGTCCTGATCCCTGCGATGTCGCGACGGGTCTTAGCGCAGCTTCTCCCCGGCGTCGATTGCCGCGCCCGCGAGCATCTTCTCATAGACCGCCAGCGTCTCCGCCACATGGCGCGCGGGCGTCGCCGGGGCGGCCCAATAGGCGTCGTAAGCCCTGTGAGACATGTCGGCGATGACGGCGTCGTTGCGCAGCGCCCGGATCGCGGAGGCGAGCGAGTCGACGTCGCCGCTCCGAAACCAGAGGCCGGTCGCCTCATGCGTCACCGCCTCGCGCGCGGCGCAGCCGTCGGCGACGATCGCCGGCGTGCCCAGGGCGGCGGCTTCGAAAGCCGCAAGGCCAAAGGTCTCGTGCCAGAGCGAGGGGAAAACCAGGGCGCGGGCCGCGCGCATCGCGGCGCGCGCCTCGGCGGGATCGCGCCAGCCCAGGAGCCGCGCCTGCGGAAAGCGCGCGCGAAGCGCGCCGGCGATCGACCCGTCGCCGATGAAAAGCGGCGTCACGCCGGCGCGCCGGGCCGCTTCGGCGAAGAGGAAGGGGCCCTTCTCGGGCGAAAGCCGGCCCACGAAGAGAAAGTCGCCGCTTTGCGGATCGTTCTTGGGCCCGAGCGGCGCGACATCCACGGGGTTTGTCACGCGGTGAAGGCGCGCGGTCCTCGGCAGGCAGGTTTGAAGAACCTTCTCCTGCAAATCCGAGAGAAGGATGATGTCCGAGAAGGTTTCCGCGAAGCGCGCACGCCCGGCGACGAGGAGGCGGGCGTTGCGCCACAGCTTGATGGGATAGTTGCGCGAATCGCAGTGCGTCGCCCAGCAGGCGGCCGAGAGCGGGATCAGCGGGCAGACCTCGTTCTTCTGGAAATTGTAGAAGCCGCCATTGGGGCAGTGCAGGAAATATTCGTGCATCGTATAGGCGGCCGGAAGGCCCGACGCCCGGATGGGCCGCCCGATTGCGGGCGAGAGTGCCTTGGCCCAGCCATGCACATGGACGATCGTTTGAGAACGGGGCAGCCGCGCCAGCGTCGCGCCGAGGGCCCGCGCGGCGGCGGCGTTCCAGAGCCCGCGTCCCGCCGCCGCGAGGCGCGAGGGATCGTCGAGAATGTCGCGCTGGCCGAGGCAGACGGTCTCGATCCCCGCCTCGGCGAGCCGGGGATCGATCGGCCCGCAGGCGGAAAAGAAGGTCACCCGCGTCCCGGCCTGCGCGAGGCCGAGCGCGCTGTCGATCGCAACCTTGGCCTGCCCGCCGTTCACATGGGCGTGGTCGACGCAGATGACGACGGTGAGCTTGGGCATTCCGACCTTTCTCTTGAGGTCAAGCTTGCGCCGGGTCAAGGGGGGCGCTGATTTCGAGTCTCGAATCGCGCTAGTATGGCGCCATGGCCACCAAACCCGACCTTTTCGGCGGCGCCCCCCGCAAGGCGGCGCCCGCGACCAGACCCGCCGCAAAAAGCGCCGCTCCCGAATATTCCGCCGCCTCCATCGAGGTTCTCGAGGGGCTGGAGCCAGTGCGCCGCCGCCCCGGCATGTATATCGGCGGCACCGACGAGACGGCGATGCACCACCTCTTCGCCGAGGTGCTGGACAACGCCATGGACGAGGCCGTGGCCGGCCATGCGAGCTTCATCGACGTGACGCTCGAGCCGGGCGGCTGGCTCACCGTGACCGACAACGGCCGCGGCATTCCGGTCGGCCCGCATCCCAAGATGAAGGACAAGTCCGCGCTCGAAGTGGTGATGACCGTGCTCCATGCCGGCGGCAAGTTCGATTCTGGAGCCTATCAGACCTCGGGCGGCCTGCATGGCGTCGGCGTCTCGGTGGTGAACGCCCTTTCCGAGAAGCTCGAGGTCGAGGTCGCCATCGCGGGCCAGCTCTACCGGCAGGAGTTTTCGCGCGGGCTGCCGCTCGGCAAGCTGAAGGAGATGGGCAAGATCGCGAACAGGCGCGGCACGCGCGTGCGCTTCAAGCCCGATCCGCAGATTTTCGGCGACAGCGCCCATTGGAAGCCGGCGCGGCTCTTTCGCATGTCGCGCTCCAAGGCCTATCTTTTCGGCGGCGTCGAGATCCGCTGGCGCTGCGATCCCTCGCTGATCGAGCCGGGCGCCGACACGCCCTCCGAGGCGGTGCTGCGCTTCCCCGGCGGCCTGAAGGATTATCTCGCCCGCGAGACGCAGGGCAAGGAGCTCGTCACCGATCAGCCCTTCGTCGGCAAGGTGACGCGCGAGGGCGGCCATGGCTCGCTCGAATGGGCGGTCTCCTGGTTCGCCGAGGACGACGGCTTCGTCCATTCCTATTGCAACACCATCCCGACGCCGGACGGCGGCACGCATGAGGCGGGCTTCCGCAATGCGCTTTTGAAGGCGCTGAAGGAACACGCCGAACGCGTCAATCAGGCCAAGCGCGCCAAGGACGTCACGGGCGACGATCTCATGGGGCAGGCGGCGGCGATGATCTCCGTCTTCATCCGCGAACCGGAATTCCAAGGGCAGAACAAGAGCCGGCTGATGACGGTCGAGGCTTCGCGCATCGTCGAGAGTACGGTGCGCGACGCCTTCGACCATTGGCTCGCGGCCGCGCCGACGCAGGCCAACAAGCTCCTTGATTTCGCGGTGACGCGCGCCGAGGAGCGGCTGCGCCGCCGCGCCGAAAAGGACATCGCCCGCAAGACGGCCACGCGCAAATTGCGCCTGCCGGGCAAGCTCGTCGACTGCACCAATAATTCCGCGCAAGGGTCGGAGCTGTTCATCGTCGAGGGCGACTCGGCCGGCGGCTCGGCCAAGGAAGCGCGCAACCGCGTGACGCAGGCGATCCTTCCGCTGCGCGGCAAGATCCTGAACGTCGCCTCGGCGACGAAGGACAAGCTCCTCGCCAATCAGCAGCTCGCGGATCTCACGCAGGCGCTCGGCTGCGGGCTCGGCGCCCATTACCGCGACGAGGATCTGCGCTACGAGAAGGTCATCGTGATGACCGACGCCGATGTCGACGGCGCACATATCGCCTCGCTGCTCATCACCTTCTTCTACCGGCAGATGCCGCGCCTCATCGAGAACGGCCATCTCTATCTCGCGCAGCCGCCGCTCTACAAGCTCACGCAGGGCCCGAAGACGGTCTATGCGCGCGACGACGACCATCGTGACGAACTCATCCGCACCGCGCTGACCGGCAAGGGCAAGGTCGAAACCAACCGCTTCAAGGGCCTCGGCGAAATGAGCGCGGCCCAGCTCAAGGAAACGACCATGGACCCGACGAAACGCACCCTGCTCAAGGTCGTGCTCGCGGGAGAGGAGCGCGAAGAGGTCGCCGATTGCGTCGAGCGGCTGATGGGCAACAAGCCAGAAGCGCGCTTCGCCTTCATTCAGGAAAAAGCGGCGTTCGTGTCGGAGCTCGTCGACGTATGAACGCCCGCCCTCACGGGGAGGCGCTGGCTCCGGCGCTTCTCTTGCGGCTGGCGGATAGTCTATTGTGGGGGTCGAAAGGGGCGGGGCCGTGACCGACGCTGATCTCCTGCGCGACGAGGTCGCGCCAGAAACGAGGCGCGCCTGCGAGGCGCTCAACGATCAGGCCTATGCGCTCGAGCGCCTGCAATTGGCGCTCGACGCCGGGCGCACCGGGGTCTGGGACTGGAATCTCGCCACTGGCGAGGTGCATCTCGACGCGCGGGTGCGCCAGCTCTGGGGGCTCGCCGACGATGTGGAGGCGAACTTCGAAGTCTTCCGCAATGCCCTCCATCCGCAGGACCGACACCGAACGAAGGAGGCGGTCGGCCTCGCGCTCGATCCTGAACATGACGGAGACTACGAGATTGAATATCGTGTCGTCGGCATGGAGGACAAAATCGAACGCTGGGTGGCGATCCGCGGCCGCACCTTTTTCGAGGATGGCCGCGCCGTGCGCATTCTCGGCACCGCGCGCGATATAACGGAGCGCAAGATGCGCGAGCAGCATGTGCGCGTGCTGCTGCGCGAGCTCGTGCACCGCTCGAAGAATCTGCTTGCCGTCGTCCAGGCCATGTCGCGGCAGACGGCGGCCGGAGCGACTTCGGTGGAAGCGTTCCAGCGCAAATTCAGCGCCCGCTTGCAGGCGCTCTCCATGGCGCATGATCTGCTCGTGTCGCAGGACTGGCGCGGCGCCTCCATGCATGATCTCGTGCGCGCGCAAATGGCCTATTGCCTCGATGTCGCAAAGGACAGCCTCTCCGAACATGCCGCGATCGAGGGGCCGAAGATCATGCTGAAGCCCGAGGCCGCGCAGAATATCGGCCTCGCCCTGCACGAACTCGCCACCAATGCGCTGAGCTATGGGGCGCTGTCGCGTCCCGAGGGAAACATCTCCCTCAAATGGGGCTTCGAGGACGGCAGGCTCGTGATCGAATGGCGCGAGAGCGGCGGCCCCGCGCTCGCGACGCCGCCACAGGAAGGCTTCGGCCACAAGGTCGTGAAACGACTCGTCGCACAGGCGCTCGACGGCGCGGCCACCTTGAGCTTCCCCCCCGACGGGCTCATCTGGACGCTGTCGATCCCGGCGAGCTTCGCAACCTTGCGGCCGTGACGCCTCACGCCGCGCAATAAGCGATGCGGAACGCGCGCAGATCAGCCGCGGTCTGTCCGGCGTAGAGCATGGCGAAAGACGCCAGCGCATCGTCGAAGGCGTCGCTTTTGCCCATATATCCGGCAAGAAGCGCGGGCCGCGACGAACGGGCATGGGCGCGCGCCAGCGTGTAGCCGCAGAGTTCGGCATAACGCGGGAAAGCCTGGTCCTTCAGCAGGTCCGAGATGGAGCCGAGACGACGCGTCTTGAGATGGCGCAGGTAATAACGTCCGTCCGTCGCCTCGTCGCCGGCGCTTGCGAGAAAGATGTCGCTCGCCGCCTGCATGACGCGCTGCCCGGCGGTCACGCGCCGGCCTTGCGATCCCCGCCAACGCCCGAAGCCGAACCGCTCGAGCACGGAGGGCTTGGCTTCCTTGAGCTGCAAGGCGAGCGGCTGCTCGTCCTCCGAGACGAAAAGTCCAATGGCGCAGAACATGCCGACGCTGCCGACGCCGACCGCCTTGAAGGCCGTGTCGCAGAGCCGGTAGCGGGCGAGGAGCGTCGCCACCGGCTCCTGAAGACCGCCGGCGATCAGGCGCGAAAAGAGCGCCTCGAGATCGATGCGCGCTTCTGGATCATCTATCCTGTCGAGATGAACAAGTTTCGGCGGCTTCTCGACGAAGCGCCAGCCAGAGGGCGTTCGCTCGATCTTGGGCAGGCCGTCGATCCGGTCCTGTGGGCCGCTGCCCTTGTAGATCGCCGCGCTCAGCCTGTCGTGCAGAACGCGGTCGCGCAGGCTTCGCACGATATCGCGCAGATGGACGCGCACGTTCCAGATTTCGATCGGCGACATTGCTGCGAGTTCGAACATGCGCTCGCGATAGGCCCGGACCGCGCGCCGGGCGCATTTTCTGGCCTCTGACGCCGAATAGCTCATGTCCATCGCCGCCACGGCGACGCTCGCGGCGAGGCGGCGAAGGTCGCAGACGATGTCGATTTCGGGCAATGTTTCGTCGAAGTCGTTCACATCGAAAAGAACATTGCCCTCTGGCGAGAGAAACGCGCCGAAATTCATCAGATGGCCGTCGCCGCAGGCCTGGGCCGTGACGCCCGTCGCGCGCTGATGCGCAAGATCGAAAGCCATGACATCGGCGGCGCCGCGCAGGAAGGCGAAGGGAGTTTGCGCCATCAGCTCGACCCGCAGCCCGCGCAGGGACGCGAGCCGGTCGCCCAGCGTCGTCGCGATCACGGCGAGCGGGTCACGGCCCGCCGGCGGATCAAAGTCAGCGAGAGCCTCGCGCGGCGTGGCGTCCCGCAGACGCTTGCCGCGCTTGTATTCCTCCCGGCGGCTTTCGGCGGCCGCGTCCGTGCGAGCCTTCTCGGACATGCGCCATGCTAACTGGCGCGCCCCTGTGAGTCGATCAGCCGAGGAGGTCGATCAGGGGCGCGATAAGCGGCGCGTCGGCGGGGGGCATGTCGTACGTCCGCAAGTCGCGCGCGCGCACCCATTTCACCGCCTGCCCCTCGGCGGGCGCGACGAAGCCCTCCCATTTGCGGCAGATATAAAGCGGCATCAGCAGGTGGAAGTCCTCATAGGCGTGGCTCGCGAAACTGAGCGGGGCGAGGCAGGGCGCCTTCACGGCGATCTGAAGCTCCTCGGCGAGTTCGCGGATCAGCGCCTCTTCCGGCCGTTCGCCGGGATCGAGCTTGCCGCCGGGAAACTCCCATAGGCCCGCGAGCTGCTTGCCTTCGGGGCGCTGCGCGATCAGCACGCGATTGTCGGCGTCGATCAGCGCGCAGGCGACGACGAGGAGGAGTTTCATGGGCGCCCTTATTTGCCGGAGACGACGACCTCCACGGGCTTGGTCTCCGCGCCGGTGACGGTCACCTCCTCATATATCAGGCCGCCCTCCGGCAGGAAGGCGCCGTCAGGCTTCCAGATCAGTTGCGTCGAGACGAAATAGTCGCCCGGCGGGACGTTTTCGAAGACGAAGCGCCCGGTGGAGCCCGCCTTGGTCTGGCGCGTGTGAGCGAGATAATCGGGGTCGGGATCGTTCTTGGGGACCAGCGCCGCGGGGGCGAATTTTGCCCCCTTGAAATAATAGGCGAGCCGCGCCCTCGAATAGCTCGTCGCCGGAATGAGCCGCACGACTTCTCCCGCCGCGAAGCGGGCGTTCACATGCCCTGTCTTGTCGGGCAAAAACGCCTGGCCCGTGATTGTCGTCTTGCCGGGCTTCTCCATGAAGGCCGCCTCGGCGGCGTCGAAGCGCGCCTCCGGCGCCGGGGCCGAATTGCAGGCGGCAAGGACGAGGGGAAGGCAGACGATCAGAAAGACACGCGGGGAAAACATACGAAAACGCTCCAGCCGGACTGCCGCCATTATGGCACAGTCTCAGCTTGGCGCTCAACGCAGCTTTCCCCTTGCCCCGCCCCTGCCGGTCAGCTCCGATAGTCGCCGTTTATCGCGACATAGTCCTTTGTCAGGTCGCAGGTCCACACGGTCGCGGCGCCGGCGCCGAGTCCGATGTCGACATTGATGACGACCTCCGGCCGCTTCATGGTCTGCGACACTTCTTGCTCGTTATAGGCCGGATCGCGCAGACCCTTGTAGGCGACGCGCACGCCGCCGAACCAGATGGCGAGCTTGTCGCGCTCGGCGCGTTCGCCGGCCTTGCCCACCGCCATGACGATGCGGCCCCAATTGGCGTCTTCGCCCGCAATCGCCGTCTTGACGAGCGGCGAATTGGCGATCGAAAGCGCGATCCGCTTGGCGGCCTTGGCGCTTTCGGCGCCCGTGACGGTCACCTCGACGAATTTGCGCGCGCCTTCGCCGTCCTTGACCACCTGATGGGCGAGATCCAGCAGAGTCTCGTCGAGCGCGCGCCGGAAATCGGCGAGGCGCTTGTCGCTGGCCTTCTCGATCTTGGGCGCGCCGCGCTTCCTGGCCGCGCCCGTCGCGAAGAGGAGCAGCGTGTCGGAGGTCGAGGTGTCGCTGTCCACGGTGATCGCATTGAAGGACCCCTGCACGGCCTTGGAGAGCATGGTCTGCAAGGCTTCGGCGGCGATGGGCGCGTCGGTGAAGACGAAGGACAGCATGGTCGCCATGTCGGGCGCGATCATGCCGGCGCCCTTGGCCATGCCGCTGATCGTCACCTCGACGCCGGCGATGGTCGCCTTGCGCGTCGCGAGCTTGGGGAAGGTGTCGGTCGTCATGATGGCGCGGGCGGCCTCGAGCCAGGCGTCCGGCCGCGCCGTGCTGGCGAGATTGTCCAAAACCCCGTCGAATTTCGTCGCGTCGAGCGGTTCGCCGATGACGCCCGTGGAGGCGATGAAGATCTGGCGCTCGCTCGCGCCCGTGGCGGCGGCGGCGATCTTGGCGGAGAGCTTCACGGCCTCGGCGCCGGCCTTGCCGGTGAAGGCGTTGGCGTTGCCTGAATTCACGAGCAGCGCCCGCGCCTTGCCGCCCTTGAGCTTGGCGCGGCACCAGTCGACGGGCGCCGACGGGCATTTCGACTTGGTGAAGACGCCGGCGACCGCCGCGCCCTCGTCGAGAATCGCGAGCATCACATCGGTGCGCCCCGCGTAGCGAACGCCCGCCGCGCCGGCGGCGAAGCGCACGCCTTCGAGTGGGGGAATCTCGGGCGTCGTTGCGGGCGCGAGCGGGGAGAGGGGGGCGTCGTGGGCCATGGAATCACCCGGGGCAGGATGGGAATGCGCCGGGTTTGGCGTCGCCGCGCGGCGACGTCAAGTTTTGATTGCGTCGCAGCAATCGCAAAGGGGGGCGATTGCGGCCGGGGAAGCAACCCAGGAGCCATGGGGCGGCGCTGGATTGCTTCGCTTTCGAGCGTGGTCTACCGGCTTACTTCTTCTCCGCGGGCTTCGCGGCCGGGGCGGCCGGGGCGGCCTTGTCGCCGTCGGCGGGCTGGTCAGCGCGCTCGATCTTGGCGCCGTCGCGCAGCTTCACGACGAGATCGCTCTGCGCCTTCTGCACGACATAGCGCGCGACCTGATCCTTGATCTGGTCGAGCGGCGGGAAGGTCTTCGGGCGGGTCTCGTCGAGCTTGATGATGTGCCAGCCGAACTGCGACTTCACCGGCTCGGAGAGCTCGCCGGGCTTCAGCTTGGCGGCGGCCTCGCCGAATTCCGGCACCATGCGGTCCTTGGTGAACCAGCCGAGATCGCCGCCCTTGGAGCCGGGGTCCTTCGACATTTCGCCGGCGACCTTGGCGAAATCCTCGCCGCTCTTGAGGCGCGCCAGCGCCTTCTTCGCCTCCTCCTCGGTGGGCACGAGGATGTGATGGGCGTGATATTCGGTCTCGGGCTTCTGGTTCTTGGCCGCTTCGTCATAGGTCGCCTTGATGGCGGCGTCGGTCGCGGCCTCCTTGGCGACATTGCCGAGCAGCGTCTCCATCAGCGCCTTGTCGCGCAGATAGGCCATCTTCTTGGCGAAGTCGGGCGTCTCGGCGAGCTTGTCGGCCTGCGCCTTCTGCACGACGAGCTGCTCGTCGATCAGAAAGTCGAGCACATAGCTGTCGCGCGCCTTGCCCTGGAGCTGGTGGGGAATGCCGGGCCCGAGATCCTCTATGGCGATCTTGAGGTCGTCGTCGGTAATCTCGACGCCGTTCACCTTGGCGAGAACCTTCGCCTGCGCGGGGGCGGCCGCCATCAGGGCGACGAGGCCGAGCGTCCCCAGCGCGGCGCGGGTCAGGGAACGCGCATTCTTGCGGGCTATTGACATGAGATGCTCCGAGTAAGAGGCGGTTCGCCTCGAAAAATCGCCGCCAGCCGGCGCAAGGGGGTCCTGCGTGACGAACCGGGCGTATCTATGCCTGCGGCCCGGCCTCTGACAACTCCCTGCCACCCGACATGTCCGCGCCCTTCACGGGACCGACGACGGCGACGAAGATGTCGCGGGTCTTCTTCTCCGTCTCGGTCAGGAGCGCCTCGAGATGCGAGAGATCGGGCGAGTCGCCGACCCTCAGCAACAGCTCCGCCAGCCCGCGCGGCGCGTCCGCCGGGCGGAAGGCGCCGTCGATGGCGAGGCGCAGCAGTTGCAAAAGCCCCTGATACAGACGATAGGCGGCGAGCAGCGCCTCGGCGGCGCCGGAATCGAGCTGGCCGGCGTCGCGCAGCTTCACGAGGGCGTCCGGCGTCGTCGTCGAGAAGACCTCGGGGCGCTCCGGGCCATGCAGCAGCATCAGATATTGGGCGAGAAACTCGACGTCGATCAGCCCGCCCGCGACCTGCTTGACCTCCCAGGGGTTGGTCGAGCCCTTTTCCTTTTCCAGAAGCCGGCGCATGGCGAGCGTGTCGGTCTTCAGCTTCTCGGGGCTGCGCGGCAGGATCATCGCCGCGCGGATCGCCCCCTCGACGCGCTCCGCGAAAGCCGCCGGTCCCGCGATCACCCGCGCGCGGGTCAGGGCCATGTGCTCCCAGGTCCAGGCTTCTTCCGCCTGATAGCTGACGAAGGAGGAGAGGCTCACGGCGATGGGGCCCTTGTTGCCCGAGGGCCGCAGGCGGAAATCAGTCTCGTAGAGAAGGCCCTCGGCAGTCGGCGCGGAGAGCGCGGTGATGAGCCGCTGCGTGAGCCGGGCGTAATATTGCGGCGCGTAGAGCGCACGCTCGCCACCCACGGATTCGGCGAGCGGATCGGCCTCGTAGAGGAGCATGAGGTCGAGATCGGAGGCCGCGGTCATTTCGCGCCCGCCGAGCTTGCCCATGGCGACGACGACGGCCGCCGCGCCCGCGATGCGGCCATGGGCCTTTTCGAACTCCGTGGACACCACCTCGAACAAGGCCGAAATGAGCGTCTCGGCGAGGCGCGAATAGGCCGCGCCGGCCTCCGCCACCGAGATCGAGCCCGTCAGCACGCGCACGCCGACGAGGAATTTCTGCTCCTGCCCGAAGATGCGGGCGCTATCGAGCGCGTCCTCATAAGAGCGGGCTTCCGCAAATTGCGCCTCGAGCCGCGCGCGCAGCTCCTCCGCGCTCGGCGCATGATGGAAGAAGGCGGGCTCCATCAGCGCGTCGAGCACATGCGGGCGCCGCGAGATGGTGGCCGAGAGCTTCGGCGCCGCGCCGGTGATCGCGGCGATGAGATTGAGCAGCCGCGGCTGCGAGACGAGAAGCGAGAAAAGCTGCACGCCGGCGGGCAATTTCTGAATGAGCTTGTCGAAGGCGAGGAAAGCCTGGTCGGCGTTCTCGGTCGCGGCGAGGGCTTCGAGCAGCAGGGGCGTCAGTTCGGTGAGGCGCTCGCGCGCGACCGTCGAGCGCGTCGCGGCGTAGCGTCCGAAGTGCCAGCCGCGAATGGTCGCCGTGACCATCCTCGGGTCCTTGTAGCCCATGCGCGCCAGCGTCTCGATCGTGCCCGGATCGTCGTCGTCGCCAGTGAAGACGAGATTGCCGCCCGTGGAGGAAAGCTGCGGCGCGCTCTCGAAAAGGCGGGCGTAATGGCCCTGCACCACGTCGAGACGCCTGAGCAGGGCGTCCGAGAACGCGTCGAAACCGTCAAAGCCCATCATGCGGGCGATGGTTTCGACGCCTTCCCGCGTCTCTGGGAGCGTATGCCTCTGCTCGTCGGCGACCATCTGGATGCGGTGCTCGACGTCGCGCAGGAACAGATAGGCCTCGCGCAGATCGTCGCGGGCCTGCGGCTCCACCCAGCCGCTTTCGACGAGCTGATCGAGCATGGCGAGCGTCGCGCGGCCGCGCAGGCGCCTGTCGCGGCCGCCGGTGATGAGCTGCTGCGTCTGCACGAAGAATTCGATCTCGCGAATGCCGCCGCGCCCCAATTTGATGTTGTGGCCGATGACGGCGATCTTGCCGTGGCCCTTGTGGGCGTGGATCTGCCGCTTGATCGAGTGAACGTCGGCGATCGCCGCGAAGTCGAAATATTTGCGCCAGACGAAGGGCGACAGCTCCTCCAGGAATTGCTCGCCGGCGTAAAGGTCGCCCGCGACGGGGCGCGCCTTGATATAGGCGGCGCGCTCCCAGTTCTGGCCCATGCTTTCGTAATAGGAGAGCGCAGCCTCGAGCGGGATGGCGATGGGCGTGGCGCCGGGATCGGGCCGCAGCCGCAGATCGGTGCGAAACACATAGCCGTCGCTCGTCCGGTCGCTCATGATCTTCACGATGCGCTTCGTGAGCTTCACGAAGAGATCGACGTCCTCGAGCGGATCGGCGACGCGGGCGCGGGCGCGGTCGAAGAAGACGATGAGATCGATGTCGGAGGAGTAATTGAGCTCATAGGCGCCGCCCTTGCCCATGCCGAGGAAAATCCAGCCCGACCCGCGCTCGGGGTCGCGTTGGTCGGCGAGCTCCAGCTTCCCCGCGTGCTGGGCTTGCCGCAGCGTGAAACGGATGGCGGCGGAAAGCGTAGCGTCGGCGACGCGGGTCAGCGCCTCCGTCGCCTGGAGCGTCTCCCAGGCTTTGGAGAGATCGGCGAGCGCGATGACGAGCGCGGCCTCCTGCTTGACGAGGCGCAGCCGACGCATGAGGTCCGCTTCGTCGTCGGTCTCGATGGCGCTGGCCTCGTCGATCAGCGCCGCGACGCGGCTTTGCGGATCGGCGCCGAGCGCAGAGGCGAGCCGCGCCGGGTCGCGCGCCGCGAGGTCGGTGAGATAGGGCGAGGAGCCGAGGGCGCCGAAGATCAGCTCGCGCGCTTTCGGGTTTTCGGCAAGGAAAGCCGCGAGCGCGCCCGTGTCCTTCTCCAGAACGCGGTCGAGCGCCTGCTGGGCCTTGCCGGCGTCGGCGGGCGCGATGATGACTTTGGCTCGCTGGATGAGGGCGTTGGCGTCTGGCGTCAAAAGTCCTGTCCTCTCATCGACCTTGCGGCCGCTCGGCTTGGGCCGTCCGCTGCGGCCTTTGCCTCCCCGTATAATCCGGCTATGCCGGTAAATCAGCCCCGATGGCCAGGGAACGCGCAAGCCCCATGACGACGCCCGATATCGCCGCCAACCTTTCCCGCATCGCTGACGCCCTGGAGCGCCTCGCGCCGTCCGCGCCGCCGCCGCCGGATTTCGCCGCGGCCGAGGCCTTCGTCTGGCGCGCGGCGGGGTCGGTCTTCCACGCGGTCGAGAAGGTCAACCGCGTCGATCTCTCCCTGCTCGAGGGCATAAATCTCCAGCGTGACATTCTCTTCGCCAACACGGAGCGCTTCGCGCGGGGCCTTCCCGCCAACAATGCGCTGCTGTGGGGCGCGCGGGGCATGGGAAAGTCCTCGCTGGTCAAGGCCGTGCATGGCGCGCTCGCCGCGCAGGGGCGCCTGAAGCTCGTCGAAATCCACCGCGAGGACATAGAGGCGCTGCCCGGTCTCCTCGGCGCCCTGGCGCCGGCGCCGTTCCGCTTCATCGTCTTTTGCGACGACCTCTCCTTCGACGGGCCGGAGACGAGCTACAAGGCGCTGAAAACCGCGCTCGAGGGCGGCGTCGAGGGGCGCCCCGGCAATGTGCTGTTCTACGCCACCTCCAACCGCCGCCACCTGATGCCGCGCGACATGGTGGAGAATGAAGCGGCGGGCGCCATCCATGGCAAGGAGGCGGTGGAGGAAAAGGTCTCGCTCTCGGACCGTTTCGGCCTGTGGATCGGCTTCCACACTTGCAGTCAGGACGAGTATCTCGCCATGGTCTTCGGCTATGCGCGCCATTACGGCCTCGACGCGCCGCAAGCCGAAATCCGGGCGCAGGCGCTGGAATGGGCCATGACCCGCGGCGCGCGTTCGGGCCGCGTCGCCTGGCAGTTCGTGACCGATCTCGCCGGGCGGCTGGGCAAGTCCCTGTAGGCGCGTGCGATGAGCCGGCGCGGAGTCCTTTTTCTGGCGGCGGGCGCTGCGGCGCTCCTTCTTCTGCTGTGGTTCTTCTGGCCGGCGGGCGAGGACGAGACGGCGACGCTGATCGAACGCGGCGCCGGCCACGATCTCGTCGCCGCCTGCAACGCGGCCGCGAACGGGCGGGTGCGATTTACGCCCGGCGACGTGCGCCGGGCGTCGGCGGAAATTCCGAACGGCGTCGTCGCATTCGCGTCGATGCTGGAGGCCCGCCGCGACGGCCTCGTCTGCCGGTGGAATGGCGTCGATCCGCCGGCGATCGCCCGCGAATAGGTCAGTGATCGGGGTGGGCGTGGTCGTCGGCGGGGGGAGCCGGGATGATCGACCCCTTGCCCTCCGGCATATTGGCGGGCAGCAGCTCGAAATTCAAAAGCACGACCGGCCCCGCCCCGACATTTCTCGACTCGTGGGTCGTCGCCCCTGTCTCGGTGAAGCAGTCGCCCGGCTTGTAGATCGTCGTCTTGCCGCCGATCTCATATTTCATCTCGCCCGATTGGATGCAGCGCAGGCCGGGGCCGAGATGGTGATGGGCGTGCATGTAGCCGCCGGGCTCCATCGTCACCTCCGTGACGCGCAGGCGGTATTTGCCATTGAGTTCCGAGAGATGGCCGAGGTCAGCGAGTTCAGCTTTCACGGTCGCATGAAAGCCCTTGAGATCGACGCCGTCCGCGCGGGCGGCGGTCGCGGTAAAAAGGGCGAGCAAGGCGAGGCTGGCGGCGGGTCTTGCGAGCATGGCGTTTCCTTTATTGACTCTCGCGGTCGATTCTTGCGGAAGACTAGCCCGGCCGCCGCCTGCGGCAAGCGACCTTGTCACTGTGCCGAGCCTGGAGCGTGGCCACGACCTGGCCGAGAGGAGGATTCGCTTGCGGATTGGAGGCGCGGGCGCCCCCTTCACGCGCGCCTTCCGCTGGCCTAAGAGAAACGCCATGCGCGATACGCCCCAGCCGAAACCCGCCGCCGACACGCTTGCCGAATTGCGCGCCGAGATCGACCGCATCGATCTCGAAATGCACGGGCTGCTCATGGCGCGCGGCGAGATCATCGACCGCCTGATCGCGGTGAAGCGCGCCCAGGGCGGCGGTTGCGCCTTCCGGCCGGATCGCGAGGCGCAGATGATGCGCGCGCTGGTCGAGCGCCATCGCGGCCTTCTTCCGGTCGATGCAGTCGAGGGCGTGTGGCGCGTCATCGTCTCGACCTTCACCTATGTGCAGGCGAATTACGCGGTGCACGCGGATGATTCCGGCGGCGACGCGCAGATGCGCGACAGCGCGCGCTTTCACTTCGGCTTCACGGTCCCCTATGTGCCGCATCACGGCGCGGGCCCTGTGATCGACGCGGTCGCGGCCTCGACGGGCGATCTCGGCATGTTGCGCGCCTCGGGCGGCCTCGCCGACGGCGCCTGGTGGATGCGGCTCATCGGCGCGGACGCGCCCAAGATCATCGCGCGCCTGCCTTTCGTCGAGCGGCCCGACCATCCCGCCGGCCTGCCGGTCTTCATCGTGGCGCGCCCGGCGGCCGACGCCGCCTCGTGCGATATTTTGCTCCATGCGCTCAACGTGCCGCGCTGGTCGCATTCCATCCCGGCGGTGGTGTCGGCGCTTGAGGGCGAAATCCTCGCGAGCGCGCCCCATGCGGGCGGCCTGTCGCTGATGGTCGCGGCCCCCGGCCGGGTCGAGGCCGCGCGCTTCGCGCAGGAGCTCTCCGCCGCCGGCGTCGCCGACGCCGTCGTCGAACCCATCGGCAGCCATGCCGGCCGTTACGAACTTAATGAGGCGCGCAGCGGCGTCTTCGCGCCAAGGAGCTAAGCAAAATGTCGCGTCCCATCCCCCGCCCCACCGTGCTGGAGATCGACGCCTATGTGCCCGGCAAGAGCGCCGCGCCCGGCGCGGGGCCTGTCTTCAAGCTTTCGGCCAATGAGACGCCGCTCGGACCCTCGCCCGCCGCCGTGCAGGCGCTACGCGACATGGCCCATCAGATCGCCCTCTATCCCGAGGGCTCGTCCCGCGTCTTGCGCGAGGCCATCGCCGCGCAATATGGGCTCGACCCGGCGCGCATCATCATGGGCGCCGGTTCGGACAATATTCTGGAGCTGCTCGCGCTCGCCTATATCGGGCCTGGCGACGAGGGGCTCTACAGCCAATACGGCTTTCTCGAATACAAGATCGTGACGCTCGCCGCGGGCGGCGTTCCCGTCGTCGCGCCGGAGAAGAACTTCACCGCCGACGTCGACGCCCTTCTCGAACGGGTGACCGAGCGGACGAAGATCGTCTTCCTCGCCAACCCCAATAATCCGACCGGGAGCTATCTGCCGGCGAGCGAAGTGGCGCGGCTCGCCACGAACCTCCCCCCTCACGTTCTGCTCGTACTCGATGCGGCCTACGCCGAATATGTGACCCGCCCGGATTACGACGCGGGGATCGCGCTCGTCGATCAGTTCGACAATGTCGTCGTGACGCGCACCTTTTCCAAGATTTACGGCCTCGCCGGCCTGCGGCTCGGCTGGGGTTACGGGCCGCGTCACGTCATCGAGGCCCTGGACCGCATCCGCTCGCCCTTCAATGTCTCGACCGCCGCCAGCGCCGCCGGAATCGCCGCCGTGCGGGATGACGCCCATCTTCGGGCGGCCATCGCCCACAATGAGAAATGGCTGCCCTGGCTCACGCAGGAGATTTCGGGCCTCGGTCTCGAGGTTCTGCCGAGCGTCGCCAATTTCATCGCGATCCGCTTTCCCGACCGGCCCGGCCGAACGGCGGCGGAGGCGGATCGTTTTCTTACCTCGCGCGGTCTCGTGCTGCGGGGGATCGGCGCCTATGGGATGCCCGATTTTCTGCGCCTGACGATCGGCGTCGATGAGGCCAACAGGCGCGTCGTCGCCGCGCTGGGCGACTTCATGGCGGAGGCGAAAGCGGCGGCCCATGGCTGAGCCGGTCTTTTCGCGGGTCGCCCTCGTCGGCGCCGGCCTCATCGGCTCCTCGATTGCGCGCGCGGCGCGGGACTATGGCGTGGCCCGTGAGGTCGCCATTGTCGACGCCTCGGCCTCGGTCATGGCCCGCGTGCGGGAACTCGGGATCGCCGACGAGGCGAGCGGCGATGTTTCGCGGGCGCTCGAGGGCGCCGACCTCGTCGTCATCTGCACGCCGGTCGGCGCCTGCGCCGCGGTCGCGGCGACGCTGGCGCCGCATCTCGCGCCCGGCGCCATTCTCTCGGATGTGGGCTCGGTCAAGAGCGCCGTCGTGGCGCAAGTCGCCCCCCATGTGCCGCCGGGCGTGCAGTTCATCCCGGCCCATCCCCTTGCGGGAACAGAATTCTCCGGACCCGACGCGGGCTTCGCGTCGCTCTTTCAGAATCGCTGGTGCATTCTCACGCCGCCGGACGGCGCGGACGCGCGGGCGGTGAGCCGGTTGGCCGATTTCTGGACGCGAATCGGGGCCAGGGTCGAGACCATGAGCGCCGAGCATCACGACAAGGTGCTGGCCCTCACCAGTCATCTGCCCCATCTCATCGCCTATAATATCGTTGGCACGGCGGATGATTTCGGCGAGCAGACGCGCTCGGAGGTGATCAAATTCTCCGCCTCCGGCTTTCGCGACTTCACGCGCATCGCCGCCTCCGACCCGATCATGTGGCGCGACATCTTTCTCAACAACCGCGAAGCGGTGCTGGAAATGCTCGGCCGCTTCAACGAGGATCTGAGCGCGCTCCAGCGCATGATCCGTCGCGGCGACGGGGACGGACTCTTCGCCTTCTTCACCCGCACTCGCGCCATCCGCCGCTCCATCATCGAGCAGGGCCAGGATACGGCGGCGCCGGACTTTGGGCGGCCGAAATCCGATTAATTCTGGAAGAGTGATTTATTAACCGTCAAGGCTGAGACATTTTGCCTCTTCAACTCAAGCGCGAGCATATGATACAAGGTTGACATTAACGGCTACCCTCAAGGTCACAAGAGATGATTGTCTACCTCATCGCCGGGCAGGGCGAGCGGGACGCGATCGCCACGCTGCTTTCCGGCCATACTTATGAAATCAGGCCCTATCCGGATGTCGCGGCCTTCCTCGCCGAGGCCGATCTGGAGCCTCCCGGCTGCGTCCTCATCGATGTTCAGCCGTCGGATCCGACGGCCATGCGGGAGCTTCGGGCGATTCGTCGTTCCCTGCCGATCATCGCGCTGTCGTCGCGCGCCAATGTCGCTCTAGCTGTCAGGGCGATGAAGGAGGGCGCGGCCGATTTCCTGCAAAAACCGATCGAGCCCGAAAAGCTGGACGCCGCCGTGCGCGCCGCGCTCGACGAGAGCCGCGCCTGGTTCGAGCGCGGCCGCAAAAAAAGGGAGCTGCTCGCGCGCTTCGAATCGCTCAGCACGCGGGAGCGGGACGTCGTGGACGCCGTCATGCATGGCTGCGCCAATCGAGAGGTCGCGTCGCAACTGGGGATCAAGCCGCGCACGGTGGAGATTCACCGCTCCAATGCAATGAGCAAGCTCGGCGCCCGCACCTTGCCGGACCTCGTGCGAATCTGGCTCGACGTGGGGTCCTCCCTGGCGCAACTGAACGCCGAATAAAGCTGCGCCGCGAGCGCAGCTTTCAGGATTTTCCGATCTTGAGCACGTCGCTGGCGTTGCGGGAGACGAACTCCTTGACCCTTCCGGCGATGGCGGCGAGAAGCCAGGGAAGCTGCACCTCGATCCGCACCATGTCGGGGAGCACGTTCATCTGCGCGGAGGCCTGCTGGCCAAGCGCGCTGACCCTTATTGTCGCCACGTCGCCGGACCACGTCACTTCCGAATGGGCGATCTTGTCCACATAGTCGCGCTGGAGCATTTCCAGCCGCTCGGCCAGGCGTTTCTTCGCCGTCTCGATCCCGAGATCATGCGGCACGGTGACAGTGATCGTGTTCTGCATCGGCGTTTCTCCGCGTAGCGCCTGATGTAGGCCCGGCCCGCGGCAAAAGAAAGCCAGCGACATGCCGGGCAGGGCGGCGCGCGCCCGGGCGCAGGCGCTTTTCTCATCCGCTGAGCAAAAAAAGCCCGGAAGCGTCGCTTCCGGGCCCATTTCCCGCGCCTTTCGGTCTGCCGCGGCGCCCGACGCCGCGACAGCGAGAAGGCTCAGTAGGAGTAGTACATGTCGAACTCGACCGGATGCGGCGTCATTTCGAAGCGCATCACGTCCTGCATCTTGAGCTCGATGTAGGAGTTGATGAAGTCTTCGTTGAAGACGCCGCCGGCCGTCAGATAGGCGTGGTCGGCCTTGAGGCTCTCGAGCGCCTCGCGCAGCGAGCCGCAAACCGTCGGGATCGCCTTCAGCTCCTCTGGCGGCAGATCGTAGAGGTCCTTGTCGGCCGGTGCGCCCGGATCGATCTTGTTGATGATGCCGTCGAGGCCGGCCATCAGCATCGCGGCGAAGGCGAGATAGGGGTTCGCCGTCGGATCGGGGAAGCGAACCTCGATGCGCTTGGCCTTCGGGCTCGAGCCGAACGGAATGCGGCAGGAGGCCGAGCGGTTGCGCGACGAATAGGCGAGCAGCACCGGCGCCTCATAGCCCGGGACCAGACGCTTGTAGGAGTTGGTCGACGGGTTGGTGAAGGCGTTCAGCGACTTGGCGTGCTTGATGATGCCGCCGATGTACCACAGGCACTCCTGGGAGAGGCCGGCGTATTTGTCGCCCGCGAAAACCGGCTTGCCTTCCTTCCAGATCGACTGGTGGACGTGCATGCCCGAGCCGTTGTCGCCGAAGATCGGCTTCGGCATGAAGGTCGCCGACTTGCCGTAGGAATGGGCGACCTGATGGATCGCATATTTGTAGATCTGGAGGTGGTCGGCGACGGTGACGAGCGTCTCGAACTTCAGGCCGAGCTCGTGCTGGGCGGAAGCGACCTCGTGATGGTGCTTCTCGACCTTGACGCCCATGGCCGCCATGGCCGCGAGCATTTCGCCGCGCATGTCCTGGGCCGAGTCGACCGGCGGAACCGGGAAATAGCCGCCCTTGGTGCGGACGCGGTGGCCAAGGTTGCCGCCTTCATAGGCGGTGTCGGAGTTCGACGGCAGTTCGACCGAGTCGAGCTGGAAGCCCGTGTTGTAGGGCTCGGCGGAGAAGCGCACGTCGTCGAAAACGAAGAATTCGGCCTCGGGGCCGAAATAGGCCACGTCGCCCACGCCGACCGACTTCACATGCGCCATCGCCTTCTTGGCGATCGAGCGCGGGTCGCGGTTGTAGGGCTGGCCGGTGGCGGGCTCCACGACGTCGCAGACGATCGACATGGTCGAGGCCGCGAAGAAGGGGTCCATCGTGCAGGTTTCGAGGTCGGGCAGGAGGGTCATGTCCGACTCGTTGATGGCCTTCCAGCCAGCGATAGACGAGCCGTCGAACATGATGCCTTCGGTCAGGGCGTCCTCATCGACGATCGAAACGTCGAAAGTGACATGCTGCCACTTGCCGCGCGGGTCGGTGAAGCGGAAGTCGACGTATTTGACGTCGTTGTCCTTGATCTGCTTGATTACGTCCTTGGCCGTTGTCATGTCGGTCCTTGCCTCTTCCTTGTCGTTGGTAGTGCGCGTCTGCGCCTCGGCGCGGCGAAACAGTCTTTCCAGAAAGCTCATGATGGGGCTCGAGAAGGTTAAATTGCGTCCACGCCGGTTTCGCCGGTGCGGATGCGGATCGCGCCTTCGATGTTCGAAACAAAAATCTTGCCATCCCCGATGCGGCCGGTCTGGGCGGCCGTGCGGATCGCTTCCACCGCACGATCGACGGCCTCGTCCGCGAGAACGATTTCGATTTTCACTTTCGGCAGGAAGTCGACGACATATTCGGCGCCCCGATAGAGCTCGGTGTGCCCTTTCTGGCGGCCGAAGCCCTTCGCCTCGGTGACGGTGATGCCTTGCAGCCCCGCCGCCTGCAAAGCCTCTTTCACCTCATCGAGTTTGAAAGGCTTGATGATCGCCTCGACCTTTTTCATCGCTTGTCCCCGCTGCGCCTGAGCCCTCGCCCGCACCCGCGCTTCGCCGTCAGCCGACGCCGCCGAGCTTCTACCATTTGAGCGAATTCCGCGCCATGGCCAAACGAGTGGCGCCGGATTCGCGGGAATCGCCTGAATTTCGGCTCTAATGCCAGTTTTTTAGGCATTAGGCGACCAATTTTTAGGCTCTAGTCGACATATGAGACGACAGGGAGATCGGCGCGGCCGCCCCATTCGGACCAGGAGCCGTCATAGACCGTCGCCGGCGACCGGCCCGAGGCCGCGAAAGCCAGGCTGAGAATGCAGGCCGTCATCCCGGAGCCGCAACTCGCGATCGTGGGTTTTTCCGGATCGACCCCGGCGGCGGCGAAGGCGGCTTCGAGCCCCGGTCTGTCCTTCATGCGACCCGCCTCGACGACGGCGGAGAAGGGCAGGTTGCGGGCGCCGGGCATGTGGCCGGCGCGCAGGCCCGGGCGCGGCTCCGGAGCGCCCATGAAACGTTCGGCGCCGCGGGCGTCGACGACCTGCGCCTCGCCGGAGAGCAGCGCGGCGTTGACGCGCGCCGCGTCGGCGACGAGCGCGGCGTCGAACTTCGGCGTGAACTCGCGGGGCGCGTGGGTCGTCTCGCCGTTCTGGAGCGCGCGGCCTTCGGCTTTCCAGGCGGGCAGGCCGCCGGCGAGGATCGAGACCTTGTCGGCGCCGAACACATGCATCGTCCACCACAGGCGCGGCGCGGAGAACAGGCCGACGCTGTCATAGACGACCGCGTGCATGCCGTCGCCGAAGCCGAGACGCCGCATCTCGGCGGCGAAGACCTCGGGAGACGGGAGCATGTGCGGCAGGCCGGAGGAATGGTCGGCGACGCGGTCAATGTCGAAAAACACCGCCCCCGGAACATGTTCCGAAAGATATTCGGCGCGCGGATCGCAGTTCGTCGCGGGCATGTGCCAGGAAGCGTCGAAGACGCGCAACTCGGGAGAGTCGAGATGGTCCGCCAGCCATTGCGTGGAGACGAAAAGGGTCGAAAGGTCGATCTGTCGCGACATGATCCCGCTCTTTGGTCAGGAGGGCGCCGTCGGGAGATGCGGCGCGGCTTGCATCCGGCGCGGCGAGGATGACAATAAGCTGATTCGATTCTCACTGTCTTCCGGCGCCCAAGTCCTCATGCTCGAAATACCTGGCAAAACCTGCGGCACCTGCTCTTTCTGCTGCAAGGTGCTCGAAATCGAGGAGTTGAAGAAGACGGCTGGAAAGCTGTGCGGCCACTGCATGCAGTCGGGCGGCTGCGGCGTCTATGCGTCCCGCCCGCAAGTCTGCCGCGACTACTATTGCCAATGGAAGGAAGATCGCGGCCTGCCCGCGACGATGCGGCCCGACAAGGTGGGGACGCTGCTGATGGACGATCCCGACAGCGACGAGTACCACGCCGTCTGCGACCCCGAAAAGCCCTTTTCCTGGCGCAATCCTCTCATATTCCGGCATCTGTTGGCTGAGGCGAAGGCCGGCCGCATCGTCATGGCGAAAGCCGGGCTGCGCGCCTGGCGCATTTATGCCGACGGACACTGGCAGGAGTCGGCGTGAGGCCTGGACCCGCAGCAGAGGCGTCGATTGACATGAGCCCGACCCGGAAACGCGCGCCCGCCGCCCTCGCCGCGTTGCTCCTCTGCGCCGCCGGGACGGCGCGGGCCGAGACGATCAAGGCCCATTACGCGCTGAGCCTGATGGGGATTTCCATCGGCAGCGCCTATGCGACGGGCGTTCTCGACCGCAGCTACCGCATCGATATTTCGATGCGCACCACCGGCCTCGCCAATCTTGTGAACAACACCAAGGGCGCCGCGATGGCGAGCGGCGGATTGACCGCGGGCGGTCCCTCGCCACTCGCCTATGCGAATACGACCTCCAATGAGGAAGAGATCCGCACCGTCCGCATGTCGCTTGCGGGCAATGCCGTGCGCATGGTCGAGGTGAAGCCGGAGCCCTGGGACGTCGACCAGCGGATTCCGGTGACCGAAGGCAACAAGAAGCGCATCGTCGATCCGGTGAGCGCCCTGATCATGAGCGTGCCGCAGGGGCAGGATCTCACCGGACCGGCGGCCTGCAACCGCAACATCTCCGTCTTCGACGGCGTCACCCGTTTCGACGTCGCGCTGACCTATGCCGGGCAGCAGATGGCGAGCACGCGGGGGTATTCCGGCCCCGTCGCCGTCTGTTCGGCCCGCTACACCCCGATCTCCGGCCATCGGCCCGACAGCAAATCGACTCGCTACATGGCCGACAACCACGACATGAACGTCTGGCTCGCGCCGCTACCCGAGGCCCATGCGCTGGTGCCGATCCATATCGACATCAAGACCGCGGCCGGCGACCTCGTGATCGACGCCTCCGATTTCCAGATCGGCTCGAAGCACGCCGATACGGCGCGCTGACGCGCGCGGCGGATCGCCTGGTCAGTCGATCCGCACTTCCTTTGTCTTCTTCCGGTTGCGGCGGTCCGCCTCATATTCGAGATAGCGTATTTCCGTCGGCTCGCCGCCGGCGCGCAGGCAGAAGGCGGGACGAGGCGAGAAGCCGCCGGCCGGATTTTCGAAACAATCCGTGAAGCGGAGCTCGCACTGGAACATGGTTTCGGTCTTCGGCGCGGCCCGCGCCGCGACCGCCCTGGCCTTTTCCACCGCCTGCCGGCAAAGCGACGAGTCGAGCCCCCAGGCCTGACAATCGGCGACGCTCGCCATGTATTTGCCGTCCCCCGCGCACACGGGCGCGGAGCGTCGGGCGTAGAAGAAGGAAAAGCCGGCGGCCGCCAGCGCAACGAGGATGACGATGTATTTCAAAGGCGCGCCGGTCATGCTGGCTCTCTTGTTTGCAAACTGCGCGGACATTAGAGGCGGCGACTCCTTCGCCGCAAGCGCAATCTCCGCCAGCCAGCCGCGCCTCCGCGACATCTCGCCGCCGGGGGCGCCCGCCATGTCGCGTCCAACTCGCTTGACAAGGGTACCCGACTACAATAGTTCGTTTGCTCACCGCATTTCGGAAGCCACAGACGAAAAGCTGTGGAGCGAGATGGCTCACCGGGCGCGGACAGAGCCGATGAATGTGCGCCCGCCCTTTCGAGGGTCGCGTTTCGACGCAATGGGAACATGTCCGCGATGCATCCGAAAACGCAGATCTGACGACTCCGTCGGGAACCGGGGGAGAAGTTAGCAGCATGTCGGCAATTGAATACGACCGACATAAAGTGTGACAGAAGGAGGAGATTATGGGCGCTATTCTCGAACTGACCAGCTATGCGGCGACCCCGGTCGGCATGATCGCGATCATCGTTATCGGCGCGGCTGCTTACTTCGCGGCTCGCTGGATCTTCACCGACTAATTCGGCGAAGAGAAAAAGCCTTTTCAGGCGCGACGCGTCGGCTTTGCCGATGCGGCGCGCCTTATTTTTTTTTGATCTGAGCGCAACGTATTTTCGTCAACGACTGTCGGGTGGAAGTGTTGGGGATTTGGCTTGCGCCGCCGCGCCGCCCGAGTATTCTAGGATGGCTGGCCCACCTCGAATGGGCAGGTATGCATCCGGCGCCGTCGAAAACAAATGCCGCCCGCAAAAAGGCGCTGGCGTGATCCCATAGCGGTTTTCGGTTCTTGCGCGGATCTCGTGTGAGCCTGGAGGATATGATGGCGCCTACCTCTTCGACCGGGGCTGCAGAGAGTCAGACGGAGCTCGGAAGCAGGGGAGATGCGGAGCCGGTGCGCGCGCGGGCGCGCCCCGAGAATGACGATGGCCTCCCGCCTGTTCTGGCCGGCCGCATCGACGTCGCCATCGCCGACAAGAGCCCGCTGATCCTTGCGGGTCTCGACAAGCTGCTCTCCGACGACAAGCGCTTCCATCTGGTGCTGAAGGTGACGGATGGCGAGGAGTTTCTCGAGGCCGCGCGCCAGCAGAAATTCGCCATCGCGGTCATCGGCTGGCAATTGCCGACGCTCCATGCCCGTGACGTGCTGCGCGCCCTGTCGCGCCAGGTCTCGGCGCCCAAGATCGTTGTCTACAGCGGCACCAACGACCCGGCGGCGCCGGCCGAGACGCTGCAATTGGGCGGCGCCGGCTTTGTCTCCAAGCGCGCGCCGCCGGAGCGTCTTCTGGACGTTCTCGCCGCGGTCGCCGCCGGCGATATGGTGTTTCCCTTCGTCGACATTCGCAAGATGCGCAGCGATCCGCTGGAGAACCTCACGCTGCGCGAGAGGAGCCTGCTGTCGGCGCTCGGCTCGGGTCACACCAACAGCCAGCTCGCCAAGGATTTCGGCGTCTCGATCAACACGATCAAATTCCACCTGCGCAATCTTTTCGAGAAGCTGGAAGTCCGCAACCGCGCCCAGGCCATCGCCCTCTTCCTCGAGATGAAGCATGGCGCCTGGCCGGGCGGCGCGACCGGCCGCAGCATGGAGCCGACGACGACGACGAGAGGCCGGCGGCGCGGCGAATGATCGGCCCCGCCAGCGGGCTCTTGCGTCACGGCGCGGGAAACAGCGCGTCGGTCTTGCCCGTCAGCCTGTAGGCCGCGAGCCCCAGCCATTCGTGCAGGGCCGCCTCGGCGAGCTGGAAATTGCCGGATGCATGGCGGGGCGGACTCCAGTGCGAAAGCGAGTCGACCGCGCGGTAATCGACAGGATAGGCGACGACCGGAAAGCCAGCCTTGCGGAAAATACCCACCGCGCGGGGCATGTGCATCGCCGAGGTCACAAGCAGCCAACGGTCGCCGGGCTTCGGCTTCACGAGGTCGCGGGTCGCGACGGCGTTTTCATAAGTATTGCGCGACTGGCTCTCGTAGAAAACATCGCCCTGGTCGAGCCCCGTCTCGCGCCAGAAGACGCCAACCGCCTCCGCTTCCGTATGGATCCCGCCGAGGAGCGCCCCCGAGCCGCCCGTGAAGACGAGGCGCGCCGAGGGATATCGGCGCTTGAGCGCGATCGGCGCGGTGATCCGCTCGGCGGAGTCGTTGATCGCGACGCTGTTGTGAAGCCCGCTCATCTTCTCGTCGACCGAGCCGCCAAGCACGATGATCCCCGCCGGGGCGGGTGCGTCGCCCGGCGGGAGGGGAAACCGCGCTTCGAGCGGCATGGCGAGGAGTTCGGGGAGCGGCGAGAAGCCGAGGATCAGCAAGAGCAGAACGGCGCCGGAAAGCAGCGCACGGCCGGTCTTCGCGTAGCGGGTGAAGGCGAGCAGGACGCCCAGCGCGCCCGCGAGAATTGCGAAGTTGACGGGCGTAAGGACGAATTCAAAAATCTTGGAAAGCACAAAGAACATGGCGCAGCCCGGCCCTCGAGAAAGCTAAAGACGCTCGGCGCTTTCAATCTCTTCCCGCCGCGCGACGGCGGCGAGGCGACCTGGGGACGGCTTCCGCTCCAGGGCGCCTCGCTTCCTTCGCAACGATGGCGCGCGCGGCCTCACATATTGGGATAGTTCGGCCCGCCGCCGCCTTCCGGCGGGACCCAGGTGATGTTTTGCGCCGGGTCCTTGATGTCGCAGGTTTTGCAATGGACGCAATTCTGCGCATTGATCACGAAACGCGGATCGGTCTTCGCCGCCTCGTCGGCGTAGACGACTTCATAGACGCCTGCCGGACAATAGAGCCGCGCCGGCTCGCCGTAGATCGGCAGATTGTCTTCGATCGGGATCGACGGGTCCCTCAGTTTCAGATGCACCGGCTGGTCTTCCTCGTGGTTCGTGTTCGAGACGAAGACCGAGGAGAGCTTGTCGAAGGCGGGTTTCTGCGTGAGCTTCTGATAGACGATCGGCGTCACTTCCGAGAGCGGCTTCAGGCAGGCGTGGTCCGGCTTGCCATGCGACTGCGTGCCGAAGAAGGAGAAGCCGAACAGCGAATTGGTCCACATGTCGAGCCCGCCGAGCGCGGCGCCGAGATAGGTGCCGTATTTCGACCAGAGCGGCTTGACGTTGCGTACCGGCTTCAGGTCGCGTCCGATGTCGGACGCGCGCCAGGCGGCGTCATAGGCCGTCACTTCGTCATAGGCGCGGCCGTCGGCGACGGCGGCGGCGACATGCTCCGCGACGAGGATGCCGGAGAGAATGGCGTTGTGCGAGCCCTTGATGCGCGGCACGTTCATGAAGCCCGCCGCGCAGCCGATGAGCGCGCCGCCGGGGAAGACGAGCTTGGGCACGCTCTGCCAGCCGCCCTCGGTGAGCGCGCGCGCGCCATAGGCGAGGCGCTCGCCGCCCTCGAGCGTCGGCGCGATCATCGGATGACACTTGAACCGCTGGAACTCGTCGAAGGGCGAGAGCGTCGGGTTCGAGTAATTGAGGTGCACCACGAAGCCGATCGACACCAGGCCGTCCTCGAAATGATAGAGGAACGAGCCCCCGCCCGTGTCCGACTGCAGGGGCCAGCCGAAGGAATGCTGCACCAGGCCGGGCCGGTGCTTCTCCTTGGGGATGCGCCACAGCTCCTTGAAGCCGATGCCGAATTTCTGCACGTCGCTGTTTTCGGCGAGCCCATATTTGGCGATGAGCTGCTTGGAGAGCGAGCCGCGCGCGCCTTCGGCGAAGAGCGTATATTTGCTGCGCAGCTCCATGCCGCGCGTGAAGCTGTCCTTCGGCCTGCCCTCGCGATCGACGCCCATGTCGCCGGTGGCGACGCCGCGAACCTCGCCATTCTCGCCGTAGAGAACTTCGGCGCCGGCGAAGCCCGGATAGATCTCGACGCCCAATCCTTCCGCCTCGGCGGCGAGGAAGCGCACCAGATTGCCCAGCGAGCCGATGAAATTGCCGTGATTGTTCATCAACTTCGGCATCAGGGCGTTGGGCAGGCGAACGCCGCTCTTTTCGGTGAGCAGGAGAAACTGGTCGTCATGCACCTGCGTCTTCAAGGGCGCGTCGTCGCGCGTGCGCCAGTCGGGCAGCAGGCGGTCGAGGCCGATGGGATCGATCACGGCGCCAGAGAGAATATGCGCGCCGGGCTCCGAGCCTTTTTCGATGACGACGACGGAAAGGTCGGGCGCAACCTGTTTGAGGCGAATCGCCGCGGCGAGGCCGGCGGGGCCCGCGCCGACGATCACCACGTCATAGTCCATGCCTTCGCGCTCGGGCAATTCCGTAATCTCTTCAGCCATTTCCGATCCCTTTTTGCGACCCTTTCGCAACTGCGGCGGCGCACTGTAGCCTTTTTGCGCGCGGCGCGCCAAAAGGAGTTTCTGCCGGTTTGAGGCGGCGTTTCGCGCAAGGAGGCGGCGGATGCGACGCGTGGCCGCGTTGGCGGCGATCCTTCTCGCGCTCGGCGGCGTCTTCGCCTGGCGCATGATGCGCGACTGGCGCGCCGCCCCCGCGCCCTTCCTCGGCTATGTCGAGGGGGAGGTTCTCTACATCGGTCCCAATGAGGGCGAAAGGCTCGCGAGCCTCGCGGTGGCGGCGGGTTCGACCGTGAAACCCGGCGACATTCTCTTCGTCATGTCGACCACGCTGCTCGACCGGCAGCGGTCGGAGATCGTGGCGCGCATCGGCCAGCTCGAGGCGCAAGTGCAGAATTTGCGCGCCGCCACGAGCCGCCCGGAGCAGGTCGCAGTGTTGCAGGCCGGCCTCGAGCGCGCCGAGGCGGCCCTGAAACTCTCGCGCAACGACTACGATCGCCAGTTGAAGCTCTTCAAGTCCGGAAACGTCGCCAAGGCGACGCTGGATCGCGCTGAAATGGCGCTGCGGCGCGACGAGGCGAGCGTGAAGGAGGCGCGCCGGCAGGTGAATGCGGCGCTGATCCCCGGCCGCTCGCAGGAGATCGACGCCGCCGAGGCCGCGATCCGCCAGGCGCGGGCGCAGCTCGAAGGGATCGACATTCGCATCGGCCGCCAGAAGGTCCGCGCCCCGGCGGCGGGCGTGGTGCAGGATGTGTTCTTCCGTCCCGGCGAGGTGGTGAACGCGGGCCAGCCCGTCGTGGCGCTGCTGCCGCCGGAAAATCGCAAGGTGCGGTTTTACGTCCCGGAGCCCCGGCTCGCCGGCGTGAAGGTCGGCGAGCGGGTGAGCGTGGCCTGCGACGGCTGTCCCGCCGACCTCTTCGGCCGCATTTCCTTCGTGGCCAGCCGTCAGGAATACACGCCGCCGGTGATCTTCAGCGACGTGGAGCGGACGAAGCTCGTCTTCAAGGCCGAGGCGCGGCTTGAGGGCAGGGCGCGGGACCTGCCGCTCGGCATGCCTGTTTCCGTGACGCCGCTGGCGGCGGGGGAGGCGGGAAAGTGAAGGTGAGGGACGCGCCCGATGCCGGTTGAAAGCATGGCCCCCGCGCCGGACATCGTCATCGACGTCAAGGGCCTCACCAAGTCCTTCGGCGACCGCAAGGTCGTCGACGATCTCACCATGAGCGTCGCACGCGGGCATATTCGCGGCTTTCTGGGGCCGAATGGCAGCGGCAAGACGACGACGATCCGCATGCTCTGCGGTCTGCTGACGCCCGATTCCGGCGAGGGGCGCTGTCTGGGCTACGACATCCGCACCGAGCAGGAGGAGATCAAGCGCCGCGTCGGCTACATGACGCAGGGCTTTTCGCTCTATCGCGACCTGACCATTCGCGAGAACCTCGAATTCGTCGCGCGTATTTACGGACTCGAGTCGCCGCGCGCGGCGGCGCAGGCGGCGCTGGAGCGGCTCGGGCTCGCGGCGCGCGCCGATCAGCTCGCGGGCGAGCTTTCGGGCGGCTGGAAGCAGCGGCTCGCGCTCGGTGCCTGCATTCTGCCGGGCCCGGCGCTGCTGCTGCTCGACGAGCCGACGGCGGGCGTCGATCCCAAGGCGCGGCGCGATTTCTGGGACGAGATCCATCATCTCGCAAATGAAGGGCTCACCGTTCTCGTCTCGACCCATTACATGGATGAAGCCGAGCGCTGCCACGAGATCGCTTACATTCTCGACGGGAAGCTCCTCGTCTCCGGCACGATCGAAGAGATCCTTCGCGACGCCGGCCTGTCGACCTGGGTGGTCGTTGGCGAGGGGCTCGACGATCTCGCGCAACGTCTCAGAGCGGAGCCCAGCGTCGACATGGTGGCGCGTTTCGGCGCCGCGCTCCATGTCGCGGGGCGCGATGCGACGGCGATGGCGGCCGTCGCCGCGCGCTACGCCGGTTCCGCGCATCGCTGGGCGCAGGATCAGGCGACGCTCGAAGACGTCTTCATCGAGCTGATGATTCGCAATCATCGGAGCGGGAAATGACCGATACGCGGCAAAGCGCGACAAGGCCGCGCCGGCAGGGCGCCGTTGCGCAGGCGTGGGGGCGTTTCGTCGCCATGTTCATCAAGGAGTTCATCCAGCTGCGCCGCGACCGCCCGACGCTCGGCATGATCGTCGGCATTCCGCTCATCCAGCTCCTGCTGTTCGGCTACGCCATCAACACCGATCCAAAGCATCTGCCGACCGCGCTGCTGGCGAGCGACGACAGCTCCATCGCCCGCGCCATGATCGGCGCCCTGCGCGCGACGGATTATTTCGACGTCAAATATGTGGCTTCCGGCGAAAAGGACGCCGACCAGCTGATCCTTTCCAACCGTGTGCAATTTATCATCCAGATTCCGCCGGACTTCACCCGGCGGCTCGTGCGCGGCGAGCGTCCCGCCGTGCTCCTCATCGCCGACGCCACCGATCCGACGGCCACCGCGGGGGCCGTTGCGGCGGCGCTCGGCGCGGCCTCGCAGGCGCTCGACCGCGAACTCACGGGCCCGCTCGCGACGCTTGCGCAAAATCCGCCGCCCTTCGATCTCGTCGTGCAGCGGCGCTACAATCCGGCCGCTGAGGCGCGGCGCAACATCGTGCCCGGGCTGATCGGCACCATCCTCACCATGACCATGCTCACCTATACGGCGCTCTCCGTCACGCGCGAGATCGAGCGGGGAACGATGGAGGCCCTGCTCGCCATGCCGGTCAGGCCCGTGGAGATCATGCTGGGCAAGATCACGCCCTATGTCATCGTGGGCGGCGTGCAGATGGCGACGATTCTCGTCGTCGCGAGCTTCCTGTTCCGCGTGCCGATCGTCGGCTCGCTGTTCGTGCTTGTGTCGCTGACGTTGCTCTTCATCATCGCCAATCTGTCGATCGGCTACACGCTTTCGACCATCGCCTCGAACCAGCTACAGGCGATTCAGATGACCTTCTTTTTCTTCTTGCCGAGCATGCTGCTCTCGGGCTTCCTCTTTCCCTTCTATGGCATGCCGGTCTGGGCGCAATATCTGGGCGAGGTTCTCCCGCTCACCCATTATTTGCGCATCGTGCGCTCGGTCATGCTGAAAGGGTCGGGTTTCGCGGATCTGGCGGTGGACGCAGGCGCCTTGGCGGCTTTCACGGTGGCGGCCATGTCGCTCGCCGTGATGCGGTTCCGTCAGACGCTGGATTGATTTTCGGGACGAACCGGCCCGGCCTGACATCAAAGCGACGCCGCCCCTTTCCGTCATGTCCGCGCTCGTCGCGGCCTGAACGCCGGAAGCAGGGCGATTGACGGATGGCCGGCGCGGCCCAACATTTGAGCGGAGGGAGGCGGTCATGTCAGAGCCGGAGACGGATCCAATCACGCGCTTCAATACGATCGTGAAGGTCGCAGCCATACTCGCGCTGCTGCTCGGCGGCTACAATCTGTGGTCCTTTTTCAACAGCAGCCGCTATCAGGCGCTTTGCGGCGCTTCCTACTGGGAGCTCAATCGCGCGCAGCTGGATTCCTGCCTGGATCAGAAGCGCGAGCTCGAAGGCAAATAGCGCCGGCCCTCGTGAAGGAGGGGGATGAGATGACGAGAGCCTACGCCGTTCTTGCGATTGCAGCGCTTCTCGCGCCCGCGGCGCGGGCCGCCGAGATTCACCTCGATTGCGGGCGCTCGAATCAGACAGCGATGGTGGATATCGACACCGACCGGCAATTCCTGCAGATCATGTGGAGCGAAGGCGTCGGCGAGGAATACAAGCAGGGCGATTCCTATATCTCCGGCCCCGACAGATATGGGCGCAAGGAGAGGGTCGTTTATGTGATGAACGTCGACAGGAGCCTGATCACCTTCGGCACGGATCGGCTCTGTATGGAGGACGGCGCGAAGAAGTGCAGCGAGCAGCATGTGCGCAATACGCTCGACGTCGGCCGCGGCGAAATGAAATATGACAATGGCGACGAAATCGCCGTGATGACCTGCCATCCGGCCCCGCCAGGCCGGCGGTTCTAGCCGCCTCTCGTGAGAATCATGCGAGATTCGCCAAGCTTTGCAGGAAGAAGCCTGCAAAGAGCAGGAGGCCCGCGTCGCGGTTCGAGCGAAAGAGCTTGAGAGCGGTCTCCGTCGGCGCGCCTTCTTGCGTCAGCGACGCTTGCCAGGAAAGATGCGCGCAATAGGCCGCGACGCCAAGCCAGACGAAGAGGCCGCCGCCGATCGCATGGGCGGAGAGCGCAACGCAGAGCGCCGAGCCTGCGTAAAGCGCGCTTACGGCGCGCTTGACCTTCGCCCCGAAGAGGCGCGCGGTCGAGCGCACGCCGGCGATGGCGTCGTCGCGCACGTCCTGCAGCGCGTAGATCGTGTCGAAGCCGATCGTCCAGAGAATGCAGCTCGCGTAAAGAAGCAAGGCCGGAAGGCCGAGAGAGCCGGTCTGCGCCGTCCAGCCGAGCAGGGCGCCATAGGCGAAGGCGAATCCCAGGATCGCCTGCGGCCATGAGGTGAAACGTTTCGCGAAGGGATAGACCAGGACGATCAGCGGCGAGAGCAGGCCGAGCGCGATCGTGTAGCCGTTGAACGAAAGCAGGACCGCAAGGCCGATGAGGCATTGCGCGACGATGAACCAGAGCGCGGCGCGCGGGCTGACGCGTCCGCTGGCCAGCGGCCGGCCGCGCGTGCGCGCGACTTTCACGTCGATGTCGCGGTCCACGTAATCGTTATAGGTCGAGCCCGCGCCGCGCATGACGACGGCCCCGATGAAGAACAGCGTCAGATGCCAGAGATTGGGTGCGCGATGCAGCGCCGCCGAGGCGAGCGCGCTCGATTCCCAGCAAGGCAGCAGCAGGAGCCACCAGCCGACCGGACGATCGAGCCGCGCGAGCTGGACATAAGGGCGCAGGCTTTCAGGCGCATGGCGCCAGAGCGGATGGTCGGTCTGCGCGTCGGGCAAGGCGGCGCCGTCGCCGCCGTCGTGTGAGAGGGTCACAGCGGTCCGGACGGAAGTTTCGGCGGGGCGCCCATGCCGCCGCTCGCGGCCTGCTCGCGCTGCTGCTGCTCCATCTGTTTCATCTTCGCGGCCGCCGTGCAGGCCTGGGTGGCGAAGGTCTTGGTCTTGTTCGCGGCCTGCCTGAAGCCCTCCAGGACATTGTCGGGAATGTTGCACCATTCCTTGTTCTTGACCATGTAGCCCGCCATCTCGTTCTCGACGCCGACGAGCTTCTTGGCCGCGGGGCAGGCGGCGTTGGGGTCCATCTTGCCCTTGCCGGCCTTGCCGATGGCGTTCAGAGCCTGAATCTGCGCCATGCGGCGCTCGGACAGTTTCTGAAAGTCCTCCTGGCAGGATTGTGCGTGGGCGACGCCGCCCGCGGCGCAGAAGGCCATGAGCGACAGGCCCGCGACGACGCGCAAAAGGGAAGGGGCGCTGATCTTCATTTTGGAACCGCTCTGCAAATGTTGCTCTTCTGTTAACAGCAGGCTTGCCGCTCGCGCAAGTTTTCGCCAACCTGTCCGCGAACAAAACGGCTGCTTCATGGCGGCCGATCGGCGACGGGGCCGGCCCGCCGCGGGCTTCTCTCAGGACTTCGACACTTGTCCCACTATGATTTTTCCGCGCAGCGCCTCTTCGTCGAGGCGGCGCTGGCGCCGGGCGTCGACTTCGTTCCCCCGCCCGAGGCCGTCAATTATCTGCTCAATGTGCTGCGCCTTCGCACGGGAGATCCGATTCTTCTCTTCAACGGACGCGATGGCGAGTTTCTCGCCCATCTCGCGGAGGCCGCCCGGCGCTCGGCCAGACTGCGCGTCGAGCGGCTGACGCGGGCGCAGACTCCGCGCCCCGATCTCGACTATTGCTTCGCGCCGCTGAAACAGGCGCGTCTCGACTACATGGCGCAAAAGGCGACGGAGATGGGCGCGGGCCGGCTCACGCCTGTCGTCACCCGCCGCACCCAGGTCCGCCGCGTCAATTCGGCGCGGCTCAAGGCCAATGCAATCGAGGCCGCGGAGCAATGCGGCGTCCTCGCCGTGCCGGAGACCGCCGAGGCGGTCGATCTTGTCGATTTCCTCGCCGCCTTTCCGGCGGGGCGGCTGCTCGTCTTCTGCGACGAGGACGCCCCCGTCGCCAACCCCGTGACCGCGCTTTCCGGCCGCTCGGGGCAGGGAATATCGGTTCTCGTCGGGCCGGAGGGCGGCTTCGAGGGCGCCGAGCGCGCCGCTATCGCGCGCCTTCCCAATGTCGCCCCAATCTCGCTCGGACCCCGCGTGCTGAGGGCCGACACGGCGGCGGTGGCGGCGCTCGCGGTCGTGCAGGCCGCGATTGGCGACTGGGGCGTTAACGATTTGTAAAGGCTGTTTAATCAAACCTTTCGCGTAAACGAAAAATAAAGCGGAGCGTGTTCTTTAATACACAGGTGACGCAGGCGTCACCCGTCCGGGACACGATGCTGCCATGATGTTGAGCTCTAGTGTCCAGATCGCAGAATCGAGTCCGGCGACGTCGTCCGGCCCGTCTGCAATCGGATTTGGGCAAGAGATTGCAGACGCCTCGAGGCGCGCAATCGGAGAAAGGCCGCCAATGATGTTCGCCGACTTCCGCCCCAATGCGCCGCTGATGATCGCAGCGGCCGCTGCGCTCGCTGCGTCTCTTTCGGCCGCTCCGGCGATGGCGGAGACCTCAAATCACTGCGCGCGCTACGGCGCGGATTATGTCGCCGTTGCGGGCTCCAACGGCTGCGTCAAGATCGGCGGCCATGTCCGCGTCGACATCGCCCGCGCGCCGGTCGCCCCCATGGGCTACGCCGCCATGACCGACGGCGTGCAGCGTACCTCCCAGCTCCAGCCCATGGCGCCGTTTGGCCTGAACGATCTGTTCCCGCGCTGAGCTACGCGCTCGAGGATACCGCGCGTCATTGCGCGGTTTTCTGAGCGCCTGAAGTTGGCTGCGGGCGCGCGATGATTCGGTGGTTCTATAACGGGATCACGCAATCCGCGAAGGCGCCGTCCACCGACTCGCTCCAGGCGCCCTGATAGGCTTCAAGGCGGCGCTCGGCGAGCGTGCGGCCTTCCGCCACGATCCGTTCCAACGGCGCGAGATAGACCGTCTCATCCTGGCCCTGATCATTGGTTTTCGCGCGCCGCCTGAGGCCGGCGGCGGCCAGGGCCAATGCGTCGCGGGCGACGTCGCGCAGGCTGCGGCCGTCGATCGTCGCGCCGAGCGCCAGCGCCGGAACATCTTCGCGCAGCTTCTGCCGGGCCTCGGCGCTCCATCCCTTGGTGAGCTGGCGCGCCTGATCGAGCGCGGCGCTGTCGTAGAAAAGGCCGGCGAAGAGCGCCGGTAGCGCAGTCATATGGGCGCGGGGTCCACCGTCGGCGCCGCGCATTTCCAGATAGGTCTTGAGGCGGACCTCGGGAAAGATCGTCGAGAGATGGTTGGCCCAGTCCGAGATGGTGGCGCGTTCGCCGGGCAGTTGCGGCAGGCGCCCCTCGAGCAGGTCGCGGAAGCTCGCACCCGCGACGTCGTGATAAACATCGCCCCGCTTGACGAAATACATCGGCACGTCGAGCGCATAATCCACATAACGCTCGAAGCCGAAGCCCGCTTCGAAGGCGAAAGGCAGCATGCCGGTGCGGTCGCGATCGGTGTCGAGCCAGATGTAGGAGCGCTGGGAGAGGCGGCCCGTCGGCTTGCCGTCCAGGAAGGGCGAATTGGCGAAGAGCGCGGTCACCATCGGTTGCAGCGCGAGCCCCACCCGCATCTTCTCGACCATATCCGCCTCGCTGACGAAGTCGAGATTGGCCTGGATGGTCGCCGTGCGAAACATCATGTCGAGGCCGCGCGACCCGACTTTCGGCATATAGGAGGCCATGATCCGGTAGCGCTGCTTCGGCATGGCCGGGGTCTCGGCGCGCGACCATTTCGGACTGGCGCCGAGGTCGAGGAATTCCACGCCGAGCGCCCTGGCGACGCCCGCGAGGGCGGAGAGATGCGCGTCGAGCTCCGCGGCCGTTCCGTGAATGTCCGCGAGCGGCGCGCCGGAGAGTTCGAATTGCCCGCCGGGTTCGATGGAAATCGCGCCGCCGCCATCCGTCTGCGCAAGTCCGATCAGCGCGTCGCGGTCCATGATGGGCGCCCATCCGGTCGCCTCCTGAAGACCCTCGAGCAGCCGGCCGACGCCGCAGCGGCCGTCGACGCATTCATAGGGAACGGGTCCGCGCGTGTCCGAATAGAAGGGGATCTTCTCATGTTCCGTGCCGACGCGCAGCGTTTCCCCGACGGTCTTGCAGCCGGCGGCGAGCCACTCTACGAGCGCCTCAGGGGACTCGATCGGCCTCGTGTCTGTTACGTCGCGAGCCATGATTCGACTGAGTTTTCCATAAAATCTAGGGTGGGACGACCGAAAGGCGCGAAAGAAGGCGGCAGGGCTGCGCCGGGCTATGGCCGGGCGGCGGCAAGAGCCGACGCGCGTCACAGGCCGGATGGATGCCGTAAAAGACGGCCGGGCGCAAGAGCGGCGGCTTCGCGCCAGCGTGACCTGCTATTTGCCTCTTCCGACCCCGTGAGGAGGCTTTGGCGCAGGAGGCTTCATTGAAGGAAAGGCTTCGCCGCATTTTTGCGGAAAACGGAGGCTTCACGGCGACCGAATACGCCGTCGTCGCCTTCATCGTTTCGATCGTGATCGTGGCGGGAGCCAAGGCGATCGGCGCGAAACTGTCGATCAATTATCTTGGCGCGGTCTCGGCCAATCTCTAGCGCGCTCCAGGGCCGCGCCGGCCCGTGAGCGCGCCGGCCGGCGGTTTTCATCGCTTCCCGAGGATTTGCCCCAGGATGGCCTCGAGATCGGAGCCGCCGCTCTGGCCGGCCGGCCGATTGGTTTTCTGCCCGATCTGGAGCGTCTTCTTGATCTCGTCGATCGCCTCCTGGACCGCGGCCTGATCGAGCCCCGGCGGAAGGGCGCCTGACCCGGCGTCGGCGTCGAGCGGGCCGCCCGGCCGGACGGCTCCGCCCCCCGAAGGGGGCGCGGGGCGCCTGCCCAGCAGCGCGCCGAGAACGCTCCCGAGCAGCCCGCCCAGTCCGCCGCCCGAATTGCCCCGCGGCGCCGGTTCGGGCGCGGGCCGGGGCGCGCCGCCGCCGCCAAGGAGCTGCTCCAGGATCCGGCCGAGCGCGCCGGAACTCGCGAGTTGCCCGAGCAGGCCGCCGAGACCCTTGTCATTGATGGATTTGGTCAGCCCGCTGAGCAGCACGGAGACGAGGATTGGCAGGATCTGGCCGAGTATGTCCGCCCGCACCCCCGATTCGCGCGCGGCCGCCTGCAAAACCTGCCCGGTCGCGGCCTGGGAGCCGAACATCTCGTTCAGGAGATCGCGCCCGAGATCGACGGCGTCCTGGCTGTGCGCGGCCTCCGGCTCGTCGAAGAAGGAATAGCGCGAGGCGCCGGCGAGCGCGCCGACGGTCTTTTCGAAGACCTCCGGCTCCTCTGCGGCGCGATCGAGGCCCATGGCGAGCGCAGGGGAGAGCGCCCGGATGGCGCTTTCGATCTGCTCCTCCGTGAGGCCGAAGCGGTCGGCGAGATTGGCGACGAGCTGGCCGCCCTGGGCCGAAGAGAGAAGGGTTTCGAGATCCGACATGAATCCTCCAGCTGGCAACGAGGGGGGAAGCCTCCCCTCTCCTTGTTCGAAACCCGCGCTGGCCCGTCGGATTTTTCCTGATGTTAGCCTATGCCGGCCCGAATCGGTAGTCCGCTCCGCGGCGGGCGCGAGCGAGGCCCTTGCCGCCCCCTCGCCAGGCTGTCGGCTTGACAGAGCCCGGCTGGCGCGACATTGCTTCCTGCCGATCGACGCCGATATGGTCGCCCGGACGGGCGAAAGGCCGACGATCCGCGGCGCGGCCGCGCACAACCTTGCCGAAGGCGCCATTCATGAATGTTCAGCCCCGCGGCATGAAGCCGCCGCTCAAGATTCTTCTGTGCTCCCCCCGTGGTTTCTGCGCCGGCGTGGTTCGCGCCATCGACGCCGTCGAGCGGGCGCTCGCGAAATTCGGGCCGCCGGTCTATGTCCGTCACGAGATTGTGCACAACCGCTATGTGGTTGAATCGCTCAAATCCAAGGGGGCGATTTTCGTCGAGGAGCTCGACGAGATTCCCGACACCGCCGCGCCGGTGATCTTCTCCGCCCATGGCGTCGCCAAGGCGGTTTCGGCCGACGCGCAGTCGCGCAATCTTCTCGCGATCGACGCCACCTGTCCGCTCGTGACGAAGGTGCACCGCGAGGCGGAAATCCACTGGAAGCGCGGGCGGCGCGTGCTCCTCGTCGGCCATTCGGGCCATCCGGAAGTCGTGGGCACGATGGGTCAATTGCCGGAAGGCGCGGTGGTGCTCGTCGAATCCATCGACGACATCGACGGTCTGCGCTTCGACAACGAGGAAAATCTCGCCTATGTGACGCAGACGACGCTTTCGCTGGACGACTCGCAGGAAATCGTCAGCGCGCTTCAGCGCCGTTTTCCGTCCATCGTCGGCCCGCACAAGGAAGACATCTGCTACGCGACGACGAATCGCCAGGCCGCGGTGAAGGAAGTCGCGCCCAATGTCGACGCGGTGATCGTGGTGGGCTCTCCCAATTCGTCCAATTCCCAGCGTTTGCGCGAAGTGGCGGAGCGCGCCGGCGCCCCCGCCCAGCTCGTGCAGGGAAAGGGCGAGATCGACTGGGACATCTTCGGAAACATATCCTCGCTCGGCATCACCGCGGGCGCTTCGGCGCCGGAGGTGCTCGTCGAGGAGATCATGGACGCGTTCGCCGAACGTTACGAGGTCACGGTCGAGACCGTCTCGACGGCGGATGAAAGCGTGTCCTTCCCGCTGCCGAAGGAGCTGCGGGCGATGGCCTGAACGGGCGTTGCTCCTGGAAAAACGCCCATGGCTGTTTACACGCAGGTCGACGACGCAGAGCTGATCGCCTTTCTCGCGACCTATGACATCGGCGCCCTCCTCTCCTGCAAGGGCATCGCCGAGGGGGTCGAGAATTCTAATTACTTCCTGCATACGAGCGCGGGAAGCTTCATTCTCACGCTCTACGAAAAGCGCGTGGCGGAAGGCGATCTGCCGTTTTTCCTCGGGCTCATGGAGCATCTTTCCGCCAAGGGCGTCACCTGTCCGCAGCCGGTGCGCAACCGCGCCGGCGCAGCGCTCGGGAGGCTCGCCGGCCGTCCGGCCATGATCGCCACCTTTCTCGACGGTTATTCGGTGCATCATCCGGAGCCCGCGCATTGCGCGGCGCTCGGGGAGGCGCTGGCGCAGCTTCACCTTGCAGGGGCCGGTTTCGAATTGCGCCGGGACAATGCGCTCTCGGTCGGCGCCTGGCGCAAGCTCTTCGCGCCCGCCGCCAGCCGCGCCGCGGAAATCGCCGAGGATTTGCGCGAGACGGTGGAAGCGGAGCTCGATCTGCTCGAGAGCCGCTGGCCCGCGGGGCTCCCGACCGGCGTCATTCACGCCGATCTCTTTCCCGACAATGTCTTTTTTCTGGGCGAGAGAATTTCCGGCCTGATCGACTTCTATTTCGCCTGCGTCGACGCGCTCGCCTACGATCTCGCCATCTGCCTCAACGCCTGGTGCTTCGACGAGCGGCACGCCTATGCGCCTGAGAAGGGCGTGGCGCTGCTCGAGGCCTATGCCCGGCTGCGGCCGCTGTCGGCCGCCGAGATCGAGGCCTTCCCGCTGCTCGCGCGCGGCGCGGCCCTCCGCTTTCTGCTCACCCGCTATGTCGATTGGCTGAATGTGCCGCCGGGCGCCCTGGTGCGGCCAAAGGACCCGCGCGAATATCTCGCCAAGCTGCGCTTCCACCGCACCGTGTCGGATATGAGCGGCTACGGCCTCATACTGTGACGAAGCGCGTCTCGATCTGGACGGACGGCGCCTGCTCCGGCAATCCCGGCCCCGGCGGCTGGGGCGCGATCCTGCGCTTCGGCGACCGCGAGAAGGAGCTTTGCGGCGGCGAGCCGCTCACGACCAACAATCGCATGGAGCTAATGGCCGCCATCATGGCGCTCGAGGCGCTGACGCGGCCCTGCGCCATCGACCTCTATACCGACTCGCAATATGTGCGCGGCGGCGTGACCTCCTGGATCACGAACTGGAAAAAGCGGGGCTGGACGACCGCCGACCGCAAGCCCGTCAAGAATGTCGAATTGTGGCAGAGGCTCGAAGCCGCCGAGGAGCGCCACGACGTCGCCTGGCATTGGGTGCGCGGCCATTCGGGCGACGAGATGAACGAGCGGGCGGACGCGCTGGCGCGCGCCGGCATGGCGCCTTTTCTGCCCCGGCGCCGCGCGCCGGCCTGAGCCGCCCTTGCAGGCCGCATCCGCGCGCCTATGTGTTTATTTATACCCAGGACTCTCTTCTCTAGCCTGAGGGGCGCGGTCGTTCCCGCGCCCCTTCTTTGCGCCATCTTCTTGACACCTGCGCCCGTCAGACAAGGATGCGTTCCGAGTATGCGCGTCTTGGCTGATTCTCTCTCCACGGGGGCAGGACGTTCATGCACCAGCCCAGGAAATGGTGGATCGGGCTGCCGGTCCTCGCCGGCCTCGTCTATTTCGCGGCGCAATCGCTGACGCCCCGTATCGAAGCCGATCTCGCCGCCCGCATCGCTGCGCGGCTCGGGGTCGATCCCGCAAAAGTCGCCGTATCGGGCCGCGACGCGACGCTCTCCGGCGCGCCGCCCAATGCCCGCGCGGCGCTGCGCGACGAGCCGGGGCTACGCAGACTCGTCTTCTCCGCCGCGCCCGCCGCGGCCCCTGTCGCGGAGCCGGCGAAACAGGCCCCGCTCGCCGACGCCTATGTCTTTTCCGCGACGCTCGGCGACGGCGTCGTCGCCCTCGGCGGCGCGCTGCCGAACGAGGCTCTGAGGGAAAAGGCCGTGGCGCTCGCCTCGGCGGCCGGCGGCGGCCGCGCCGTGAGCGACGGCGCCAGGATCGACGCCCATGCGCCGCCCGGCGATTATGCGGCGGCGCTCGCCGCCGCGCTCGGGGCGCTCGGGGCGCTGGAGCAGGGCAAGACGACGCTCTCGGACGGGCGCCTTTCCGTCGACGGCAGGGGCCGCGCCAATGTGCGGGCCGAGGCGCTGGCGACGCAACTGAGGGCGCGCCTGCCGCAGGGATTCGAGCTCGCCCGCGTCGCGGTCACGCCGGGGCCGGTGTCGCCTTATCTCTTCGAGGCGGTCCGCAAGGGGGGCGCGCTGACGCTTTCGGGCTATGCGCCCGACGAGGCGGCGCGCGGGCGTCTGGTCGAGGCGGCGCGTCGGCGCGCCTTCGACGCCACGGTCGAGGATCGCCTCGAGATCGCGCCCGGCGCGCCGCAGAAATTCACCGAGGCTGCGGAGGCGGCGCTCGGGGCGCTCGCCCGTCTGGCGGACGGCCGGCTCGCGCTTTCGGACACAAGTCTCGCGCTTTCCGGCGCGGCGCGCGTCGAGGGCGCCCGCGCGTCGATCCAAAAGGGACTCGACGAGCGGCTACCCGGCACTGTCGTCAGCGATCTGCGTCTCGTCGCCCCTGCGCCGGGCGCGCCGCTCGACGCCGCCGCCTGCCGCGCCGCGCTCTCGGCGCTCTCGCAAACGCCGATCCGCTTTGAAAACGACGATTCCGCCGTCAGCGAGGAGTCGGCGGCGCTCATGGACGGTCTGACGGCGACGGCGCTGCGCTGTCGCGGCGTCTCGATCGAGGTCGCCGGGCATCTGGACGATCAGGGGGCGCCCGAGCTTGCGCGCGAGCGCAGCAAGAGGCAGGCGCAGCGCGTGGTCGACAGATTCGTCGAGGCCGGCGCGGACCCCTTTCGCGTCTGGGCCATGGGCTATGGCGCCGAGCGCCCGCTCGCGCCCAATGACGGCGAAGACAATCGCGCCCGCAACCGGCGCATCGAGTTCAACGTGAAGTAAAGGCCTGGATGACCTGAACCCTACGGAAGGAGAGCGACGAATGACCTATCTGCTCATGTTCGGTTGGCCCTGGTTCACGGGCGCGGTCGCGCTCGGGGCGCTTGTCGGTTTCCTGACGTTCTCGCGCGCCAAAGGGGCGTCCTTTTCGGGCGGCTGGATCGCGCTGCTCGGCGCCTCGGCGCTGGCGACGGGCTACGCCGCCTCCTTCGCCGAGATCCTCGACGGGCGCGAGGCGACGACGCTGGACATCGCCGTTCTCGCCGGTCTCGCCTATGCGGCGGGGCTCCCGCTCGGCGGCTGGCTGAAGTCTTCCGCGCCCGAGGCTGAAAAGAAACGGCCAGCGCCAGCGCCGATCATCGTCGCGCCGGCCGCCTCCCTGGCTGCGGAGCCGCCGGCTTTCCCCCTTGAAGAGGCGGCGCTCCTCTCGCCGGAGCCAGTCGCCCTCGGCGTCGCGCCGCTGGTCTTCGAGGCGGCGCCGCTGGTTCTCGACGCGGCGCAGCCCGGCGTCGGCGTTCTGGCCAATGGCCACGCCCGGCAGGAGAAGCCGTCCGTTGCGCTGCTGTTGGAGGCCGCCGCGCCCGCGAACGTCGAAAGCGCGCCCGCGCCGGCTCCGGCGCTTTCACAAGGCCGTCCCAAAAAGCCCGCGCCTGGCCTCCGGCCGCAGCCGCTCGCCGGTCCGCGCGACGGCGGCCCGGACGATCTCGCGCGCATCAAGGGCATTGGTCCCAAGAGCCTCGAAAAGCTCAACGGGCTCGGCGTCTTCCATTATGATCAGATCGCGGCGTGGTCGCTCGACAACGCCAGATGGGTCGGCGCCGCCATCGGCGCGCCGGGCCGGGTCGAACGCGACAAATGGATCGAGCAGGCGCGGGCGCTCGCCGGCGCCGGAATGGGACAGTGATGAAGGGTTTGCTATTGCGCGCCGCCGTCGGCGCGCTTCTTTTCGCCCCGGCGCAGATGCGCGCGCAGGACATGCTGCAAGGGGTCGATCTCTCGCAGCCGGCCTATTCGCAGTCCGAACTGACGCGCGCCGAGGTCGAGGCGGCGCTGAAGGCGGGCCGAACCGATTTCTCCGGCAAGAGCCTCAATGGCCTCGATCTCTCGGGGCTCGACCTCTCGAAAGTCAATTTCCGCGCCGCGCGGCTCAACAAGGCGCGCCTGTCGGGCGCGCGGCTCGACGGCGCCATTCTCGATCAGGCCTGGCTGATGCAGGCGGACCTCACCGGCGCCTCGCTCAAGGGCGCGCAGGCCTTCGCCGCGCAGATGCAGCGGCTGCGGGGCGACGGGGCGGATTTCTCGGGCGCGCGACTCGCGGGCGATCTGACCGGCGCCTCGCTCAAGGGCGCCAAATTCGACGGGGCCAATCTTTCGGCGGACATGAAGAATCAATCCATGGGTCTGATGCGCGCCGTGCTGCGCTCGACGTTTCTGGAAGACGCGACTTTCGCCAGGGCCAATCTCATGAGCGCCGATCTGCGCTTCGCCCATGCCGGCGGCGCGGATTTTCGCGGAGCCAATCTCGTAAACGCCGACGCCTCGGGCGCGGATTTCACCGGCGCGCTTTTCGAGGGGGCGGCGGCCAGGGACCTGGACCTCGATTCCGCGCAGATCGACAGGGCGGCGGAAGGCGCCTTGCAGCAGGCGCAGCATCTCGACCGCGCCCGCAGGCAGTGAGCGATCCATGAGCGAGGAATCGATTCGGATCGGCGTCGATCTCGGCGGCACCAAGATCGAGGCGATCGCGCTCGATTTTTCCGGTGAAATTCTGGCCCGCCGCCGGGTCGCGACGCCCGCACAGGACTATGACGAGATCATCCGCGCCGTGGCCGCCCTCGTGCGCGACATCGAGATGGAGACGCAGCGGCGCGGAACCGTGGGCGTCGGCGCGCCGGGGTCGATCTCGGCCCATACCGGCCTCGCCAGGGGCTCCAATACGCAGGTCGTGAACGGCCGGCCGCTCGACGCCGATCTCTCGCGGGCGCTGGCGCGTCCGGTGCGGGTCGAAAACGACGCCAATTGCTTTGCGCTGTCCGAAGCCGTCGACGGCGCGGGGCAGGGCGCGCGCGTGGTCTTCGGCGTCATCCTCGGCACGGGCGTCGGGGGCGGCGTCGTCATCGACGGCAAGGTAATGGCCGGGCGCAACCGCATCGGCGGCGAATGGGGCCATACGCCGCTGCCCTGGATGACGGCCGAGGAATTTCCCGGCGCCCGCTGCTTCTGCGGGCACGCAGGCTGTATCGAGACCTTCCTTTCGGGACCGGGCCTCGCGCGGGATCATGCGCGGCGCGCCGGCGAGACGCTGCGCGGCGAGGAGATCGTCGCGCGCGCCGATCAGGGCGAGCCGGCGGCGCTTGCGGCGCTCGAGACCTATCAGGACCGCCTTGCGCGCGCGCTCGCCATGGTGATCGACATTCTCGACCCGGACGCAATCGTTCTCGGGGGCGGCCTTTCGAATATCGGGCGGCTCTTTGCAGGTCTGAGAGAGCGCGTCGCGACACACGCCTTCACCGATGCGCTGGATACGAAACTTGTCCGCAACGCCCATGGCGACTCCGGAGGCGTTCGCGGCGCCGCCTGGCTGTGGCGTTGAGGGCCGCCTTTCATTCCCCGGGCCCGGCGTGTATCGGATTGTCGACGCACTCTTTGGAGCCACCCTCGCATGGGCGCCGCGGGCGAAGCCTCGAACGCAACCCGTAAACTGGCCTTCCTCTCCTCGGGCACGCCCGAGGCCGAGGAGGCGCGGCTGCGTCTCGTCGAGAAATATGGCGACGTTCCGCCCGAGGATGCGGATTGCATCGTGGCGCTCGGCGGCGACGGGCTGATGCTGCGCACGCTGCACAATTACATGGATTCGAGAAAGCCGATCTATGGCATGAATCGCGGCTCGGTCGGCTTTCTGATGAACCAGTATCGCGAGACCAGCCTGCGCAAGCGCATCGGCGAGGCCAAGGCCTCGATCATCCATCCGCTGCTGATGCACGCGACCAATGTGCACGGCGACGAATTTTCAGCCCATGCGATCAACGAGGTCTCTCTCCTGCGCCAGACCTCGCAGATCGCGAAGCTGCGCATTCTCATTAACGGTCACGAGCGCCTGCCCGAGCTCGTCACCGACGGCGTGCTGGTCTCGACCCCCGCCGGCTCGACCGCCTATAATCTTTCGGCGAACGGCCCCATCCTGCCGCTCGACGCGCCCTTGATGGCGCTTACGCCCATCTCCGCCTTCCGCCCCCGCCGCTGGCGCGGGGCGCTGCTGCCGGACGCCGCGAAAGTGCGCATCGAAGTGCTCGAATCGGAGAAGCGCCCCGTCTCAGTCGTCGCGGATCACGATGAATTCCGCGACGTGACCTTCGTCGATATCGAGATGGACCACGCCACCAATCTCGTCCTGCTGCACGATCCCGGCCATTCGCTGGAGGAGCGCATTCTGCGCGAGCAGTTCGGCTATTGAGGAGCGACGCCAGCGTGTCCGACATCGACCCCTTCCGGCTCCACGTCTTCGTCTGCACGAACAAGCGCGACGGCCGTCCCGCCTGCGAGGATCACGGGGCCAAAGCGGCGCTCGCCCAGGCGAAGGCGGCGCTGAACGCTTTGCCCGCAGCTGACCGCGACGGCGTCCGCCTCTCCGCCGCCGGCTGCCTCGGCCGCTGCCCGCACGGGCCGGTCGCGGTGGCCTATCCGGCGGGAGAATGGATCAGCTACGGGTCGGCGGAGGCGCTGACCGCCTTCGTGGTCGACGCCGCCAAAAGGCCCTGACGGACTACGCGGCCTGCCGCAGCTCTGCGTCGAAGGCGGCGAGGTCGATGAGCGGCGGCCTCGGCGCGGGCTGCGGAACCGGTTCAGCTTCCGGCGCCGGCTCCGGGGCGGCGAGGGCCGGCGGTTCGGGGGCCGGCGGTTCGGCAAGGAGCGCCTCGGGCGCCAACGCCTCGGCAGCGAGGCGGGCGGTCTCGCGGCGCGCGTCCTCCAGCGCCGCTTCGCGTTCGAAACGGCGCAGCAGCGCCATCAGCGGATCGAACTCGGCGTCGCCGATGCCGGCGCAGACGGCGATGGCGCTGCGGATCAGCGGAAGCGACAGGCGCGCGTCGGTCGCTCGCTCCGCTCCCTGCGCCTGCTGCGCGGCCAGCACGGCGCGGAAGGCGGGCAGGAATTTTTCGGGCAGGCCGGCGCGGGCGTAGAGCGCCGCGAAGCCGGCGCCGCGAAAGTCCCGCGTCAGCCCGGCGACGCGATCGTCTCTTAGTCCCGACAATTCCGCGAGCGCCGCCTCGAAGAGGTCGCGATTGTCGGAGAGAAGCCCGCGCAGGAGCAGGCTTGCGGTGAGCTGGCCGGAGGCGCAAAGATGCTGCACCAGATCGCGCACGCCGACGCGGCCGTCCTGTTCGACCGTGTCCGCGACGATGATCACATTGGCCTTGTCGCGCTCCTCGCGCGAGAGCCGCTCCGCCCGCGCCGGCGTGAGCCAGCCGCAGTTGACGACGAAGGCCGAAAGACTCGCGGCGGCGGCGTTGACGAGCGCGTTGCGTACTGCCGCGGGCAGAAAGGGGCGCGACAGAAGCGCCTCCCGCGCCTCGCCGTCCGCGCCGAACCGCTCCACCATGCGGCGCAGAGAGAATTCGGCGATGTCGGCGCCCGGATTGATCGCGAGCGAGATCGCCGCCTCGCGTGCGCCGATCTCCGCCAGCGCGGCGCAGACGCCGGAGGACACGCGGGCGCGCAGCGCGATGGCGGTCTGCGCGAAGGCGTCGCCGATGGCGGCGCAGTCGATGAGCTCGGCCTCGCTCAGCAGGGGCGAGCGCGACAGGATGGGGCTTGCGACCTCGGACTGGTCGCAGGCCAGGGCCGAGACGAGCGCGCGCGGCGCGTCGACGGCGCTCGCCAGGCTCTCGGCGAGCGCGCGGCGCACCAGCGGCGAAGGATCGTCGGCGAGCGAGGTCAGCGCGATCTCGGCCTCGCGGCGCTGCGCCGGGTCGAGATCGGCATGGAGATAGGCGCGCGCGAGCGCGTCCGCGGCTTCCGCGCGCCGTGCGGCGCTGGCGGTCTGCGCCCAGCAAAGGAAATGACGCAGGATCATGGAAGGGCTTCCCTGTGAAAGTAACAGTCAAGGTTAAGCGATCATGTGCATTCATGGTAAATGCGGGGTTTAAGGGCGCGGCCCGCTGATGCGCTCGGTTCTGGCCTTGCCGGCCGACAGGCGGAAATCCGCCATTGACGCGCTGTCCTGCGGGGCGTCGGCGCTCCTCCTGCGTCTGGGGCCCGCAGGGGGACTGGCGCGCGACGAGGCGCGGCTCTGGGCGCGGGGCTTCATCGAGGCCGCGCGCGGGCGTGAGGGCCGGCCGCGGTTCTTCGTGCAAATCCCCGCGCTGCGGGAGGAGGCCGCCGAGGAGGATGTCGCGGCGCTGTCGATTGCGGGGGTAGATGGATTTTTCCTCGAGGGCTGCGAAGGCGTAGCCGATCTCCAGCATTTGTCCGTGCGGCTGGCGGTTCGGGAGGCCGAGGCGGGCCTTGCGCCGGGGGCGCTGCGCATCGTCGCGCTCGCCGCGCAGACGCCCGCCGGCGTCTTCGCGCTCGGAAAATACGCCGGCGCCTCGACGCGACTCGCGGCGCTCGCCATGGACGACGCGCCGCTCCCCGGCGGCGCGTCGGCGCGGGCGATGGCGCGCACGCTTCTGACGCTCGGCGCGGCGGCCGCTGGCGTGGGGGCGCTCGCCGCCGCGCCGCCGTCGCGTGGCAGCGCGCTGGAGGCGGGCTGTCAGGCGGTCCTCCGCGACGGGTTCTCCGGCCTCGTCACCGCCGCCGCAGGCGAGATTCCGGTCATCAACCGCGTCTTCGGCGGGCCGTGATCGACAAAAGGCCACGATCGGGCGCATAGAGGTTTCCATGAGGAAAACGACATTCCGGCTCGCCGGCTGGCCTCTCGCCCTCGCCCTCGCGCTGGCGCCCGTCGCGGGCGCGGCGCTGGCGCGCAGCGGCCATTCCCCGCAGGATCAGAATGCGCCGCAGGCGGCGGGCGCGACGACGGCGGGGGGCGCCTTGCGCCTCAGCGCCACGCTCGGCGCCGCCGACGCCCAGCCCGTGCGCAGCGGCATGGTCTGGCGGATTTTCGAGGAAGCCGTCCAGCCGGACGGGTCGCACAAGCTCGTCGCGCAGTCCGAGGAGGCGACGCCCACCATTGCGCTGCCGGATGGCGCTTACATCGTTCACGCGGCCTATGGGCTCGCGGGGGCGACGCGCCGCGTGGCGATCGAGGGCCGCCATGTTTCGGAACGCCTCCCGCTCAACGCCGGCGCCCTGAGGCTCGTCGACATGCTGGGCGAGGCCAAAATCCCGCCGCAGCGTCTCTCCATCTCGATATATGTGCCGGAGCGCGGCAATTCGGAAGCCAAGCTCGTGCTCGCCAACGCCAGGGGCGACGAAGTCATCTGCCTGCCGGAAGGCGCCTATCACATCGTCTCGACGCTCCTCGACACGACGCAGGGCGCGCAGGGCGGCAACAACGCCACCAACTCCGTCGTCACGGCGGATCTCAAGGTGCCGGCCGGCAAGCTGATCGAGGCGACGCTCAAGCACCATGCCGCGACGATCACCCTGAAGCTCGTGAAGGCGCCGGGCGGCGAGGCGCTGGCCAATACGAGCTTTTCAATTCTCACGCCCGGCGGCGACGTGATCCGCGAACTGATCGGCGCCTTTCCCTCGCTCGTGCTGGCGGAAGGCGAATATGTCGCCATCGCCCGTCATGAAGGAAAAACCTACCAGAACACCTTCCGCGTCCAGTCGACGAAGGACGCGGACGTCGAGGTCGTCCTGAAGGACGACAAGGCCCCCGAGGAAGCGCCCCAATAGAGGCGGCCGCCGGCCGAGGGGCGCCGCGTGCGCTCCTGCTGGCGCCATGCCTAAAGGCGATCGTGGCGCCGGGTGGCCCTTTTGTGTGGCTGCGTCTCTGTCTATATTTTAATCATAGTGATTGCGATCTAATCGTTCACTGCACAAATTGCAGCCCCTCTGGCTGCCAGACGGACAGATCAGCCAAGGGATTTCGCTCATGTGGTTCCATCGCGCCGCGCACCTCGTCCTCCTGTCCGGTTTCTGCCTTGCCGCTCTGGCCTCCGCGCAGGCGCGCGACCACGGCGTCCGCCAGCCGGCGCAGCAGGACCGGGAGTTTTACGCTACGGCTCCGGCGCCGAGCGAGGCGGTGGTCACGCCGGCCGCGAGCCATGGCTGCTTCGTCACGAACAGCCCCATGGAGTCGACGAAGGGCATCCGCCACTGGAGCAACCACTGCTGAGGCTGCGCCGAAGCAAAAAAGAAAGCCGGCGAACGCTGTCGCCGGCTTCTTTCATTTCAGGGGTTTCCCTCGCTGCGATCAGAGCAGGGTGAAGGGAATGATCACGTCCATGTTGAACATGCCCTGAGAGCGGCTCTGGCCGTTGCCATTCGGGCCATTGAGGCCGCGGAAGAAGGGCGTCGTGCCATTGACCGCCGTGTCCCAACGGAATTCCGGACGCAGGATCAGGCCGGTGATGATCGGCAGCTTCGGCAGTTCCGGGGTGATCGTCGTGCCGACGGTGAGCGCGAGATAGCTCGTGCCGACATTCGAGGGCCGGAAGGTGCAGGACGGGCAGAAGAAGCCATGCAGGGCGTTGATCGCGTCGAAATAGCCCGGATAGCCGGCGACGAAGAAGTTGTTGGCGTCGCGGTAATATTCGACACGGCCATTGATCTTGAAGATGTCGTTGACCTTGTAGGACGCATATTGCGCGACCGCGTAGGACTCCGCGCCCTTCGGATATTGCGGCAAATAGGAGAGCGCCGTCGTCGGCCAGCCGGTCGGGGCCGTGAAGCCCGGGAAGAACTGGTCGTAGAGCGGGTAGGAGTTCTGCGGAATGCCGCCGAGCGCCGAGGCCGGGTTCCAGCCGCTCTCGCGGTTGAAGGCCATGTCGGTGATGAGGGTCAGATTTTCCGTCACCTTCCAGGTCGTGGTCAGATTGGCGTAGGTGCGGTTCGTGGCGTTCGGATTACAGACGCAGGCGAAGGGCGTGTTCGGCCAGGAGGCTATCGGCAGGCCAAATCCCGGGTCATACGGGCCGCCGATCTGCTTGGGGTTCTCCGGACCCGTATGCACAATGCCGAGGATCGTCAGATTGCCATCGAGCAGGTTGAGGCCGAAGCCGCCGTGGAAGGACGCCGCCGCATTGTTGTCGCCCGGCCAGCCGAGGAAGGTGTTCACGCCGGACGTCACGCCGGCATAGACGTCGAGCCATTCGCGGACGTGGGTCGTCGTCATGACGCCGGTGTGAAGGAAGGGCCCGAAGTTGAAGATGTAGGAGTGGCTGTAGAAGAGGTTGTCCTTGGCGTACATGACTTCGGCGCCATTGTACGTCGGGAAGATGCCGGCCTTGACGTCGATGCCGCCCTCCGAGAGGAAGGTCTTCCAGGGCAGATGCGCCTGGACGTTGGCTTCGAGCGGACCGACCTGGGTGTTAGTGTGCATCCAGTATTCGGTCGTGCCGGTCAGATGGTTGTAGCGCATGTCCTCGCCGAGCTGGACCTGCGCCTTGAAGCCGAAATCATAGGTGTCCGACTTCGGATCGAGCGGACGCTGCATCGTGACGACGAGGCCGTTGAAGGTCGGCTGGTTGGCGTCCGACGTGTAGAGATGGCCCCAGTTCCACTTGTTGAAGGGCTGGTTGAAGTTCATGGCGACGCCGCCCTCGACGTAGCCGTCGATGCTCAGCGTATCGAGCCAGGCAGGCGGCGGCGGCGGAGGCGCTTCGACCTTGGCCTTTTTCAAATCGGCCGCCTGGGCCAGGCTGGCGGCAAGCGACGCCGCGGTCACAAGGGGGAGGTAGTACCACTTCATGCCAGGAGCTCCGGTGTCGGGGAGGCGAGGACTTCAACGATAACAACGCCGGGGCCGTCCGCCTTCAAGCTCATCTGTGGCGCAATTGCCTATCGTTTGGGCAAATCAGGTTGTTGCTGAAAAATGTCTGGCCTGCTGTGGCGCCGATGTCACATTTCGACCGCGCCTCGGAGAGCCCGCCCTTTCCAATTAGTTAACCATACGCAGCTTGAGCGGCGCTTTTCCGGCGGCGGCCGCGGTGAGGCTGTCTTTGAGTGATTCGCGCCGCCATCTGCTTGCCTGCGGCCCAGCGGCTCCCACCTCACCAGAGGCGGCCGCGTTCACGACGTCGCCGGAAAGAGGGGGTAAATGTCTCAGGATGAAGAAATAACCGGTCCCGACTTCGCGCTGGGAATCGACATGGGCGCGGTCGTGGACGGGACGCCGGTCGGCGGGCATGTCGGCGGCAAGGCCGCGATCATGGTGCGCAAGGGCGACGAGGTCTTCGTCGTCGGCGCCTTCTGCACCCATTACCACGGGCCGCTGGCGGAGGGGCTCGTGGTGGACGAAACGATTCGCTGCCCCTGGCACCATGCCTGTTTCAGCCTGCGCAGCGGCGAGGCCGAGCGCGCGCCGGCCTTCGACGCTCTGGCGCGCTGGCGGGTCGAGCAGACCGGGGGCAAGATTTTCGCCCGCGAACGGATCAGGACGGCGGAGCCGAGGCCCGCGCCGGCCCGATCGCCGCGCAATGTTGTGATCGTCGGGGCCGGCGCCGCCGCCTTCGCCGCCGCCCACAGACTGCGGGCCGAGGGCTATGACGGCGTGATCGAGATGCTCGGGGCCGACGCCGCCGAGCCCTATGACCGCCCCAATCTCTCCAAGGACTATCTCGCCGGCACGGCGCAGCCCGAATGGCTCCCGCTTCGCGATCCCGCCTGGTACCGGGACAATCGCATCGATCTGCGCCTTGGGCGCCGGGTCGAGGCGCTCGACCTGGCCCAGCGCCGCGTCGTGCTGGCGGGCGGGGAGGGCGTCGGATTCGATGCGCTACTGCTCGCTACGGGGGCCGATCCGGTGCGCCTGCCCATTCCCGGAGCCGAGGGGCCGAACGTCCATTATTTGCGCAGCCTCGCCGACGCCGACAAAATTATCGCCGCGACGGCGGGCGCGCGCCGCGCCGCTGTCATCGGCGCGAGCTTCATCGGCCTCGAAGTCGCCGCTTCGCTGCGCACGCGCGGGCTCGAGGTGCATGTCGTGGCGCCCGAGGCGGTCCCCATGGCCCGTATTCTCGGCCCCGAGCTCGGCGCGCACATCAGGCGCCTGCACGAAGACCATGGCGTCGTCTTCCATCTGGAGGATACGGCGACGGAGATCGCCGCCGGGGGCCTGACGCTCAAGAGCGGGGGAACGCTCGCGGCGGATGTCGTCGTCATCGGCGTCGGCGTGCGGCCCAATACGGCGCTCGCCGAAGCCGCCGGCCTCGCCGTGGACAAGGGCGTGCTGGTCGATGAGTTTCTCGAAACCAGCGAGCGCGGCGTCTATGCGGCGGGGGATATCGCCCGCTGGCCGGACAAGATCACCGGCGCGCGCGTCCGGGTCGAGCATTGGGTGGTGGCGGAGCGCCAGGGGCAGACGGCGGCGCGCAATATGCTCGGACGCGGCGAGCGTTTCGACGCCGCGCCCTTCTTCTGGTCCCAGCATTACGATCAGGCGATCTCTTACGTCGGCCATGCGCCGGCCTTCGACCGCACGGAACTGTCCGGCGATCCGGCTGCGGGAGAATGCGCGGTGACCTTCTATGCGGGGAGCCGCAAGCTCGCCGTGGCGACGCTCGGGCGCGATCTCGAAAGCCTGCAGGCGGAAGTCGCCTTCGAACGGGCGATCGGCGCGCTCTAGAAAAGGGAAGGGCGCGGGGCTTTATCGGCCCGCGCCCTTTTGCTTATTCGAACCGGCCCGCCGCGTGGCCGAGCATGGTGTAGACCTTGCCGGCGTCGCTCGTGAGCAGATCGAGCGCCTTGCCGCCGTCGCGGTCGCCGCGGCTCGTTTCGAGCAGAAGCTCCTCGAAATGGCGCACATAGTGGTCGAGCGTCGCGCGGAACTCGGGATCGGTTCGGTAGCGGCGCCGGATTTCCTCGAAGGTCTGATGGCCCTGCGTCGTGTAAAGGCGACGGCCGAACAGCCCGCCTTTTTCGCCGCGCTGATAGCGTCGCCACAATTCGGAGACCGCGGCGTTGTCGACCATGCGGGCGATGTCGAGCGTCAGGCCGTCGAGCGCCGCGCCGCCGCCACGCGCGGGACGCGGCCGGCCGCTCTCGTCTCCCTCGTCGCGCGAGGCGCGGGCGAGGAGATCGCTCAGCCAGCCCCCCTGCGCGTCACGCGCGCCCGCCGCCGCGCCCGTGTCGGCCGCGCGCGGCGCGGGAGCCGGCGGCGGCGGAGCGGCGACGCGCGGACGCGGCGGCTCGGCGCGCGGCGCCTCATAGGCCCGGCGCGCAGCGGCAGGCGGCGCCTGTTCGGCGATGTCGTAGACGCGGCCCGAGCGCGCCACGAGGTCGGTCAGCTCGTTGAGCGCCTTCACCTGATCGCCGACCACGCGGCGCAGCGCCGCCGCCTGTTCGGCCGTGTCGCGCGGCAGTTCGATGGCGCCGCGGCGCACTTCCTCGCGCGTCTCCTCGAGTTCGCGATGAACCTCCTTCGACAGCGCGCGGATTTCATCGGCCGTGGACTGGAAGCGGGCGCTCGCCTCGCCGAAGAGGCGGTTGATCTCCTCATTGGCCTTGGCGAAAGTAGCGCGCATCGACTCTTCGGTCTGGGCGCGCTGGCCTTCCGCCGCCGAGCGGATTTCCGCGAAGCGCGCCTCGACGAGCGCGGCCGTCTCCCGCGTCGTCGCGGAGAGGGCGCCGCCGACGGAGCCCGAGCGGCTCTCGATGGCGCGGAACGCCTCCTCCATCTTTTTGGCGAACTCCGCCATCGTGTTTTCGACTTCGGCGCGCTTGCCGTCGACGAGCGTCAGAACGCCCTCGAGCGAGCGGCGGCGCGCATCGAACGCCTCGTCCAGCGCCTTCTGGCTCTTGGCGAGCTGGGCGGCGCTCTCGGAGAGGGTCTCCTGCCGTTCGCTCAGCGTCTCCACGATGTCATAGGCGTTGGCGACCGTGCCGCTGGCGGCTTCGTTGATGCTCTGCACCTGGGCGGACACGTCGCGGATCGCCGTCTGGAACTCGGAGAGCCGCGCGCCGAGGGCGCGTTCGAGCGTGACGAGATTGCCGCCGGTCTTGTCCATGATGGCGTGCAGCGAGCTGTTGGTCTGGCCGAGCTTGTCGAGCAGATTGGGCAATTCGGCGCGGATCTTGTCGTTCATGGCGACGAGCGCGCCGATCGAGCTCTGCGCTCCGGCGTCGAGCGCCGAGCCGAGAGAGGCCGCCGACTGGTCGATCGCCTCCGCGAGTTCCTCGCGCTTGTCGCCGAGATGGCGCACGATCGCGGCGCCGCGCGTCTCGATCGTCTTGGCGATGAGCTCGCCGACGCTGGCCAGTTCGTTGGTGACGGCGCCGCCGCGTTCGCCGAGCGTCGTCTCGATCTGCGCGAGCCTGTCGTCGAGCGCTGTCTGGATCTGGGCGAGGCGGGAATCGAGTGCACCGCTGATTTCGCCCACCCGCTCGCTGAGCGCCTTGCCGAGATCGCCCGTCCGCGCATGCATGGTGGCGTCGAGCTCGCGCCGCGCCTCGGCCAGCGTATGGTTGATGTCTTCGAGGCGCGCGCTGATCGATTCGATGACGCCCCGGCCGCGTTCGTCGATCTCCGAAGAGACCGCGCCCAGGCGCTGGACGACGTTCTTCTCGAAGAGGTCGATGCGCCCATCGAGCGTCTCGGCGAGATCGCGCGCCCGGCCGCCGAGCGTGTCGTTGATTTCGGAGGCCTTGGCGGCGAGCGTCTCGGCGATTTCCGAGGAGCGCGACAGCAGCACCGAATCGACGTCCTTGATCTTCTCGTCGAGGCTGCGGACGACCTCGCGGCCGCCTTCGCCCATCACGCGGGCGACCTGCAGCGCATGGCTCGCGAGCGAGGCCTGAAGCTTCTGGCCGCCGGCGCCAAGTCCCGCGTCGAGCTGCCTGGCGAGCGCCTCGACGCGTTCGGTCGCCTCGCGCGTGCGGGCGTCGCTGACGGTCTCGAAGGCTTCGATCTTGTTCGCCATGGCGGAGGCGAGATCGATCGCGCGGTTTTCGAGCTTCTCGACGAGCGCCTCCCCCTTCTCGCCGATCGTGTGGTCGATGGCGTCCAGCTTGGCGCTGACGTCGCTTGCAAGCTTCCCGACCTCCTCGCTGATGCGCGAGAAGGCTGAGACCGCCGTGGCGTCGAGCTCATTGACGAGCCGCGAGCCGCGAACCGAAATCGCTTCGTCGAGCGACTCGAGCCGCGTGTCGATTTCATGCGCAAAGTGACGGGAGTTGTCGCCGATGCGCGAGGCGAACTGATCGACCTGCTCGGAAAGCTTCTCGACGAAGACGCCGCCGTTGACGCTCATCGTCTGGTCCAGCGCGTCGAGCTTGGCGTCGAGCGCCTGATAGAGCTCCTGCGAACGTTCATCGAGGCGCGAGACCAGGCGATCGGACTGCGCCGCGAGACTGTCGACGAGCCTGCCGCCCTCGGTCGACACGGCGCCGTCGAGGGCGCTGAGCCGCGCTTCGATCTCCTCGGCGAAGTGGCGGGAGTTGTCGCCGATGCGCGTGGCGAAATAATCGGCCTGCGCGGCGATGCGCTCGACGAGCGCGCCGCCCTGTCCGGCGATGGCGTGGTCGATGGCGTTCAGCCGGTCGTCGACGCTCGAGACGAATTTTTCGGTCTGGGCGCCGATGCGGGCGTCGGCGTCCTCGGTGCGCTCCGTGAGGCTTTGCACCAGCTCCGTGCCGCGGCCGCCGATGACTTCCTCGATAACGGTGAGTCGCTGCGCCACGTCGTCGGAGAGCCGCGCGGCGTGAGCCGCGACGCGATCGGCGATCTGCTCGCCGTCGCGCACCACCGCATTCTCGAACTGACCAAGCTGCTGGCCAACGGTCTCGGCGATGCGGTCGCCGTGCTCGGCAAGCGCCGAGACGACCTCCTGGCCCTGCGACAGGACCGATTCCTCGAAGGCGACGAGACGGTCGGACAAGAGTTCGTTGAGCCGCTCCCCCTGGGTCGCGATGGCCACGACGGCGTCGCCCGCCGTGGCGGCGAAACGCTCGTGCAGCCGATCGGAATTGTCGGCGAGCGCGGCGCTCGCCTCCTCGACGACGCGGTGCAGATTTTCGCGCAGGGCGGCGCCATGGGCCTCGAAATCCTGCATGGCGCGCTCGCGCGTCGTCTCCATGGTGTGCGCGACCGCCATGCCCGCGGTCTCCAGCGCGGTGAGCCGCTCGCCGAGCAATTCGTCGACGCGCTGCGCATGTTCCGCGACGATCGCCGCGACATTGTCGCCGTGGCGCCTGACCGAGTCCTCGAAGGTCCCGACGCCGCTCGTCAGCGCGCCGGCGACGCGGGCGCTCTCTTCTTCGAGGCGCCGCGCGGTTTCGGCGTTCGCCTGCTGCACGGCGCTCTCGAAGGCGCGCAGCCTTTCGGACAGCTCCTCGCTGCTGAGAACCGCCTGATCGAGCACCCGCTGCGCGACTTCCGGCCCCTGCCGCAGGAACGTGTCTTCGAAGAGGGAGAGTCCCCTGGCGAAGGCGGCGTTGACCTCCTCGGTCTTCGAGGAGATGCGGCTCGCGGCGTCGCCGCTGTGGAGCGCGACGGCGTCGGCGAAGGCGGCGAGCCTCTCCGTGATGACGGCGGCGGCGTGGTCGCCGTGCTGCGCCACGCGGGCCGTGACGGTCTCGCTCTGGCGCAAAATGGCGTCTTCGAGCGAGGCGAGCCCGACCGAGAGATTGGTCAGCGCGCGGTCGCCCTGTTCGGCGACGCGGGTCGCGGCTTCCTCGCTCTTGCGGGCGACAGTCTCTTCGAGCGTGGCGATCTGGTGGGCGAGCTCCGCCGTAGCGCGCTCGCCATGGGTCGAGACGAGCGCCGCGACCTCCTCGCTCTTGCGGGCGACGGTCTCTTCGAGCGTGGCGATCTGCTGGGCGAGTTCGGCGGTGGCGCGCTCGCCATGGGTCGCGACGAGGGCCGCGACTTCCTCGCTCTTGCCGGCGACTGTCTCCTCGAGCGCGGCGATCTGCCGGGCAAGCTCCTCCGCGGCGCGGCCGCCCTGGGTCGACATGAGCGCCGCAACCTGCTCGCCGCTGCGGGCGATGGTCTCTTCGAGCGCGGCGAGCTGGAGAGCGAGTTCCGCTGTTGCGCGCTCGCCATGGGTTGCGACGAGCGAGGCGACTTCCTCGCTCTTGCGCGAGACGGTCGCTTCGAGCGTGGCGATCTGGTGGGCGAGCTCCGCCGTGGCGCGTTCGCCATGCGCGGAGACGAGGGCCGCGACTTCCTCGCTCTTGCCGGCGACGGTCGCTTCGAGCGTGGCGATCTGGTGGGCGAGTTCCTCCGCGGCGCGGCCGCCCTCCGTCGACATGAGCGCGGCGACCTGCTCGCTGCTGCGCGCGACGGTCTCTTCGAGCGTGGCGAGCTGGCGGGCCAATTCGCTGGCGGCGCGCTCGCCCTGGGAGGCGACGGCCAGGGCGACTGTCTCGCCGTGGCGGGAGACGTTGTCCTCGAAAGCGGCGAGCCCGTCGGCGAGGAGGGTGCGCGCGCGTTCGCCTTCCGAGACGACATGGGCGGCGACCGCCTGGCTCTGCTGGAGCACCGCATTCTCGAAGACGGCGAGGCCGGTCGCGAGATTGTTGAGCGCGCGGTCGCCGCTCTCGGCGACGCGCGTGACGATGTGGTCGCTGTGGGCGCCGACCTGCTCGGCATGCGCGGCCATGGCCTGCTCGAAAACCGAGAGCCGCTCCGCGAGCGTCTCCGCCGATCTTTCGCTCTGCTCGGCGAGGCGGGTCGTCAGCTCCTCGTGCCGCTGCGCGAAGGCGTTTTCGAAGCGGGCGACCTGATCTGCGAGCGTCGCCGCGGCGTTGGCGCCGCCGACCGTGAGGCGGACGGCGATGTCCTCGCCCTGCTGGGCGACGGCGGCCTCGAGCGCGACGATCTGGCGGGCGATCTCGCGCGCGGCGCGATCGCTCTGCTCGGTGACGCGCACGGCGGCGTCTTCGGTGCTGCGCGAGAGCGTCTCCTGGAAGTCGGCAAGGCGCGAGGCGAGGGTGTTGGTGGCGCGATAGCCGTGCTCGGTCACGCGCGCGGCGAGCTCCTCGCCGCGGGTGGCGAACACTTCTTCGAAGGCGGCGAGCCGCTCGGCGAGCGTCGCGTCGAGCTGGCCGCCATGTTCGGCGACGCGTGTGATCATCTCTTCGCCGCGCGTGAGCACCATGCGCTCGAAATTGCCGAGCCGCTCCGCGAGGGTCTCGTTGACGCGGTCGCTGTGGGCGCCGAGCGCCGACACCGCGTAAGCTGCGAGATCGGCGAAGCGGTCCTGGATCGTCTGGCCCTGATCGGCCAGGGCGGCGGCCGTCTCGTCGATGGTGCGCCCGAGCGACTCGCGTAGCGCAGCGCCGCGCTGTTCGAATTCCTGCTGCGTCCTGGCGCTGGAGTCGTCCATGGCTCCGAGGAGGCGCGTTTCCGCGCCCTCGAAGACGGTTCTGGCTTTCTCCACCTGCGCCGCGACGCCGGTGGTGAGGCGTTCGGTCGTCTCGGCGAGAGACTTGTCGAGCGCGCCGCCATGGGTCGTGACCGCTTCCTGAATGGCGCCGCCGGTCTCGGCGAGGCGGGCGACGAGCCGGTCGCCCTGGCCGCCGATCGTCTCCGTGAATGTCGAGCCGAGCGTCTCGAAACGCTCGACGATCTCGGCGCTGCGCGCGCCGAAATCGGTGGTGGCGGCCTCGCTCGCCTTTTGCAGCTTCTCGCCGACCTCCGCGACGCCGTCGGTGAAGCGGCGGCTCACGTCGTCGGAGGCGTCGCCGATCTTCTGCGCGACGGCGTCCCCCGTCTGCGTCAATACGCCGACGACGCGGCCGCCATGCGAGGCGAGCGTATTTTCGAAAGAGTCGCCCGCCTTTTCCAGCGCGAGCTTGATCTCTTCGCCCTTGGAGCCGAGCGAGGAGGTGACCCGCGCGCCGGCCGCGCTGACCGTCTCGGCGAGATGCGCGGAGGTCGCGGCGAGCTCCTGCGAGAGTGAATCGCGCGCGCCATAGAGCGCGGTGCGGGCGTTGTCGGCGTTGACGAGGATCGCTTCGCGCTCGCGCGTCAATTCGTCGATCAGGAGGCGGATTCGGCGTTCGTTCTCGGTGTACGAGCGTTCGAGATTGGAGACCTCCGTGCGCACGATGACTTCGAGCTCGCCGGCGCGCGCCAGTGCCCGCTCGATGCCATCGCCCATCGAGGCCGCCTCGCGGCGGATCGCCTGCGACAGGGAGACGACCTGCTCGGTCGCGATGGTCTCGGGCTCGATGAGGCGGATCGCGACTTCGGTCATGGAATTGGCGATGAGCCGCATCTCATGCGCGCGCCGCGCCATCAGGCCGGTGATGAAGAGAAAGATCGTCGGGCCGACGAGCGCGCCAATCGCCAATATCGGCTTGGGCGCGAGCAGCGAGCCGTCGGGGTCGATGATTTCGCTTTGGTGAAAATACACATAGAAAATCCAGCACACCGCCCAGAGCCCGATCGAGGCGAAGGTCATGCCCATGATCGAGCGGTTCGGCGCGATTTGCAGCGCGGCGCGCAATTCGCCGACCGTGCGCCGGTCGTCATTGGCGGGCGCGAGCGCCGGCGCGACGACGGAGGCGGGCTCTCGCGCCTCCGCTTTGCGGGACATCGCCTGGGCAAGGCTGGGCTGAGCGGGGCTCGGCGCCTGTTGGCCGGCCGGGTCCTCGGCTTTTTCCGGCGCGTCCGACCTGCCGGTCTTCCCGCCCGGCTTTTGCGGTCCCGGCTGGGCCGCCCCGTCGTCGCCCGGCGGCGGAGCGCCAAGATCGAGCGCGTCCTCGATCGCGGATAGAGCAGCAGAGGCCGCGTCCTGAATTTTGCCCGATTTCGACATTCGACGATCTCCGGGCGGCCGGACGAGCGCGGGCGCCCTCTGCTGCGCGCCGCAGGGCGCGGAAAGGATTAACCAATTATTACAGCCCCTCTCCCGCAATGGAAACACAGGGGTCCGACGTAATCGGAAACTTCGTTAACGCGCCTTTCAGGACTCCGCGCGAGGCTTGGCGTCTCACCCTCTCGACCGGGCCGGCAAGTTCCCCAGATATCGTTGTAAGCTCGGCGGTTTTTTTGCAAGGCGGGGGGGCGCGGGGGCAAGAACGGAGCATATGATGGCGAATCCGGCTGCTGTTAACCTTTCCCGCAAACATCCCAGCGGCGACCCCGATCCAGCCGAGGCCGTTCTCGATCTCGTCCATCTCTCCCGCCAGACTTTCGGCGATCACGCTCTGGAGACGGAGCTTCTCGCTCTCTTCGAGCGGCAGGCGTCGCAGCTTTCGAGGCGTCTCGAGGCGCCCCGCAGCATGGGCGACGCCAGCGCTCGCATCGATCTCGCTCACATGCTGAAAGGGTCGGCCCGGTCGGTCGGCGCCTTCGCCGTCGCCGCGGCCGCCGAGGCCTACGAGACGGCGCTGCGCGCCGGCGATGCGCGCGAAGCCGCTCTCTGCGGCAGGTTGCTGGCCGAGATCGAGGCGGTGCGGGGAGCCATCGCCGACATTCTTTAGCCCTCGCCGCGAATTGCAACTCGTAACAAGACTTAACTATTTGCAACGGCTCGCGCGACGGCCGTGCAGGAAGAAAACTACGTTTATCCTTCGCCGCGTTCCTTCGCCTCGGTGAGGCGGGTTATCTCCTCATGAGCGTCCAGCACCATCTTGCTGAGTTTGGAAATGGTCCTGACGGCGAGCAGGGCGCTCTCCGCCAGAAGAACGTAAGCCAGGAACGCACCGAGAAAATTCACGCAAAGAGAGAGCGTTGCGAAATATTTTTGAGAAACTGCAAATGAGACGGCGAAGAGCGTCGCGGAAAAGGCCGAGAAAAGGAAGCCGATGAACCTGTCTTCCAGGAAGCCGGTGAGAATGACGATCACGCACAACAAGGGGCGGACGGTCACGTCCTTTCCAGTGGCGATGTCCAATGCCCATATGGCGCAGGAGGCCACGGCGAGAACCGCGGCGGCCCTCAGTTTCGTCCGCATATCCGGCGCCGCCGGCTAAAGAAATCGCAAAATCAAGAAAGCCAGGCTACCCGTCAATTCCTCTCGGCGGGACATAAGTTATTTCCAGTCTAGAGGAATGCCTATTGATTCATGTCGAGCGCCGTGGAGAGGCTCATGAGATCCTTGAGTCTCCTGGCGATGAACGGCTCGATCGGCAAATCGACGGCCGGCCGGCCGTCCACGGTTTTGAGTTGCCAGCCGCCCTCATTGTCTTTCTCGACGAGCCCTTTCTTTTCCAGAGCCATCAGTTTTCTGCGGGCCGTCTCTCTCGGGATGTTGAGCTTGCGCACGAGGTCCATGAGCCGGACGCCCTTTGCAGTGAAATCCAGGCATCCGCCCGTTTGACGCGCGACAAGCTCCTCTCGTTTCTGTCGCTGGTGAATGACTGCGATGATCAGCGTGTCGTGAAGGTCGTCGTCAAATGTGTCGGAGAGATCACGAAGCAGCGACACGAACATCTTGATGGTCCGATATTCCGTCAGCGTCTTGCTGGACGCTTCCTGCTGGTGATCCTCAAATGGCGCAAACATAGTCATTTTCGAGCATCGCTTTCACAATCGCCAGGCTCAAATGCCCAGCGAAACGAGTAACATTATGTCACAATCTCGCAGTGGTGAAAAGCTTTGGCGTTAGATGATTGCGGCCGGTTTCATGACGCGGAGGGCGTTTTCCAGCGCCTCGACCGAGGCCGGCTTTGTCAGATGCGCGTCGAAACCGGCTTCTTTGGTCCGCTCGCGGTCGCTGGCCTGGCCCCAGCCTGTGAGCGCCACGAGCCTCACATCGCCCCCGGCTGCGCCGGCCCTGATCCGCCGCGCCGTTTCAAAGCCGTCGACGGGCTGCATGCCGAGGTCCACGAGCGCTACCTGGGGCAAGAATGTTTCGACGAGCCTCGCCCCTGCGGCGCCATCGTAGGCGACGCGAACGGCGGCGCCGAAACTTTCCAGCATCAACCTCAGGCTGTCCGCGACGTCGCGCTCGTCGTCGATGACGACGACCCGAAGTCCGTGAAGGTTCGGCTGTGCCGCCGTCTTCTCCGGTCCGCGGCCGGCGATCGCGGCCTCCCTTGGCGCGAGCGGAAGCGTGACGACGAATTCGCTGCCTGCGCCCGGTCCGGGGCTCGACGCCTCGACCGTGCCGCCGTGAAGCTCGATGAGCCTGCGCACGAGGGCAAGCCCGATTCCGAGACCGCCCGCCCCGCGGTTGTTGTGGTCGATCTGCGTGAAGAGATCGAAGACATGCGGCAGAGCATCGGGCGGAATGCCCCGCCCATTGTCGCGCACGCGAAGAACGCCTTCCTGGCCGCGCCTTTGAGCCTCTATCTCGATCAGCCCGCCGTCCTGCGTGAATTTCGCGGCGTTGTTGATCAGATTCGTCACGGCCTGCGACAGCCGCATCGGATCGCCGTCGATGGGGAGCGGTTCGCCGCCAAGCCGCATGACGAGCCGATGCCGGCCTTTCTCGATCTGAAGCTGGCTGGTTTCGAGCGCCATCCGGACGATGGCGGCGAGATCCGTCGGCTCCCTGCGCAGCTCTATCTTGCCGCGGTCGATGCGCGAAATCTCGAGCAGATCGTCGACGAGCTTGACGAGTTGGCCAACCTGGCGCTCCATCATGCCGAGCAAGCGGAGATTGCCGTCCGCCGTCGTCTTCAGCAACTGCACGCCATAGCTGATGGGCGCCAGCGGATTTCTCAGCTCATGGGCGAGCGTCGCCAGAAACTCGTCCTTGCGTCGGCTGGCGTCGAGCAGCGCCGTCTCCGCCCGTTTGCGTTCGCTCACGTCGCGATTGGCCTCGAGGACGAGTCGCCGCTCGCCCGTCCGGATCAGCTGTTGGCGACTCTCTACGCAGATCTCATGCCCGTTTTTGGCGATGTGTCGCAATTCGCCGGCCCATTCCCCCGAAAGAGAAATCTGCGCCTCATAGTGTTCCAGGGAGACCGGAAAGCGGGTCTGAAGCAGCTTGTGGCTCGATTGGCCGAGCGCCTCGGCGCGTGAATAGCCGTAGAGCTGCTCACATCCGCGGTTCCAGGTCACGATCCCGCCATCCCAGTCCCAGACGAAGATCGGGTCGAAGGAGAGGTCGATGAGGCGGGACTGCTGCTCCAGAGACTGCTCGATCTGGCGACGTTCCGTTATGTCGATGGCGACGCCGCCCGTGCCTCTGACCGCGCCGGAGCCGTCCTTCATGGGGAATTTGCTGACCAGCGAATGATGCAGGACGCCGTCGCCATGCGCGAGGGTCTCTATCGCGACGACGCCCGTGTCGCTGGCGAGCGCCCGCAGATCGTTGTAACGGAACGCCTCGGCCGTCGCGGAATCGAATATTTCGTGGTCCGTCTTGCTGTAAATCTCTTCCAGCGGTCGCTGAAACGCGGCCTCCGCGGCCTCGTTGACGTAGATGTAGCGACCCTCTGCGTCCTTGATCCAGGCGAGCCCCGGAAGATGCCGCATGAAGCTTGCGAAACGCGCCTCGCTCTCGCGCAGCGCGTCCTCGACGTCCTTTATTTCGGTGATGTCCGTGTTGGTCCCGAACCATTTCTTTATGCGCCCGCGGTCGTCTTTCAGGGGCACGGCGAGCGTGTGGAACCAGCGATAGACTCCATCATGCCTCCTGATGCGGAAATCGAGGACGAAATCCTCCCCGCGCGCGTTTGCGGCGCGCCATTGCTCGATCGCGCCTCGCCGGTCGTTTGGGTGAAGCCGCTGAAGCCAGCCGTCCCCGAGTTGCGCGTCTTCGGGTATCCCGGTGTAGGCGACCCATTGGGGGCCCAGATAGTCGCAGGCGCCGTCCGGCGCGCAGGTCCAGACCATTTGCGGAAGCGACTCGACGACCTGCTTGAAACGCTCCTCGCTTTCGCGCAAGGCGGCGTCGGCCTTACGCTTTTCTGTCACGTCGCGGATGACGCCGAGCACGGCGTCACGCCCCTCGTAACGGATGCGCTGGGTGGAGAGCTCCACGTCGAGCCGCTGGCCGTTCTTCCTGATGAACTGGAGCGGATAGTGCTGGGGCGGTTCGGGACCTTTGGCGACGCGCGCCTCGAAGCGCGTCGTCCAGAGCGCCAGATCCTCCGGCGCGACGACGCTTTCAAAAGGCAGGCCCTCGAATTCGCCGGGAGCATAGCCGAGTATCGCCGGCAGCCTCGGATTGGCGAAAATGAAACGGTCATCACGCGCGATGAAGACTCCGTCGGCGATCGCGCCGAGGAGGGTTCGGCAGAAGGCGTCGCTATCGGCGGAAACGTCGGGGGCGGCGTCGATTTCTCTCACCGAGCCGATCAAGCCGAGGCAGCGGCCATCGGTCTCGACGCGCGGCGTCCCCACGGCGAGTGCTGGCCGGTAGGCGCCGTCAGAGCGGCGCAGGCGGAGCCGCAGGGTGAAAGGGGCGCGGGTGGCCCAGGCGCGGCGCCATTCATGCGCCGTCGCGGCGCGATCGTCCGGGTGGATGGCCTCGAGCCAGCCAAAGCCGAGCGCCGCCTCCTGGCTTTGGCCGGTGAAGGTCAGCCAGGCGGGGTCGACGAAGACCCAGCCCGCGTCGCCTTCGGCCATCCAGCTTGCGATCCAGGCGTCGAACGCTCGCATTGCCTCTTTCGGCGCTCCCTGCCGCGTCCCGATGGTGAAGATATTGCGCGCCTTTCCGAAGGAAGCCCCCTGCTTCCGATCGGCCCCGAGGCCTTCTGGCGTTCCGGCGATTCGTCAGAAGGGGCCGACGGGGAAATATTTCAGGTAAAGCTCGCCCAGCGCCCCGCGCCGATCGAGCCGGGCCAGTGCATAATCTAGGGCGCGGCGAAGCGGTTCGTTGCCCTTTTTGACGGCGACGCCGACGCCTTCGCCGAAAAAGCGCGGATCGGTGAAGGGGCCGTCCTTGAAGGCGCAGCAGCCGCCGGCCTCGGCGCCGTTCAGCCAGAAGGACAGGCTGACGGCGTCGCCGAAATGGGCGGCCACCTTGCCGCTCTTCAGCGCATTGCGGGCGAGCGCCGGCGTCTCGAAGGTCACGAGTTCGACGCCCGGATAGAAGGCCTTGAGAAACGCCTCGTGACGCGAGCCGGCGACGACCGACACCTTGCGATCGCCGATCGCTTCGGGCGTCGCGGCCGTCAGCGTGGTGTCGGCGAACATTGCGAAGCGGCCGGGCGTCAGGAAATAGGGCGCCGTGAAATCCGCCTGCTTGCGCGTGTCGTCATTGATCGCGAGGGAGGCGATGACGGCGTCGCCGCCGTTGTCGTTGAGCGCCGGGATCAGAAGGTCCCAGCTGCGCCGCTGGATCGTGCAGGGAAGCTCCAGCTCTGCGCAGATCGCGCGGGCGAGATCGACATTGTAGCCGGCGAGCTGTCCGTCCGGGAGAAGGAAATTGAACGGCGGAAAGTCGTCTTCCGTGAGAAAGCGGATTTGCCGGAGACGGGAGAGGTCCGGCTTCTGCAACGGATGGTGGGGATCGAAAAAGGATGGAATCGCCGCCCCGGCGCGCGCCGGGCCGGAACCGGCCGCAAACGCCAGCAGGAGACAGGCGGCGAGGACGCTCGGGCGAAAACGAAGCAAGGGCGCTCCCTGGGGATAAGCGAAAACCCAACCTTTGGTTGCTTGCAGGAAAACCGCCGGCGACCAATAGTCAAGTCTAAGCGGCTTCCCTCAGTGAGTTTTAATTCATGTCCGAGGCGTCGGTCGACCCTTATTACGCCGATCCGTCTCCCCGCCTCCGGGAGGAGGGGCGCAAGACGCGGCGCCCGGGCGCGCCCGCCGCCTCGACCCGGCGCGGCGCGGGGCGCGCCGAGACCTCGCCGCGCCCGCCCGCCGTCGAGATCGCCTTTCTGGCCAGGTATGGCGTGCCGTTGGAGGCGCTCCATTACGCGACGGCGCTGGCGCGGCGGCAAGGCGTCTCGGCGGACGCCGCGCTGCTTGCCGAGGGGCTCGTGACGGAGGGGGTCTTCTATCGCGCCCTTGCGGATCATCTGGGCGTGGATTTCATCGAGGACGAGATCGAGCTTCCGTCCGGCGTCGCCGGCGCCGCCGAATGCGGCTATGTCCCTTTCCGCGACGGCCGCGACGGCCGCGACGGACTGCGGTGGCTGCTCGCTCCCGCGGGAACCGAGATTTTCCGGTTGATGAGCGCGGCGCGCATCGCCCGCGGACGGCCGCTATTCGCGCTGACGACGCGCGAACGCTTCGTTCGGGCGCTGCGCGGCGCGCGGGCGGACGAGGTCTGCCGGGCCGCGAGCCTCTCGGCCGAGCGCGCCGATCCGCGGCTCTGTGTCCGCAGCGCGTTGCAGCGAGGCCCTCTCGCTGTCGGGACCGCCGTTCTCTTCGGGCTTGTCGCTTGCCTTTTCGCACCCTGGGAGGGTGTTCACCTTGCCGCCGCCTTCCTTCTCGCCGCCGCCTTTCTGGCGGGAATCATGCTGCGTCTCTCCGCATGCTGGGCGAGCGTCGGAGCAAGGGACGACGCCTCGCCCATCGATGACTCCCGGCTGCCCGTCTATACGGTGGTGATCGCCCTCTACAGGGAGGCGGCCGTCGCGCGACAACTCGCCCGCGCGATCGACCGGCTCGACTATCCGCGCGCCAAGCTCGACGTAAAATTCGTCGTCGAGCAGGACGACGCGGCCACGATCGCCGCCTTGCGGGCGCATCCGCCGCGCACGCCGCATGAGATCGTGGTCGCGCCCGATGGGGCGCCGCGGACGAAGCCGCGCGCGCTCAATATCGCCATGCCGCTCGCGCGGGGGTCGCTTGTCGCCGTCTTCGATGCGGAAGACCTGCCCGAGGCGCGCCAGCTGCGCCGTGCCGCCGCGCTTTTCGACGCCGCGCCGGAGGAGGTCGCCTGCCTCCAGGCGAGCCTCGTCATCGACAATGGCGGACTGAACTGGATGACGCGCCTATTCGCGCTCGAATACGCCGCGCTTTTCGACGTCGTCAACAAGGGGCTGGCGGCGCTTGGGCTGCCGCTCTTTCTGGGCGGCACGTCCAATCATTTCAGGCTCGCCGCGCTCCGCGCAATCGGCTTCTGGGACGCCTACAACGTCACGGAGGACGCCGATCTCGGGCTGCGTCTCATTCGGGACGGCTATGCGGTGCGCATGTTCGACTCCGAGACTTTCGAGGAGGCGCCCGCGACCTTCCGGGCGCTGGTGAAACAGCGCACACGCTGGTTGAAAGGCTGGATGCAGACGGCCATCGTTCACTGCCGCCACCCCGCGCGGTTTCTCGACGATCTCGGGCCCCGTGGCGCCCTCGCCGTCCTGGGTCTGTTCGCGGGAGGGATTCTGGGCCCCCTGTTCGGGCCGCTGGTCATCTGCCGTCTTCTTCACGACGCGCTTTTTGGCCAGCTGCTGTCTCCCCATGAGGCTCTGGAGGCCGCCGCCGTCGGGTTATGGATTTTCGTCGCGGCCTCGGGCCTTTTGTCGCTGATCCTGCCATTGCTGATGGGCGCGCGGCGTCGCGGGTTTACGGGCTCCCTCGGCGCATTGATGTTCCTGCCGCTATGGCTCTCGATGTTGAGCCTCGCCTGCTGGCAGGCCTTTTTCGAGCTCTGGCGTCGGCCGTTCCATTGGGAAAAGACCGAACATGGGCTCACCCGGCGCGGCCCCTGCGATGAAGCGGCGAACGAGGCGGCTTCCGGCGCCGCGGTTCCGCTCGATTTCGAGGCGGCGACGTTCTCCGACTCCTGCTGGAATTTGATAGACCCGGACGAGGGGGCGAGCTGCGCCGCGCCACGCTTCCTGTGAGCCTTACCGCATGACTCACTCTGGCGCATTCAGCTTCGACAAGGCTTCGGAAGCCCTCGCCCGGATCAAGGCGACCAAATCGGCGAGGGAGTTCGAGCGCGTCTTTCTCGAAGTCGTTTCCGAAATTGGCTACCGCTTTTTCGTCATCAGCGGAATCCCGGGAAATGGAGAAAGTCTGGCGGATCTGCTCATTGTCGCACATGTGCCGGACGCCTGGCGGAATATTTATTTCGCGTCGAACTATATCGAGATCGACCCCATCGCGAGGCGGTGCGCCGTCGCCCCCGAGCCTTTTTTCTGGATCGAGGTCATTTCTCAGCTCGAGCGCGATTCGCCCGAACATGCACTCATGCGAAGGGCGGAAGAGCATGGATTGATCAATGGCGTGTGCTTTCCCGTCCATGGGGTCAACGGGCTCGAGGCGGGCGTCTCACTCAGCGGAAAAGCAGGGACGCTAAATCCGTCCGACATGCGAAACCTGCATCTCTTTTGCCTCTATGCATTCAACAGGCTGAAATCGATCGCCAGAGGGAGCGCGATCAGCGTCCCGTCACTGACGAAGCGCGAGCGCGAGATATTGCTGTGGAGCGCCTTCGGCAAGACGAACCGGCAAGTGGCCGACATTCTCTTTCTCTCGGAAGAGACTGTCGCAACGCATATGAAAAACATCATCAAGAAACTATCGGCGCAAAACAAGGCGGAGGCCATTGCCGTCGCCTTGCGGGCGGGGCTCATCCCCGGTTAGCAGCCTGCCGTCCGAAATCGGCTAACTCGTGCAGAATGCGCTTTCTTTCCTGCGCCGGGATTCGCATTGCGGCCAGCACCAGCGGCTTGATGCAAGGTTCCTCTAGAAAATAAAGCAGCATCATGGTTTCAGCCGCGCCATCGGCCGCCGTCCCGAGCGCATGTCTGGCGAGCGTGAGGTTGGGGCTCTGCGTGGCGTCGTCGAAGAGGTTGCTCAACAACCGCGCGAGAGTCAGCTCGACGCCGATGCGGCCGGGATATTTTCTTCTCGAAGGCGAAAGGCGTTCATCTTGGTCGGCTTTATCCATAAAGGTCGCTCGGGGTGGTCTGCGCGATGCCTGGTGAGTGAAAAAGTTCTTGCGTCAAGAATTTACCGGCGCGCATCCCCGTTGAAAGCGCGGGGGTCGCCGTAAGCGATGGCTCCGTAATCCGGCGAAATTGATCTGAGTGGATAGTAGCTGCCATCCACCCCGACTCCGCAATACCCGAAACCGGGTATTTTCTGGCGCCGCGGCGCCGCCCAGGCGGATCAGGCGAAGAGCCATTGTTTGAGCAGAAAGCCGGCGCTGAGCGCCTTGCTGTAATGTTCGTACAGGGCGGTATGCGTCATCCCCGCGCGCGGCAAGTCGCTTTTCTTGAGACGCCGGAAGAAGGGAATGACGACTTCTTCAAAATTGCCGACCGTATATTTTCCGCCATGCCGGTCGGCGACGCGCTCTGCCACATTGGTGAACAGCAGCATAAGCGCCTTGAACAGCGCCGGATTTGCGATGTTATCGTCGATGCCGTGCAGCCCCAGTCCGTGGCGGCAGGCGCGCAGATAGGCGTTGAGCGCGGCATAGACCTCCTCGGGCGGCGCGCCCACGAAGGCGCTCTTGATGGAGCGCAGGGCGGCGTTGAAGGTGACGCGCGAGATCATGCCTTTCTTGCGCTCGGCCGGGCTGAGCAGGCCCGCGAGCGCGCTGTCCTTGCGCGCGTGAAAGAGGTCGAAGACATTGTGGAGCAGCGCCTCCGTTTCCGTTTCGACCTCGGAAAGACGGCGTATGTCGAGCAGCAGCTCGTTTGGAACGGGCCGCTGCTTGGTGTTGATGTCCATGAACAGGCGGCATTCCTGGGCCCGGGTGAGCCTGTTGTAGATGACGACAGGCACGCTCACCGAGGATTTGGCGAGCCGGAACCCATAGATGCGATGCTGGCCGTCGATGATGAGAAAGGCCTTTCTGTCCTTGCGGAAGGTAAGCGCGCCTTTGTCCTTGTCATAGGTCAGATGCGCCCGCGCCTGCGCGGACAGAACCACCGCTCCCGGCACGGTGCCGAAGCCCGCGTCGATATAGCGGGCAATGGATTTGGCCCGGCGTTCGTCGAGCAGGCGCTGAAAGCCGTCGATCGGGTTTTCGATACGCGGCTCCACCATACAGGTCGCCGCCAGGAGGTCGCTCGGAAGGACAAGCGAATAGAAACGATGCTTGCCCTGTGTGACGACGAGCCCCTTTTCGCAGATCGTCTCTACACTTGCGCCTGCCTCGCGGGCCGTGGAAAGGGCGGCGTCGTTCTCACGAAAGGGGGAGGAATCGGCGAGATCGCCCAGCGTGTCCCGATCCATGTCTGTGATCCTCATCGCAGCGCGAACTTGACAGCGTTCGCGGAAGCTGACTCAGACGAATCAATCGGCACTCATGACAAGGCTAGGCGCGAAACAGCCATGAAACAAGAGTTTGGGCTTGAAAGCGCGGGCAGAGCCGCTTTTCAACCTTCCTTTGGACGCCGGACGGATGTAGATATGCGTCAAGGCGGCCCGGCGGGCTGGAGGCGTATCGCCCATGTGGTCGATCATCAGGTCGCTTCGACGGCTGACGGGACAGCCGCTGACGCGGCGGCTCAACAGAAGATTTCGGATGAACCGTTACGAACGCACCCCCCAACCGGCTGGCGAGGCCGAGGTCGAATATCTCGACGGCGAATATCGCGTTCGCAAACCGGGCGCCTATGTGCGCTGCGCGGTCACCGGCGAACCGATCCCGCTCGAGGATCTGCGCTACTGGAACGTCGATCTGCAGGAGCCGTACAGCGGCCCGCACGCCAAGCTGATGAAGCTCGGGCTCAAGAAACCCGACTGAGCCGCGCCGCGGAGAGCCTTGCGGCGAGCGCCGCAGCCACGGCGTCGGCGTCGTCGAAGACGAGTCGCACAGGGAGGACGTCGACTTCCGTCGCGCCCTCGGGCAGGCGGACAACGTCTTTTTCCGTCGTGACGAGTCGCGCCTCGTGGCGGCGCGCCAGCGTGGCGAGCTGCTCCAGATCGCGCGCGCTGAAGCGATGGTGGTCCGGGAATGCGCGCCGGGCGACGAGTTCGGCGCCGACATTCTCGAGCGTGCGGAAGAATTTCTCCGGCCGGCCGATCCCGGCGAAGGCCACGACGCGCCGGCCGCTCCATGTCTGCGCGGCGGGCTGCGCGCGCAGCCTTGCCCAGAACGCCGGTTTTTCAGCCGTCGCCATGAGGGCTGCGGCGGCCGCACCGTCGCCGATGACGATCAGCGCGTCGGCGGCTGCGAATTGGGCCGCGAGCGGCGCGCGCAGCGGCCCGGCCGGCGCGCAGCGGCCATTACCCGCGCCATAGTGCGAATCGACGACGAGGAAAGAGAAATCCGGCGCGATGCGCCGGCTGTGGAAGCCGTCGTCGAGGATCAGCGCGGTCGCGCCCATGTCCCGCGCGAGTTTGGCGCTCGTCGCCCGGTCCGCCCCGACGATGGTCAGCCCATGGCGCGCGAGCAGCAGCGCCTCGTCGCCCGTCCTGTCGGGACTGGCCGTCGCGTCGACGGCGAAGGGGCTCGCGCGGGCGTCGCGCCGCCCATAGCCGCGCGTCAGAAGAGCCGGGCGCTCTCCCTCTGCGACAAGCAGCCTCGCGAGCGCAATCGCCGTCGGCGTCTTGCCGTCGCCACCCGCCGTCAGCCCGCCAACCACGATCGCAGGCAGGGCGGGGCGCGGCGATTCGCGTCGCAGCCGCCGTTGCGCAAGGGCGCCCGTGAGCGCGCCGAGCGGCGCCAGCAGACGCGCGGCCACGCCGTCGTCACGCCAGAAGGCGGGCGCGCGCGGCAGGCTCATCGTCCCGCGATGGCGACCTGGGCGAGGAAGGGCTCCACGGCCGCGATGATGCCTCTCGCGGCGCCGCCGAGTTTCTCGACCGTCTCGGCGCCGGCGCGGCCCATGCGCCGCATGCGGGCCGGATCGGCGAGGAGATAATGAACCGCCCGCGCCAGCGCCTCCGCGTCATTGACGCGCGCGGCCGCCTTGGCGGCGGCGAGTTCACCATAGACCTCGCTGAAATTGTCGACATGCGGTCCGAACAGAACGGCGCAGCCGAGCTTCGCGGGCTCGATCGGATTCTGCCCCCCGCCCGGCGTGAACGACTTGCCCATGAAGACGACGCCGGCGCTGCGGAAGACGAGGCCGAGTTCCCCAACCGTATCGGCCACATAGACGCCGATGTCGCGGCGAGGCTCGCCGTCGCGCGTGCGCAGGCCGACGGCCAGACCGCGCGCCGCCGCCAGTTCCGCGATCGCCGCGCCCCGCTCGCGATGACGCGGGACGATGACGGTCAGAATCGAGGGGATCTTGCGGGCGACCTCGGCATGGGCGGCGAGGATGATCTCCTCCTCCCCGTCATGGGTCGAGACGGCGGCCCATACGGGGCGGGCGCCGACCGCGCCGCTGAATTCGGCCAGCCGGGCGGCGTCGGCCGGAGGCGGGGGCACGTCATATTTGAGATTGCCGGCGACGCGCACGCAGGGCGCGCCGAGCGCAATGAGGCGCGCCGCATTTTCGGAGTCCTGGGCCAGGCAAAGATCAATGGAGCCAAACAGCTTGCGGGCGGCGCCCGGCAGCCGCCGCCAGCGCTCCGCGGATTGGCGGGAGATTCGGGCGTTGGCGAGAACGAGGGCGATTCCGCGTCCGTGCAGCGCCGTCACCATATTCGGCCACAGCTCTGATTCCGCGAAAATGGCGATGTCCGGCCGCCAGTAATCGAGGAACAGATCGACGAATCCGGGGGCGTCGAGGGGAAGATATTGATGGAACGAGCCCGCGGGCAGCCTGGCCGTCAAAAGGCGCGCGGAGGAGACCGTGCCGCTGGTCACGAGCACTTCCGCGCCGCGCTGGATGAAGCGCTCCACAAGCGGCAGCAGGGAGAGCGTCTCGCCGAGGCTCGCGCCATGCAGCCAGACGAGTCGGCCCGGCGGCCGCTCCCGGGAGGGAAGCCCCAGGCGCTCGTCCAGCCGGGCCGGGTCTTCCTTGCCCCGCGACGCGCGCCAGTTGAGCGCGGCGCCGGCAAGGGGCGTCAAGGCGATCGTCGCCAGTCGATAGAGCTTCAGAAGCGGCATGATCCCCGTGCTTTTGAACTGGCCGCGCCTTGCGTCAGGGCCTTGCGCGCCGGCGGGATGAGTGTTCTCTGCGCCCTCCCCGAAGGCCCCCTCTATTGCTCTTGAAAGCTGGCTTAATTTTGGAAGCGCCTGGCGGCCTGCCTGATATCAGAGCTTGTCGTGATCCGGGTCCAGCAGCTTGTAGAGATGCACGACGAAATAGCGCATATGGGCATTGTCCACGGTCGACTGCGCCTTGGCTTTCCAGGCGGCGAGGGCGCTGTCGTTGTCGGGATAGATGCCGACGATGTCGAGCTTCGACGGGTCGCGGAAGGACACGCCGTCGAGCGTCTCGAGCTCGCCGCCGAAGACGAGATGCAGCAACTGCTTTTCCTGTTTCGGGGGCGTCGCGTGCTTTGTCATGACCAGTTTATTCCTTTCGAAACGGTCCGGGCGATGGCGAGGGTTTCCTCGATGAGGGGCTTGGGCGCGGCGACCAGCATGCCGCGCTTCGACGAACTGCGATTGTAGGTGAGGGCGCCGCCCTCCACCTCCGCGAGCGCGACGCCGGCCTCGCAGAGAATCACGTCGGCGGCGGCGATGTCCCAGTCCCGGGCGTTCGGCGAGGAGATGACGAGATCATGGCGGCCGGCGGCGATGTCGACGAGCCGGAGCGCAAGGGAGGGCGTGCGCGGCGCAAGCCCGATGTTCTGCGGCAGTTCGGAAAGGCGCGCGTGAAGCGGCCGCGGCGCGATCGCCAGCGCGCCGGAAAGCGATTCCCGCGCCGGCGGGTCGAGCCGCTCGCCGTTCAGAAAGGCCCCCAGCCCGCGCGCGGCCGTGAAGGTCTCCCCCCGCGCGGGGGCGTGGACGACGCCGGCCGTGGGTCGGCCGCTTTCGATGAGCGCGATGGAGACCGCCCAGCGTTCGTCGCCCTGCGTGAAGGCGTTGGTGCCGTCGATGGGATCGACGATGACGATGCTCTCGCGCGACAGCCGCGCGTCGGTGTCGGCGGTCTCTTCCGAAAGCCAGCCGGCCTGGGGCGCAAGGCGGCGCATCCGCTCGAAAAGGAAGCGGTCGACGGCGAAATCCGCCTCCGTGACCGGCGAGCCGCCGCCCTTGTAGGAAATGGCCGCCGCCGTGCGCGCGCCGCGCCTGAAATAAGCCATGGCGATGTCGCCGGCTTCGCGCGCGACATCCTCGAGGCGAGACAGGAAGGCGGAGAGATCGGATTCGGAAAGGGGCATTGCCTTGAAGCAGTAGGGGAGGCGTCGCGGCCTCGCAAGCCGGTCTAGGGAGCGAATTGCCGACAATTTGAACGATCCGGTTTGCCGCCGCTATACCGTGAGGCCGTAATCCTGCCGGAAAAGCAATGGTTTATGCCGGATTTACCGTCGTTTTTAGCAAATTCCGGCGCGCTCTCGGGCAAGAATTCGCCTCATCGGAAGCGTTCGAGCCTTTGGGCCGCGAGGAGGAAATCATGTTCGAAGCCGGTCAAGCGATGAAAAGCGACGAAGCGTTTTTCGTGCAGCGCGACTGGCGGGCGGATGGCGGGGCGCGCCGTGTGCGGGTCACGCGCCGCGATATTCTCATCGCCCGACGCTTCAACGGGGTCGACATGAAGATCGCCGTGCCGGTGCCTGCCTATCGGGGCGTGCTGCTCGACGTGGCGGCGGGCGAGGCGGGCGCGCCCTGTTACCGTCTGCTGCTGGCGCATCGCGACCGCGACCTCGACGTGGTGCTCGGTGAGACAGGGGACAGCACGGCCGCCGCCGCCGACTGGAAATATTGGGCCGCCTGGCTCGATCTGCCGCGCCTCGCCGCAGAGAACGGCGACTTTGCGGAGGTCGACGCCCCGGTTTGCGGAGCGGCCGCGCCGGGGCGGCGCGGCGGCTCCTCCGTTCGCCGGAGGCGCCCCCGTTTTCTCGCCCTTCGCCGGAGCGGGGACGCCCGCCGCTTGGCGGAGGTCTTCGCCGGCGAGCGCGAGATCATCTGTTACGAGTGAAGGGGCCTTTACAGCTTTTCCTTCACCTTCTTGGCGTCCGCCTCGACGGCGCGCCAGGCGTTCTTGACCTTCGTCATGAAGGAGCCGCTCGTCTCCTTCTTGCAATCGTCGATGACCATGGGAACCACCTTCTCGGTTCCCTCGATGTCGACGATCGAACCCGGCTTGCCGCTCTTGGCTTTGGCGGTCGCCCAGTAAATCACCTTCGGCTGGATGTCCCCTTCCACGGCGAGAAATTCCTCGCAGCTCCAGTTGGAGACAGGCTTCTTGTCGTCCGCGAAGGCGGCCTGGGCGCAAAGGGCGGCCCCGGCGAGCACGAGATAACGTAGCTTCATGAAAAAGCTCCTGAATGTTGATGGCGAATGGCGGGCGCCCGCTGTGGCCTGCGAGCGGCAGGCGAAGCGCCTGCCGCCATGAGCTTTTTCGCTCCGATCGAGCTCCTTTTCAAAGCTTTTTCGGAGCGAAGGACAGTCGCCTCAGCCGATCAATAGAAGGTCGTGCCGTAGGGCGCGTTCTGGCGCTGAAGGATGAGGCCGTTCACGAAGCCGGTCTGACCCTCGTAGCGCACCTTGCACCAGCCGTAGAGCCAGCCCTGGGAGCAATAGGCGACGTCGACCTGCGTTCCCGAGGGAATCACCGCCAGCGAGGGCCAGTTGGTTCCCGGCCCCTTGCGCAGATTGACGATGTCAGTGGTGACGATCGGCGCGACGATGACGTCGTTGGCGCCCGACGGCGCAAGCGCGCCGACCTGCACATAGCCCTTCACCTTCTTCCACTGGACGGCGCACCAGCCGCCCCCCCATCCCGAGTAGCAGCCGGAGACATTGACATCGACGCCGGCGGGGATACGGGCGATGGTCGGCCACTGGATGCCGGGGCCGGACCGAACGGTCGCCGGACTGACCATGGAATGGGCGGCGGCCTCTCCGGCGCCGACGGCGAAAACCGCCGCGCAAGCGCCGACAAGAGTCAAAACTTTGTTCTTCATGACGTTTCTGTCCCTGTAACGGCGTTTCTCAGCCGATGCGGCGGGATAGGAGCACAGGCCCGCAAACTTGGCCACTCGCTTGGTGGCCATTTTGAGCAGTCTCCGCCTTGACGCTGTGAACTTGCCTTGTTCCCTGACGGTTATAAGCTCGGCCGGTAATGCAGGATCGCTGATGCAACTTACACGCGAAAAATACCGGCTCATTCAGTATCACTTCGTGCAATTCTTCGCCGAGCATCTGTCTGACGCCTCGAAAGCCTTCGACGGGGATCTTCAGGAGATGCTGGTGCTGGCCGTCATTGGCCAGGTGGCTTTACAGGCCGACGGGCAGGGCCGAGGGAATGCGTCGATCAGCGCCTCCCGCCTCTCCGACGTGACCGGCGTTCCGCGGCAGACCGTGCGCAGAAAACTGGAATCGCTCAAGGACCGGGGATGGATCGAGAAGGTCGAGGACGCCGGGTGGCGTCTGCTCGTCGAGCAGGACCAGGCCGCGCCGGCGCAGGTCGATCTTCTCGAGCTCGACGCCAGAGGCATGGAGCGCATCATCAAACTCGTCAGAACGCTCGGCCCGTATGTTTGACCGCCGCCGCCCGAACCTGCGCGGGAAGCGCGAAAATTCACGGGCGGGGCGAAGGCTCAAAACGAGCAGGGTCTGCGTTGACTTTGTTCCCGGCTTCCGTCGTTAGCCTTCATCACCCGCATCGCACGGGCAGAGACGAGAGCACTGCAAACCCAGGGAGTCCCCTTGTGACTTTGAACGATTTTACCTTGTCGCTTCCGGACCACGAAACGCTCAAGAAGAATTGGGGATGGACGGTCGCGTTCGGCGCGCTGCTCGCCATCGCCGGCGGCTTCGCGCTGAGCACCGTCGTGCTGACGACCGCCGCGACCGTTCTCTTTGTGGGCTTCGCGATGATCATCGGCGGCTTCGCGGAAGTCTTGCACGGTTTCGCCATGCGCAGCTGGAAGCATTTCTTCTGGATGCTCGTCATGGGCGGCTTTTATATTCTGGCTGGCGCGCTCGTCGTCCGTAATCCGATGCTCGCGGCGAGCTTCCTCACCTTGCTGATCGGGGCGAGCCTCATGGCCTCCGGCATCGTGCGCACCTATGTCTCGGTGCAATTGCCGAGCGGCGGCGCGAAGGGCTTTCTGATCTTCTCCTCGATCCTCACGCTTGTCGTCGGCACGCTGATCATCGCGCAGTGGCCGAGCTCCAGCCTCTGGGTGATCGGAACCTTCCTCGGCGCCGATCTCTTCTTCTCCGGCATGGGCTGGGTCGGTCTCGGCCTCGCCATGCGCAAGGCTTGACGGGCGCATGTCGTTCACGCGCCGGCCTTGAGATGCCGGCGCGCCTTTCCTTTCATTTGCAAGACACATTCAGCCATGAGACAGCGCCTTCGGCCCGGACGCAAAGGCGGCGGCAAGAACGACGCCGGCAAAAAGGGCGGCGCCATTCTGCGCCCCTGGACGTCACTGGCCACCCGCCGCGTCGCCTTTCGCATGCGGCTCCTCGAGCGGCGTCGCCTTCTTCTCGATCTGGCCCGAAATGGTGACGCGGTCGGAGAAGGCGAAGAGAAAGGTCGATAGGACGAAGGTCAGGTGGATGGCGATGTAATAGGTGAGCTCGACCGCTTCGAATTTCGGCACGTCCATGAAGACTTCGAGCAGCTTGATCGCCGAAATCGCGACGATGGTCGAGAGGAGCTTCAGCTTGAGCTGCGTGAAGTCTATCCCGCCCATCCAGTTCGGCCAGCCTTCGCGCCGCGTCGCCGGCACGCCGGAGACGAAATTCTCGTAAACCGAGATGGTGACGATCATCACCAGCGCGCCGGTAAGCGTGAGGTCGATGAGCCCCAAAAGCTCGAGAATGATCCTGTCTTCGCTGGCGGAGCCGATGGAGAAGAGAATCCCGACGAGGTGACGCGCCGCGTTCACCATGAGGGCGAGAAGCCCCAGAGTCAGCATGACGAAGAAGGGCGCGAGCAGCCAGCGCGACAGGAACAGATAATGCTCCAGCAAACGCTTCAGCATGCCGGCCCCTCGGGCGCGACATGCGCCGCTCCCTTAACGAATTAGGCGCGGCCCGGCAGGGAGCAACCGCCGCCGCCGCCGCGCCGCGTGAGCGGTGCGCTGATGGCCGTTCGTCAGGCGACCGCCTCTTCGAACCCCTTGCGGATCGCGTCCTCCTTCAGCTTGCGCCCGATGAAGACGAGGCGCGACTCGCGCGCCTCGTTCTCGCGCCACTCGCGTTGAAGGTCTCCGTCGAGAATCATGTGCACGCCCTGGAAGACGAAGCGTCGCGGCTCGTTCTTGAAGGCGACGATGCCCTTGCAGCGCAGAATGTCCGGCCCCTCGCGCTGAACGAGGTCATTGAGCCAGGGCAGGAACCGCTCGGGATCGACCTCGCCTTTATGGCGAAGGGAGAGCGACTGCATCTCCGTGTCGTGGATCGCCTTCAGATGGCCGTGGGCGTCGTGGTCGTGGCCATGCGCGTGATGATCATGATGGTCGTGAAGATCATGGCCGCAGCCGGGGCCGCAGGCGTGATCGTGCTCGTGATGATGCTCGTGCTCATGATGATGGGCATGATCGTGGCCGTGGTCATGAGCGTGATGCGCGTGCTCGTGATCGTGTTCTTCCGGCTCGAGAAAATTCGGCTCGATCTTCAGGATACGGTCGAGATCGAAGGCGTTGCGCTCGAGCACCGCTTTCAGCGGCACATCGGCCTTCACGGCCCGGTGCAGCGTGGCGTAGGGGTTGATGCCGCGAATGCGCGCCTCGATTTCCTCGAGCTCTTGCGGCGTGACGAGGTCCGTCTTGTTGAGGATGATGACGTCGGCGAAGGCGATCTGCGTCTTCGCCTCGGGCGCGTCCTTCAAACGGTGGCTCAGCCATTTGGCGTCGGCGAGGGTCACCACGGCGTCGAGTCTCGCGGCGTCCTTCACGTCGGCGTCGACGAAGAAAGTCTGGGCGACGGGGGCCGGATCGGCGAGACCGGTGGTCTCGACGATGATGGCGTCGAACTTGCCCCGCCGGCGCATCAGCCCCTCGATGATGCGAATGAGGTCGCCGCGAACGGTGCAGCAGATGCAGCCGTTGTTCATCTCGAAGACTTCCTCGTCGGCGCCGACGACGAGGTCGTTGTCGATGCCGATTTCGCCGAATTCATTGACGATGACGGCGTAACGGCGGCCGTGCTCCTCGGTGAGAATGCGGTTGAGGAGAGTCGTCTTGCCGGCGCCGAGATAGCCGGTGATGACGGTCACGGGAATTTTATCGGTCACGGGAATGTCCTGCGTCAGGGTCTCAGTGCTTGGGCCAATTGTCTAACATTGTGGCGCATCATGTCGATATAGGTTCCGCCGCCCTCGCCGGGCGCCGACAGCGCGTCGGAATAGAGCGTGCCGCCGATGCGGGCGCCCGTCTCGGCGGCGATGCGCTTCGCGAGGCGGGGGTCGGAGACGTTCTCCAGAAACACCGCGCCGACCTTGTGCTGCTTCACCGACTGAATGATGCGGGCGATGTCGCGGGCGCTGGCCTCGGCCTCGGTCGAGACGCCTTGCGGGGCGATGAAGGCGACGCCGTAACGGGCCGAGAAATAGCCGAAGGCGTCATGGGTCGAGACCACGCGGCGCCGGTCCGCGGGGATGGCGGCGAGCGTCTGGACGATGTCATTGTCCAGCGCGTCGAGCCGCGCGAGATAGGCGCCCGCGCGCGCCTTGTAGTCCTCGGCCCCCGCCGGATCGGCGGCGACGAGAGCGTCACGAATCTCGGCCACGTAGATTTTGGCGTTGGCGACATCCTGCCAGGCGTGCGGATCGGCGCCGTCCTCGCCGGCGCGCGGAGCGACGCCCTTGCCGAGCGTCACCACCTCGCCCTTGCCCTTGTCCTTGCCCTTGGCGGCGGCGATCAGCCGGTCGAGCCAGCCCTCGAAACCGAGCCCGTTGACGAAGATGAGCTTCGCCTGTGCGATGCGTCGCCCGTCGGCGGGCGTCGGCTGATAGACATGGGCGTCGCCGTCGGGCCCGACGAGCGTCGTGACCGCGACGCGGTCGCCGCCGACCTCGCGAACGAGATCGCCGATGATCGAAAAGCTCGCGACGACGGGGAGGCTGTTTTCCTGGGCGGCGGCGGGCGTCGCGAGCGCGGCGAGAGACAAAGCGAGAAAAGCGCGGCGGGTCGGCATGAAGATCACCCTTCGAGATGCCGGCGTGGCCGCCTGAGGCGCAGCGCGCCGCCGGCGCGTCCAAAAATCAGCGAGAAGAAATAGGCCAGTCCGGCCGCGAGGATGATCGCCGGTCCCGTCGGCGCGCCGGTTTCGTTGGAAAAGACCAGCCCCGCATAGACGCAGAGCGCGGCCACGAGCGCGGCGAGCGGCAAAGCGACCGAAAGCTCGTGCGTCCAGAGGCGCGCGGCGGCGGCGGGCAACATGATCAGGCCGACCGCCATGAGCGTCCCGAGGGCCTGAAAGCCCGCGACCAGATTGAGCACGACGAGCCCGAGAAAGAGCGAGGGCACGAATTCGCCGAAACGCGTGGTCTGGCGCAGGAACAGCGGATCGAGCGTGTCCATCACCAGCGCGCGGTAGAAGACGGCGAGGGCGAAAAGCGTGAGCGTGGAGACCCCCGCGAGCAGGTAGAGCGAGGCGTCGTCGAGGCCGAAGACCGAGCCGAAGAGCACATGCAGCAGATCGACGCTGGAGCCGCGCAGCGAGACGAGCACCACGCCGAGCGCCAGCGAGACGAGGTAGAAGGCCGCGAGAGAGGCGTCTTCGCGCAGCGTTGTGAAACGGGAGGCGGCGCCGGTGGCGAGCGCCACCAGGAGGCCCGCGACGAGGCCGCCGAAGGTCATGGCCGGCAGGGACAGGCCCGCGACGAGATAGCCGACGGCGGCGCCCGGCAGAACCGCGTGGGAGAGCGCGTCGCCCGCAAGCGACATGCGCCGCAGGATGAGAAAGACGCCGAGCGGCGCGCCCGACACCGCGAGCGCCAGCGCGCCGACGAGCGCGCGGCGCATGAATTCGTAATCGAGGAACGGGGCGACGAAGATTTCAGTGAACATGCGCCGCGTCCTCGTCGCGCAGACATTCGCGGGCCTGCCGATCATAGGCTTCGGACATGGCGCGCGCCCGCGCCAGGTTTTCGGCGCAGAGCGCGGCGCGGGTCTCGCCCCAGGCGATGCGCTCGCGGGCGAGAAGCAGCGTCTGCGGAAAGGCGCGGCGGGCGAGGTCGAGTTCGTGCAGAACGGCGACCACCGTGCGGCCCTCCGCGCGCCATTGCGCGACGAGGGCGAGAAGATCCTGCGTCGTCGCCTCGTCGATGGCGCCGAAGGGCTCGTCGAGCAGAATCACGCGCTGATCCTGCACGATGAGACGCGCGAACAGGACGCGCTGCATCTGGCCGCCCGAGAGCGTGTCGATCGGGCGATCGTCCATGCCGCCCATGCCGACGCGGTCGAGCGCCTGCGCCGTGCGCGCGCGCTCGGCGGCGTCGATGCGCCCGAAAAGCCCGACCCGGCGCATGGCGCCCATGGCGATGAAATCGCGCACATTGATGGGGAAAGAGCGGTCCACCTCGAGGAGCTGGGGCAGATAGGCCGTCTCCCGCGCCGACGCGCCCGCCCGCTCGATGCGGCCGCCGAGGGGCGCGAGCAGGCCGGCGAGCGCCTTGAGAAGCGTGGATTTGCCTGCGCCGTTCGGACCGCAGACCGCGAGCCCCTCTCCCGGCGCGATCTCGCCATAGAGATGATGCACGGCGGGTCGCCGGTCGTAGCCGAGCGTCAGATTGACGAGACGAATGGCGCCCGGGGCGGCGGTCAGGCTCAATGGAGCGCCCAATAGACCCCCGCCCAGAGCAGGGCGGCGGCGACAGAGGCCCCTATGAGCCGGGCGCCAGACGAGGCCTCGAGCAGAGACGCGCGCGCGGGCAGGGCGCGCGAGGCGGCCTGGCGCAATCGGTCATGCTCCGCGGCGCCCAGCGATTCGCCGCTGGCGCTGTCATGGGCGTGGCTATGGCCTTGAGTGGTCGCGTCGGTCATGTCAAAACGTTATAATATAACGCGAGGGCAGAACAAGGCCCCGGTTTGTCCGCCGCCGGCCGCCGTTTTTGGCCCCTTGCGGATGGACAGGGCGCAGCGACTCTGCTATTCCCCGAGCACGGGTCAGGCGCTCCGCAAGCGCCCGGAGACCTATTCCCTATTCGGACTGCTCGGCTTCAGATGATGCGCCGGGTCGCCCCACAAAAGCAGGATGGTTTCGTGCAAGTTCTCGTTCGCGACAACAATGTCGATCAGGCTCTGAAGGCGCTGAAGAAGAAGATGCAGCGCGAAGGCATCTTCCGCGAGATGAAGCTGCGCGGCCATTATGAAAAGCCCTCCGAGAAGCGCGCCCGCGAGAAGGCCGAGGCCGTCCGCCGCGCCCGCAAGCTCGCCCGTAAGAAGCTGCAGCGCGAAGGCCTGCTGCCGGTGAAGGCGAAGGCTACCGGCCGCTAAGGCTTTTTTTGCCGTTTGGTAAACGCTTTTTTAAGAGCCGGCCCGGCAAAAACGGGCTCGTTTGGAAGCGTTGAAGGACGAGAGGGTTTCAGACATGGGCTTTCGCCTTACGGCTTGCCGCTGGCTTTCGCTCGGCGGCGCGGCGCTGTCTGTCCTCGCGCTCGGCGGCTGCGAGACGGCGAGCGGCATCCGTCCTCCGGGCCGGGGCATCGCCGAGATCGCGGACACGGACGCCAAATCCGCTTCGGCGAATATCGAGTCCCTCTCGGAGGTCATCCGGCGCAATCCGAACAGCGCGGAGGCCTATAACACGCGCGGCGTCGCCTATGCCCGCGTCGGCTCCTTTCAGGAGGCGATCGCCGATTTTACCCAGGCGACGAAGCTCGATCCCAATAACGCCGCCGCCTATACCAATCGTGCGCTCGCCAGCCGCCAGGCTGGGCAGAACGAAGCGGCTCGCGCCGATTTCGACCGTGCGGTTCAGGCCAATCCCAATCATGCCCCCGCCTATGTCGGCCGCGCCAACCTGCTGCGCGCCCAGGGCAATCTCGATCAGGCGCTCTCGGACCTGGACACGGCGATCCGCCTCAATCCTGAAAATGCGCAAGCCTTCCACGCGCGCGGGCTGATCCATCAGAAGCGCGGCGACAACGCCCGCGCCGTCACCGATTTCGACAATGCGATCGACCGCGACCCCTTCGCGGCTGCGCCCTACCAGGCGCGTGGCGAGAGCTTCGTAGCGCTCGGCAAATATGACAAGGCGATCGAGGACTTCAACGCCGCGCTGAACGTCGACAACAAGAACGCGCTCGCCTGGGCCTGGCTCGGCGTCGCCTATGACAAGAGCGGAAACCGCGCCAAGGCGGTGGATAATTACCAGCGCGCCTTGCAACTCGATCCCCAGCAGCCGATCGCCAAACAGGGCCTGCGGGGCTAGCCGGCGGAAATCTCCTTTGGGAATTGCTCTCGGGAGGGCGTGGGCTTTCCCGCGACGCGCCCGCGCGCCTGGCGATGCGGCCCCGGATTGCTGCGTCGGCTCCGCCTCTCGCAATCACGGGGCTCTGATTCCATCAGGACTGCGTCTTGATCCCGATGAAGGTTCCGCGCATGTCGGTGTGATAATACCCTTCCGTCATGCTTTTCGCCATCTCCTCGCCGAGGCCGTCGAATTGCTCGAGGACCAGATCGAAGCCGGCGTCACGGATCGTCTGGAGAAGATATTCTCTCTGAATCCAGAATGAACGCGTGTTGTCCCAGGAGGACCAGCGATGATCTTCCCGCTTGCGGAAGGAGTCCTTGTCGGTAAATTCGGCGAACCAGCGACCCGGCAGGCCCTCATTCGTCGTCAGCGGCGACAGATTGTGGGTCGCATGCTCGACATCGTAAGCGGCGGCGAAATGGGTCTGGAAGATTGCGATCTTGCTGGTCACGGACGAGACCATCTCGATGAACTTGCGCGGTTGGTCGAGATGATACAGCAGGCCGCAGCAGAACACGCCGTCGAACGTCCCGTATTTGGGCAAATTCCAGGCGTTGTCCTTCACGAAGGTCAGATTCGGCAGGTTCGTTTTCGACCTGACGGATTCGCAGGCGGCGAAATTCGATTCCCTGACTTCCAGCCCCGTGACCGAAAAGCCCAGCCTCGCGAATTCGACCGAATATCCACCCTCCAGACAGCCCAGATCGGCGATGCGAACGCTTCCCCTGTCAGCCGGGAAGACCGTGGTCAGGAGACGGCGCGCCGCAAGAAACCACGGGAGCTCATCCATCGGCGGGACGTCGGGCTTGGTGAAGCTGCCGTCGTCGAGACGAATGTTGTGGGCGGTAAAAGTCGGAACGCCCTGAGCCTGGCCCTGACCGATCAACTTGCGAAGACTGAAGAATGACAACTTGTCTGCCCGCTTTCTATTGAGATTCAGGGAAAGAAATTAGCAGAGGGGCCAAGCCCCGGCAACCTGGGCGACCTCATCGCGAACGAACCGAGGCGTGCGCTTCTTGAAGCAGCGACGGCGGACGGTCGTTCGAATCTCTAGCTGCGACGCTTTTCCCCGTCGCGCTGATCGTCCCGCCACTGGCGATAGGCCTGTATCAGAAAGGCCAGGGCGAGCACGATGACCGCGCCGCCGATGCATAGGGCGCGTTCGAGCGAGGCATGATCGAACCCTTGCAGTCTTTCGAGAAGCGCCGGGTCGGTCGCGGCCATGTCGCCGGCGACCCAGCCCAGCAGGCCCGCTCCCGCCCAGACCAGCGCCGGGAAACGCTCGAGAACCTTCAGCAGGAAGCCGGCGCCGAACATGACGATCGGAACGGAGAGCGCGAGGCCGAAGACGATGAGATGGGTGGAGCCGCGCGCCGCGGCCGCGATGGCGAGCACATTGTCGAGCGACATGACGGCGTCCGCCATGATGATCGACGTCACCGCGCCAATGAGATCGGGTTTGGCCTTTACGTCCGAATGTTCCGTCTCGTCGATGAGCAGCTTCACCGCGACGAAGAGCAGGAGCAGCGAGCCGAACGCTTTCAGATAGGGAATGCTCATCATCTGCACGACGAGCAGCGTGAAGATCACGCGCAGGACGACGCCGCCGAGCGCGCCCAGAAACACGCCCCATCGCCGCTGCTTGACGGGCAGGCTGCGGCAGGCGAGCGCGATGAGGATCGCGTTGTCGCCGGAGAGCAGAATATTGATCCAGATGATCTCGAGGACTTCCCAGCCGATGGTGAGTTGCAAGTCCATGGATTCCTTCCTGCGGGGGCGGCTGCGCGCCACTTGATTAGCCTGTTTCGCCGCGGGGCGAAAGCTTCGGCTTTTCTACGCCTTTTCCGCCGGATCTGGGCGAAACCTTCAGCCCTTCGCCGTCTGCGCGGGGAACATTCGAAGGCGACGACAGGTTCACTGGGCTCAGCGGACCTCAAAAAAGGTTCACAAGCGGCTTCGAGGAGGCGACGATGGGAACGGCGATGCAAGGCGGCAATCTGATCTCCAGCGAGAACGTCGAAGGCACGGCCGTTTATGATCCTTCCGGCAACAAGATCGGTCAGATCGACCACCTGATGATCGACAAGGTCTCGGGCGTCATCCGCTATGCGATCATGACGTTCGGCGGCTTCCTCGGCATCGGCGAGGGTGAGCATCCGCTGCCGTGGAAGGCTTTCAAATACGACACGAACCTCGGCGGATATGTGACGAGCGTCACCGAGGACCAGCTCAAGAATGCGCCGGAATACACGGATCAGAGCTGGTCGGATCGCAATTGGGAAGAGCGTCTTCATCAGCATTTCGGCTCGCGTCCCTATTGGGAAGAGAGCGGCGCCGGCTCCATGGGCTCCTCCGCGAGCGCACAGTCAGGCCGTGGAACCGACCAGACCGCCGGGTTCTGAGCAAACGACACATGGGCAGGGCCGCCGCGGGGCGGCCTTGTCTTGTACGTGGGTTGCGCGTCTTTGACGCGCTCGTTTTTTCTTGTTCCGGCGCATTGAAGACGCACAAGCGGCCAGCGGCTGCCTCGAAGGATTCTGCCGCGCTCGGCCTGCCTTTGGAGGGTTTCAGGCGGGATCGAGGTCGACCTCGAGCGCGCGTCCGTCGTGCGCCGTCACGCGCGCATCTATCATGCGGCCGGGGTCGAGGCCCGGCGTGCGCGCCAGCGTGAAATCCGCCGCGCGCGCCATGCCGCCGCGTTCGACGAGCAGGCGCAGGGTCTTTCCCCGCTGCGCCTCGAGATGGCGCATGAGCGCCTGTTCGCCTGCTTCCCGCAGCCGCGCCGCTCGCGCCCTGGCGACGTCGCGCGCGACCTGCGGCATGCGCGCCGCCGGCGTGCCGGGTCGCGGCGAGAAGGGGAAGACATGGAGATGCGTGAGGCCGCAGTCGGCGACGAGCGCCAGCGTCCCGGCGAACATTTCTTCCGTCTCCGTCGGAAAGCCCGCGATGAAGTCGGCGCCGAAGACGATGTCGGGCCGGGCGGCGCGCATGTCGTCACAAAAGCGGATGGCGTCGGCGCGCGAATGGCGCCGCTTCATGCGCTTGAGGATGAGATCGTCGCCGGACTGAAGCGAGAGATGCAGGTGCGGGCACAGGCGCTCTTCCTCCTCGAGCGCGGCGAGGAGATCGTCGTCGACCTCGATGCAGTCGATGGAGGAGAGGCGCAGTCGGGCGAGGTCCTTCACCTCGCGCAGCAGGCGGCGCACGAGTCCGCCGAGCTTCAGGCCACCGGCGTCGTAGCTCGTGAGGTCGACGCCGGTGAGCACGATCTCCTGCTTGCCCCTCTCGACGAGCGCGCGCGCCTGCGCCACCGCCTCCTGCGGCGACACCGATCGCGCGGCCCCACGCCCGGCCGGAATGATGCAGAAGGTGCAACTGTGATCGCAGCCATTCTGTACGGCGAGGAAGCCGCGCGTGCCTTCCTCCGCGGCCGCCGCGCGGTTTTCCGGCTGCTCGGCGACGACCTCGGCGACGCCCGGCATGGCCGCGAAGCTTTCGGGATCGATGCGCGCCGCGCAGCCGGCGACGACGATCCGCGCCTCTGGCCTGTCGCGATGCAGGCGGCGGATGGCTTGCCGCGCCTGTCGCGTCGCCTCGCTGGTGACGGCGCAGGTGTTGACGACGAATGTGTCGGGCGCGCCCGCGTGCTGGCGCGCCAGCTCTTCGGAATCCACCATGTTCAGCCGGCAGCCGAAGGTAATCGTCTTCCCCTGTCGCGCCGGGGCGCTCACGCTGCCGTCCCCTCGAAAAGGGCGGTCGTCAGCCGCGCCTCGAATTCGAATTCCACGGGGCCTGTCATCATCACGTGGTTATCCGCGCGCCATTCGACATGGAGATCCCCGCCCGGCAGGCGCAGCCGCGCGCGCCTTGCGCTCGATCCGGCGCGCGCGGCGGCGACGAGCGTGGCGCAGGCCGCGGAGCCGCAGGCCTTGGTCGCGCCCGTGCCTCGCTCCCAGACGCGCAGCAAAATGTCGTCTGGGGCGACGATCTGCGCGAAGGAGATATTGGCGCGCTCGGGAAAGATCGGATGGGTTTCAAGCGCCGGGCCCAGCGTTTCGAGCGAGACGGCGCGCGCATCCGGCACGAAGAACACCGCATGCGGATTGCCCATGCTGACCGCGGAAAATTGCGAGGGCGCGCCCGGAACGGGGGGCTCCAGCGCCACGGCGCGCGTGTCGGCCGCGCGCGCCAGCGGAATTTCGCGCCAGTCGAGCCGGGGCTCGCCCATGTCGACGGTGAAAACGGTCTCGCCCTCGCGCCGCGTCTCGATCCGGCCGGCGTCGGTGGCGAGCGCCAGCCGTTCCTTCCCCTCGCGCGCCAGAGCATAGGCGACGCAGCGCGTTCCATTGCCGCAGGCGCCGGAGAGCGAGCCGTCGACATTGTAGATGCGCATGAAGGCGTCGTCGCCCGGCGCGCGCGGATCGTGCAGCGCCATGAGCTGGTCGAAGCGCAGGCCCGGCGCTGCGGCGATGGCGCGCGCCTCCTGGGGCGCGAGCACATGGTCGAGCCCGCGCAGGTCGAGCACCAGAATTTCATTGCCCGCGCCATTCATGCGCAGGATGGGGCGATTGTCGAGCGGATGCGGCATTCGATCCTTCCAGGCGGCGACCCGTATATAGAGACTGCGCCGCCCAAGGGCTACTTCGATGCGGGCTACTTGGATGCGGGCTACTTCGATGCGCCGGCTTTGCCACGCCCTTACCTCTGTCGCATTTTGACGCCAGGAAGGCAGGCGATTCGCTTGAGACGCGGAAGGACGCATCGAGGCATGGACGAGGAACCCGGTCTGATCGACAGCTTGCGGACGCATTGGCGGCCGCTGGCGATTTTCACGCTGCTGGTCGCGGCGGCGGCGATCTTCGCCGAGCGCCGCTTCGCCGCCGTTCCCGAGGAAGGGGCGGAGAAACCGGCCGCCGCGACGCCGGCCGTAAAGCCCGAGGCCGCTTCGCCGCAGGCGCAGGACGAGGCCGCGAAGCCCGCGACGCCCGACGCCGCGCCCGCGGTCGCGAGCGAGACGGTCACGGTCGACGCCCGGCCGGCGGCGATCCTGAAGGGCCAGGGCAAATGGGAGGGCGCCGCCAAGACGCTTTCCGAGGCGATCCGGAAGCTCAACGCCGCCGTCGCAAAGGCGGGCCTCACGGTCAATGGCCGGACCATCGCCGTCTTCACCAAGACGGACGATACGGGCTTCACCTTCGAGGCCATGGCTCCGCTCGGCGCCGCGCCCGAAGGCAAGCCCAAGCTCGCCGACGGGGTGGAGATCGGCTCATCGCCCTCGGGCAAGGCGATGAAATTCCAGCATCGCGGCGCCTATGACGAGATCGACGCCACTTATGAGGCGATCGCCGCCTATCTCGACGAGAAGGGGCTCGACACCAAGGACCTCATCATCGAGGAGTATCTGAACGATTTCAAAGGCGACGACGCCGAAGTGGATGTCGATATCTACGTCTTCCTGAAATAGGGGCCGGCGGCCCCTTGGCCTTGGGGATGCCCGGCGCCAGTTGGGGGCGTAACCAGGAGAACAGGATGGATCGGGAAAGCGCGGTGCGCCACAACCCTCAAAAGAGCCGCTTCGAACTGTTGGTCGACGGCGAGCTGGCGATCGCAGACTATGTTCTGCGCGATGGGGTAATGGATTTCACCCACACCGAAACGCCCCCCGCGCTACAGGGCCGAGGCATTGCCTCGCAGCTTGTGGGGGGCGCGCTGCGCTCGGCGCAGGAGCAGGGGCTCAAGATAAGGGCGAGCTGCTCCTTCGTTGCGGCTTTCCTGAAGCAGCATCCAGAGTTTGCCCATTTGCAGGGGTGAACGGCCGCCGCCGCGCGGAAGCCATGCGGTTGCGACTCGCCCCCTCCAGTCCGGGCGGCCGCTTCAGGCCGACTCCGCGTCGCTGGCCAGCTCCAGCCATTGCTCTTCCGCGCTGGCGAGCGCGCGGGCGAGCTCCTCGCGCTGCGCCGCGAGCTTCGCCGCCTCCTGGGGGTTGCGCGTGAAGGCGTCGGGGGCCGCAAGCGCCTCGTCCACGCGAGCCAGGAGGCCGGCGAATTTTTCGACCTTCTCCTCCGCGGCCGCGAGCTTGCGCCTCATCTGTCCGGCGTCCCGGCGCTTCGGCGCGGCGGAGGACGATGCGGGGACCGCTTCGCGCTTGGGCTCCTCGCCCTTGGTCTTCGACAGAACGAGGCGCGCATAATCATCCATGTCGCCGTCGAAGGGACGCACGGTCCCTTCGTCCACGAGCCAGAGCCGGTCGGCGCAGGCTTCGAGCAGATAGCGATCATGCGACACCAGCACCACCGCGCCCTCATATTCATTGATCGCCTCGATCAGGGCGGCGCGGCTGTCGATGTCCAGATGGTTGGTGGGCTCGTCCAGAATCAGCAAATGGGGGGCGTTGAAGGAGGCGACCCCGAGAAGGAGGCGCGCCTTCTCGCCGCCCGAGAGATGCGCGACCTTGGTGTCCGCGCGCGCGCCGGAAAATCCGGTCTGCGCCGCCCGCGACCGCACGCGCGCCTCCGGCGCGTCCGGCATCAGCCGCGAGAAGACGAGATAGGGCGTGTCCTCTTCGTTGAGATCGTCGATCTGGTGCTGCGCGAAGAAGCCGGCTTCGAGCTTCGCGGCGCGGACCGTTCGGCCGTCCATCGGCGAAAGCCGTCCGCCGAGCAATTTGGCGAAGGTGGATTTGCCATTGCCATTGGCGCCGAGAAGGCCGATGCGGTCGTCGTTGGAGAGCGACAGCGTCAGGCGCGAGAGCACGACGCGCGCGCCATAGCCGACGGAAACCCGCTCCAGCGCCACGATCGGCGGTGAGAGCGGCTTTTCGGGCGAGGGCAGGTGGATGGGAAGGACGCTGTCGTCGACGATGGCGGCGACGGGCTCCATCTTCTCGAGCATCTTGAGGCGCGACTGCGCCTGCCGCGCCTTGGTGGCCTTGGCGCGGAAACGATCGACGAAATCCTGGAGATGCTTGCGCCGCTCCTCCTGTTTCCGCGCGCCCTTGGCGGCGATGAGTTGCGCCTCGCGCCGCTGTTTCTCGAAGGATGAATAGTCGCCCTTGTAGAGGGCGAGCTTGCCGCGCTCGAGATGCAGAATATGCGTCGCGACGGCGTCGAGCAGATCGCGATCGTGGCTGATGACCAGCACGCTCGCGGGGTAGCGCGCGAGATAATCCACGAGCCACAGAGTGCCCTCGAGGTCGAGATAGTTCGTCGGCTCGTCGAGCAGCAGCAAATCGGGCTGGGAGAAGAGCACCGCCGCCAGCGCGACGCGCATGCGCCAGCCGCCCGAGAATTCCGACAGGGGCCGGCGCTGGGCGGCGTCGTCGAAGCCGAGACCATGGAGAATCGCCGCGGCGCGGGCCGGCGCGGAATGGGCGTCGATGTCCGCCAGGCGGGTCTGGATGTCGGCGATGTCATGGGCGTCATGGGCGGTCTCGGCGCGGGCCAGGAGCTCCGCGCGTTCAAGATCCGCCGCCAGCACGAAATCGATGAGGCGCGTCGGCCCGCCGGGCGCCTCCTGCTCCACGCGGCCGAGCCGCGTGCGCGCGGGCAGGGAGATGGAGCCGGACTCGGCCGAGATTTCGCCGGCGATCAGGCGGAAGAGCGTGGTCTTGCCGGCGCCGTTGCGGCCGACGAAGCCGGCGCGGCATCGCCCCGGGAGAAAGACGCCCGCATGGTCGAATATGAGCCGGTCGCCAATCCGGTAGGTAAGGTCGTTGATGGTGAGCATGGTCGGGAAGCCCAGTAACAGGCCGCGGCCGGCGCCGCCAGATGCGTGTTTGGCCATGGCGCGCGTCGGCGGGCCTTGGCTGGCCCCGCCGCGGCCAATCGCTGCTGCGGCAAGTGGCCCTGTTATTGCTTGGCCTGTGAGGCCGCTGAGACAAAGGGGAGAGCCCGAGGCAGTTCAACCCGAGAAGCGAGGTTCGCTCATGCACCCCGACATGGAAACCTATCTGTGGATCACATTGAAGGCCTTCGGTTTCGCGCTCGTGGGCATCTACGCCACGCGCCTCGGCCTCTATGCCTATGAAGCGATTAGGTGGGGCATTTGAGATTGCGGCGCGCGAGCCCTGCCGAGCAAAATGCTCGCCGACAAGGCTTGTCTTACCGGCCGCGCGCCTCTATACAGCCCTCGCTGCGCCGCTTCACGCCGCGCAGGCCCGCGCCCATCGTCTAGAGGCCTAGGACGTCGCCCTTTCACGGCGAAAACAGGGGTTCGAATCCCCTTGGGCGCGCCAATGAAATCAATCAGTTAGGAGCCTTTTTCGAGCTAAAAAGGCTTCGATTTGTCTTTTATTTGTGCAATACGCTGGGGCGGATCAGGACGCAGTTTTGCGCAACCCGGCGAAGGCGAGTGACATTCTAGCGGCGGGGGGCGATCCGGCCCTTGCTTTTCAATGCTTTACGAGCGGTTTTCTCGCAAAACCCCTGAAAACGGGGTACCGGTTACTTGCTCTTCGGATGCGTCGGCTTCGGCTTCTCGGCCGGATGCTGCGCGACGCCTTCCGGCGGCTTCGGTTTGTCCGGCGCCGGCTTGCTCGCCGCCGGCGGCGTTGCGGGCGTGCTGGCCTTCAAGCGCTGCGGATCGTCGGAAATGCCCATCATGCCGCCAGCGGGGGCCGCCTGCGTCACGACAAAGGACGTCGGCACGAAATAGTCGACGTTCGTTCCCGCCGGTCACGTCCTGCTCGGCCCCCGTGCGCTTATCACGCCAAACGAACTTGCCGACCTCGACGCCATAAGCGCCGGCGATATCAGTGGCGGCTTTTTGCACTAACGATCGTGCGAGGGATGCTAGTGAAAAACTGCCCTAAGACGAGCGGCGCGTTCTGAACGTTCACTTGTGCGAGGTTGCGAAGCATGGCGGCGTGTCCTTTGTACGAAGCTCTGCCAATTTGCAACGCTAGAATTCTCAAAGTGGCCGGCGGGCGAAGAGGCCCCACCCTTAAAGCCGCCCGCCCGCTCTCGACCCAACTGGAGGCACGAAAGGGCCTTCGTCCTGAACCAGCCGCATCGGCGCGGAGGCTTAATTGAGTCTCTCGCTCTGGATAAATTGCGATGGTAAGGTTGAAGCGCTTGCAGTGGCTAGCGTAAGCATGCACTAGCGGCATCGCGGCGGTGAAGGGACCGGCGGAGCCTGACGAAACCCCCAACCAGACGTCAGTGAGCATGGGCCAAGGCCATGGACGGCGCGTGCTCGGCTCGGAGACTTTTTCCCTGCAATGAAGGCCCAACACTCACGCGCCGGGGGCGCCAAGTCCGCCTCTGCGGAGGCCCATCAGCGGCGCGTGCGATCCACTCGGGCTGATGTAGCTGGCACGTGACGACTCCCCCCTAGCGGCGGCCAGAGGGCGACAGCGGCAGGGGAAATAGGCTGGCTCTATGTCAGAACGCAACGAATAGCGGCTACGCAGGAAGCTGCTCCCATTTGAAGCGTTTTTCCGACTGGCGTCACGGGGAGCGCCCCGAGGCAAGCCGACGGCGAGAGCCGACGAGAGAGGACGGCGCCATCGATCCCGCGGACCGCTGGCGGATGTCTTCTCTCGTCGGGGCAGCTTTTGTTCGCGGCCGTCGCGACGATCCGCAACGACCGAAACCGGCGCTCTTAGAACTGTCCGTAGCGTTGGTGACCCGGACAGATTGTGGAGCGGTCAAAACGGCCCGCGAACAGGTAGGGGAACAGCTTGTTGGCCTCGGCGTCTTGGAATTCGGCGAGAACAGAAGTGCCCAGGATGGGGTTAGAGTACACGCTCCACGCGCCATACAGTGGCTTTACGACCGAGAGCTCAGCCCAGGGGTCGTCAAGGGAGGGTTCCATGGCGATCGATTTGATCGCACCGGGCTCACAGACTTCAAAAGCGTTCACGTTGTCGTAATTCAGCAGACGCGCCCTCGAAAGCATGATGCCGTCCGCCGGGACGCTGCCCACCCTCAGCTCGGTGGTAAATACAAAGCAACTCCCTCTCTCTTTCGCACCTCGCTTTGCCTTCGCTGCCTTTGCGAGTTCTGGCATCCCTGGCGGATTGAGCTCGACCTCGACATCGAAGATGCGTCTGCCCTTGGCTTCGACGAAGGCGCGGGCGTAATCGTCGGTGCGTTCGACGATGATCCGCTCGCATAATTTCTTTGGCAGGCCGGAACCCTCGCGCCCTGTGCACAACCCCATTAGCGCCCCTGGACCGCTGAGCTGGAGATTGAGTAGTGTGATGCCGGGTATCTCACGATAGCGGCATAGCAGCCCGATGCAGGCTTCCATGTACCATGGGGCGAATGTGGGCTCGCGAATGTTAACCACATAGGCGGATACGACTGGGTGCTGCGGGTCGATCAGCTCAAGCGGTGGGGGTAGGATCCGGCGCGCAACGGCCGGGTCGGTCTCCCAAGACAGGAGAAGGCCCTCGCAATTTTTCATTTCCGGGTTTTTCATAAACCCTGCGAGCTGCTCTGTCGGGACGAAGAAACTGCCGTTTTTCATAATGCTTTCTCCCTCTAATTTTTTGTTTGTCAGAGAGCCACCTCGCCAGCGCGGCGCTTTCGGGCCGCCTCGGCCAGGATTTTGTCCCACATGTCCGAAAAATCGGGATTGAGGCCGTATCTTGCGCTAACAGCGTCCCCTTTTTCGCCAAGCGCTAGCCTGTCTCCGATTACGAGCCGCTCGTTCTTCGCCACGCCGGCCAGGATCGCCTGCGCAGACAGTTCCGGAGTCTGGGCCGTGGGAGGCATCGCTTTGCCCTGGAAGATCGCCGTGGCAGTCGTGCCCGGCGTCGCGGAGGTGACGCGAATGGCTTCATCCCAGAGCTCGGCGCGCAGGGCGAGCGTCATGCCGTTCAGCGCCGCCTTGGTGGCGGCATACATTGTTTGTTCTGGCATCGGATAGAAGGCGATGCCCGAAATAATATTGACGATGTGGCCGCCGCCTTGCTTGCGCAGGATCGGCAGCACGGCGCGGACGCCATAGAGCGCACCGTAGAAATTGAGCGCGAAGGCCTTGGCCCAGTCGTCATTGGTGAGCTGATCGAACGCCCCGGCTAGACCGGCGCCCGCATTGTTGAATAGCAGGTCGATCCGCCCGCCGAACTCTTCGGCCTTATGGATCATTTGGCGGACGTCATCTTCCTTCGTCACATTGCAGTGCAGCCCCAGAACCTTGTCAGGGTAAGCCAACTTTAATCGAGCCGCTTCGCGATTGAGATTCTCGTCATTGAAGTCGGCCATGATCACTTTCTTGGCGCCATAGGAGAGCATTGTCTCCACAAGGGCCAAGCCGATGCCGGACGCCGCGCCGGTTACGACTGCGACTTTGTCTTTGTAATAGTCACTCGGAGTGCTCATGGGTGTTTCCTTCTTCGAAATCACTATGACCCGAACTTTGTGAAATGATTTGCGTGCTGACGATGTCTCTGAGAACGCGCCTCAACCCTCCTGTCTTCTCCTCAGCAGCTCAGGGCTCGAATACGAACGCCTGGCCGTAGGCATCCTGCGTCGAATCGACGATCCTTCCACCGCGCACCGCGTCGCCAATCACGCGCGCGTCAGGAAAAGCCGCCTTGAAGCGATCGACGACGTCCTGACGCGGCCGCACGCCCATGGCGAGAATTACGGTGTCCGCCGGCACGAAAACAGACGCTCCGCTCACCAGCGACTGAAGCTCCACGCCTTCAGGCGTGATCTCCAAAAGCTTGTGACTCGTCAAATAGGTCGGCTTAAACGGCTCCATGCGCTGTTTCAGATCGAGAATGTTTGGCAAATAGGTACCCGCGCCGACCTGTGGAAGCATGTCCGCGACGGTCGTTTTATGGCCGGCCATCAGCACCGCCTCCGCCGTCTCGAGGCCGGTCATGCCCGAACCGACGACGAGACAATCGCCGGTGACCTCTGCGGGCAAGAAATCGGCTTTGGCGGCGGGCGCAGAAATGTCTTTGACCGCATCTCCCGTCTCTCCCGCACCGACAACCACGACGTTACCTCTCATGTCGGCTTGTCCCAGCAGCACACTCTCGGCGGTAAAGACGTTCTTCCCATCGAGGCCCGGGACCGCCGGCAGGAAGGGTTGGGCGCCGCAGGCGATGAATACGCCGCAAGGAGAAAGCGCCTGAACTTGCTCGATGGTCGCTTCTTCGCCGAGGCGCAACTCCAGCCTCTTCTCTTCGGCCTGCGCGATCATCGAGTCGACGAAGCGCGTGATCTTCTCGCGGCCGGGCGCCTTGTCTGCGACGTTGAGCGCCCCGCCGAGGCGGCGCGCTGAATCGAAGATCACGGGATGAAAACCCCGCTCATGCAGGACCATGGCCGCCGTGAGCCCTGCGGGGCCTCCGCCGATTACCGCCACCTTTCGATCCGCACCATTGCGATTGGGCTCGGCAAACTCGCGCTCCCGCCCCGTCGTCGGATTGACCGAGCACTTGACGTGCCGAGGCGCTACGATCTCCTCGAAGCATACGAGGCAGCCGATACACTTCGTGATCGTCTCGGCCCTTCCGGCCTTCGCCTTGCGACACCAAGCGGGATCGGCGAGATGCCCGCGCGCGATGCCCACGAGATCGCAGCATCCCTCTTGAAGAATCGCCTCCGCTACATCCGGCTCCTTGATATTCGCGACTGCGATCACCGGGACCTGCACATGCTTCTTGATCTCGGCGGCCATATATTTCTTCCAGCCCTGATCAAACGTGCCCGGCTCGATGCAGGCCAGGGCGCCGGAGACGCTTTCGCCGATCGCGCTGCTAATGTCGAGAAAGTCGACCCCGGCCCTTTCCAGCGCCACGGCGATGCGGCAACTCGCGGCGAGGTCATTCCCCTTGTCTCCAACGAACTCCTCAGCCGACAGACGCACGCCGAGGGGAAAGTTCTTGCCGCAGGCATCACGTATGCCCGAGACAATCTCGAGCAAAAATCGCATGCGATTCTCGAAATTGCCGCCGTAGCTATCCTCGCGCCGGTTGAGGTAAGGCGACAGAAAGCAATTGATCAAATAGCCGTGAGCGCCATGCAGCTCGACGCCGTCAGCCCCGGCTTGTTGTGCGACCATTGCGCCAATCACGAAGGCTTGTCTGATTTTCTCGATCTCGGGGATCGTAAGAGCGCGGGGCGCTGGACCACCGCCGATGCGCTCAACCGCTGAAGCGGAGACAGCCTGCTCGCTTCCTAACGCGCGACCAGGATGCTGGAGCTGCAGGAACATCTTGGCGCCGTATTTGTGCACCGTGTCCATCAGCCTCGCGAGCCCGACGACATCATCACGGCCCCTTGCGGCGAGCTGGCAACACTCGCTCGCGCCCGCTCCATCCATGACGCGGCAGACGCCACTGATGATCAGTCCGACGCCGCCGCGCGCGCGCGCCTCATAGAAGGCAATAATGTCGTCATTAACGCCTCCGCCCCTAGCTGCGAGCTCGACGCCCATAGCTGTCATCGCAACGCGGTTCTTGATTTCAAGGCGCCCGATGCGCACCGGGCTGAAGAGCTTTTCATACATTTCTCTTCCTCACATGAACTGAAAGAAAGCACTCGTGGGATTAACCTACTGTAAAATCAAGCATGGCGACTCCTACTGCAGATGTCCGCTGAATTGAGTCTTCTTTAGCCATTACCGTCTGACCGGGTTCTGCACCTAAAAATATAAGTTATGGTGCCACGCGCTGCAGCCCTATACGAAAAGAAACGAGAAACAGCGACCTTTCGCCGCATAGTAAAGCGCGGCTCCGTTGCATCAAAGTGCTTCTCACTTTTGCAAGTCGTTCGCTGCCCGTCTCGCTTTTTGCTCCCGCCGCTTTTTTGTCGCGGCGCGCCTGCAACTCTCGTCGACACGATCGCTTTTTTTGGCAGACAGCAGAGTTGGCGACCCTCTGCAACACAGAGTCGAAGCCATTTGAGAGCCCGCACAGCCTACTAACTGGGAGAAATCGGAGAGCGTCATGAACATCGATGATATTCGTCACGTATTTGTCATTGGCTCCGGCACGATGGGGCGACAAATCGCGCTGCGTTGCGCCTCGGATGGCTATCAAGTAACCGTCTATGATATCTCGCCGGAGGCTTTGCAAAAGGCTGCCGAACAATTGCGGAAGGATGCTGCCGAGGCAGTAGAAGAAAAATGGCTAACCGCGGATCGTTCGGCGGCCGCCCTCTCCCGCATCCGTTTCACGAACAATCCGCAAGATGCCGCGAACGCCGATCTTGTAAGCGAGTCCGTTCCCGAAGATCCCGAGGTGAAGACGAAGGTGTTCGCGCAATTTGCGCAGATTTGTCCGCCCCGTACGATCTTCACCACCAACACGTCCACATTAGCCCCGTCTCTCTATGCGAGCGTCACCGGTCGGCCTGATCGCTTCGCCGCAATGCACTTCTATAACGTGTGGATGGCGAGGCTTTTGGACATCATGCCACACCCTGGAACGAGTCACGAAACGATTGAATTGCTTCGGGTCTTTGCCAAGAAGATCGGCCAAGCCCCCATGGTCTTTAAGACCGAATTCCCCGGCTACGTCGGCAACAACTTCATGGGGGCGTTTAGCGGCGCGGCAAACAGGCTTGTTCTACAGCGGGGCGTCGCGTTTGAAGACGTCGATCGCGCAGCAATGGGCATCCTGGGAATGAGGATGGGACCATTCGGAATTTTCGATTTCGACGCCTTGGATTTCATATTACACCAAATGGAAAATGCGGCCCAAGCCGGCGATTCGCTCTCTCGCGCCGCCGCAGACTGGCTCAAGAGGGAATACGTCGACAAAGGGCTGCTCGGCAAAAAGAGCGGAAAGGGATTTTACACCTATCCGAACCCAGCTTTTAAGCAGCCTGGATTTCTGGATTTCGATAAGGAGCGCCTTCGCGGTGTCGCAGATGCGTTGATAACGCCTATGAAAGAAGTCGCTCTCAAGGTCGTCAACCGCGGCATAGCGTCCGTTGAAGACACTGATCGCGCGGTGATGATCTTCTTTAACATGCCGATGGGCTGCTTTGGGCTTTTCGACCGCGACGGCCTCGATTCCCTCCAGCGGGATCTTCAAGCCAAAGCCGAGATGACCGGCGAGTCGGAAGACCAGGCCATCGCTCGCTGGCTGAAAAAAGACTTTGTCGACAAGGGGCTGCTGGGCAAGAAGAGCGGGCGCGGGTTCTATACCTATCCTAATCCGGCTTTCTCCCGACCGGATTTCTTGACCGGCGATTGAGAAGCCGACAAGGCGCAAGGCGCGGCGTGTTTTCCAACTACCGCGCCATTTCGCCGCGGTCGTCGAGGTGCGAGCCAAGGCTTCCGTTCGCACCGCGTCTCGCTCGGAGTGGGGGCGGCGTTTTATCTCAAGCCGCTCAATGGGGGCGCTGGCGAAAGACGGCAGACCTGAGATTCTCTTCTCAGGTCGAAGGGCAGCGTCGCCAGCGTCAACTCGCACGCGCTCTGTTGGATGCGAAGGTTATCCCGCGAGATCCACCCGGATTGTGTTGTCGTCTGGTTTGCTGAATGAGCTCGCGACCAACGACCCACCCGTGCCTCTAAGGATCGGAAGGAACTTGTCGAGCTTTGTTTGCTTGACCAGGACGAAGATAACCGCGCTTCCTGCTGGAAGCTCGGTGATAACTTGATTCAAAGCGTTCTCGTCAAACTCGACATTCTGCCATGCTACGGAGAGCTGAGTGAACCAGTTTGGAGCTGGGTAGCCCATCACAGATGTCAACAAATGCCACATTCTCCCAGGTTCAAACAAGTGAATAAGTTTCAGTGTGCCATCAGATCTTTTGGCGACGATCAGCGCGTCTGACAGAGTTATGGCGTGTTCGCCGGGGAGTTGTAGCATTTTATCGCGAACGCCTTCCGCCTGTTCTTCCGTGGCGAAACGAATTACCAAGAAGTTTCTTTAACGTCCTTTGTTGCTAGCATGTAGGGATGCGATGATACGCGAAACTTGAAGACACCAACAGACGACTGGCGCCAACCTGCCTGCTAGAGGGATCTCCGGGCAGTTCCTGATACGGATTAATGCCTAGCGGAGGCGTTCCAAGAGGATGGCAGGAATTTAGACGAAACTCCGCGAAGAAGGTCGCGCCTCTGAGTGCTACTGTGTCAGAAGACCACAAATGACCTGAGCGTGACGGCGTTCGCCCAAGGAATGTTCGGGCGGTAGCCCGGATTTGGAATGGCCGTGTAACCGGCGTCGAATACGATCTTTCCTGGGATCAGAACGAACCGGTAGGTGATCTGGTACATCCGCTCCGTCGAATTCAGGCGCGTCTGCGATACATAAGGAGAAATCGGCCAACCCCACGGAGCAGGGAGGGGTGAGGCGAAAACCGTACCGGCAATCGCACCTTGGTTCAGTCGGCTCCAGGCGAAGCCGAAACTGATCGTGTCCTGGGGCCTGATCGGGACGAGACCGAGCGCCGTGACGCCGCCTCCGAGATAGTGTTGCACCGCGCTGGTCTGAGACGGGGAATATCCAAAATTCGCCCAGCCGACGAGGCCTCTCGGATCCGTGTCGTTAAGATACCAAAGCCGTTGGTTAGCGACCGCAAAAAATCCCCTGGCGCCGTGCTCCAACAGGACCCCTCCTTTAATTGGGTCCAGCATGCCCGTAGCCATTAATCCCGATTGCTTCCAGAAGCCCCCCGAAATGCGCCCCGCCTTTCGTTCCTCGCCGAGCTCCCAGGAGAGGCTGGCCTCGGCGATTTGAAAGGTGTTCTCGTTGAGGTTCGGACCAATTCTAGGACCCGTCTCGTAGCGGATGCCATTTCCGTCGAAGAAGCCGTACTTTGCATAAATGGCGGGCGTGGGCTGGACCGTCACGATCGCGCCCCAGGCCGTGTTCGCATATGTGGGGAGCTTGCCCTGGAAGATCGGGAGGTAGCCAACTGGGACAAAGAAGAGATCACTGATCGTCCATGCCATCCTGCTTGGATCTTGGGGGATCGTAGGAGGATAGTTCGGCTGGGCGAATTCCGCGGCGCCCATGATCTTGCCGACCTTGATAATTAGTCTGTCGTCGAGCAGCCTCTGCCGCCAGTAAACCTCGTAAAGCTCGAGACGATGTCGTCCGTATTTCTCGCTCCAAGCATTGACGGAATCGTACCCCTGGATTGAGCCCGCGTATTGCGAAGCTTTGCCGCCTTCGTATTGAATCATCGAGCTGAAAAGCTCTCCTCCGGGGATCGGGGCGAACGGGAAGAGCCGTTCCATGTCGAGCGCGGCGTTGAAACCAAACACCCGCTCGCCGGAACTCGTATTCGGCTTGAGCCCCCCTGATGTAAGCCTGTTGCCGATAAAACTAGCTATTCCACCAATTTGAAGCGGCGCGTCGGCGGGTAATCCGAGGGACTTCTGCAGAACGCCGGACGATACAAGGCCAGAAATCGTATTCAGATTGGCAGGGACGTTAAGTGCCGGCTTTGGCAGCGCGGCTTCCTCAGTCCTTTGTGCGCCGCCAGCGTGCTTGCCGCCAGATGCGGGCTGGCAACCTGGTTGTGGTTCATGGAAAGTCTTGGGATCAAGGAACCACCTGCAGCTCTCATGCGGCGGGCTCGTCGGCGCTGAGGAGTCAACAACGGCGCCTCGCTCTTGGGAGTCCTGACCCGCATTCGCCTCCTCGGCAAATGCACTTGAACCATTCAGCCCCAAATACGGAGCGATGACAAATGCAGAGATCACAAAGCGCGATAACGTTTGTAATGCGCCTCTTGGTTTCACGCTTTGCAAGGCGCGCAGAGGAATCGAAATGCCCATCGGGTTGCCTCAAATGCTACGCGCAAAATCAGTAATCCGACAATCATTTTCATAAGCTTCAAGGCTAGTAAAGGGCGCTGGTTGCGTAAGTTCTCATCACGCATCTAGGCAGATGCAACGATGCGAACGTTTCAAACCGCCTAAGCCGCTAATATCCTTAGCCGGTTTTCAATGGACCCCCAAAGTCCCCAGAAATCTGGGAGGAAGGACAACGGGCGGAGGTGTGTCGGAGATGCAACAAGGTGCGGCTCAAACGTAGGGAAAAACTTGCTTAAAAAGAAGCGTACTCAACCGTCTGAAGAGCAAGGGTTCCGGAAAAAGAGCCACATTGAAGCCGACGCATGCTTCGACTGGGAGTAGATGTGTCGGTGCGTGTTTTCGCCGCACACGCACGCGGCGGCGCGGCGCTTGTCTTTTATGAGAACACGCATAGCCTTACTTATAATTTCGAGATGGAAGAACCGTTACCATACACAGGTAAAGTAGCTGCTAGCCGGCGCTTTTTTTGAGGCCAAAAAATGCAACAGGAATCAGACGTTTCAGTAGACGTCGCTATACTGCTCGTTCTGGGAATCTTCAGTCTCGTTCTGGGGGCGCGCATTTTTTCCACGAGTTCATGGCCTCCGCAAAGTGCATATGGGCTTTTTATTGTAGTTTCCGCCACCCATTCATTGACTTTAGGCAAAACCCCGTTTGGGGATCTGCGACGCTCCTGGAGCCTGATAACTTTAAGTTTTCTTGTGGCGGCCTATGGAATGTACGTTGCCTGGGTGCCGGCCAATCCAGATTTCGTGCGGAGAGTCGTTGGGGCGATTCTCTTTATCGGGGGATCGGTCCGTCTCGTCGGGCTATTCGTGGATAGGGCCGCCGCCAGGAATTGGCTTTCAATTGGGGGGGTCCTAATCTCGCTCACAATTGCCTGCTCGATCGTCTACGCTTTGACCGCAATTCTGGGAGCCTTGACACTCTTGGGGATCTTAGCTCCGACGACAACAGCGATCCTCCTTCTTCTTTTTACCATGAGTCTCTTTTACGTCGCCCACTGCCTGGAACAGGTCGATCGGCTCTATCCGATGGATGAAGGTAGAGAAACCGCAACTGGCGACTTTGGTTGGGTCAGGCAAGCAACTCTCTCAAACTCTCAGGCGTTCAGTTTTCTCATGGGAACGTTCTTCCTATGTCTAGGATTTCTTCTTTCATTGGTGTCGGTAGGGTTGCTGCCATTTTCCCCAGACGGCCAAATAGCGACGATACTCACCGTCGTCGCTGTTCAGATTATGTCGACGAGGGACGCAAGACATCCGGACGCCAAGCAGTCTGGCAGTGTGCTAATAATAGGAGTAGTTCTCGCGGGATTAGGGGCCGTCTCAGCAACATTCCCCGGCGCACTCACCGGCGTCCTTTCAGCTTTATTTGCGATCGCGAACTTGATTAGTGGAGCGATTGGGCTTGCGGCTGGATTCCGCTCTGGAGCAGAAGCGGAGCGCTCTGTCGTGGCCTCTGAGTTGCGGCGCGTGCACGCAATTCAGACAGTTACTAGCTTCCTTATGTTGTTGCTTGGCCTGAGTTTCCTAGCTAAAATCGTATGGCCATCTGTTTTTGGTCATCCATTGCTGTCGTTGGCAGCGGCCGGGATTCTCATGGTTACCGGCTTTCTATATTTTGCGCGAACAGTGCTTCTGATGCGCGTCGAACGACATCAGTCCCGCCGTGTTGCAGAAGCCCAGTTGGCTCAGGCGTAACACATATATTCTTGAGCCCAGGCTATTCGCCGTCGAACCGGCCGCCGGAATATCGCGCAGGGATTTCTAATGCACTGGGGTTATCGAGTTGAATCTTCGCCGCATGCAAAAAGTAAACCCTGGCACTTATCCCAAGCGTAATAATGCTGAGCGGAACCCCTCACACGAGTGACAAAATCTGACGCTTGAAGTGCTGTTTCGGATTCCCTGTTTCTGATTTGCGTGCGAGTCTGGCGCATGCGCACGGGAATTTTCATCAAGGTTTCGGCCGCTGATAGCAAGCGTCTGCAGGCTATCGTCAAAGACCGCAATGCTGCGCAAAAGCATGCGTAGCAAGCCAAGATGGTCTTGTTGTCCGCTGCCTAACAAGGACCGAAGCGTCGCCGAATTCGCCGTAGTGCTGCTTGTAGACGACCCACACTTCACCCTTGGGCGCATACGGCTAACTAATGGTGGCAATCATGCCGCGCGTTCGCGAGCGCAGGCTGAAGAGCCGCGAGAATTTCTCTGTCGGGGTTCGCAAGGCTGTCGGATCGCCAATAGGCAACCTCGTCGCAAATCGCAGCAATCACAGTCCCACTGCGAACCGTGCGGAAATTGGCAGGGCGGACCTCGATCGTCACGCGCGTCGAGAGGGTGATCGAGTCCTGTGTCAGCCCCACAGCAAGCTTTTTGACGGAATGCTCGACTTTGCAGCGACATTTTCGAGCCTGCGACGAATAGCGTCGCTGTCGTAACGCTTGCCACCATGCAGGACCGGACAGCATGGCGTCGGTCAGCACATCAAGCCGTGCGGTGGTCTGCTCTGCTTCAACGACATATTACAGCGAAGCGTCACGTTGATGAGAAGCGCGGGCAAGCGGGGGGCGAATTCTTCGGCCGGTCGCCAAATTTTCTTGTTTCAATTCCGAAGTTTGTGCGACCTTTTAGTTGAGGTCGGCTTTATATGTCCGAGCTTCTGTAAGCAGTTGCACAACATTAATTGCTAGACTGCCTCTGAGACATTGTCTAGAATGTATCAAGTTGTGTATTGATCCTAACCTTGGCTGTATTTTACGGAGGCGACTATGGCGTCTTCACGACTGGTTTGTGCATTAGCTATTGCTTCTGCTTTTATCAATCCACCCCGCGCCGCGGAAGCAACTGATCTTCCCACGTTCGGCGGCAATGGAGGGTCGCCGTTCCGCGCCGTATGTCCAGGCAACAGTTTTCTGGCTGGATTTGACGGCCACGTTGGCGCCTTCATCGATCACTTGCGGCTTGTATGCGTACGGTGGGACCGTTTCACCAGCAGATTGGGACGACCCGGCGTATATCCGCCTCAGATCGGCCTTTCCAACGGAGGCGCTTCCCAGCAGGGTGTGTGCAATTACAATAGTGGATACGTTGTCGTCGGAATGAGCGTCAGCACTTTGGCCTCTGACAATCGTCTGGCGCAGATGCTGGCGCTGCGATGTGATTATTTCAATCCGCCGATCCGTGCGCAGTTCGTTGCCGGCTTTGCGGACGCCAGCTTCGGCACATTGGGTCCCGCGCCCCCTTTGTTTCAGGAGTCGGCAGGCATGCAGGACTACATGCGGCTATGCCCAAATGGACAAGTCGCCAAGGGCGTCTATGGACGGTCTGGCCTTTTCATTGATCGGATTGGTCTGGTTTGTGCGTCGACGGATAGCGCATGGCCACAGTTTGGCTCGACAAGAAATAGAGCGTCGATTTATCCGCGATGAATGGAGCCGTGGCGTCATTGCTGATCACCGGCAATGCTCCCGCCGCAGCTGTTTGATCGACGCCAGCCCGATCTCTCCGGTGCGGTTGGAGACCGCCGTGAGTCGCGAGGAGCCGTTCTCCAGCCATGCTGGCCCATCCTTTTGATGGCGCGCCAGGGCGCGCTCCCCAAACTTGGCCGCCATCGCCGCTATCTGGATCATCGGCCTTCAAAGCCGCGTCCTCATATGCGATCATTCAAGATGATCATTCGAAGCGAAATCAGTTACGCCATCATGCTGTCTGTGCTCGTCGCGGCGCTCGCGATCGTCCTTTGGTTGGGCGGCGGCTGAGAAATTGCCGATCGGGCTGCGCCAGGCGGTCTTCCACTTCACGGATCAAAAAGCCCTCCCAAATGACATGGGCGGCTGAGTGGGGGAGGAAGCCATGCGCAAGATCATGTTTCTCATCGTGGCGCTACCGCTCGCGTCGAGCCCTCAGGCAATGGCGCAGACTTACCGCAGCCAGGGCGATGAACAGGACGTGGGCGGCCATTACCGGCATATGCATCGGGATTGGAGCCAACAGAAAGGCCGGCACGCTCACAACGTCTGTTGGGAGTGGGATCCAGGACGCGGCTGGGTTTGGGCCTGTCGCTGACGTCAGGCGTTCTGCGCCCGAGCTTCGTTTCCGGTCCATCAGAACGGCCTCAACAGCGCGCTCTCCAGAACAGCCATGGGTCCGCTCAGCGTCACGCGTACAGACGGCGGGTCGAGCGGTTTGAAGTGTCGGTCCATGATGCCGACGCTGCCGCCGGGGTAGCCCGGAAAGCCCAAGAAATCCGACCGGGCAAACGACCCGTAGCCATATGAAATGGCGTCGCCGCGATTGTTGGTGACGTTGAAGGCGTCAATCTGGAACTTCCACCCGCCGTCGAAGCGGTAGCCGACGCGTGCGTTCAGCGTGCCGGCCCCGATCGACCTGATCTGGCCATCCTCCGTCAATGGTCGCGGTCCGAAATAGCGATATTTCAGCGCGCCGAACCAGCCCAGGGCTTCGCCGATCTCGACTGTGCCGGTCGCCACGACAGTCGGCGCATTGATCAGATAATTGCCCGGCGAATTCCCAGGAACATTCAACGGGTACAAGGGATCGTTGAGGCCGGTCGTCAGAATGCTCTGGTAAGCGGCGGCCTGAACCAGGTCGGAGCCTCTGAAACGGGCATGGGTCGCAGAAACGTCGCCTTCGAAGAGCGCCCAGCTCGTCGGCGTATATTTGTTCGTCAGTTCGAATCCATAGCGCCGGCTGGGCCGCCCGAAGACCGTCGTGCCGCTGTCGCCCTCGAAAAGATTCTCCGCGTCGAAATCCTGCCACCACAGCGACAGGCTCTGATCCAGACCGTCGAGGATCGCCTTGCTGCGAACGCCAGTCTCTGCGCCGCGGGTTTTGACCAGCAGCGGGACGGGGAGGATGAGCCCGGTGTCTGTAAAGCGAGAGCCGTCGGCGGGGTTGAGATAGGCGACCGTTCCACGGGCGTCGCTGCTTTGCAGACCCTCGCCGAAGTTGAGGAAGAACTCCGTGTTGTTGAAGGGGCCGAGGACGAGGCCGGCCTTGGGGCTGCCCATGGTCTGCGCTCTCGTGCCTGTGTTGAACGTCCCTGTGTAGGCGAAGCCGTTGAAATTGCCGTCATCGTCCAAAACGAGCGGCGTGACCCAGGGATTCTGTGGATTTTTTACGGTTGCGTTCCAATAATCGAAGCGCGCGCCCAGCGTCGTGCGGAACCAGGGCGTCCATCGCACCGTCGTATCGGTCCAGAGCCCGATGCTACCTTCCTTGATGTAGTTATCCTGGATCGAGTCGTAGGTTTGCCGGAAGATGGAGTCGCCGAAACCGTTTCGAATAAGATCGTAGCGGCCCTGCAATCCGACGCGCGTTTCGGCAGGATGACCGAGCAGGTCGTAAAGCAGCGCGTGCTTGGCGTTCAGCCCGAAGATCGAGCGATGGTCGTATTGATGGGCCTGATCGCCTGTGATCGGATTATCCAGAAAGAAAGTGTAATTGTTGTAGAGATTGAGGTCGTTGCGGATAATGAAGCCTTCAACGCGGGAGGCGCTGTTCGTGTCCGCCTGGCTCCAGCGCGCCGAAAGGCTGTAGCGCGCGGCGTTGCCGCCGTCGGAGGGGTCTTCCGTGCCCCAGCGCGAGAGGAGGCCCTGCTGCACGGCGCGCGCCGGAATCTGGTCGGTAGCCCACCAATGGTTCGAATAGGCCATGGCGGTGATGGAGGCGCCGTTCTCTTGCGTGCCTCGGCTCCAGCGCATGAACCCGTTTATCTTCTTGGCGTCGTCTGGTCTGATCCAAGGCCCGTTGTAGTGATTGAGTTCGAGCGCGGCGATGAGCGTGCCGCCTGCAACGTCCCACGATCGGGCGCCGAGCGTCCGCACCCAGCCAAAGGCGCCCGCTGAGCCCAGAAGAAGACCGCCCTTGAGGCTGTCCACATATTGCATGTTGATCTGACCGGCGGACGCAAAGGCGCCGCCATCCGCGAAGTAAGGTCCCTTGCGAACCTCTACCCCGCTCAACAGCTCAGGGATCAGCATGTTTGCGTCGGCGTATCCCTGGCCGTGCACATGCGAGGGCATATTGAGGGGCATGCCGTCGAGCCAGAGCGCGAGATCGTTGCCGTGATCGAGTGCGAAGCCTCGGAGAAAATACTGGTTGGCTTTGCCCGCGCCGCTGTGCTGCGTCACGACGAGGCCGGGCGTGATTTCGAGCGCCTCGGCCGGTTGCGCAAAGGGAACGGCGTTGACTTGTGCGCCCGTGAAGGTTCTCGTGCTCGACGCCGTGTCGGGCGCCTTCGGCTGCGTCAAAGGCCCGCTCGCCTGCACGGATCCGACAGGCGCCGGTGAGGCTTCTCCCGCCGTTGTCGCGGCCGGCGCAGCTCTCGCGGCGCGAGCCCCTCCCACCGCCTTGTTGGAGACGCGGTGCCTCGCGCCTCCGATGTCAATGGTGGGGAGGCGTTGCTGAGCGTTGGAGGGGCTGACGGCAAGCGTAAAGGCGAGGACGCCCACGCCCGTCGCAAGATGGCGGATGCGCATAAATTTTGCTCGTTTCAAACGGGTGGGAACGCGGGCCTCCCGCGAGGGCGGCGCGATGAAAACCTTGGATGCACGGCGACTCGCCGCAGCCTTACCGCAAAGGGAGATTGCCGCTTTACGCTGCGGATGGCGGCGCCCGGGCTCTTCGCCCTTCGGCAGAGCAATAAGCCGATGGCGGCAGTGAACTAAAAAACCAATGACTTCGCTCGCGCTCGGCCGGGAGCGCTTTTACATATGCGCAATCATCCGGGAGGGGCCCCATGGATGGCGTGCAAAGCTGGCAGATCGAACAGTCTTTACCGTGTCCGTTGTGATGATCCGGCGCGCCATGATGCGCGACGCCGCCGAGCGGCGCGCAATAAAGCGGCGCCTCAGCCGGGCCGGAAACCAAAGGTTCGGCAAAGCCCCGGCCCGCAACAATCATTGCGAGCGCCAAAAGGGCGAATGAAAGCCTTTGAACCAAGCGGCGCATGGAAAATCTCTACGGTCCCGCTTCGAAAGCAGGGCAATGGATGATCCTGATTCAAATGAAGGCGGTCAAATTATAAAAGCTAATTCCAAACATAATAGAGAGGGCCATCTTGCAAGTGTGACCCGGCGGACACGATTTTTCTGTCTGGCTCACATCGGCTTTTCTGTATTATTTCATTGGTCCCGCTTTATTTTTCTGGAACATTTCCGGCAAAGTCCCGGCGGGACTGGAGCGAAGCAAAACGCCTCGCGCCGGTTATGGCGTGAGGCGCGTTCTTGTCGCCGGCTGTTTGGTTGGGCGTCAGTGCTTTGTCACGACAGCGAAGCCCTCGTCCTGAAGGTCCTCGGTCAAGGCCCCAGCGGTGAGGTAGTCGACCGCAAAGCGTTCACCCTGCCACAGCCACTCATCGAAGTTCAGCTTCTCGCGAACGAACCGCTGCGCAGCTTCGGTAAGGGGCTCGAACAACCATACGCTCGCCTGATCCGTGATGATGAAATCCTGCGTCGCCATTGCTCTCCCCTTTCTGTCGCCTCCTTGGTGTGTTTGTCGCCGCTCGCGGCGCAAGCGACGGATTGAGGCTAATATAAGCGCAAAGCTTCGCAAGCCCGCATATCGCCGCATTAGGCATACAGCCAGCCGCCAGGCGGTCGTGCGGCGCCGTGGCGCTTATGAGAGAGCAAGACCAAAATGAACCGAACGAGGCTCGCCGCCGCGCGTTCGGACTTGGCTCGCGTTTCGATCCGCGCGTATCCGGAACAAGCGAAAAGGCCGAGCGTATGGACGAGAGGGCGATCAAGCGTTCCTTGCCCTGGGTCGTTGCAACGGCGCTTTTCATGGAGCAGCTCGACGCGACCATTGTGAACACGGCTGTTCCGGCAATGGCCGCCAGTCTGCAGGTCACGCCCTTGAGCCTAAAGGCCGTCGCCGCGAGCTACATTCTCAGCCTCGCGGTGGGCATTCCGGTGAGCGGCTGGATTGCCGATCGCTATGGTTCGCGGCGGGTCTTCACGCTCGCCATCGCCGTCTTCACGCTCGCCTCGGTCTGTTGCGGTCTGGCGCAGAGCGCGGGCCAGATGGTCGCGGCGCGCATCCTTCAGGGCGCGGGGGCGGCGCTGATGACGCCGGTGGGGCGCATGAGCGTCGTGCGCACCTTCGAGAAGTCGGAGCTTCTGCGCGCCATGAACTTCGTCATCATTCCCGCGCTGATCGGGCCGTTGCTCGGCCCGACCGTCGGCGGATTGATCGTCAACTGGCTTTCCTGGCGCTTCATCTTCTTCGTCAACGCGCCGGTCGGGCTCGTCGCGCAATGGCTGGCGTATCGCTACATGCCCGACTACCGCGAAGAAACGCGCCGCCCGTTCGACTGGATCGGTCTCCTGCTTTTTGGCTCTGGCGCCGTGCTTTTGTCCTGGCTACTGGAAATTTTCGGGGAGCATCGGATCGATCTCCAGGCAGGGGCGGGGCTTCTTCTCATCGCGCTCGCGCTGCTCGGCGCTTATGGGCTGCATGCCCGCCATACGCCTTTTCCTTTGCTCCAGCTGAGGCTTTTCCAAACGCGAACATTCCGCGTGTCGATTGTCGGCGGTTTCATCACACGGCTGGGGGTCGGCGGCCTGCCGTTTCTGACCCCGTTGCTCTTCCAGGTTGGCCTGGGGCTGCCGGCCTGGCAGTCCGGGCTGCTCATGATGCCGACGGCGGCCGCCGCCATGGGGATGAAATTCGTCTCGGCGCCCATTCTAGCGCGATTTGGCTACAAGAGCGTGCTGGTGACGAACACCCTGATGATTGGCGCGACGATCTGCCTTTATGCGCTGGTTTCGGACAGAACTTCCTATTTCGTCATGGTCTCGATCGGCCTGACGCTGGGCTTTTTCAATTCCCTCCAATTCACGAGCGTCAACAGCATGGCTTATGCAGACGTCGAGACAGGCGATTCCAGCATGGCCGCGACGATTGCAAGTTCGTTTCAGCAAATTTCGATGAGTTTTGGACTGGCGGCGGGTTCGCTCGTCGCCGGTTGGTTTCTCGGCGACGCGCCGCAAACCGACCGCGTCGCCATTACGACAGCCTTGCATCGAGCCTATTTGACGCTCGGCTGCTTGACGGCCGTGTCTTCGATCGCCTTCTGGACTTTGCGCGCCCGCGACGGCGCGAATGTCAGCGGGACGGGAGCGGCGCCGACGTGACCGGCGTGCAAAGTCGCTCCATCACTCTTAGCGTCGCGGATGAAACCCCACGTCAAAGATGGGCGCCGATTTCAGCGCGGCGCGCGCTTGGCGAGAATGCGCTGGAGGGTGCGGCGATGCATGTTGAGGCGGCGGGCCGTCTCGGAGACATTGCGATCGCAGGACTCGAACACGCGCTGGATGTGCTCCCAGCGCACGCGGTCCGCGGACATCGGATTTTCCTGCGCATCCGGCCGGTCGACCGCCGTCGCCATCAGCGCATGATAGATTTCATCCGCGTCCGCCGGCTTGGCGAGATAGTCGAAGGCGCCGAGTTTGACGGCGGTGACAGCGGTGGCGATATTGCCATAGCCGGTGAGAATGATGCCGCGCGCGTCGGGACGCGCTTCCTTCAGTTTCTGGATGACATCGAGGCCGTTTCCGTCGCCGAGCCGCATGTCGATGATCGCGAAGGCGGGGGGCGCGCTGGCGAGCGCCTCCAGACCCTCGGCGACCGTCTCACATTGCGTGACCAGGAAGCCGCGAGACTCCATGGCGCGCGCGAGTCGATGCAGGAATGGCTTGTCGTCGTCGAGAATCAGGAGCGAGCGGTCTTCCGGGAGCGCGGAAGCCGTCTGAGAGTCCGGGTGCGACTGCGCCGCATCCTCGGATTGCACGTTCTCTTCCGGGTTCATCCGCCTGCGCTCCCCTTGGTGATTTTAGTCAAAAATAGCCCAAGGTTCTGCGCCAGTCGAGCTTCTATGCTTCCTATGACGCGAGCTTCGCCATTGGCATTTCGACCGCCGCGCGTGGCCATGTCACCTTGACCACGGCGCCCGTGCGGGGCGGCGAGACATTGAAGGTCTCAACCGTCGCCCCCGAGCGTTCGAGCAGAGTCTTGGCGATGAAGAGACCGAGGCCGAGGCCGGACTGGCTGTCGTTTTTGGTGCGGCGCTCGGTGGGCCGTCCGCGAAGATAGGGGTCGCCCAGCTTGTCGAGAATTGCGGGCGAGAAACCGGGACCGTCGTCTTCGATGGAGATGGTCACGAGATCGCGCGACCACCAGGCGTCGATGCGCACGCGCGAATCGGCGAAGTCGATCGCATTCTCGACCAGATTGCCGAGCCCGTAGAGGATGCCGGGATTGCGCTCGAGCGCCGGCGGCGCCGCATTGCCGTTGGCGCGCTTGGAAATCTCGAGCTTCACGCCGAACTCGCGTTGCGGGCAAACCACTTCCTCGATGAGCGTGTCGATCGAGAGAACATTCATCATCGTTCCCTGGTCGGCGCCGAGCGAGGCGAGCTTGCCGAGGATTTCCCGGCAGCGCCCCGTTTCCTGCGCCAGCAGATCGAGGTCGTCCTTCAACCCCTCGGCCGTGTGCTTCTGCGACTTCTGCAATTCGCGGATGATGAGCGTGATCGTCGCGAGCGGCGTGCCGAGTTCATGGGCGGCGGCCGCGGCGAGTCCGTCGAGCTGCGAGAGATGCTGCTCGCGCTCCAGCACCAGCTCCGTCGCGGCGAGCGCGGTGGCGAGCAGACGTCCTTCGTCCGAGACGCGCGCGGCGTAGATTGCGATGAAGGCGGCCGAAAGCGCCAGAGACGCCCAGATGCTCGCGCGATAGAGCAGGGGAAACTTCAGCGATTCGTTCTCGTACCAGGGCAGCGGCTCGAATTCCATGCACAGGAAGGTCGCGGCCACCAGCATGACGATGCCGAGGAAGAGCGTCAGATTGCGCGGGAGCGAGACCGCCGAGATCGTCACGGGAGCGAGGAGCAGCATGACGAAGGGATTGGTGACGCCGCCCGTCAGATAGAGAAGAAAGCTGAGCTGCACGAGATCGTAGCACAGCAGCACCACCGCCTCGAGGTCACTGAGTCGGAAGGTGCCCGACGTGCCGAAGCGCAGGCCGAGATTGAGCGTGGCGGAGGCGACGATGAAGACGAAGCAGAGACCGACCGGGAAATCGAACTCGAGAAAGAAATAGACGAAGAGACAGGCGAGGCTCTGGCCGACGATCGCGATCCAGCGCAGGAAGATGAGCGTGCCGACGCGAAGGCGGCGGCTGTCCTCGTCGTAAACGTCGGGTTTCATTTTTGTCCTGCCCTTGGTCGCGGGGCTTAGAGGCCGGCGCCGCGCGCGGCGCGCCACAGCCGCCATTGTCGACGCAGTGGCGAAAGCTCTCTCGCGCCGCGCAGAGGATCGTAATCCGCGCCACTCATCCGCGCCACATAAAGAGGAACGGTCGCGGCCGGCAGCAGGGCCTCGCGGCCCTTGCGGAGCGTCTGCGCCGTGCGGCGGGCCGCCTCGTAATGCCGGAGCGCCTCCCGGCGCAGTTCGGCATGGGCCGCCCGCAGGCCGGGCGAATCGGCGTGAATGTCGGCCTCGTGCCGCGTCAGGAGATCGAGAGGGATGAAGGCGCCGGCGGGGGCGCGCAGGATGCGCATGAGCCCAAGCGCCAGGCCCGCCTCCTCGAAAGCCGGGGAGGGGTCCGCGCCCAATATCCGCGCCGCCCAGCGCATTGGCCCGGCGCTGGTCAGGCGGCAGTAGTGCTCGAGCGTGACGAGGTCGGGCGTCTGATCGTCGTAGAGATCGGCCACATGGGCGTCGGCGAGGGCGGTGAGTTCGTCTCGCGGCAGGTCGAAACGCGCCACGGTGTCGAGCAGCGCGTCGGCGACCGGATGCGCGCGCATTCCCTCGGTGTCGCCGCTCGTGAGCGCGTCGCTCCACCAGCGCAGCCGCATTTCGCCCAGGAGCGGCTGCGAGACCCGCGCGCGCACATCGGCGGCCTCGATCGCATAGGCGTAAACGGCGTGAATGTGCCGGCGCGCGGGCTGCGGCGCGAAGAGACAGGCAAGCCACAGATCGCGGTCGCGCTCGCGCAGCAGCGTCTCGCAATGAGCGTAATGTTCGTCGCTGGCGGGGGAGGGGTCTGCCATCAGACGGCGATCAGCAGCGCGGCGACGCGGCGCCCCTCGTCGACCAGCATGTTGTAGGTGCGCACGGCGGCGCCCGTCGACATGATCTCGCTGCCGACGCCCGCCGCGCGAAGTCTGGCGCGCAGCGCGGAGGCGACCGGCATGAGGTCCTTGCCCGTGCCGAAAATCAAGAGATCGAGGTCGCCCCCCTCGGCAAGCGCGAGATCCACGCACGCGGCGTCGATCTCGTTCCAGGCAGCTGGCGGAATGGCCCTGATGCCGGTAGGGAGGGCGAGGATCGAGCCGCGATGCGACATGTCGGCGAAGCGAAAGCCGCCCCCGCCGTAATCGTCGATCCTGTGGCGGCCCGGGACATAGCCTTGCTGGGCAGTCATCTGATGCGCCCCGCGATTACCTTGGCCTGCGGCGCGCGCTCGATTTGGACCTCGCGGCCGGCTTCTGCGTGGGGCGCTTTTGCGCCGGCGCGGCGGGGACCGGCGTGTCGCCGACATCGTCGTACATGGAGGCGAAGGCCGCCGGCTCGGAGTGATCGTCGGTATCGGTTGCGACGTCCGACTCCGGCTGCTCCGTCTCCGTCTTGCGGCCCTGCTCGTCGTTGCGCAGGCCGAGATAGATCAGCATGGGCGAGCAGATGAAGATCGACGAATAGGTCGCCACGAAAATGCCCCAGATCATCGCCAGCGAGAAGGAGCGGATCACCTGTCCGCCAAAGGCGACCAGGGCGATGAGGGCGAGCATCACCGTCGTCGCGGTCATGATCGTGCGCGGGAGGACGGCGTTGATCGACATGTCGATCATCTGGGCTGTCGCCATCTTCTTGTATTTGCGCATGTTTTCGCGGATTCGGTCGAGCACCACGACTGTTTCGTTGAGCGAGTAGCCAACGATCGTCAGGATCGCCGCGATCGAGGTGGTGTTGAATTCGAGCTGCGTGATCGAGAAGAAGCCGACCGTCAGCAGCAGATCGTGCATAGTCGCGATCACCGCGCCGATGGCGAATTGCCATTCGAAGCGGAACCACAGATAGGTCAGGACCGCGATGATCGAGAGAACCACGCCGAGCGTGCCGGACTGAACGAGTTCGTTCGAGACGCGCGGACCCACGACCTCGACGCGGCGCAGGTCATATTGGGCGCCAACGGCGCCGCGAACCCGCTCGACGGCGTCCTGCTGCGCCTTGTCCCCGCCGGGCTGGAGGCCGAAACGCAGCGTGGCGTCCGCGGGATTTCCGAAGGCCTGCACCTCGATGTCGCCGAGCTTGAGGCTCTCGCCGAGCGTGCGCAGCGAGCCCACCTCGGCCGCGCCGGACTTGGCGCGCAGTTCGATCACCGTGCCGCCGGCGAAGTCGATGCCGAAATTCATGCCCTTGAAGATGAACAGGGCGACGGCGATGAGCGACAGCAGCGCCGAGAAGGGGTAGCTCACGCGCCGGAAGCGCATGAAGGGGAATTTCGTGTTCTCCGGAGCGAGGCGCAGGAGTTTCATCGGTCTTTTCGCCTCTTAGATCGGCAGCTTGGTCGGGCGCGCATAGTGATACCAGACCGCAATCATCATGCGGGTCATGGTCACGGCGGTGACGATGGTCGTGAGGATGCCGAGCGCCAGCGACACGGCGAAGCCGCGCACGGGGCCGGACCCCAGGAAATAGAGAATCGCCGCGGCGACGAACATCGTCACATTGGAGTCGACGATGGTCGCGAAGGCGCGGTTGAAGCCCGCGTCGAGCGACGCGATTATCGAGCGCCCGGCATGGTTTTCCTCGCGAATGCGCTCATAGATCAGCACGTTGGAGTCCACCGCCATGCCGATGGTGAGCACGATTCCGGCGATGCCCGGCAGCGTCAGCGTCGAGCCGAGGAGGACCAGGCCCGCGAAGATGAAGGCGATATGGACGAACAAGGCGAGATTGGCGAAGACGCCGAAGACGCCGTAGGTGATCAGCATGTAGATCACGACGAGCCCGGCGCCGACATAGGCGGCGCGCTTGCCGGCGTCGATCGAGTCCTGGCCGAGGCCGGGGCCGACGGTGCGCTCCTCGACGATGTTGAGCTTGGCGGGCAGGGCGCCCGCGCGCAGCAGGATCGAGAGATTATTCGCCTGCTCGACCGTGAAATGGCCGGAAATCTGGCCCGAGCCGCCGGTGATCGGCGTCAGGATGCGCGGCGCCGAGATGACCTTGTTGTCGAGCACGATGGCGAAGAGGCGGCCGACGTTCTTCGAGGTCACGTCGCCGAATTTCTGCGCGCCGCGAATGTTGAAGCGGAAGTTCACGACCGGCTCGCCGCTGCGCTGCTGGTCGAAGCCGGGCTGGGCGTCGGTCAAATCCTCGCCCTGAACCATGACCTGCTTCTCGATCGGCAGTTTGCCCTCGCCCTCGACCTGCTCCAGCTCCTCGACTTCCGAAGGGTTCTGGCCGGGCTCGGCCACGAGGCGGAATTCGAGCTTGGCGGTCTGGCCGAGAATCTCCTTGAGCGTCTGCGGGTCCTGAAGGCCCGGAACCTGAACCAGCACGCGGTCGTCGCCCTGGCGCTGGATCGACGGCTCGCGCGTGCCGAGCGCGTCGACGCGGCGGCGGATGACTTCGATGGACTGCTCCACGGCCTTGCGCGACTTGTCGCGCACGCCCGCATCGGTGACGGTGACGCGGATCAGCCCCTCGGGAGTCGATTCGACCTCGAGGGGCGGCTGGCCGCCGAGATTGTTGCTGAAACTGTTGCGCAGCAACCGCAGCTTGGGAAGGATCTTCTCGCGATCCGCGGCGTCGGCGACGCGCAGCTGCACGCCGCGCGGCGTCGCGCCGATGCCGCCCGTGATCGCCACCTTCTCCTCGCGAAGAATGCGGCGCACGTCGTCGCGCAGATTCTTGACCTGGGTGGACACGAGGTCCGCCTGATCCACCTCGAGCATGACGTGCGAGCCGCCCTGGAGGTCGAGGCCGAGCACGATGGTCGGCGGCACGAGCCAGGACGGCAGCCGGGCCTTCAGCGCTTCGTAATGCGCGGGCGACAGCATGCTCGGCGCCACCACGAGGACGGCGGCGAGCGTCATCGCCACGATCGCAAAGAATTTCCAGGTCGAGAATCGCAGCATCGTGTCGCTATTTCGTCTCTAGGGGGGCAGGCGAAAGGCCGGAGAGCTCCGGCCGATCAGGATTTCGCCTTGGCGTCGGGCTTCGGAGCCGACTTGGCGGGCGCCTTGGATTCGTTGGCGGGCTTCGCCGGCGCGGCCGGCTGTTCCTTCACCGGCTCGCCCTTGGCGCGCACTTCGGCGATCGCCGTGCGCAACAGGCGGATGCGGGTGTTGGCGGCGATCTCCAGCTCGACCTCATTGTCGTCGATGGATTTCGTCACCTTGCCGACAAGGCCGCCGGTCGTCACGATGGTGTCGCCGCGGCGCACGTTGCGCAGGGCGGCGAGCTGCTCCTTCTCGCGGCGGGCGCGCGGGCGGATGACGAGGATGTAGACAATGCCCATCACCACGAAGATCGGGACGAGCTGGGCGACAAGATCGGAGATCGACGGAGGCTGAGACGCCGCGTCCGGCGCGCCGCTGGCCGCCGTCCCCGTCTGGGTCGTCTGCGCGGGCGTGCTCGGCGCCGGCGTGGCGGGCGCGGGGGGCGTGACGGCGGCCGGCTGTTCGGTTTGCGCCAGGGCGTCCGGGATCAGTTTCATCGCAGCGTCTCTGTTTGGCGGCGCGGCGCGCGCATTCGCGCGTCGGGCGGGCTCGGAATGGGCGCGGACTATAGCCGCTCGACTTACGAAAGCAATGCCGATAGCGCGTTTGGCGGGCGGGAGCGGGCCGCCGTCGACAGGCAAGCCGGTTCGCCCACAATCCGCCGCGGAGGCGGGTCAAGACGGGAACGGCGCAGCTGGCGTATGCTCGCTCACGCGCCGGGCGCTTTGCGTGGAGAAACGATGATCAGAAAGATTTTGTTGGGCGCGCTCGTCGCCGGCGCGCTGCTCTCGCCGCCGCCGGCCCTCGCCTGGCGCGGCTGGGGCGACGGCGATTGGCATGGAGATCGGGGCAGGCATGGCCGCTATTGGGGCGGCCGTGGGGCCTGGCATGGCGGCTACGGCTGGCAGGGAAGCGGCTACTATACACCGCCCTACGGCTGGCCTGCCGGACATGGCGGCGCCTGTTGGCGCTGGTGGTATGGTCAGTGGGTCTGGTCCTGCTGAGCGGATCCCTCACGCTCGCGAAAAAGGAAGGGTGACGATGATCGGGGTTTGGAAAATGGCTCGGGCGGCCGCGCTCGGGGGCGCGCTCGTCCTGCCGGCGGCGGCGTCGGCGCAGGGCTGGAGCGACGGCGATCGCGGCTATGTCGGTCGCGGCGATAATGACGGCGGCCGGGGCGGGTACGGCCAGGATAGCGGCGGAAACTGGGAGCGTCGCGGGGACCGCGACCGCGACGGCGGAGGCGGCTGGAGCGACGGCCGCCGCGGCGACGGCGATCGTCGCGGCTATGACGATCGCGGCCGCAACTGGGACGGCCGGCGCGGCGATTATGACCGTCGTGGCTGGGACTACGACCGGCGCCGGGGATGGGGCGGCGGCTATGGCCCCGGACCCGGCGGACAGCGTTGGTGGAACGGCCGCTGGTGGGGCTACGGCGTCGGGCCGTGCTGGCGCTGGAGCCAGTGGCGCCAGAACTGGAAGTGGGTCTGCGACTGACGGGAAAGGAGCCGGAGGCCGCTCAGGCCTCCAGTTCGCGCGCCAGCGCCCGCATGAAATCGACGCAGGCCGCCAGCTCCGAGACCTCGATATATTCATCGGGTTGGTGCGCCTGATCGATTCGACCCGGCCCGCAGACGACTGTCGGCGCGCCCGCCCGCTGGAAGTGTCCGGCCTCGGTCGCGTAGGGCACGGCGATGGTGCTGTTGCGTCGCGCCAGACGCAAAGCCAGCGTCTCGGCGCTGGAGCCGGGCTCGGGCGCAAGGCCCGGCACTTTCACCAGCGTGTCGATGTCGATTCCGCATTGCGGGAAGCCGGCGAAGACGGTCTTGCCGAGTTCCGCCGCATAGGCCGCGAGCCGGTCGTGGGCGAACAGGGGATCGGAGTTCGGCAGGCCGCGAAACTCCCATTCGAACTGGCAGTCCCTGGCGACGATGTTGCGCGCCGTGCCGCCCTTGATGACGCCGACGTGAATGGTCGAATAGGGCGGATCGAAACGCCCGGAGGGATCGCCGGCGCCGCGCAGCTCCTCGGCGATCCGCTCCAGCTCCACGACGAGCCGGCAGGCGACATGCACGGCGCTGACGCCGCGATGCAGATTGGCCGAGTGAATCTCGAACCCCCTGACGCGGGTCAGATGCGTTGTGACGCTCTTGTGCGCGTCGGCGACCTGCATGGAGGTGGGCTCGCCGACGATCACGGCATTGGGCCGGGGCAGATCGACGCCGAGCCGCGCGATCACCTCGAGCGGGCCGAGACAGGTCGTCTCCTCGTCGTAGCTCAGCAAGATATGGATGGGCCGCGACAGCGCCGCTTTCCGGAATTCCGGGATCATCGCCAGCGCGACGGCGCCGAACCCCTTCATGTCCACGGCGCCGCGGCCGTAGAGGCGGCCGTTCTCCCGGCGCAGGGTGAAGGGGTCCGCGCTCCATTCCTGCCCCTCCACGGGCACGACGTCGGTATGGCCAGAGAGCACCACGCCGCCCGGCGCCATCGGCCCGATGGTGGCGAAGATCGCCGCTTTGTCCCCGGCGGCGTTGGGCGCGCGTACGAAGGAGACGCCCTGTTCGCGCAGATAGGCTTCGACGAAGTCGATGAGCGGCAGATTCGACCGGGAGCTTTCCGTGTCGAAGGCGACGAGCCGCGCCGTCATGTCGATTGCGCGTTCGAGTGCGTCCATCAGTTCAACGTGGGGTTGGAGAGGGGGCTGTCGAGTGAAAAGGCGGGGATTTCCACATCGAACGCCTCGCCGGCGTCGGTCACCATCCGATAGCTGCCCTGCATCATGCCCGAAGGGGTCATCAGCGGACAGCCAGAGGCGTAGCGAAATGTTTCGCCCGGCTCCAGCACCGGCTGTTCGCCGATGACGCCAGGCCCGCGCACTTCCTCGCGGCGGCCGTTGGCGTCGATGATGATCCAGTGCCGCGACAGAAGCTGCACGCGCGTACGACCGAGATTGGCGATCTCGATCGTATAGGACCAGAAGTAGCGCCCCTGGTCGGGGTCCGAACGGTCCGGCAGGAAATCCGGCAGGGCCGTGACCTGTATGTCGTTGGTGATGGCGATATACATGGCGTGGAATCTTAGAACGCTCGTCGCGAAAGGGGAATGTCTTTCTCGCCTGACCGGATATGCGTTGCGCAAGCGGATGTGGCAAATAAAGCACAGCTTCGAATTTTGAGCCCAAACTCGGCGCAGGCGCTTGCTCACACACGGCAGGCTGCGCAATTGTCGTCCGAAATAGTTCGGAAACACCGATGAGTCCGTCCTCGCTTCGCGCGCTGCTTCTCGCACTTGCTCTGGCCATACAGACGATTGCCGGCGGGGTCGGGGTTGCGCGCGCGACGTCAGCGGAACTTGCGTTGAAGGCGCACTGCGCCGCAATGACCGGTCAGTCCGAGGGTGCGGCCGATAGCCGTCAGGATGGCCGCCATCAACATTGCGACTCCTGCTTCCTGTGCGCGGGGCCGCCGGCTGTCTCACTCGCGGCGTTCAGTTCCTTTCCGATTGCGCCGCGAGCCATGCGCGTCGCTGGCCATATCGCCAATGAAACCGGCAGGATTCCGTCGCGCCTGGCGCAATCCCGATTTGCGCGCGGTCCGCCGCCTGGCTTCGACCGCGCCTGACGCCCGACCGGGCGAACGTTTCCGTCCAGATAACAAGGGCTCGCGGTCTCGCCCGCGCCCTGTCTCCGCTTGTTCCGCGATCCTGCGGCCGTTTGCGCGCGACCCCGCGCGCGGCGCCGGGGCCGCATGCAAAAATCCCAGAAAGCCAGGCACATGTCCCGTCATCATCTCATGGGCGCCGCCTCGATCCAGGCGCTCGCCCTTCTCGTCGCCTCTTCCGCCGTCGCGCAGCAATCGCTTCCCACGATCGAGGTCGGCGGCGCGCGGGCCTCCGCCGCCCGGCGCGGCCCTGCGACGGCCGCCCGCGTCAATTCGGCGCCGCGTGTGACGACTCCGGCCGGGTCTCTCTCCACCTCGGCGAATCCCGATCTCGCCGCGGCGCCCGGCTTCAGCCCGGAGAAGCTGAACCTCCCGGTCTATCGGCAGCCGACCGGCCAGACCTTCACGACGGTGCGGGGGACCGACTTCAAGAATCAGCCGCTCGTGACCGTCCGCGAGATGTTGCAATACAGCCCCGGCGTCTCGTTCAAGCAGGGCAACGGCCTGCGCGACGTCGTGATCTCGATTCGCGGCTCCTCCGCCCGCAACGGCTTCGGCGTGCGCAACATCGTCATGCTCGAGGACGGCTTCTCGGTGACGCAGCCCGACGGCCTGTCGCGCACCGATCTGACCGATCCGCACGCCTATGCGGGCGTCGACGTCTATCGCGGCCCCTCTTCGGCGCTCTTCGGCAATTACGCCAATGGCGGCGCGATCAATTGGCGCACCCGAACCGGCGCCGAGATCGACGGCGTCGATTATGGCGTCGAAACCGGCTCCTATGGCTATCTCAACAATTTCGTCGCGGTCGGCAAGAAGCGGGACAATTTCGACATCGCCGTTTTCGCCAGCGACGTGCGCCAGCAGGGCTTCACGCTCCATACGCGCGGCGATACGCAGACCGTGAACGCCACCGCCAGATGGCAGGTGACGCCCGACGACCTTCTGACCTTCAAGTTCATTCACAATCAGCTCTACAGCGATCTTTCGGGCCGGCTGTCGCTCAACCAGTACTATCTCAACCCCTATCAGTATGGCTGTTACGCCGCGCCGCAGGCGGGCGCCGCGACGACGTTCTTCACCAACCTCTGCGCCACGGCGCAGGTGCCGATCGACGGCCTCAACGCCCGGACCGGCCAGATCAATTACCGCACCACGGCCTGGCTCGCGGGCTTCAACCGCAACGACCGGCGCGACATCGTCGGCCTGCGCTGGGAGCATGATTTCGACGTCAACACCAAATGGCGCACCCAGGTCATCTACGACGACAAGAACATCATCCAGCCGACGGGCGCCCAGGCGGCCCTGCAGGACGAGCCGTCCGTCAACGCCACGACCGATGTGACGAAGGTCGGATCGCTGCTCGGCTACGAGGCGCGGCATTTCGCGGGCCTCTATTTCAACCGCACGCGCTACACGAGCTATACGAACAACACGCTCCCGGTCGGCGTCGGCGCGACGGGCGCGCTTCAGGCGCAGCAGAACGCCATGATGCAGAATCTCGGCGGCCGCGGGCGCGAGGAGGTGGCGCTCTCCAAGGACGTGACGATGGTGCTCGGCCTCGCCGCCGAAATGACCAAGATCGCCGCGCTCCAGCAGCAATACACCTATTTCCAGAGGGGCGTGCAGATCGGGCAAATCTCGTCCTATCAGGACGTTGGCGTCAACAAGACCTATTGGAACTTCGGGCCCGAGGCGTCGGTGACCTGGCGCGCCATGCCCGACCTTCTGACGCATTTCCGCGCCTCGAGCGGCTATGGCACGCCCAATCCCGGTCAGCTCTTCGTCAATCAGCAGGGCAGGCCCGGCGCCAACACCGACCTGAAAACGCAGCGCAATACGGGCATCGACATGGGCTTCGACTGGAAGCCGCACGAGACGGTGCTGCTCAGCCTCACCGGCTTCTACGAGTGGTATCAAAACGAGCAACTGACCCAGTCGCCTGGCGTGGGGCTCCTGAATTACACCTTCAATGCGCCGGGCTCCGTCCATCGCGGCGTCGAGGCGCTCCTCGACTGGCGCCCGCTCGAAGGCGTGCGCGTCATGGCGAATTACACCTACAACAACCAGATCTTCACCGAATTTGTGGAGCAGATCGGCACGGCGGCCCGGACCGGCTATTTCGACCGCGCGGGTTACAAGATCCCGGGCGTCGCGCCCCATAACGCAACCGGGCGTCTCGCCTATGACGTGCCGTTCGGCGATTTCAGGGGGCTCGGCGCTTTCGTCGAATATACCTATCAAAGCTCCTATTACATCGATAATGGCAATGTTCTGACGATTCCCAGCTATGGCCTCGTCAGCGCCAACGTCCATCTCGACAGGGACGTGGACTTTCTCTGGCTGAAGCACTTTTCAGCCTATTTCGAGGTGCGCAACATCTTCGATCGGAACTGGATCGCTTCGGCGAACAATATCCAGAACCAGGCTGGCCTCGTGAACGGGCAGGTCGTTCAGGCCGGCTATACGACGCTTGCGCAGAACGCGACGGGGTCGATCTACGCCGGCAATCCGCGCCTGTTCCAGGGCGGCGTGCGGTTCAAATTCTGAGGAACGGGCCTCTTCCCCGCGCCGAGAGTCCGGCGCGGGGTTACTCCAATAATTGAGCCGCCAATTGATGTGATCGCTTGCGGCTGACTGCTTATTTTGCTTCTATAACGACGTTCGCGTTTCCGGGTTCGAGATCAAGGCGCCTTCATGCCGCGGTGGCTAACAGTTGCTCTCTTCGCTCTGGCGCTGGCCGTTCAGGCCATCGCGCCGGTCGCGAATGGCGTCGCCGCCGCGCATGACGCGACTGGGCTCTTTGAATTCTGCCAGAAGGCGACCGACGCCGCGCCGCAACAGTCGCCGGGTCACACGCATCGCCATCATCAGGACTGCGCGCTTTGCCAGGCCTTTTGCGATGGCGTCGCGCCTGTCGCGGGCCGACCCGTCGCGCTCGCCTTCGCGTCTCTCCATTGGTCGCGGCTCGCATGGGCGGCGGTCGACTTTGCGCCGCTGGCGACGGCGCGCGATGTCTCCCGTCAGGCCCGCGCCCCGCCACGTTTCGCCTGATCTTCACACGCTGATGGCAACACTGCGCCGATCGCCCGTCTTCGGGCGTGCGCATACGCTTGACCACACGCAATAGAAGGCCGCGCGAAGCGGCGATCGGGAGAATAATGCGATGGGCATCGAGAAACCGCCGAGCGGGCGGCGTTGCGCCTTGGCGCAGGCCGCGCTCGCAAAGCTGAAAACGCGCGAGAAGCAGGAAAAGGACCATGCGACCGCGGCCGCGACGCTCGCCTCGCTGGGGCTCTGGCGCGACATGCACGGCCAGGCCATCCGACTGATCGATCTCGAACGACGCGCGCGCTTTCCGCGCGTCGCCTCCTAGTCGGATGCGGATGTGACGCGTCTGGTCTCCCTATCGTCCCTGCGCGCCGGCGCGGCGGGCCTGTTCGGCCGTGTCCTTGGACAAGCGGTCGGGCATGTCCTGCTGATGGCGGCCGCGCTGCTGGCGAGCGCGCCTTTCGCGGCGCCGCTCGCGGCGCGCGTCGCCGCGGGACGGACGGAGACGTTCGCGTCCTTCTTTATTTGTTTCGCATCGGGCGCGCCCCTGTCCGATGCGCAGAAGGGGCGGCCGGGCCCCGCCAACGATCGCGGCATCGACTGCGTCCTCTGTCAGACGCTCTGCCGCGGCGCCGCACCCCCAGCGGCGTGGCCCGGTCACGCCGGCATGGCGCCCATCCAGCCTGCTAACCTCCCCTGGATGGTGGCGGACCACGCCGCGCCGGCGCCTCGGCCCCGGCTGTCGAACCGGGCCCGCGCGCCGCCGGCGTTTTTCTCCGCAGCTCACGCAAACGCCCGCGTCGACGCCGATTGCCTCCTTGCGGCGACGACGCGGGAAGTCTGAAGCGATTTCCTCCGAAGTGGGAACCGGCTCGGCGGTAGAAAGCGCGACAAAACAAGACGCTGGCGCCTCGATCCGATTTCCTCGGATCAAACCAGGCTTCAACGCCGGGCGGCCGCCAGGCCTTCGGCGAGATCCTCGATCAGATCGTCCACATCTTCGAGGCCGACCGAGAGGCGCAACATGCCGTCGGTGATGCCGAGCGTGGCGCGCGCCTCCGGGGTGAGACGCTGATGCGTCGTCGTCGCCGGATGGGTGACGAGGCTCTTGGCGTCGCCGAGATTGTTGGAAATCTTGATGATCTGGAGCGCGTTGGCGAGCCGGAACGCCTGTTCCTTGCTCTCGAGATAAAAGCTCACCAGCGTGCCGCCGCCGCGCATCTGCCTGCGGGCGAGCGCCGCCTGCGGATGGTCGGCGCGGAAGGGGTAGAGCACTTTGGCCACGCCCTTCTGCTCGGCGAGGAAATCCGCGATCCGCCCCGCGCTCGCCGTCTGCTGGCCGACGCGCAGGGAAAGCGTCTCCAGTCCCTTGAGCATGACCCAGGCGTTGAAGGGCGACATCGCCGGGCCGGTCTGGCGCAAGAAGTTATGAATGCTTTCCTCGATGATCGCCTGCGAGGACAGAATGATCCCGCCGAGGCAGCGGCCCTGGCCGTCGATGTGTTTCGTCGCTGAATAAACGACGACGTCGGCGCCGAGCTCCAGGGGCTTCTGCAAGAGGGGCGTCGCGAAGACATTGTCGACGACGAGGCGGGCGCCCGCCTCATGGGCGAGGTCGGCGATGGCTTTCAGATCATAGACCTCGAGGCCCGGATTGGTGGGGCTTTCCAGAAAGAAGAGCTTGGTTTCCGGGCGAATGGCGGCCTTCCACTGAGAAAGATCGGCGCCGTCGACGAGCGTCGAGGCGACCCCGAGCCGGGGCAGGAGATCCTCCACGACATAAAGACAGGACCCGAAGAGGGCGCGCGCCGCGACCACATGGTCGCCGGCCTTAACCTGCGCGAGCAGGCTCGCCGTGACGGCGGCCATGCCGCTCGCCGTGGCGCGGGCGGCTTCCGCGCCTTCGAGCAGCGTCATGCGCTGTTCGAACATGGCGACGGTCGGATTGGAGAAGCGCGAATAGATGAAGCCCGGATCATCGCCCTTGAAGCGCGCCTCGGCCGCCTCCATCGTCGGATAGGCGAAGCTTTGCGTCAGAAAAAGCGCCTCCGACATTTCGCCGAAGGGGGAGCGCGTCGTCCCGCCATGGACGAGCTGGGTGGCCGGCCTGAGCTTGCGCGGGGCGTCTTTGGACATTCTTCTCTCCCTCGGGGCGCGCGCGTGGCGCGCGCCGATCATGCAGCGGCCTCTAAAAGCGCGCCGCGGTTGGCAAAAAACGGGTTTCCGAGCGGGAGACCCGGCCTTTTAGCCCTTTGGTTTAACGTGGCGGCAAGCCGGCCGGCTCAAATAACCACGACTCAGTAATCCGAAAAGCGGGCGGGCGTGTCAATCGCATCCTGACGCCGGGCGGCGCGCGATTTGCCCTTTTCGGGGCCGGGCGCTATCCCGTCTGGAGAGCTTTATCGGCACCGGAGTTGTGGCGCGGCATGACGCCTTTGGAACATTCGCAGGCCGGCGTGCTCTCCAGCCGGCAGATCGCGGCCATGGCCGAGGCGGGGGAGATCCGCGTGGCCGCGCCGCTGGCCAAAGGCCAGATACAGCCCGCGAGCCTCGATCTTCGGCTCGGCCCGACGGCCTATCGCGTGCGCGCGAGCTTCCTGCCCGGCAAGGATCGCGGCGTCAAGGACATCCTCTCGGCGCTCGCCTATGACGAGATGTCGCTCGAAGGCGGCGGTGCGATACTAGAGCGCGGCTGCGTCTATGTCGTGCCGCTGATGGAGCGCCTCACGCTGCCCGAAAACGTCTCGGGCGCCGCCAATCCCAAGAGCTCGACGGGACGGCTCGACATCTTCACCCGCCTCATCACAGACCGGGGCGAGCGTTTCGATGAGGTCGCGCCCGGCTATCAGGGGCCGCTCTACGCCGAGGTTTCGCCGCGCAGCTTCTCCATCCGGGCGCGCATGGGCTCGCGGCTCAACCAGCTTCGCTTTCGCGCCCGTGGGGGACAGGGACACGGGCAAGGGCAGGGGGCGCTGGCGCTCTCCGACGCCGCGCTGGCCGAACTGCATGCGCGCCTTCCGCTCGTCGACGGCCCGCTCAACCTGCGCGACGGCATGGTGCTGCGCGTGGCGCTCGGGGTCGAGGCCTTCGGCGGGGTCGTTGGCTATCGCGCCCAGAAACATACGGATGTGATCGACGTCGACCGCGTGGGGGCCTATCGGATCGACGATTACTGGGACCGTCTTCCAGCGCGGGACGGGCGGCTGATCCTCGATCCCGGCGATTTTTATATCCTCGCGTCGCGCGAGCGGCTCGCCATACCGGCCGAGCTGGCCGCTGAAATGGCTCCGATGGACGCCGCCATCGGCGAGTTCCGCGTCCATTACGCCGGCTTCTTCGATCCCGGCTTCGGCGCTGGTCCGGACGGCCGCCCGGCGGCGCGCGCCGTGCTGGAGGTCCGCTCCCGCGAGGTGCCCTTCGTGCTGGAGGACGGCCAGTTCATCGGCCGCCTCGTCTATGAGCGCATGGCCGAGATCCCGGAATCCCTCTACGGGGAGGGGGGCGTCTCAAATTACCAGGGGCAGGGCCTCAAGCTCGCCAAGCACTTCGGGGCCGACTGAGGCGCGAGGCGCTTTTGCGGCGTCACGCCGCCGTCTTCGAGGAAGCGGATAATGGTCACGCGGAGGAAGCCCGGTATGGTGTTGTCGGATATTGCGCGCCGCCTGCGGCCGGACCATCTCCTCGGCCAGATCTCGCTCCTCATCCTCGGCTCGGTCATCGCCTATCAGCTCGTCATCATCCTGATGCTGCACGTCATGGAGTCGGAGGGGCGCCGCCATTACGTCTCGGAGGCGGACTTTCTGACGGGCGTTCTGATCGCGCTCGACGCTGCGCAGCCCTTGGAGAGGGACGCGCTCATCCACAAGATCCGCTATGCCACGCCCTATACGAACATTGTCATACGCGCGGACAGGCCTGCGCCGGTCCCCACAGATGAGCCCGTTTTCGCGGCCGAGATCAGTCGCATCAACGCCCATCTGACAGGCGCGTCGAAAGCCTATGCGACGACGCCCTTTCACGCGACGCATGACACGCTCGCGCTGGAGCTGGAGAAAGGCGGCTATGCGCTCGTCTCCGTGGCGCAGCACAGGAAGCCGCCGCGGTTGCTCTGGCGCTGGCTCTGGGAGCCGGAGCCCAGCTATCCCTTCCTCCTGACGCGCTGGGTTCGTATGGGTTTTCTCTTCTTCATCAGCGCGGCGGCGGTGATGATCTTTCTGTCGAATTACATCATCGCCCCGCTCGCGGAACTGGCGCACCGCGCCGAGTCCTTTCCCACCCGCGAGGGCCTCAAGGGGACGCTCGTCGATCGCGGGCCGCGCGAGATCAGGGATTTGAGCCGCGCGATCCGGGGGATGAAGGAGCGAATTCTGGGAATGATCGCCGAGCGCACGCATATTCTGGCGGCGGTCAGCCACGATCTGAAGACGATCATCACGCGCCTGAGCCTGCGAACGGAATTCATCGCCGATCCCGAACTGCGGCGGAAGATGCAGAACGACATCAGCCTGATGGATCTGATGCTGCGCAAAAATCTGGAATATCTGCGAACCGAGACCACGGACGCCGACCATTCCCTGATCGAACTCGGCAGCGTGATTCAGACAGTCGCCGACGAGTTCAACGATCTCGGCCACAAGGTCGCCTATTCGGGCGAAGGCAAGTTCATGATGCGGGGCTCGCTCTCGGAGATGCTGCGGGTCTTCACCAATCTCGTGGAAAACGCGGTGAACCACGCGGAGAATGTGGAGATCACGGTCGCCGAGGACCCCGATGGGCGTCTGCGGGTCGAGGTCTCGGACGATGGGCCCGGCATTCCGGAGGAGATCAAGTCGAAGGTCTTCGACCCCTTCGTGCGCGGCCAGGCCGGTCGCACCATGGGGGACAAGGGCGGCTTCGGCCTCGGCCTCTCCATCGTGCGCTCCCTCGTCGAGAGCCACGGCGGCGCGGTCGCGCTCCTCGACCGCGCGCCCAGGGGGCTGATCGTGCGCGTCCTGCTCCCGGCGGCGGAAACGGAGGCCGAACGGGAGGCAGCCTGATCCTGAAACGGCCGTACGCGATTGACGCTCGCCTATTCGGTCAGGTGTTTCAGTTCGCCAGCAAATCTCAGCCCGCGGGTGAGGCCGCGCTCATAAATCCCTTCTAACGCCTCGCGCACCGGGATGCGTTCGCCATCGGAGACGATCCGCCAAGCCCTATTATCTGTTTGCTCCAGCCATCCGCGCTCTTGGGCAATGATGAGTTTGCGGCGAACGGTCTGGCGTGGGAGCCCCGTGATGTCGGCCAAACGCGATGCGCTTATGGATCTGTCGAAGACGTCGAGGCCGCCTTCGGGCGCATGGACGAAACGCTTCAGAGACGCCTGACCGACGACGGCAAGAATAAGCGCGAGATGCAGGTCGCCGTCGAGCGCGCGAACGCAATCGATCAGATGCTCGATGACGAATTCTGTCATCCGATATTGAATCAGCGCTTTCTGTGGCAGACTGAGATTCGATGGCTTGTTTCCCACCGGCGTGGCTCCGTACACCCGATCGCCAAGCGTAACGTTTTTCTATTTCTTTCTTTTCTTGCGCGGCTTCGAGGCGGCTCCCGCAGCGCGTGCTTCGCCCGCCTTCTGTATTGCGGCCGGCGCGGCTGGAGCAGTCTCCGCTGGCGATGCTTTCTGCGGTTCAGGAGCGACGACCCGGGCGGGGGCGTTTTCAGCGGCAGGCGAAGTTGCTGGCGCAAGGTCGACCGGTTGCAGCGCCTGGTCATTTACTGGGGTCGGCGCGCCCCCCTTCTCGGAAAGAGCGTTTCTGACGAGGGGCAATGCGCCAATCGCCACAACTGCGAGGACAGCCGCGGCGATGGCGGGACCTTTCCAGGCAAAGGCCGTGGCCTCGCCAGCGGGCGCGGGCGCGGCGCCCGGCTGGTTCGCATCGGGCGCTCCCCGGTCCGGCCAGAAGGCGCAGAACGCAAATTCCGACGCGATTGCGAGCAGGGCGATCGCCAGAATCGCCAAGGCCGAACTCATTGTCGCGGCGCTTCGGGTGAAATCGTAAATCGTCACCCCGAGCGCCACGATGCAGAAGAGCCCCGCGAGAATGGGAACCCATTCGTGGCTGCGGGTTTCATGCGCCAGTTTCGCATTTGCGAAGTTCACCACGGCGTAAACAATGAGAAAGCCGCCGCTTGTCGCAGCCGACAATTCCGATAATCCGACGAAATTCACGCAGAGGAGGGCGATCGCCCCGACAAAGACCATGCTGACGACGTGTTTGCCGTTGATCTCTCGCGAAAATCTGGACGGCATCTCGCCATGCTCCGAAAGCATGACCGGTAGCTTGGACGCGCCGAAGAAATCAGCGTTGATCGCGGAAGCGGATGCGAGAACGGCGCCGAGCGTCATCAGCGCGAAACCGAACGAGCCCATGAACTGCTGAGCCGTGGCCGACAAGGCAAAGTTCTGGGCTTCCTTCATGGCGTCGAAGGGCATGTGGCCGATGGCGACCACGATGGCGAGGACATAGATGACGATCGCGGACGCGACGCTCCCGTAGAACGCGATGGGCAGGGTCTTTTCCGGATTGCTGATTCTCGCGGAAGCATTGGAGATGAGTTCGAAGCCTTCATAGGCGAGGAAAACGATCATTCCGCTCGAGACGATCTGTGTCGTCGGCACGAAATTTTCAGCGCCGAGTCTGCTCCAGTCCGGGCTGCCGAGCAGAAAGCCCGCCCCGATGAAAACAGCAAGGATCGCAAGCTTGCCGATGTTGAACAGGCTCTCGAATTTCGCCATCAATGCTGCGCCTGCGAAATTGATATATCCCAGTAATAAAATGCCTGCGGAACTCAGGAGATGTAGCCAAGCCGTCTGATGGTCAGCGGGCAAATAGGACGCCGCATAGGCGGCGAGCGCATGCGCATAGACCGCCATGATGGCGATGTAACTATAGATGAGGAGAACATTGACGCTTGCCGGCAGCAGCGAGCGCCCGAACGCGCGCCTGACGAACCCGGCGGTGCCGGCGGGTCCGGGATACCGTAACGTCAGCCGGACATAGGAATAGGCTGTGAGAAGCGCGAGCACGCCGCCGAGCAGGAACGAAATATAAGTCGAGCCGCGCGACCCAACGACGGCAAGGCCGAACGTCGCAAAGAATCCGCCGCCAACGATGCCGCCGACCCCGATCGACAATGCGCCCAGAACGCCAATCTGGCCCGATCCCGCCCCACCATTTTGTGCAGTGCCGAGATCTCCATTCTCAACTTCGCATGAAGACACGATCGGGCGCTCCCTGAAATTTCAATTCAGGGAAAAGTCTGATCTTTTCGAATTGAGGAAGTCAAACCCATGAGTGCTCATTTTGGCCACGTGCGGCTTGACGGCATCTCGGCCGTGGGCGCCTATGCGCCGATAGCGGCAGCAGGGAAATGGCGTATGCTGGCCTTGGGGAATTGCGCCAAGGGCGCGTGCGGCGCCTTTGCCATGATGGGGAAAGTGTCATGTCCAATGATGAGAATATGAACAAGAACGCGGACGCCTCGGAGGTGAACGCGCCAAACGTGACGCGGCTCTATAATCAGCGGGGGCCAATTGATCGTCGCAAGCTGCTGGCCGCCGCCACGACCGGCGTCGTCGGGACGATCCTCGGCGCTCGCTCCGCAAGCGCGAAGGGGCTGCTTTCAAGCCTGATGGGAGAGTCCAATCCGCTGGTTCCGACGGCCTCGGCGGCCGAGGCCAATGCGCTGCGCCTCGCCACCCTCGGCGACTACGTATGGCTCACGCCCACGAAACTCGGCGGCGGCGCGCAGGCGCAGGATCTCGCCACCGGAAAGACGATGGCCTGGATCGAATATTGGAACTATGGCGACAGCTGCCCGATCGCCCACCATCTCGCGGCCTTCCCCTCGGCCGATCCGCGCAAGGGCTTCGAATTCCTGAACTCCACGCAGGGCGCCCAGAACGTCCTCATCTACGGAATCCCGACGCAGATCCGTGAACATGGCATGCTCGATCCGTTGTGGGGCCAGGGGAACCAGATTTATCGCGTCGGTTTCGATGGGCAGCAGATGAACCTGCTGGAGAATATCGCCGAGACCACAGGCATCGGGCTTGGCGTGCATACGGTGATTTTCCCGGACGCGTCCGGCTTCTCCGTCTCCGACGGCCAGAAGGACATCGTCGCCTTTTTCAAGCGCGCGACCGGCTACGACAAGACCGAAGTGATCGACGCCTTCCGATTCGACTGGATCGGCGCCGAGCCCAATGGTCTGCTTCAGGACAACTGGTTCAAGGGCGGCAAGGTCCGCATCAGCCGTCTCGTCAAGGCGCCGGAAACGGGCCTCTATGATTATCGCGGCGTCAAGGGCAACAAGCTCGAGTGGGAAATGGTGCCGATGGGCGAATATCTCGCCTATACCGGCCAGCTCCCCGGCAGCGACGTGAAGGCTTTGACCGGCGCCGATAACTGCGTCCATCATCCCATTCATCCGCTGTCGCTCGTGACGCTGCGCATGTTCGCGGTGGGCGTTGTCTTCGACCGTACGACGATGGAGCCGATCGCCGCCATCTCCTCCCCGGATGGCACGACAAAGGACGCGCTGCCAATCAAGAAGATCGCCGACGGCATCTGGGAGCTGGCGCTCGACAATGTGGTGACCTCGGGCCACGAATGCGGCTTCAGCCCGGACGGCAAGTGGTTCACCATGACGAACAATACCCGTCAGAACAGCATGGGCGTGTTCAATTGCGAGGACCGCGATCCGCGCAACTGGAAACGCGTCACCGTCTTCAAGGATTCTCATTGGACGGGATCGACGCCGAGCCCGTTCCACATCACCTTCTCGATGGACGCCTCGAAGATGTTCGTCTCCGAGCTGCACCAGAAGCCGGCGAAAAGCTCGATCGTGGTCGTCGACACCAAGACCTGGACGACGATCAAGCGCTTCGAGAATGTCGGCGTCGATACGCAGACCATGCATGTCACCTACGATGGCAAGTATGTGCTGGCGATCTTCAGCGGCTTCCAACGGCTGGAGGCGGGCACCTTCATCTTCACCCAGGATACGCTTGAGCCGGTGGGGTACATCCCGAACTTCGGCGGACACCATGACTGCGTCATCATTCCGCGCAATAACCAGGAGTTGATTCACAGCCGGTCGACGACGGTTTGAGTACGCAGGGGAAAGAAATGGCTGATTTCGAACATCGCCTCGCTTGCGTGATCAATGCGATGGCTCGCGTCATCGGCAGCGCGGCTTATGAGTCGGGTGGAGCCCGGGTTCTGCACGGTTGGTCTTCTGGATTACCCGATGCAGATGCGTGTCTGCGCCTACGATGTGACGGGCAAGCCGTCGCGTCGGTCGTTCCACCTTGCCTGCTTCAGCGATCAGTAAGCATCCCTGCGACACTGGCGGCCCGGCTTCAAAGTCGGGCCGTATTTCCGAGTAACGCCCGAGCCAAGCATGTCCTTCCGATCCCGCGCGCGCTTTCTTCTGCTGCGACTCGCCGCACAAAATGTCGCCCGGAGGCTGCTTCGCAGCGTCTTTCTGGGTATTGCGATCATGATTGCTGTCGGCGTCGGGTTCTCCGGGGCCATCCTCGGCTGGTCGCTGCGTGACGGCATTCTGACCAGTTTCTCCCGGATGGGAGCCGATCTCGTCATCGTGCCGCAGGGAACCCTCGTCAATCTGACGAGCACGCTGCTCACCGTGCAGCCGACGGAACTCGAACTGGACGACTCGCTCGGCGAGACGCTTCGTCAAGTTCCAGGCGTCGCCAGGGTCGCGCCCCAGCGTCTCGTGCAGGCGGGCGTCGAGGGTCGCGCCATACGGCTCATCGCCTATGATCCGTCCGCCGACTTTACCGTCGAGCCCTGGCTCCCCCAGGGTCGGCGCCCTTCTCTTGGCGCCACGGAGCTTCTTGTCGGCGAACGCGTGACGCAGAGGCCCGGCGAGACGATTTCCATCTGCGGTAAGACCCTGACCATCACAGATCGCCTGGGGCATACGGGCGTTGGGCCTGTCGATGAATCCTACTTCCTCACTTTCGCGGGGCTCGATCAGCTGATCGCCTCAGCTCGGCAGATGCGCCCGGCCGGCTCTCCGTCCCCGCATGAGACGGCCGGCGACCATCATCATCGCCACATGGCGCCCGAATGTCTGCCGGAGCTCGCGCCGCGCAGGGTCTCGGCTTACCTGCTGCAACTGGCGCCGGGCGCTTCTCTCGAACAGGCGCGTTTCGCCATTGGACAGATTCCACAAATCAAGGTCGTATCGGGCAATCCAATCTTCACCTCGGCGCGGCAATCGCTCGGCAGTCTTGTCTGGGGAGTCGGCGTTTTCGGGGCTTTGCTATTCATGGCGTTGCTCTTCGTTGTCTCGCTTTTGTTCTCGGCGATCGTGCAGGAGCGCTATCGTGAGATCGGCATGCTGCGAGCGATGGGGGCCCGGCCCCGGCAGATCATCACGCTCACATTGTTCGAGGCGTTCATCATCACCGGAATTGGCGGGATCGCCGGCATCGTATTCGGCATTTCGCTGATCTTTCTCGCTGCGCGGTCGCTAGGGTTTTACTTCGCCTCGCTCGGCGTGCCCTTTGAGGGTCCGCCGGATGGCTTCGTCGTCGGCGCCGGCGCAGCCTCTCTGTGCTTCGGCCTCGCGCTGGGCCTCATCGGCGCCCTGTTGGCGAGCCGCCGAGCGTTGCGCCTTGAGCCAGCTCGTATGATCCAGATGGAAAGCGCGCCATGATTCTTCGCGCGACGGGTCTGCAGAAATGCTACCGGGACGGCGAAAACCGCGTCGACGCCGTGGCGGAGGCCGATCTCGTCATCGGCGCCGGAGAGTTCGTCGCAATCGTCGGCCGCTCTGGCTCAGGCAAATCGACGCTGCTTGCCATGATCGGGGCGTTGACTCGCCCCACAGGCGGCGAGATCGCGATCGGCGGCGTGGACATATGGACGCTTCCGGAGGCGCGTCTCGCCGACGTCCGCCGCCGGGAAATCGGTTTCATCTTTCAGTTTTCCAGCCTGTTGCCGAATCTGCGCGCGATCGACAATGTCGCGCTGCCGGCGCTACTCGGAGGCGAAGCCCAGCCCGAACAGATTTATGCGAGAGCGCATGATCTGCTGACGCGGGTCGGCCTGTCTCGTCGGCTGTCTGCGTTCCCTGGCGAAATGTCGGGCGGGGAGCAGCGGCGCGTCGCCATCGCCCGCGCGCTGATAAACGCCCCGCGCCTGATTCTGGCCGACGAACCAACGAGCGATCTCGACGAAGAAACAGAGGAAGAGATCGTCTCCTTGCTCGAGGCGCTCCGGGCCGAAGAAGGTTTCGGCATGGTGATGGTCACGCACAATCGCGACCTCGCGGGGCTTGCAGGCCGGGTTCTGGAAATGCGGCAGGGCGTCCTCACGCCCCTCGATGGCGCGCAGGTCGAGGCCTCGCCGCGTCCTCTTCGGGTGATTTCGCTTCCCGAGCCAGCCCGACACGAGCCGCCGACCCTCGCCGCGGCCGAAGGCGCGCAGGCGTTTCAAAAGCTCGGCGCCAATCTCTGGATGGCCATTCGGCGTGCGGGCGCTGCGGCTGCAGTTTTGTTCGCCCTTGCTTTTCTTCTGAACGAGGGCGTGGCGCGTTACCAAAGTTATGAGATCGAAGCGCGTCGGGCGCGCCTTGCCGCTCTCGAGGAACTTGCAACCTCGACCCTGCGCAGCGACATCGCCTCGATCGCCAGCCTCGGCGGCAATCGTTACGAGGTGACGATCTATATCGAAAACACCCGACAGGAACCGCCGATCTATGTCATGTCGCCAAGCGTGCAGGCCTTCATCCAGGTCGGAACCGGATGGCAGGAGGCGCCGCTCACGCCGATTGCCGACGCAACCGCCGCCGTGCTGAAAATCACTGGCCGGCAGCTTTATCGGTTCACGCTCGAAGCGCGTGCCGAGAAGTTTACGGAACTGCTTCCCCATTACATGCATGTGCGCTTCGCAAACAACATGCTGATCAGCCCGGAAAGCACGCCCAAGGACGAACTGTTTCAACGCAATGACAATTATTACATCTATCTCAAGCCGGACAATGTGTCGGACGAGACGATCGTCAAGGATGTCCACTTCCCTGGCGCGCCGCCTTTATGGATCTGGATGCCGCCGCACTGAGCGTCACAATCCTTACCTTCGAGAGGACCGCTCTATGGGTAATATTCGCGAAGCAATCAAGGACGCCGGATGAAAGGCGTTATTGTCTTCGGGATCACGACCGGCTTCATATTCGCATCAGCTTTCAGATTGCATGGAGCGACGTAAAACCTGCTTATAATCAAGGGCGCAAGCCGTTTCGATAACCGCAAACCGGTTTCTCGCTCCATCTCAAGCTTTGAAATTCATGGGCGTGTCGAGGCGCCTGCTGGAGCTGCGCGTCCTGTGCGCGTCGCCTCCCGCCCTGCCGCAGAGCCGACAGCCGCAATCTCGGGCTTGTGCGGGAGCTTCTTCGCAGGCTCGGTGAGGCGTTCCGACAGGCTACGTGACAGCGGATTGGACTCATCGGCGTGGCAGTTTTGGCGTTTGACGAGCGCATGAACGGGACGTGAGCCGAAGCCACCGTTGGGGTTTTCGTGGCGCTTGCCGTCGCGCAATGTCGGCTTCGATCGCGTTCTGTTCCGGTCGGCGAAAGATCGACGGGCTTGCGGAGCCCCCGGAGTTCCGCTAGAAATTTCGGGCGTTTCGACGCGACTCGCGGGCGTAGTTCAGTGGTAGAACGACAGCTTCCCAAGCTGTATGTCGTGGGTTCGATTCCCATCGCCCGCTCCAAGTTTTCTCTTGGATTTCAGCTTGGTATCGTCCTGCCGCTGATCTAAACGTTCCCCGCGTTCCCCAAGGCGTTCCCCATCAATCGTTCGGCTTGCGTTCCGCGCGATGCGCGGCCCTGAGCTTGGCGACTTTCCGAGACTTTCCAATCGTGCCGCGCACATAGCCGGCTGTTGTCGAGGCCAGCGAATGCGCCGCGAGCGACCGGAGGTCGTCTAGCTCCGCTCCCGCCTCGTCACCTTCCGAAATGCCGCCAGCGCGCGCGTCCATATTCCACACGCCCCGCGGGATCCCTGCCGCATCGGCGATGATGCGCCACTCGCGCGCGTAGGCGTGTTCGGCGTAGGGCCGGCTTGAGATTTCGTCGATAATCAGCGGCCCAACGCGCCGCTCAGGCGGGACCATGGCGAGGACGCGCATGACCAGCGGACACAGGCGAAGATCGTGTGCGGCTACCGCGCCCGTTTTGGTCGTGACTTTGTAGAGCTCCAAATCTTTCGAAAGGTCCGCCCAGGTCAGCCCATTGGCCCAGCGCCGGCCGCGCAGGATGATCCCCGAGGCGTCCTCGCTTTCGGCGATTGGAACCCACTCGCCAATAACGTCGCGCTGGCGCAGCGTCGTCTCGAATTGCAGCGCGGTTCCGAGCGCCAAGGATAGCCGGCCGCCCGCGATCGCCACCGGCAGGAATGCTTCAACGTGCTCGAGCGTCAATTTCTGTCGCCGCCGGGGCGATTGTTCGAATTCGGCGACTTCTAGGATTTCTTTAAGACGCTTGCACTGGGCGAGCTCAGCCGCGACTCCATAAGAGACGAGCCGACGGATCATCGTGATGATCCCGTGTGCCTTGCGAATCCGCTGCGGGCCGCCCGGCGTTTTCGCCTGCCGCGCGGCGTCATACCAGCGCCTAAAATCTTTCAATCCGAGACAGGCGAGTGAGCGTTCTCCGAAAGCATTCTCGATGATTTCGCAAACCTGGTCATATGTGCGCTGAGTGTTCCATTTCAGACGCTTATACGGGCTTTCATCGTCGGTTTGGTATCGGCGAACGAGAGCGCCTAGTGTGCCGTCGAACGGCCGGCGCGTATCAGTCCGGCCCGCGAACCACTCGAGCATTTCCGCTTGCAGTTTCATGCAGGCGGTAGAAATCAGGGGATGCTGCGCGGCGTCATCCCACTCGTAATGCAGAGGAACCGTTGCCGGCCGATAGCCTGCCGTTCTCACATCAGTCCGCGCCACCCAATAAAGGCGGATTTTGCCATTCTTGTTCTGCCTCTTTTTGAGGCCGGGGAAATCATAACGCATCGAGATTTTCCTTTCCGTCCGGCTGGGACGGCTCGATGCTATTGAGCCCATAGAGGCGGCGCCAGAAGGCTTCGACGGCTGGCCAGAACCGGCCGCCCATGATGGGATCGACCCTCGGGAGGCCTTGACGCTCCAAAACGACGGCTTTCGCGGCCCACTCGGCCGGCGTTTGCGAATGCCGTCGCGCAATTTCCGTTTCCGAAGGGAAAAGCCCCTGAGAACGCACAGCATTGCGCCCCTTGTCGGATTTTGGCGATTGGGTTTTTGCGCCGGCCATCGTGTCTTCAGTCTTTAAGACAGGTATGATGCTATCTGATAGCACACATTATATTTTGTATCAAATATCTAGTTACTCGTATTTAGTCCTGCCGACGTAAAAATAGGACACTCCTGCGCCTTGAGAGCCAAGGCGCAGGAGCGACGGCTGCACGGGATTGACCCGATGATTCGCTCCGCCCAGAGTGGAAGCGGGTTTTTGGGGCTCGGGATCCCGTTTTCCGTTTTTCGGCTTACCGTTTCACCGTCAGAAGACGCCCCAAAAATTCGTGATTAAGCCGCGCCCGGGTTTTTCCAGCACCCGCGAAAATCAACTGGGCTGGCGCCGATGTGCCAGTGGACGCGCCAAGACATGCCAAGCCGATTAAATCCGCGGTCCTCTTCGAAGACCGGGCTCTCAAATCCCGCGAGCGTAGCAAACCTCACGCAGGGGTAGACCGCCGGATCGGCAAACAAATACCATTCATTGCCGATGATCCGCGGCTCCACGGCGAGGCGTAATTTGCCGCTGAAGACATTCACGTCGGCCGACGCGGTCGGGTTGATCGTCGCAATCACAGTTTCGGCCTTCGTTTCCATCGAAGGGCCACAGAGGATGATGGCCGGCGCTAGGCCCAGGATGGCTTCGCCGCCAACCGCCTTTTGGACCCGCATGGCTTTGCGGCCCTCCGTAATTGTTGTCACGGAGGGTTCCGCACCGGAACCGGCGAGATTGGCGTGACTGGAATGAAACAGCGTCTGGCCGTCGCTCATCGTCGCGCCAACCGCGGTCATGGTAGTCGTCGCTTTGAGATTTGAGGCCGAGACGGCACTCGCACGAATGCTGGCCTGTAAGCCCCCAAGATCATCATTGACGATGGCCTGATACGACGCCATCACGATACGGCCAAACGAATCAATCTTGATCTTCTCGGCCGACTCATCGATGTATCCGTATTGGAGCTCTCCGCCTTCGCCAACCTTCTTGAGCTCGGGAAAAGTCGACGCCTGGATTTCGGTGACTTCGCGAAAATTGGCGACCGTCATAGGCGCGACGATCGCCGAACTGCCGCTCTCCATCGACATCATCAAATGCCGGAAGGCGCGCTCGCCGGCATTTTTCGTCAGATTGGGCAGATCGCTCGTTGTCATCATACGAGTCGAGAGCTGCTCATTTTTCCACGCCCTCGAACGACGCTCCCCGCGCATCTCAGCGAGCACGTCGTCATAGTCGGCGAGCTGGACGTTCATGAACCGGAGCGCCCGTTCCGCCGGCTTCGTATTCGTCAGCCGCGCAAACATCGCATCTTCGGCCGCGCCCCTCGCGAACTCCGGATTTTCAAAAGTGTCCCCGCGCGTGTGCTGGTGGACAAGCGAGCCCGACGCGCCGATGGAGTGGAGGCGCTGGCCTTCGACCGACGCCTGAGCGCGGGCGCCGGCCCACACCGCGTTCATTACTTCGTCCTCGCTCTTGCCGGCGCGAATTTCTCGCTCGGCGATTGATCGCTGCCCGAGCAACGTTGCGCGTTCGAGCAGTTCGAAGGCGCGAGTGGCTTCCATCCCAACAGGCGGCGTGGGCGGCGGGGCATTTGTCGTGTCGGGGCTGGGATTAGGCATGCTTCTATTCTCCTTTTCGAGATGAATGCGAGGGAACACGCCCCTCACTGCGCAATTCTGATCGGCGGGAATCGAAACGATGCTCGTTTCGAAAACTTTGGGCCCCACGCCGCGCAAGACCGGCTTGCCGTCGAGTTCCCCGACGTGCTCCCATCGCTCGACCGTATATCCGACCGATAGCGCCCTCGCCCGACCGCTGGCGATCTCGGAAGCAATGGCGCGCGCCTCATCCGTCTCGGCGAGCTCGAATTTGCCGAGCAATCCACCCTGAACCTTCGTGAGGCTGAGCACGTTCCCCAGTTTCGCCTTCAGGGTCGAGCCGTTATGATTGTCGAGGAGGGGCATAACGCCCTGGGCCGCCCGCGAAACATCAGCGTCTGCCCAGTCGATTTGCTCAAAGTGCGAACCGCGGTCGATCGGACCGTTAGAAGCGGCGTTCCCTTCAAATGTTCGCGTATCGGCGTTGTAAGAAGAAACCGCGAAAGTTTGGCGGCGGGTGTTCAAGTCCATCGCTCTATCCCTATTTATTGCCGGCGACGTTCGTTATTGCTTGCAACGCCTGCATCGCGCCGGTGCGGTCGACCTGGCTCGGGTCCGTATCGAAGACGAGGCCAGCCGCTTCCGTTGCGGCAACCCACTTCTCGATTTCGGCGATTTGCTTCTGCCAACTGACGCCACGCTCAGCGAGCGCGTCCGGCATGGATTGCAAACCAGCGCGGAGCTCGAGGATTTTCGACGTGATATCCTTGAGCGGATCGACCCAAGGTCGAATGGGCATAGCGAGTTCGCATCGCACAGCCAGAAATTCTCGCCGCCCGGTGAGCGCATACTCGCGCTGCATCACGCGCCGCCAAGCCGCCTTGATGCGGGGCGCAAACACGAGCCATTGAATCATGTCAATGAGCACATCGCCGGCGATCTTCGCCGCCCGCATGGATGAGTAATTAGCCTGCGACGCGTCGCCCGTGATTTCGTGATAGGAAACACCCACGGTCGCGCAGAATGCGTAAAGCTCGGAGCGCAGGAATTCCATTGCGTCGCCGCTCGGCGCCGGATCGAGCGTCGTCACATCCTCGCCCGGACCCAGGCGAATAATTTTTCCTGGCGCTAGTTCCTCTTCGACCCGACCCTTACTGTCGGTGCGTTGCCGGCCGACTATTGGGGCGGAGCCCATAGTCTCGGGCGAGCGCACAATCAGCCCTAGGCATGCCTCCAGCCGCTTGCGCCAGATGATCGCTTCTTTCACATCGTCGCAGCCACGCAAGCCGACGATCGACGGCGCGAGCCAGGACACGCCACGAAGCTGGCCAGGCCGCGCGACGTGAAAATAATGATCAATCAGCGCGGCCGGCACACGCTCCGTTTTGAGCCCGACCCCGAAGGCGTCGGCCTCGCCGGGGTGCGCCTGATGGAGCACATAGGCGACACGACGGTTCCATGCGTCGAATTCAATACCGGCCACAACGCGCCGGCCCTGGCCAGGAAAATTCCCAACCTGCCGGTCATCCAGCATGTCCGCCTCGAGGACCTTGATTTGTGCGTTCGGGCTTCCGTCGTGATCGGGAAGCCACATTTGCAGACATTCGCCGTCGATAAACATCGAGCCGGCGGTTAGCGATTGAAGGCCATAATAATCCTGTTGCCCATCGGGGTCGCAGCTATCGACAAAGCGCGCCCACGCATCCTCGGCCGCCTGCCGCGTCGGCTCGCCGGGATGGACGGCGCGCGGGGTAATGCCGGTTCCGACCGTCTTACCCATAAACTGCAATTTGGCCGCTGCGACCGCCTTATTATTCTGCGCCAGGTCGCGAGCGCGAGAACGGATAAGCTCACCGTGCCGTCCAATCTCGGCGTTGGGTCCTGTCGCGGAGGCGCGCCAGTTGCCGAGACGACGATCGCGCGACGCGCCATCGTAATTGCGGACGAATTCATTCGCCGCCACGCGGGCTTGAATCCTCCGCATAGCGAGAGTCGGCGCTATCGAGAGCAGGGCGCGCTCGAGAAGTGTGAGCTGGATCGACATGTTAGGCCTGCGCAGCAGTCAGTTCCGGTCGACCGTAGTGTTCGCGAAGCGCCGGGAAAGAGATGCCGCTTTCGCGCGCGCGTTTCACAATGCGCGAGAGCGCGTCGTGCACATTGAAGAGGTAGATTTGGCCGACCGATGTTTCGCCGTCGCCAGAACGCGCCAGCATCTTGCCCATGATCCGCGCAAGGCTCCCGTAAAGAGGCTCAGGGCCGTATTGCTCTTGCGCCTGCGTTTCCTTGCGGTAGCCGTAGAAATAGAAGCCAACGTAGAGATCGCTGGCGCGATCGGTCCAAAATTGCGGGCGCTCTTGATAGATTGTCCGTCTCACTGCCTCGTCTTTGACGAGTGCGAGATAATTATCCGGATTAGGCGCTTCGCGCTGCTCGATTTCCTCCTTGGAATAAAGCTTGTTGGTGTCGGGCCACGGCAAAAACACATCATCGAGGACGAATGGCAGCTCCCCGTAGCTGTCCAAGGTGATGAAAACATCTCCTGCCGACATGCCTCCAATGGCGCCATTCGTGTCAGCGGCCGCGAAGGCAATCGCAGCGGCGATGGTTTGGCTCGCACGCCACCGCCGCTTGCCGCCTTCAGTGCTCATAAAGATTCCGGCTTTCTTCTTCGCGACTGCCTCAGAGAACTTGTTAACCCGGTCGAATTTCGCGCCGGTGAGAGTTGCAAACTCGCCCGTCGATGCAGTGAAGCCTTCCGCATAAATCACGACTGTCTCTCCCAATCCGGTATGATGGGCGAACAATCACACATGGTTGGCCGTCAGTCAAGTATCAATGTATTTGAAAATTTCTTGCGGCTTCATTTTTCATCCATGTCAGGTCCAGCCTTGCTCTCGCGCCCCGTTCTGGTCCGCGATCCCGTCCTCTGCCGGGTCCCATTCCAGGTCGTGGCCGTCTTCAAAGTCGCAGTCGCCGTCGAGCTGGTCGAGCAGACCGATCAGCGTCTCGACGAGTGCCTCAATGCGGCGGCGTGTGTTGCGCGGGACTTCTAGGAAGGTTCGCGAAGGAGGGGCGTGGACGGTCATAGCGGAAACCTACGCCACGTTTCGATGATCCCGCGCGGCGTCCGGGGATCGAGATCGGCGATATAGTGAGTCGTATGGACGTTGAGCCACGCCATGGCTGGGCGGTCCCTGAAGGGCTTGACTTCGCCCGCGCCGCTGATGCGCCACCCCTTGGCGTCGGCCGTCATCTCCCGCATGGCTGCGGAGAAATCCGCCCATGCGCGCCGGGCGCGGTCTTCCGGGGAGTCCTTATTCGGCAGGATGAGCCGATGCGTCGCCAGCGCGGCGGCGGGCGCCATAACGAGGGAGCGCAGGAAGCCGCGGCGGGCTGGTTGCTCTGTCAGAAGGAGACGGGTCATTGCTGGCCCTCCCGCTCGGTCTCAAGCTCCGCGTCGAGGGAGCGGTGCAGCGATTTGATGGCGTCGACGAGCGTCTCGGCCAGCTTGTTGAGAGCGCGGCTCTCCATGGGGTCGAGGGTCGCCGAGCCTGAGATTGCCATCTCCAAAGCGCGAGCGAGCGAGACGAGGTCCCCAAGATGGTCGACAATCTGGAGGGTGGAGAGCGGCTCAGCCATTGCTCCCTCCGTCCTGTTCGTTTTCGAGCGCCAGGCAGAGCTCGCCGACATCGCAATGAGCCGCGGTGGCTATAAATTCCAACGCCTTCATGTCAGTGTCGGACAGCGCCTGAGCCTTTTTCAGGCCCGTAAGGGCGAGCTCCATCGCGCGCAGTTTTGCCATCACGGTTTTGAGCTCTTCGATGATGAAAGAGCGCTCAATGAGCGGTCGCTTAAGGTCAGTCACGGTCGCCCCCTTTCACGCGAACGGCGTCCAGCGCGCGGCGGGCTTCGGCGACACCGAAGGCCAGCCAGAGGGGCGCAAAGGGGGCGAGGGCGATAAGGGTAGCGGCAGTTTTCCATGGCATTGGACAAGTCTTTCCCGTTCGCGAAAATGGTGGTTTTCGCGTTGGTTGTGTGGTATGAAATCGAAACGACGCTACTTTTTAGCGCGCGATAATTGAAACGTCAACGCAAAATAGGTTCATTGCTTCGAAATGAATGCGATTCAGTGCAAAATGGCCAGGGTCGCTACTGGCCTTGGAATCCGAGAGCTCGCCCAGTTGGCACAGGTCGCGCCGAATACGATCTCGCGCCTCGAAGCCGGCGAAGAGTTGAAGCCCCGCACTGTGGCCGCGATCCGCGCCGCCCTCGAGACGGCCGGGGTGGAATTCATCGAAGCGAACGGGGGAGGGCCCGGCGTCCGGCTAAAACACAAGTAACTTAGAAATTATCCACGAGCCCGCTCAGAGGCCTCGAACTTTTCACGGCGAGCGCAGCCTTGGCGTTCTTCTAGCGGGCGGCCGCATCGTGGAAAATCGACGTCCCTCGCTCCCTCGCAAATTGGCGGCGAGGTGGTGAGATAGGGCAAGTTGCGCGGTCGATCAGGAGCTTTGCTCCTGCCTCGCGGGTCCCTCTCGCCGCTTAGCAACACGGAAGAGGCGGAGCCCCGGGGGCGGGGGCGAAATCATGAATTTCACCAGGGTTCGCGATCTTCGGGTTCGCGATACATCCGCAACCATAACCATCCACAACCATAACCATCCGCAACCATAACCATCCACAACCATAACCATCTACAACCCTAAAAAAAATTCCTCTTTCGTGTGGACCCCCAGGGCTTGAACTTCCCCTCTCAGCCAGGCGTGGGAAGGACCCGCGCCTTGTATAGGCCTCATCTACCGGCCCGCCCGGCTGTGCGTTTTCTCTAGATATCGTCCCTCATCCCATATCATCATCTAATGCACTGATTTTATTTACCTTGGGAGGGTTGATATTATAACAAGTAACGTCTTTGCTAGTATCTAGTTGATTTAAAACTACTTGGGAGGGTTGGGAGGGTTGTTAGTTCACATTGGGAGGGTTTAATTGTTGTTCTTAAAGGCTTTGGGAGGGTTGGGAGGGTTTTTACCTATGAATGTTCATATGCGCGCACACGCGCACGCACATGTGCGAGGCAGCGCGCAAAAACCCTCCCAACCCTCCCATTTTCCATAAAATCAAGCACTTAACCATCCCGCAACCCTCCCTAAACCCTCCCGTGAAAGCTAAAAACCCTCCCGTTGATTACTGTTAAGCTTAGTCATCGTCGCGGCCATAGGTCGCGCCATAGCTACTTTCGTCTGCCGGCGGGGTATCGGCCTGGTGATCTTGGAAGTCGCTGGCACACTTCGTGAGCCTTACATCGACCCAGTAGACGACTGAGCTCTTCGCGTTGGGTATACCCCGATCGCGCATTGCCTTTCCAAACCCCGTAGGCGTCCAGGCGCGCTCACCGTTTGCCTTGGCCCACACACAATAGAGATGGTGCATGTCTGTCGAGGCCACGCGCTCCCCGATGGCTGGCTCGGTGCACGCAGCAAGGAAGCGCCCGAGCGGATCACTGTCCTCTCGATACTGCGCCGTCGCGTCCAGCGCGCTCTGGGGCACGAGGAGGCCCTTCTCAAGCCAATCCTTCAGCCCGGCGAGGAAAAGATTGAGAATGCCAGAGGCCTCGGCGCGCAGCTTCTCGGAGAGGCTGAGGTCGCGCCGCTCTTTCGGGATCGTGACGCCCCACGGCACGAGGATGATGCGCCGCCAGATTCCTTCGTCCGTTCCTCTAACCTCAGGCCGATAATTGCCCATCGCGGTCAATTTGAGCTGCGGCATAAAGGAAAAATAGTCGCGGTTGAGGTGACGCGCTTTAACGCGGTCGCCTCCCGTAATCTGCTTGACCAGCGCCTCCGCAAGCTTTGCGCCTTTTTCCGACTCCGTCGTGGTCAGGCACCGAACGCCCGGGAGCTCGGCCAGATCGGGCGTCGCCTGGCCGCCAATCCGCGCGCGGCCGGCGTCGAGAAAGCTTTCGATCGGGAGCTCGTCGCCATAGTCACCGGCAATATATCTGAACGTTTCGACAAAGACGGACTTTCCGTTATTGCCCTTACCATAGAAGAAACAGAGCTTTTGCTCAGATGTGTTGCCAGTCAGTGAGTAACCACACCACTGCGCCAAGAATCGCCGCATAGTCTCTTCTGGCTGGACCTCTTCCAAGAAACGGTTGAATGCGTCGCAGCGCGCCTCGGGATCAAAAACAACAGGGGCAACCTTTGTGATCATATCGGCTGGATTGTGCGGCAGTAGATCGACACAAACGCCTTCGTCTCCCCGCCTGAAAACGAGTGTCCCGTTTTCAACGTTGAATCGCATGGGGTCGCGGTCGAATTCCGAAACCTGCGCGCTCATCCGGCAGGATGCTAGATCAGAAATCGCGCGCACACGCGACCTCGCCTCAGAAGCACGGCCATGCTTTCGCAGAGCCTCCGAGAGCAGAACTTTCTTTCCCTTGGCGTCTTCAATCTCATAATCGTCGCGCGTCCCCTCAATGGCGTCCGCCTCGAGCCGAATTGCTCGCACAGTTTCCTGTTCAGCCTCTTCGACGCGTTCGAGGCCGAGCGAACTGGACCAGCGCCTTCCGTCCCACGCAAGCCACCCGAGCGCCTGGCAATGCAAAAGTTGTCCTCGAAACCGTTCCTGGAACCGCTCCGAATTACCCAGGTCGGTCCGAGCGAACGTCGCGAGGCGGCGATTCAAGTCGCCTCCATCCTTCGGTGGATCGACCGGCGGCGGCCCTCCATGTCCCTTTTGCCCAGGGAAAATGATCAGTTTCGCGCCTGCGATGACGCCGGGAATCTCGTCTTTTCTCATCTGCGCGCCCCTCCGTTGGAGGAGCGGCGAAGCGTTCCGCCGACGGAGGCAGAGGGGAGGGAATTCTTGCCTTTGATCCCCTGGCGACGAAGGGCGCGTTCTGGCGCGCCCCGATCGACGCCCGCCTTCTTAGCGGCGACGTTCAGCGGCGTATGATGGGCGGACATGGATGCTATGAAAGAGTCGAGCCAACTCATCGCGCGCCCCCATTGCCGTCTCCAGGGACGATTTCGCGGAACGTCGCACAAGCGGCGCGCGTCGCTGCGATAAGCTGGCGCAGATGCGCCTCGGTGAGCCGATCATCGCCGCGCCAGGCGGCCTCGGCCAGCGAGAGGCCGAGCGAAGCGATCAGCTCGCCGCATTCGATAATCAGCTCGCGACGGAGGGCGTCGAAATGGCCAGGCGCGCTTGCGAATTGCTGCGCCCTTTGGTAGTTTTGGGTGCTCTGAATGACCTTTTCTTTGCCGTCCCGTTGCTCAAGCGGGGCGGCATTTTCTTTATCGCGTGGTGGGCTTTCCGACTTTGACGGAATTGCGGCGTCCATGATCTTGCAGGGCATTCCTCTTTCCTTTATCCACGAAGAGGAACGCGAGCGTTGTAGATCAGTGGCCTCGGCGAGCTTCCCAAGCTGTATGTCGAGGGTTCGATTCCCTTCGCCCGCTCCAGAAAAATTCCCGCGCGCTGGCCGCGGCGCCGTAGCGGCGGCCGCGACGGCGCGCTGCTTGCCAAGGGCCTGCATTTTGGACGCCTCCCATGTTCCCGCCGCGCCGCTGAGCGCCGCCGCCTCCGGCCCGCTGACGGGCCGCGTGCGTCCGCCGGGCGACAAATCCGTCTCGCATCGCGCCATGATCTTCGGGCTCCTGGCCGTGGGCGAGACCCGGATCGACGGCCTTCTGGAAGGCGAGGACGTTCTGCGCACGGCGCAGGCCGCGCGCCAGCTCGGCGCCCGGGTCGTGCGCCATGGACCAGGGAGCTGGAGCGTCTGGGGGGCGGGGCTCGGCTCGCTGCTCCAGCCCGTGGAGACGCTCGATTTCGGGAACGCCGGCACCGGATCGCGGCTGATGATGGGCGTCGTCGCCGGACACCCGATCGTCGCGCGCTTCGATGGCGACGCCTCGCTGCGCAAGCGCCCGATGAAGCGCATTCTCGATCCGCTGGCGCTTCAGGGCGCCCAGGTGCTCGAACAGGCCGAGGGCGGCCGGCTGCCGCTCGTGCTTCAGGGCTCGGCCGAGCCGCTGCCGGTCGAATACAAGACGCCCGTCGCATCTGCGCAGATCAAATCGGCCGTGCTGCTCTGCGGCCTCAACTCGCCGGGGCGCACCGTGGTCATCGAGGCCGAGGCCTCGCGCGACCATACCGAAAAAATGCTTGCGCATTTCGGCGCGAGCGTGAGGAGCGAACCTCATGGCGCCCATGGCCGCAAGATCACGCTCCAGGGCCGCCCCGAACTGATCGCGCGCCCCGTGCGCGTGCCGGCCGATCCGTCCTCCGCCGCCTTTCCGCTGGTCGCGGCGCTGATCACGCCGGGCTCCGACATCGTGGTCGAGGGGGTGATGACCAATCCGCTGAGGAGCGGCCTTTTGACGACGCTCATCGAGATGGGCGCCGATATTTCGCTCGACAACAGGCGCGAGGAAGGGGGCGAGGAGGTCGCCGACGTGCGGGCGCGCTTTTCCGCGCTCGAGGGCGTCGACGTTCCCGCCGAGCGCGCGCCCTCGATGATCGACGAATACCCCATTCTGGCTGTCGCCGCCTCTTTCGCGAGCGGCGAAACGCGCATGCGCGGTCTTTCCGAGTTGCGGGTGAAGGAGTCGGATCGTCTCGCCGCCATCGCGGCGGGGCTCGCGGCCAATGGCGTCGACTGCGCGATCGAGGGCGATGACCTCATTGTGCGCGGCGGGCCAGTCCGGGGCGGGGGCGTGGTCGAGACCCATCTCGACCATCGCATCGCCATGAGCTTCCTTATCATGGGCCTCGCGGCGCGGGACAAGGTGACGGTCGACGACGAGACGATGATCGCCACGAGCTTCCCCTCCTTCCGGCCGCTGATGGAGGGTCTCGGAGCGCGCTTTTCGTGAGCTTCGTCATCGCCATCGACGGACCGGCGGCCTCCGGCAAGGGCACGCTCGCCCGCCGCCTTGCACAGCATTACGGGCTGCCGCATCTCGACACGGGGCTGCTTTATCGCGCGACCGCCTGCGCCCTGATGGACGAGGGCCTGCCGCTCGATGACGTGGACGCGGCGGTCGAGGCGGCGCGTGGTCTGTCGCTGACCGATTTTGACGAGGCGCGTCTGCGCGGCCGCGAGATGGGCGAGGCGGCCTCGCTCATGGGCGCCATGCCGGCGGTGCGGGCGGCGCTGATCGACCTGCAACGCAATTTCGCCGCAAGGCCCGAGGGCGCCGTTCTCGACGGCCGCGACATCGGCACGGTCATCTGCCCTGGCGCCGCCGTGAAGATTTTCGTCACCGCCACCCCTGAAACCCGCGCCCAGCGGCGCGCGCTGGAGCTTGCCTCGCGCGGCGAAGACGTCGATTACGCCGCCATCCTCGAGGATGTCAGGAAACGCGACGCCCGCGACAGCGAACGCAGCGCCGCGCCCCTGAAGCCCGCCGCCGACGCGGTGTTGCTCGACACGAGCGAACTCGACCGGGAGCAGGCCTTCGCGGCGGCGCTTTCGATCTCGGAACGAGGCCGAAAAGAATAGCTCGGGACCACGCCGCCGAACGCTCGGCTGCGTCGTCCCGCCTCCCTCTGCCCGCCAGCGGCCAGAGGGACAAATCTGATCAGGGGTCGCGCATGACCTTCCCGGTCTTCCGCTTTGCGCCGTCGCCGAACGGATTTCTGCATCTCGGCCACGCTTATTCCGCGCTGCTGAATTTCACGCTCGCCCGCAAAAGCGGCGGGCGCTTCCTGCTGCGCATCGAAGACATCGACAGGGGCCGCGCCCGCAGGGAATTCGAGGTCGCGATCCATGAAGATCTCGCCTGGCTCGGTCTCGAATGGGAGGAGCCGGTGCGCCGCCAGTCGGAGCACTTCGACGATTACGCGCGCGCCCTCGGGCGGCTCGACGCCATGGGGCTGCTCTATGCCTGTGACTGCAAGCGATCGGACATTGCGCATGTCGCGGGCGCGCATCCCGGCTGGCCGCGCGATCCCGACGGCGCGCCGCTCTACCCCGGAACCTGCCGCGCCAAGCCGCACCCGCCCGCGCGGGAAATTCTCGCGCAGGGGGGCGTCGCACTGCGCCTCGACATGCAAAAGGCTGCGGCCCTGGCTGGGCGCGGGCTGAGCTGGCGGGAGCATGAGGCGCCAGGCCTCGAGCCGCACTCTCTCCGGGATGAGGATTTCGCGGCGATTCCCTGCGATCCTGCGCAATGGGGCGACGTGGTGCTGGCCCGCAAGGATACGCCCGCGAGCTACCACATCGCCGTCGTGGTCGACGACGCTTTGCAGGGGGTGACCAATATCGTGCGCGGGCGCGATCTCTTCTTCGCCACGAGCCTGCACCGCCTGTTGCAGCGTCTGCTCGACCTGCCTGAACCCCGCTACAGGCATCATGATCTGATCCGCGACGAGGGCGGCGAGAAACTTGCGAAAAGCCGTGGTTCGGCGACGCTGCGCGCCTTGCGCGAGGCAGGGATGAGTGCGGAGGCCGTGCGGCGCCAAGCTGGATTCCAGGGCGCGTAAGGAACGCCGCTCCTTCGCTCCTTCGCTCCTTCCCCTTGGGCCATGCGCTTTTCGGCGGTCACAAAAGGCTAAGGTTACGTTAGGAGCCGAGGTTCAGAATGCCACGATTTTCGCGATCGTGGAGGTTCTATTGGCTTCGAAACATTACCCCGCGCTGGACGGTCTGCGCGGCGTCGCGGCCTTGTTCATCGTGTTCTATCATGTGCCCTGGGCGACGCATTTCGTCGATACGAGGCTGGTGCGCAACGGATATCTCGCCGTCGACGTTTTTTTCATCATGTCGGGCTTCGTCATCGCCGCCAATTATGGCGACCGGCTCCGAACCCCGCAGTCGATCCGCGAATTTGCAGTACGGCGCTTTTTCCGCCTCTATCCATTGCACTTCGCTGTGCTCATGGCGGTCTTCGCGCTGGAGCTCGTCAAATGGGCGCTTCGCGCACAGGGCCTTTCCGACTCGGCGCCGTTCACGGGCGCCTTCACGCCCGGATTGCTGGTCGTCAATCTGCTGATGCTGCAAGGGCTTGGACTGGTGCGAGAGCTGGGCTGGAATCCGCCGGCGTGGAGCATTGGCGCTGAATGCGTCGCCTATGCGTTCTTCGCCGTCGTCGCCACCCACGGCGACATGCGTCCAGGCAGAAACGCACTCCTGGCGATTTGCCTGGCGAGCGGCGCGCTTGTCGCTCTCGCCGCGATTAAGCAGTCGCTCGACGTGAATTTCGGCTGGGGACTGGTGAGGTGTCTTGCGGGCTTCACGCTCGGGGTCGCCATCTGGCTTTACGAGCCGGGCGATTGGCCGTTTCTGCCGGTTGCGGCGACGGTTTCAGGGGCGCTGGCCATCATGGTCATGACTTTCGCCGATGGCGCGTCGATCATCCTCGCCATCCCGCTTTTCGTCGCAATGGTGGTCGGGCTTCGTAGCGGGCGGGGCCTCGCCGCACAGCTCCTGTCGAGCGCGCCCGCCCAGTTCCTGGGCAAAATCTCCTTCTCCGTCTACATGATCCACATGACGGCCTTTTACCTGGCCACGGGGGCGATCAAGCGCCTGATCCACCAGTCTGGGCATCCGATGGGCCGGTTCACGCTCGAGGTCGCCTCGCCCTGGATCGGCGATCTCCTTTTTGTCGTTGTTCTTGCGGCCGTTCTGTCGGGCGCGGCGGTGACATACAGGCTGATCGAAGCGCCGGCGCGCGACTACGGCAAGCGAATCGCTCGTCGCTTCGCATGACCGCATTGCATGGTTGACGCTAACGGCTCGCCGTCGGATTCGCGCCGCCGCGCGAGGCGACCTTGTTGCTGTTGGGCGCCTTGGCCATCAGCGAATCGATGCGGTCGCGCTCTCTCTTGAATTCCGCCAGCATGCGGCCTTCGATCTCGCGCGTGCGCGCGAGTTTCACGCGCATGGGGTCGACGAAATGGCCGTTGACCATGACCTCATAGTGGAGATGCGGACCGGTCGAGAGGCCCGTTGAGCCGAGGAAGCCGACAACCTGCCCCTGCTTGACCCGCACGCCCTCCGTGATGCCGCGCGCGAAACCGGACATATGATTATAAGTGGTAATGTAGCCGTTGGCGTGCTGGATCTCCACGCGCCGCCCATAGCCCGAGTCCCACTGCGCCTTGATGACTGTGCCATTGCCGGCCGCCAGAATCGGGGTGCCGATCGGCGCCGCCCAGTCGACGCCGGTGTGCATCTTGTAATAGCCCAGGATCGGGTGGCGGCGCATCCCGAAGCCCGAGCGCGTCTCGCCAATGGAGATCGGCTTGCGCACCAGGAATTTCCGGCTCGAACGGCCGTTCTCGTCATAATAATCGACAAGCCCGTCGTCCGTCGTCTGGAAGCGGTAATAACGATAGGTTTCGTCGCGCGTATTGAGCGAGGCGAAAAGCAGAGAGTCGCGCGTGGGGCCCGAGCCGTCTTCCGGCTCGTCGTAGAAAATATCGAGCGAGTCGCCGCCGGAGACGGCGCGCTGCAGATCGACGTCATTGGCGAAGACCCGCACGAGCTCATTGATGATGGGCTTGGGGATTTGCTGTTTTAGCGCGGTCTCGTAGAGAGAATCGTAGAGGCGCATCGCGCCGGGATCTTCCTCTATGTCGCCGAACTCGTCGAGAACGGGCGAATTGCGCTTGGGAGCCCCGCGCTTTGCGATGGCTGTGGGCGTAGTCGGGGTCTGCACGAAGGCGCCCTTGTCGGTCGCGGCGACGATCGATTCAATTTCATCGTCGTTGTAAACCGACAGGCGGGCAAGCTGCATGTTTTTGCCCGAACCATCGAAATCCGCAAACAGCAGCTTGACGCGCTGGCCCTCCCGAACAGGATCCCGTTTGCCCCTGTAGGCCGCGACAACAGCTGCGATTCTCGCCTTCGGCACGCCATTCGCCGCAAGAATGTCGGCAAGCTCCTCGCCGTGGCGCACGACGGCGAGCTTTTCTTCCATTTGCGTGGGTTGCGGCGTATCGCGCGGCGCGATCGTCACATTCTCCGGCACCATGCGCACTTCGATCGAGGAAAAGGGCGCAGTCAGCGAGGCTCCCGGCGTGGCGTAGGCGAGCGCCTGCGGATCGATGCCCGCCGCGCGGCTCGTGCGCGAGAGCAGCAACTGGCCGGGCAGGGGGAGAGCCTTCGGGCCGGCGGCGAGAGTGCTCTTCACCTGCTCGAGCACCTGCGCCTGCGCCTCGTCGAAGGACAGCTTCGCACTTTGGGCCTCTAAGTCGACGGACGCGAGGTCCTTCGTCACGAAAGAGACCTCCGCCTCGTCCAGCGCCACGTCTGCATCCCCGTTGCTGTCTGGCGCGCGCGCGTCGCTTACGAGCTTCAGCGGGTTATACGCGGGCACTTCGCCGGCGAAGCTCGTCGGAGAGAGGGTCAGAGTCGCCGCGACATGTGTAAAAGCGCGCGTGCGCACCACTTCCTTCTCGCCCGATTTGGAGGTCGTCGCGGCGCGAAAGGTCTGTTTTGCGGCGACCACGTCGACCGCACGCATGATGCGATCGCCTTTTTTCGGATTGACGACATTGCCGTCCGTTTCGGCCTGCCGGGCAGGCTGGGCGCGCGTGGGGGCTTCGGCAAAACGCGTCTGCTGGTCGAGCGCGGTATAAGCGGCGGCGCTGATCAGAAGGGCCCCTGAAAAGCCCGTCAGAACGGTCCCCGAGAGCCAGCGCGCCGAAACCCGGCGCCGATCGTCCGCCGTATGGCGG